>DASXIN010000042.1:0-70607 GCA_036497945.1 Streptosporangiaceae bacterium | reverse complement strand
ACCCCACCACCACCATCTTGCTGAGGCACGGCGATACCCGGCTATCACCCGAACACCGCTTCAGCGGACTGCGCGACCTCCCGCTTAGCGCCAGCGGAACCCGGCAGGCCCAGGCCGCCGCCTGCCGCCTAGCCACCGGTGCCCCCATCGATGCCATGGTCAGCTCGCCCTTGCAGCGCGCTGTCGCGACCGCGGCCATTGCGGCCGGCGAACTGGGCCTTACCGCAGTCATCGATGATGATCTCCGTGAAACCGACTTCGGTGACTGGGAGGGCTTCACCCTGGCAGAAATCCAGCAGCGATGGCCCACAGCCGCGGCAGCCTGGCGACGCGACCCCGAACAGGCACCGCCGGGCGGGGAGAGCTTCGCCGACACCGCACACCGGGTAAACCGGGCCTGCGACCGGCTGCTGCGGGACCACGGCGGCCAGACCGTCCTGGTGGTCAGTCACATCACCCCGATAAAGACCCTGCTGTGCCGGGCTCTCGGTGTCCCGCTTGGCACCGTTTACCGGCTGTATCTCGGTTCCGCCTGCATCAACGAGATCCAATGGCACGGCGGCGGATTTGCCGCCGTGCATAGCGTCAACGACACCAACCACCTCCCTTGACTTACCAGGAGATCTCACGCAACCGGAAAATGATCAACAGAAAGTCAGCCCGATGACAATCAGAACCGAGAGCCGCATAAAAATCGCCGGCAGCCTCCATGAGGTGTGGGCGTATGTCTGTGACGTCGGGCGCTGGCCGGAGTGGGCGCCAACGGTTCTCGAATGCCGGGTTCGCGGGGGAGGTCCGCTTCAGCCCGGCTCGCGGGTGGAGCAGCGGGCGAAGGACCTGTGGTGGACTCACAGCCGGAGCCAGGAAGTGACCGCTGTCGAGGCGCCCCGCTACGTGGCGTTCGCCGGGACAATGGGTACGTCGGCGGCGCGCTGGGGAATGGAACTCGAGCCGGTGGACGAAAGGACGACCGACGCCAACATGTGGATTGAGGTCGATCTCGCGGGCATCATGCGCGCGATCCCCGGCCGCACCCTCCAAGGCAGAATTCAGCGCGTCAGCGATCAGGAGATGGCGGCGATCAAGGCCGCGGTCGAGTCCGCTACCCGGGGAGGCGCGGAGTCGTAGATGGAGTGGCGCGGGCTCCGGGCGGTGACATCTTCTCCCGTGGCGCCGGCGTACCTTCCCGCCACCGCCACCGCCACCGGCGCCCGCGCCGGCGCTCGGGCTGCGCCAGGCGACTGGCGACGCTCGCGCTGCTGATCGAGCCTTCTGCACGCCTAGACACGCTGGACCGACTCGTCCGCCAAAGCCCCGCGTCCGCTCGGGCCTCAGGTGAGAGGGCGCTTGCTCAGCCCACGGTCACTTATGGCCTCTCCCCCGCGGTCGTGCACCGAAGGTTCCAGGGCGGCGGACCCGGCAGCGAGTAATGCGGTTCCGAAGAACAACTCGGTCCAGGAGAGATCGGCCAGTTCTTCCTGCATGGCTGCGCGAATCGCCGCCCACGGACGGCGCATGACCCACTCATCTATCCAGGCGAAAGGCCGCACCGTTGCGGTTCCGAGCTGCGTTAGCCACGCTGGCGTGTTGTCGGGAACCTTGAGATCCAGCACCGCCCAGCGTCCGCCTTCGGAGAGGGCCGTGGCACCGTGGGCGATGACCGCTGCGCACTCGGGCACCTGTGACAGGGCGTACGTGGACAGGATGGCGTCGACCTCGGCGGGGAAGTCGAAGCCGGCCGCGTCGGATTGCACGAGGGTGACATTGCTCCAGCCGTTCGCCTCTATCCGATGCTGGGCATGGGCGAGCATCGCGTCGGTCAGATCGACGCCGATGATCCGGCCGCCGGGACCAATCGCCTTCTCAAGCATCGTGAAGTTCAGGCCTGTGCCGCAGGCGACGTCGACCACGGTGTCACCGGCGCGAAGGCCGAGTGCTTGCACGGTCCGGAGGCGCTGTCCCCGCTGGGGGTAGCCGGGCACGGGGTAGAGCCGGGAGGTGATGTCGTAGTGCTTCGCCTTCTTGCGGTAGGTCTCGATCAGGTGCTCTCGCCTGCGGTCGACCTGGCTCACGGTGTGCTCCTCGATCTCGGGAGCGTCGCGGCAGAACCGCGCCACCCCACCTAGGACTCCGGGCCGCCCCGAGTAGCGGACTCGACCGCGGCCTTGATCGCCACCATCTCACCATCGCTTACGCGCTGAATTCTGCCTTGAAGAGAGCGGCCGGGGACCACGCGCATGATGCCCGCGAGGTCGACCTCAATCCACATCATGGCGTCGGTCTGCCTATCGTCGAACGGCTCGAGTTCCATCCCCCAGCGCGCCGTGGAAATACCCAGCGGCCCGGCGAACGCTACGTAGCGGGGGGGCTCGACAGCGGTCACCTCCTGGCTCCGGCTGCGACTCATCCCGAGTATCAGCTTCGCCCGCTGCTCCACCCGCGAGCCGGGCTGAAGCGGAGCCCCTCCGCTAACCCGGCATTCGAGAACTGTTGGCGCCCACTCCGGCCAGCGTCCGACGTCACAGACATACGCCCACACCTCACGGACGCTGCTGGCGATCTTTATGCGGCTCTCGGTTCTGAATGTCATCGGGCGGACTATTGATCACTTTCCGGTTGCGTGAGGTCTCCCGCGACGCTACATCCTGACTGAGACGTCTGCAAGCGCGCTCCGATGGCGGGAGGATCAGGCCATCTCGCCGCCGAAGCTCTGCAGGTAGGAGTCAACGAACAGCCGACCGATGCCGCGCGCGCCCGGTGGCGCGTGCACTGGCTGAAAAGGCCGTTGCGGGTCCGCGGTGAGCTGAACCGCGCGCCGGGGGCTGCCCGTTGCCATGGTTGGATAGCGCATTCCAGGCCGTCCGGGGCATGGTCCGCCGTCTGTGCGGGCCGCCCCGGGTCTGGCCGGCGGGAATGACCACACCCGAGCCCGTAGCTGCCGGGGAAGGGGAACCATGAACGCTGTCGCCCTGATGATCTGGTTCAGCGCCGCCGCCGGCCGGCTTCTGCTCCGCGCCGCCAGGCTGATCGAATACACCAGCGGCTTTCAGGGTGCCGCCGCCACGTGCCTGCCTGTGTCAGTGATCTTCGCCTGGGCCCGTACCACCTGCGGGTCCGGCAGCGGCTCGGTGTGGCATGGTGCGATGACATGAGTGCACCGGGCGCAGCGAAGCAGAGGTCCCCCGCGGTGCGCCTGGCAGGGATTGGCCTGCTCGCCGTCGGGGTGACCGTGGCGCTGTATGTGGCCGGTCGGCTGCACACGCCGAACTACACGTTCAGCCTGTTCGGACGGGTCGGGCTGGATGCGATCGCGCTCAAGTCCATGCTGGCGACCATCGCCCTCGGCCTGGCGGGGCTGCAGGTGCTGCTGGCGGTGTGGATGTACCGGAAGCTGCCGCTGGCGGGCAGCCCGCCACGCCCGGTGCGGCTGGCGCACCGGGTCATCGGCTTCGGCCTGTTCGCGCTCACCGTGCCGATCGCCGTGCATTGCCTCCTCGCCTACGGCGTGCAGCTCACCAGTCTCAGGGTGGCGGTGCACTCGATCGCGGGCTGTTTCTTCTACGGTGCCTTTGTCGCGAAGGTGCTGCTGGTACAGAGCAAGCGGCTGCCGAGCTGGGTACTGCCGGTGGCCGGGGGCACGCTCGCCGTCGTCGTCGGCGTGCTGTGGTACACCTCGTCGCTGTGGTATTACAACGGCTTCCACCTGCCCCGCCTGTAGGCGCGCGGCCTGGCCGTCGTCTCAGGCCTGCGAAGCCCGGATCAGCCGCTGCGCGTGCGCGGTGCACCACACGGGTACCTGGTGCAGGAGATGGTGCACCAGCACAATCAAGGGATGACCACGCTGCCGGCGCTGACCCGCCGCCGCTTCGACCTGGCCGGGCTGGACATCCCGGCGCTGGACATCACCGGGACCCGAGACGGGCCGCAGCTGACCGTGCTGGCGGGCGTGCACGGCTGCGAATACGCCCCCATGGCGGCGCAGCGCATCTGGGCCCGGAGCCTGGCCGGCCGCGAATTGCGCGGCCGCGTCCTGGCCATACCGGTGCTGAACCTGCCCGCGTTCTGGGCCCGGAGCCCGTTCGTGGTTCCCGATGACGGCAAGAACCTGAATCGCTGCTTCCCGGGAAACCCGTCGGGCAGCCTCGCCGAGCGGCTGGCCCACGACACCTTCACGAAGATCATCAAGGGATCGGATGCCCTGATCGACATGCACGCCGGGGACATGGTCGAGGCCCTCGAGCCGTTCGCTCTCTACGACGCTGGCCCGGGCGAGGCGCGGGCCCGGGACATGGCCGAGGCCTACGGCCTCGGGTACCTCATCCGCCAGGAACCGGGACCGGACCGCGCCGTGGCCGGCACGACCAGCGCGGCGGCCGCCGAGATCGGCATCCCGGCGATCATCGCCGAGGCGGGCGGGTGCGGCCTGGTGGAGCAGGCAGCGGTCGACGCGCATCTGCGCGGCCTGAACCGGGTGCTGGCGCTGCTGGGCATGTCCGGTGACCCGGCCGGGCCACCAGACAATCACGGGCTGCCGCCCCGCCCGCTGCGGCGGTTCGTGTGGCTGCGCTGCCTGCACGAGGGATGGTGGGAGCCCGCGGAGCAGGCAGGCGGCGCGGTGACCGAGGGACAGGTCCTCGGCACCGTCACCAGCATCGACGGCAGCGAGATCCTGGAGACGATCACAGCGCCGTCCGACGGCGTCCTGATGTTCGTGACCAGTTCGCCGGCCGTGGCCGCGGACGGGCTGTTGCTCGGCCTGGCCGGACAGTAGCCCGCGACGTCCGTGCGGGCGACGCGGCAACCCGGGCCAGGACACCGGGCCTGCCGTCGAAGACCATCTCGTACGGCCCAGTGCCATCACCCACGGGGGGGTGAGGCGGACCCGACTACAGGCTGGGGCATCCTGGTCCCCGGCAGGCATGGAATCCCAGATCTTCACCCCGCCAGGACGAGCCGGAACTTCGGTGAGCGACGTACTATCCGGCTAACGGAGTCGAGGCACAAGGTCACAAGGCGGTGAGTGATGGCCGGACCCGTGTCGAGCGGAATTGACGGTATCGGCCTGATGACGGGCAGCCACGTCTGCGCGTTCTACCGGGGTGACAGCGACCGTGACCGGCTGCTCAGCGGTTACCTGGGCGCGGGCCTCACCGCCGGGGACAAGTGCATCTGCGTCGTCGATTCCGCGCACACGGCCGCCTGGCTCAGGGCGCTGCCCGGGTCTGGCGGCGAGCCCCGGCCCGCCGCGGGGCAGCTGGACATCCACCTGCCGGAAACGACCTACCTGGCCGGCGGCGAGTTCACCACCAGCGACATGCTCACGTTCTGGACCGAGAACATGAGCAAGGCGGCGGTCGAGGGCTACTCGTTCTACCGCCTGGCCGGTGAGATGACCTGGGCGCTGCGCGACGCCCCCGGGGTGGAGCACCTGGTCGGCTACGAGTCCGAGCTGAACCGGGTCACCGCCAGCTGCCCGGTCATCGTGCTGTGCCTGTACGACCTGGACCGCTTCAGCGGGGAGGTCGTGGTCAACATCGTGAAGACCCATCCGCAGGTCCTGGTCCAGGGCATCCTGGTCGAGAACCCGTACTACGTCGGGCCTGACGAGTTCCTCCGCTCGGTCAGCAGCCTCTGATCCGCGATGACCGCCGAGCACAGGACCCGCCGCGCGGTGCCCCAGGACGGCGCGGTGGTGCTGCCGCTGCCGGCCCGGGCCGGCCCGCCGGCCGAGGCGGACCTGCGCGAACGGCTCGGCGAGTTCCGTGCCCTGCTGGTGATCTCGTTGCTGATGACCGAGTCGGCCAGCGACGATCAGATCCTGGAACTGGCCACCTCCAGCGCGGCCGGGCTGGGCCCGTGGCGGATCGAGGGCTACCGGTTCACCGATGGGCAGTGGCACGCGGGCCTGGGCCACGGAGCGGCCGCACCGCCCGGCCTGGCCGAGCAGCTAGCCGCGCTGGGCAGCCAGGGCGGCGCGGTGAGCGTGGCCGGCCGGGGCTGGGCCTGGGCCTACCCGCTGCGTGGTGTCGCCGGGCAGCTCGGCCACCTGGTCGCCTCGTGCGCCGCGGAACCCAGCACCGAGCAGCGGTTCCTGATCCAGGTCCTGGCCCAGCAGACCGGGGTGGCCGTGTCCAACGCCCGGCTGCACGCCCGGGAACGCGCCACCGCGGCCGAACTGGCCGCCACCAACGAGACGCTGGCCGCGACCGTCACCCGGCTGCAGCGGAGCATGGCCATCCATCAGCGGCTGACCAGCGTGGCGGTCTCCGGGGAGGGCCAGCCGGGCATCGCCCGGGCGCTGCACGAGCTGACCGGGATGCCGGTGGCGATCGAGGATCGTTACGGCAACCTGACCGCCTGGGCCGGGCCCGGCCAGCCGGACCGGTATCCCAAGGAGTCGTTCGCCAAGCGCGAGCACCTGCTCCGCCGGCTGATGCGGGCCAGCTCCCCGACCCGGGACGGCGAGCGGCTCATGCTGCTCGCCTCGCCGCGGACCGACGTGCTGGGGGTCCTCGCCCTGGTCGACCCGGACCGGCGCGCCGATCACGCCGACCTGGTGGCGCTGGAGCACGGTGCCACCGTGCTGGCCATGGAACTGGCCCGGCTGCGCGGGATCGCCGACGCGGAACTGCGGCTGCGCCGCGACCTGGTGCACGACCTGCTGGCCGGGACCGATGACGAGAGCGCGCTGACCCGGGCCGAGGCCCTCGACTACGACCTGCGGCGGCCGCACCGGGTGGTGATCGTCGAGGGCAAGGGCCGGGCCCGGATGCACGACGCGCTGCTCAACGCGGTCCGCCGGGCCATGCGGCAGGCCCGGCAGGACGGCCTGTTCGAGATGTGGTCGGGCGACGTCGCGGTGATCACCGCGGGCCAGGCCGACTGGGAGCAGCTGCGCCGCTCGATCACGTCCGACCTCGGCGGCCAGATCCGGGTGGGCGTGGGTGGCACCGCTGGGCGGCCCGCCGAGCTGCCCCGCTCGCTGCGCGAGGCGGGCCTGGCGCTGCGGCTGCAGCAGACGCTGCTGCCCGGCAACGGCGCCTGCGAGTATCCCAAGCTCGGCATCTTCCGGATGCTGGCCGCCATCCCCGACCTGTCCGACGTGGAATCCTTCGTCCGGGACTGGCTGGGCAGCCTGCTGGACTACGACCGCCGGCGGAGCGCCGAGCTGGTGCACACGCTGACCCAGTACCTGGAGCACGGCGGCAACTACGACGCCACCGCGGCCGAGCTGTCGGTGCACAAGAGCACGCTGAAGTACCGGCTGCAGCGGATCCGCGAGCTTACCGGCCTGGAGCTGAACGATCCGGACGTGCATTTCAACCTGCAACTGGCCACCCGCGCCTGGGGCACCCTGCAGGCGCTGCGCGAGCAGCGCTGAGCGCCCTAATCCAGCGAGGGTGACGGCCGGGCGGTTCTTCGTCCCCCGGTGACCTCCCCCGCCCGGCGGCCGCTGGCCATCCTGAACAGGCAGGCACGGTGCCTGCCGGAGCAGCCACGAGGGGTCAGCGATGATCGATGTACGGAACCCGGGCGACGGATTCGCCGCACTGCGCGCCCGGATCGGGACGCTCGGCCCACTTCCCGACGGTGACCGTGGCGCGCCGGGCGCCCCGCTGACCGTGGGCGAATGGGCGCTGCTGATCGACGACATCGTGGCCCACCCGGCGGACAACCCCGAGGGCCTGTGGAACGTGGCCGGCCCGGCGCAGGACGACCGCGAGTACGACGCGATCTTCGTGGGCGGCGGCGCGGCCGGCCGGTTCGGCTCGGCGTTCCTGAAGGCCCGGGGTGGCCGCCAGCTCACCATCGACGCCTGGCCGTTCCTGGGCGGGTCCTGCCCGCATCAGGCCTGCGTGCCGCATCATCTGTTCTCCGAGGCTGCCCGCGAGCTGGACCTGGCCCGGCACATGCAGGGACAGCTGTGGTACCCGCCATTCGACGAGAAGCGGGCCAGCATCCTGGAGATCGTCCAGCTGTTCAAGGCGGGCCGGATGTACCCGCACGCCATCATGAACTGGCAGTCCAAGGAACAGCTGGACATGGAGTTCATCCTGAATGCCCGGGCCCGGATCATCGACACAAGCACCGTCGAGGTGGAGGGACGACGATTCCAGGCCAGGAACCTGGTGCTGTGCACCGGGTCGCGGACCGTCTACCCGGACGTGCCGGGCATGGCCACCAGGGGGATCTACGACTTCGCCAGCCTGATCGAGGACCTGGACTACGAGCCGAACCGCTGCGTGATCATCGGCGGCTCCAAGGTGGCCCTGGAGTACGGGTCGTTCTTCCAGGCCACCGGGTGCCAGACCACGATCCTGAGCCGCAGCCCACTGATGGAGACGGCCAGCCTGCACCACGTGGACACCGGCCTGCGCGAGTACGTGGTGGCCATGATGGCCGACCGGGGCATCGAGATGGTCGAGGGCGCGGAACTGCTCGAGGTGCTCGGCAATGGCAAGGTCACCGGGGTCCGCTACCGGGTGCCCGGCGGCGAGGTCCGGGAGATCGACACCGACTTCGTGTTCGTCGGCACCGGGGAGCGCCCCGACCTGTCCATGTACGAACCGCTCGGGCTGGCCACCGACGAGCGCGGGTTCGTGCTCGCCGACACGCACATGCGGACCTCGGTGCCCGGGGTGTACGCGGCCGGTGACCTGGTCGGCCCGCCGATGGAGATGTTCAAGGCGCGCAAGTGCGGGGTCGGCGCGGCCCGCAACATCATGGGCGAGGACTACGAGTTCGATTTCACCGAGTACCCGGACTTCCTGCACACCACGTACGAGGTGACCTGGTGCGGGCTGTCCGAGGCGGAGGCCCGGGCGCGGTACCAGAACGTCATCAAGATCCAGATGCCGCCGGACGACGCGGACCCGGAGACGTTCGCGCTGCCCGCCGCCGAGGGGTCGATGCTGTACGCCTTTACCCGGCCCATCCTGTCCGGCTGGCTCAAGCTGGTCATCGACGCGGACAGCCGCAAGGTGCTGGGCGCGCATCACGTCGGCTACGGCGCCAAGGACGCGTTCCAGTACATCGACTACCTGATCCGCCGGCCCGAGGGTTTCACCATGGACCAGATGGCCGAGCTGAACGAGCTGTTCCTGAACCCCGAGCACTTCATCCAGCTGTGCCGGCTGCGCGCGGGCCAGGCCAGCCCGGTGAACCTGTGACTCCGCTGGCAAACCAGCCCGCCGCCGGGACTAAGGTGGCCGTCGTCACCGGCGGTGGGTCCGGCATCGGGCTCGCCACCTGCGCCCGGCTGGCCAAAGATGGTTTCACGGTGGCCGCGCTCGACCTGCGGCCCGCCGAGGCGGCCGGCGCGGCCACGCTGACCCTCCGTTGCGACGTGACGGACGAATCAGACGTAACGCCGGCTATGGCGACGGTGACCAGCCAGCTCGGGCCGGTTGACGTGCTGGTCAACAACGCGGGGATCACCGGGTCGCAGTCCGCCACCAGGTGCCACGAGACGCCGGTGGCCGAGTGGGACGCGGTGTTCGCGGTCAATGTGCGCGGCGCGTTCCTGTGCAGCCGCACGGTACTTCCGGCCATGGTCGCCCGGGGCTCCGGGCACATCATCACGGTCGCGTCGGTCGCCGGGCTGGTCGCCTTCCCCGGCCGGTGCGCGTACACCGCGTCCAAGGGCGCGGCGCTGATGCTGACCCGGTCCATCGCGGTGGACTACGCGGCGGACGGGATCCAGGCCAACGCGGTCTGCCCGGGCATGGTGTACACCCCGATGACCAGCTGGCGGCTGGACCAGCCGGAGCTGCGGGCCGAGGTGGAGGCCCGGATCCCGGCCGGCCGGGTGGCCACGCCGGACGAGATCGCGGACGCGGTTGCGCTGCTGGCGTCCGGGCGGCTCGGCTACATGACCGGCCACCCGCTGGTGGTGGACGGCGGCATGTCCGCGTGGTGAGCGGCGGCAGCGTGACCAGCCGGCGTTCAGAAAGGAAGGTCTAGATGGCAGGCAAGCTGGACGGCAAGGTCGCCGTGGTGACCGGAGCGGGCTCGGGGATCGGGCGCGCGGCGGCCGCGCGGTTCGCCGCGGAGGGCGCCGCGGTGGCGGTGGTCGACCTGAACGCGGACGCGGCCAAGGAGACCGTGGCGCAGATCACCGCGGCGGGCGGCACCGCGCTCGCCGCGGTGGCCAACGTCGCCGACCGGGCCCAGGTGGGCGGCGCGTTCGGCCAGATCCTCGCCGAGTACGGCCGGATCGACGTGCTCTACAACAACGCGGGGTGCAACAGCAGCGGCTCGGTCCTGGACGCCACCGAGGACGACTGGGACCGGAGCTTCGCGGTCAACGCCAAGGGCACGTTCCTGTGCGCCCAGGCCGCCGCCCCGTCGATGGTCGCCACGGGCGGCGGGTCGATCATCAACCAGGGCTCGGTCGCGGCCCTGGTCGGCATCGCCAACTTCGCGTCCTACTGCGCGGCCAAAGGCGCCGTGGTCGCGCTGACCAGGTCGATGTCGGTGGACCTGGCGCCCCGCGGGGTGCGGGTCAACGTGATCTGCCCGGGCACCGTGTACACACCGCTGATGGAGCCCATGCTGACCGCGCGGGGCGGCGGGGACCTGGCCGCCGGGCTGGCGCTGACCGTGGCCAAGTACCCGATCGGCCGGCTCGGCACCCCGGCGGAGATCGCCGCGGTGGCGCTGTTCCTGGCCAGCGACGACTCCTCGTTCCTGACCGGCTCTGTGCTCACCGCCGACGGCGGCATGACGTCCCAGTGAGCGCCGTCCGGCCCTGTCCCGGGAGGACAGGATCAGCGGCCGGTTTCGTCCTGAGGCTCGGTTAGTTCTGCCCCAGGAATGATCTACGCTCCGGATGACCTGATCCACGGGGCGGTGGAAGCGTGGGCGCTACCCAGCCGGCGGCAGGCACCTGTCAGCGCGACGAACTGGGCCTGCTCCGCGGTCAGCTGACCAATCTGCGCGCGCTGCTGGTGCTGTCCATCCTGATGACGGAGAGCTCGGACGACCAGCAGATCCTGCGCCTGGCCGCCTCGGCTGCCGCTTCGCTGGGCGGCTGGCAGATCGCCGGTTTCGTGATCGCGGAACAGTGGTGGGCCGAGGGCCACCGCCGTGCCGCCCTGGAGCCGGGCCTGGCCCGCCAGCTGCGCGCGCTGCCCGGGACCGGGGGCCCGGTGACCCTGGACGCCGCGTGGTCCTGGGCCTACCCGCTGCGCAGCATCGCCGGGCGGCTGGGCTACCTGGTCGTGCACGCCGCGCACGAGCCCGCGGTGGAGGAACAGTTCCTGGCCCAGGTGCTGGCCCAGCAGACCGGCGTGGCTGTGTCCAACGCGCGGCTGCACGGCCGGGAGCGGGACACCGCCGCCCAGCTGGCCGCGACCAACGAGGCCCTCGAGGAAACCGTGGCCACGCTGCGCCGGGGCATGGCCATTCACGACCGGCTGACCGGAGTGGCCGTGGCGGGCGAGGGCGCGGCGGGCATCGCCGAGGCGCTGCATGACCTGACCGGGCTGGCGGTGGCGGTGGAGGACCGCTACGGCAACCTGTCCGCGTGGGCTGGCCCGGGGCAGCCGGGCCGGTACCCGAAGCTGCCGGCCTACGAGCGGGAGCAGTTGCTGCGCCGCCTGATGGCCGCGGGCCGGTCGGTACGGGACGGCGACCGGGTCGTCGTGCTGGCCTCGCCGCGCCCCGGCGTGCTCGGGCTGCTCTCGCTAGTCGACCCGGGACACCGCGCGGGCACCACCGACGTGATGGCCCTGGAGCACGGCGCCACCGTGCTGGCCGTCGAGCTGGCCCGGCTGCGCGGCATGGCCGACACCGAGCTGCGCGTCCGCCGCGAGCTGGTGCACGACCTGCTGACCGGCACCGACGACGAGAGCGCGTACCGGCGTGCCGAAGCCCTCGGGTATGACCTGGGCCGGCCGCACCAGGTGGCGGTGCTGGAGGTGCCGGACGGCGGGCCCGCCCCGGAAGATGCGCTGCACGCCACCCGCCGCGCGGTGCGCCAGCAGCAGCTGCCCTGCCTGCTCGGCACGCTGACCGGCACGGTGGTTATCGTGGCCGCGGACGGCCGGCGCGACTGGGAGGCGCTGCGCGCCGGGATCGTGGCCGAGCTGGACGGCAGCCGCTGCCGGATGGGCGTCGGCGACCCGTGCCCGCAGCCCTCCCAGCTGCCCCGCTCGCTGCGGGAAGCCCGGCTGGCGCTGCGGCTGCAGAAGGCGTCCGCCTCCGCCGCGCGCACCTCCGTGTACGCCGACCTGGACGTGCTCCGGATGCTGGCCGCCGTCGACGACCTCTCCGACGTGGCCGGGTTCGTGCACAGGTGGCTGGGCACGCTGGCCGCCTACGATGAGCGCAAGCACACCGAGCTGGTCAAGACGCTGACCCAGTACCTGCAGCATGGCGGCGGGTACGAAGCCACCTCGCGGGCGCTGTCGGTGCACCGCAGCACGCTGAAGTACCGGCTGCAGCGGATCCGCGAGCTGACCGGGTTCGACCTGAGCGACCCGGAGATCCACTTCAACCTGGAGCTGGCCACCCGCGCGCACTTGACGTTGCTGGCCCTGGACGGTGACAGGGCCTGACGACCGGACCCGGGCGCGGAGGAACGGCGCTCAGTTGAGCCTGCCAGGACGAGGCCGGGCCCGCCGCACGACCGTAGGGTCCTCGCCATGGGCGTCCCCGATGACCTGGAACTCTTCACCCGGATGTGTTTCCTGCGCCGCTTCGAGGAACGTGTCGACTCGCTGTACCGCCAGGGCCTGGTGCACGGCCCGGTGCATCTGGGGCTGGGCCAGGAGGCGGTCGCGGTCGGCGCCGCCGCGGTGCTCAGCCCGGGCGACTACTCGCTGGGCACCTACCGGGGCCACGCGCACGCGCTGGCCCGCGGCGCGCCGCCCGACGCGGTGCTGGCCGAGCTGCTCGGCCGCCAGGGCGGGATCTGCGCCGGCAAGGGCGGGTCGATGCACATCACCAGCGTGGCGCACGGCTACTACGGCTCCTACGCGATCGTCGGCGCGCACCTGCCGGTCGCCTGCGGGCTGGCCTGGGCCGCGCAGATCCGGCGCAGCGGCCAGGTCACGGTGTGCTTCTTCGGCGACGGGACGACCAACATCGGCGCGTTCCACGAGGCGCTGAACCTGGCCGCGGTGTGGCGGCTGCCGGTCGTGTTCGTGTGCGAGAACAACTGGTACATGGAGTACACGCCGATCGGCGACGTGATCCCGGTCGCGCTGCCCGCCGCGGACCGCGCCGCCGCCTACGGGCTGGACCGGATCGTGGTGGACGGCAACGACGTGGCCGCCGTCCGGCGGGTGGTCGGCGACGCGGTCGGCGCCGCCCGGGGCGGGCTGGGCCCCAGCCTGGTCGAGGCGCAGACGTACCGGCTCAAGGGGCACTCGGCCGCGGACGGCGCCGGGTACCGGCCGGCCGGGGAGGTGGCGCAGTGGCGTGAGCGGGACCCGCTGCTGCGCACCCGGGCCGCGCTGACCGCGGCCGGCACCGCCGCGGAGAAGCTGGACGAGATCGACACGCGGACCACGGCCGAGCTGGCTGAGCTGGCCCGGCAAGTGCTGGCCCGGCCGGTCCCCGACCCGGCGGGGGCGTGGGCCGACGTGTGGAGCGACGGGAGCTGGCAATGGCGGAACTGACCTACCGGCAGGCCGTCGCCGCAGCGCTGGCCCAGGAGATGGCCCGGGACGACCGGGTCGTGCTGCTCGGTGAGGACGTGGCCTCCGGCGGGGTGTTCAAGACCACGGCCGGCCTGACCGAGCGGTTCGGCGCGGACCGGGTGCGGAACACGCCCATCTCCGAGCAGGCCATTGCGGGCGCGGCCATGGGCGCGGCCATGGCCGGGCTGCGGCCGGTCGCCGAGATCATGTTCGCCGACTTCTACGCGACCTGCTGGGACCAGGTCGTCAACGAGATCGCCAAGGTCCGCTACATGACCGGCGGGCAGGTCAGCGTGCCGCTGGTACTGCGCGGCGCGAACGGCTCCGGCGGCCTGGGCTTCGGCAGCCAGCACGGCCAGTCGGTGGAGAACTGGGCGATGACCGTGCCCGGCCTGAAGATCGCCTCACCGGCCAGCCCGGCCGAGGCGTTCGGCCTGCTCGCCGCGGCCATCCGGGACGACGACCCAGTCCTGGTGTTCGAGCACAAGGCGCTGTACGGGCGCAAGGAAGAGGTCGGCGACGGCGAGCGGCTGATCCCGCTGGGCCAGGCCCGGACCGTCCGGGCCGGGCGGGACGTCACGCTGGTCGGGCTGTCGATCACGGTGGGCACCTGCCTGGACGCCGCGGCCGGGCTGGCCACCGAGGGCATCGAGGCCGAGGTCATCGACCTGCGCACGCTGGTGCCGCTGGACGCGGCCACCGTGCTCGGCTCGGTCGCCCGCACCGGGCGGCTGGTGGTGGTGGAGGAGAACCCGGGCCAGCTCGGCTGGGGCGCCTCGGTGGCGGCGATCGCCGCCCAGGAGGCGTTCGGCGCGCTGGCCGCCCCGGTCATCCGGGTCAGCGGCGGCAACGTGCCGCTGCCCGTGGCCGCCTCGCTGGAGGCCGAGGTGGACGTTTCAGTGCCGCGGGTTATCGCGGCAGCCCGCGGCGTGCTGGGCGCCAGCCGGCCGCCCGGTGTTAGTCAGTTCAGCGCTACCAGTCAGCAGAAAGGCTGAGATCAATGGAGATTCGCGGTACAGAAGTCCTGCTGCCCGTCTCGGCGGTATCGGCGTTCCCCCGGCCGCACTGGCTGCAGGGCCGGGTGCTGGGCTCGCTGAGCGAGCCGGCCTACCGGAGCCAGAACGCGCGGGTGGCGTACGAGGACGCGTGCAAGATCTGCGCACGGGAGCAGGAGAACGCGGGCCTGGACATCTTGTGCGACGGCGCCCAGTACTACGAGTGGGAGGCGCCCGGGTTCCAGCTGGAGCCGATCTTCCACTTCATCCCGGAGAACCTGGGTGGCTTCGTGCCCTACGGGCCGCCCGGCGAGGGCGCCAAGTACCGGCCGTTCTACCAGGCCCTGGTCAAGGGGAAGATCACCTGGGAGCGGTCCATCTTCGAGCCCGTGGTGATGACCATGCAGGACGTCACCGACAAGCCATTCAAGGTGGCGTTCCTCGGCCCGGCCCAGCAGAGCATCATCGTCAAGGACGAGTACTACGGCGACCAGGTCGCGGTGGCCCGGGACCTGGCCATCGCGCTGAACCAGGAACTCAAGTACCTGGTCAGCATGGGCCTGGAGGCGGTGCAGCTGATCGACGTGCTGCCGCCGTACACCACCGACATGTGGCAGATCGAGATGCAGAACATCCTGTTCGACGGCGTCGACGCGATCAAGTTCTGGCATGTCTGCTACGGCAGCGTGGACGGCCAGCGGGACATCTTCGACGACCATGCGACCGCGATGATGCCGCTGTTCAAGGAGTCCCCGGTGGACGTGGTCCACCTGGAGATGACCAGCAAGGGCTTCTCCGAGCTGGCCGCGTTCCGCGACTTCCCCACCGACAAGGTGCTCGGCGTGGGCGTGGTGGACGTCAAGAACCTGCAGGTGGAAAGCGTGGAGCAGATCGAGGAGCGGATCCGCCGCGGGCTGGAGGTGGTCCCGGCCGACCGGTTGCTGGTCGCGCCGGATTGCGGCCTGGGCTACTTCAGCCGCACCGTGGCCTACGCCAAGCTGCACAACATGGGGCAGGCCGCCGCAAACGTGCGGGCCAAGCTCTGACGTTGCTGCCGCCGGCCCCGGGCGGCAAGCGCTACCCGGGGCCGGCCCCAGGAGAGGCTGGACATGACTGTGGAAACCCGGCATGAGGTGCTCGGCCTGCAGCTGAGCGTGGGCGATCACATCTGCGGCTTCTACCGCAAGCCCGCCGAGCGGGACGACATCCTCGTCCCGTTCCTGGTGGACGGCCTGCGGGCCGGGGACAAGTGCACCTGCGTGGTGGACAGCTGCACCCCGGACGACGTGCTGGCCAGCATGTCCAGGCACGTCGAGGTGGATCCGTACGTCTCGCTCTGCCAGCTCGAGGTGCTCGACTCCTACGCCACCTACCTGGCCGACGGCGGCTTCCTGCCCGCGCGCATGCTGCAGTTCTGGGCGGCCAAGGCGCAGCAGAGCCCGCTGCGCGGGTCTGGGCTGGCCCGCAACATCGGCGACATGAGCTGGGCACACCGCAGCCAGGACGCGGTCACCGAGCTGATCGGCTACGAGTCTGAGCTGAACCGCATCATGGCCAATGTCCCGCAGGTCAACCTGTGCCTGTACGACCTGACCCGGTGCTCCGGGGACCTGATCATGGACGTGCTGAAGACACACCCCAAGGCGCTGCTCGGCGGCATGGTCATCGACAACCCGTACTACCTGGAGCCGGACGAGTTCCTGGCCAGCCGCACCGGCTGAGCGCTACTTCCCGTACGCCTGCCAGTGGCCGGCGAACAACGCTTCCTCGCTGATGACCTTGGGCTGGATCGGGCGGGACACCCAGGTCAGGTTGATGAAGTGCCGGGCATTGACGTTCTCGGTGGTGATGTTGCCGCCCCAGGTGCCGCAGCTGAGGCTGAGGGTGAACGGCAGCCCGTTGCGCGGGCTGCCCGCGCCCTCGTTGAGGTTCTGGTTGACCAGGACCCGGGCCGTCCGGGTCGTCATGGCTAGCTGGTCCACGTTCGCGTCTGAGCTGGTGTGGATGCCGCAGGTGTGGCCAAGACCCTGGTAGGCGGTGATCGCGTTGACCAGGTCCGCGGCGGCTGAGATGTCGCCCTGGTACTTGTACACCGCAAGCACGACGGACAGCTTCTCGCCGCTGAACGGGCGGTCCGGCCCGGTGCCGTCCTCTTCGACCAGCAGCATCGGGCAGTCGACGTCCACTCTGAACCCGGCCAAACCGGCGATGTGCTCCGCCGACTTGGCCACCACCTTGACCGACGGCACCGGGCCGCCGTCCGGCCACATCACCGCCTGGAGCGCGGCTTTCTGCCCCTGGTCACACAGGTGCGCGCCCGCGCCGGTCAGCCGGCCGAGCAGGTCGTCGTACACGTCCGCGTGCACGACCACGGCGTTGTCGGCCAGGCAACTGGTCGCGTAGTCGAACGTCTTGGCGGTCATGATGGCCGCCGCCGCGTCGGCCAGGTCGGCTGTCTCATCCACCACGTGCACCGCGTTGCCCACCCCGACGCCGTAGGCCGGTGTGCCGGAGCTGTAGGCAGCCCGGACCATGCCCGCACCGCCGGTGGCCACCACCAGGTCGGCCTGGCGCATCAGCTCCTGGGTCTTCGGCAGCGACGGCGCGGGCAGCGACTGAACCAGGTCAGCCGGCGCGCCGACCTGCTCGCAGGCCTCCCGCATGAACCCGGCCACGGCCTCGGTGGCTTTCTGGGTGCGCGGGTGCGGGGCGCAGATGATGGCGTTGCGGCCCTTCAGCGCGAACAGTGCCTTGACCGGCGGGGTCGCGTCCGGGCCGGTGGTCGGGATCAGCGCCGCGACCACCCCGACCGGCTTGGCCATCTTCACCAGCCCAGCTTGCGGGTCCTCCTCGACGACACCGACGGTGCGCAGCCCGGTCATGTCGGCCAGCACGCCGGTCACCCGTTTGTTGATCTTGGCGACCTTGTCCGCGTAGTTGCCGAACCCGCCCTCGTCCACGGCCAGCTGGGCCAGCGCCTCGGCGTGGTCCTTGCGCACCACCGCCCAGGCCACCGCGGTGACCAGCTCGTCCACCTGCTCCTGCGAGTAGTCCTCGACGGCCCGGGCCGCCGCGCGGGCTCGCCCCACCACGGCTGCGACCTCGTCCGCCGCCGCGGTGTCCGGTTGCTGCCTAGCCTCACTCATGCCGTTTAGCGTGACCGTTCCGGCGGGTGATTCCACTGATCTGGCGGGTCGAGCCTGGGCTCCTTCTTTGTCCCGGCAAGACCTGACCGCCGCGCGGAAGCTGGCCGCATGCTCGTTCGTGACGGGCAGGCACCGGCGACGGGAGCGTGGGTGGCACGGCTGGTAGTGATCGGCGGCGGCGCCGCGGGCATGTCGGCTGCGTCGGCCGCCCGGCGGGCCGCGCCCAGCCTGGATGTGGTGGTGTGCGAAGCGGGCGGTTTCGCCGCCTACGGCATGTGCGGTATCCCCTACTACCTCGGCGGCGTGGTGCCGGAGGCGGAGGACCTGCTGGCCTACCCGCCCAGTGAGTTCCGCGACAAGCGCGGCATCGACCTGCGGCTGCACAGCTGGGTCAGCGCGATCAACCCGGCCGCGCACCAGGTGCGGGTGCACCAGATGCCGCCGTCTGGGGCGGACGGTGGCGGCCTGCTCAGCTACGACATGCTGATCGCCGCCACCGGCGCCGTGCCGGTCCGGCCGCCGGTGCCGGGCCTGGAGGGGCCGCGGGTATTCACCATCCGGTCGCTGGACGAGGCGATCGGGCTGCGGCGGCTGCTGGACTCGGGTGCCATCCGGCACGCCATCGTGATCGGCGCCGGGTACATCGGCCTGGAGGCGGCCGAGGCCCTGGCCGAGGCGGGTGCCGAGGTGGAGGTCATCGAGGCGCTGCCCCGGGTGCTGGGCACCGTGGACGAGCCGATCGCCCGGGTCGTCCAGGCCGAGCTGGAACGGCACACGACGGTGCGGCTGGGCGCCCGGCTGGACGAGGTGCGCGGCGGCGGGAGCGAGTTGACCGCGGTGGTCGGCGACACGGAGATCCGCACCGACCTGGTGGTCGTCGGCGCCGGCGTGCGCCCAGCCACCGACCTGCTGATCCGGGCCGGCGCCGAGCACCTGCCCGACCAGTCGGTGCGGGTGGACGCGAGCATGCGCACCTCGCTGCCGGACGTGTTCGCGGCCGGTGACTGTGCCGCGCTGCACCACCTGGTCCTGGACGGGCCGGCCTGGGTGCCGCTGGGACCGGCCGCTAACAAGACTGGCCGGGTGGCCGGCACCGTCGCGGGGGGCGGTTCCGCTTCGTTCGGCGGGATCGTGGGCACCGCGGTGGTGAAGGTGTTCGGCCTCGAAGTGGCCCGCACCGGGCTGACCCTGGTCGAGGCGCAGGCCGCCGGGCTGGCCGCCGCCGCGGTTGATGTGGTGTCCCGGTCCCGGGCCAAGTACTACCCGGGCGGGCAGCCGCTGCATGTCCGGTTGGTGCACGCACCGGACGGCCGGCTGCTCGGCGGCCAGCTGGCCGGCCGGGAGGGCGCGGCCAAACGGATCGACGTGCTGGCCACCGCCTTGCACGCCGGGATGGGTGTGGCCGATATCGCCGGGCTCGATCTCAGCTACGCCCCGCCGTTCGCGCCGGTGTACGACCCGGTGCTGGCTGCGGCGATCAAGGCCAGCGGCCACCTGGCCAGCCGTCCCCAAGCAGAATCGGAGGGTCACGATGAGCCTGCAGCCGCCCCGCGATAAGCGGGTCAGCCTGACCGAGGCAGTGTCCCTGGTCGCCGACGGCGCCACGGTCGCACTGGGCGGCGGCCTGTCTGCCCGGCTGCCGATGGCCCTGGTCCGCGAGCTCGTCCGGCAGGGCCGCCGTGGGCTGCACCTGGTCGGGTCGGCGCACAGCATCGACGTGGACCTGCTGGTGGCGGCCGGCGCGGTGCGCCGGTGCGAGGAAAGCTATGTGGGATTCGAGCAGGATCTGGGGCTCGCCCCGGCCTACCGGCGCGCGGCTGAAGCGGGCACGATCGAGGTGGCGGAGAGCTGCTGCGCCACCATCCTGGCCCAGCTCCGGGCGGCCGAGATGGGGCTGCCGTTCCTGCCCGTCCGCGGGGTACGCGGCTCGGACATTGCGGCGCTGCACCCCGAGTATGCCGAGATCACCTGCCCGTTCACCGGGGAGACTCTGGTCGCCGTGCCGGCGCTGCGGCCGGACGTGGCGCTGCTGCACGCGCCAGCCGGGGACCGGTACGGCAACCTGCACCTGGAGCAGCCGTACGTGCTCGACGAACGGTTCGCGTCTGCGTCCCGGGCGGTCGTGGCCACCGTGGATGAGCTGGTGTCCACCGACGAGGTGACCGCAGCCGGGGTGACCATCCCGGCGCACCTGGTGGCCGCGGTGACCGAGGTGCCGTACGGGGCGCACCCGTCTTCCTGCTACCCGCGGTACGGCTACGACCGCGCCCACCTCCGTGAATACGTGTCTGCGGCCCAGCCCGGGCCGGACGACCTGGAGAAGTACCTGGCCGTGTACCTGAGCGGGAGCGAGGCGGACTACCGGGCGGCGATCGGCGCTGGCCGGCTAGCCGCCCTGGCCACCTGGTCCACGTCCACCGCCGCCTGGCAGGAGCTGTTCGCATGACCGAGCCCGGCTCCGGAGGCGCAAAGAAGCAGATCACAATCGACGAGTGGTTCGTGGTGGCGCTGGCCCGCACCATCCGCCCAGCCGAGACCGTGTTCCACGGGTTCGGCAGCCCATGCGCCCAGGTGGCTATGCACGTCGCCCGGCACACCCACGCACCGGACATGACGCTGGTCGAAGGGGCGATGTACACGATCAACCCCGATCCTCCGTTCATCCCGCCGACCAGCAACGACGCCAGCCTCAAGCGGGGCGCGGCGTACAGCATGCGGTTCGAGGAATTCTTCGACGCCGCCATCCGGGGCGACGTGGACCGGATGTTCCTGTCCGGCGGGCAGATCGACGGGTACGGCAACACCAACGTCACCGCGATCGGGCCGCCCGGGCACCCGAAGGTGAAGCTCGGCGGCGGGGGCGGCGGCTGCAACCTGTCCGCCACCATCGGCCAGCTGACCGTGTGGACCACCCGGCACCGGTCCGGGCGGACCTTGGTAGCCGAGTGTGACTTCATCACCGACATGGGCCACCGCACCCGGCTCGGCACCCGGGCCGAGCTCGGCTTCACCGGCGGCGGCCCGCAATGGCTGGTCACCGAGCTTGGTGTGTTCGACTACCCGGACGGTCAGGCCCGGCTGGTGCAGATCTTCCCGGACGTAAGCGTGGCCGAAGTCCGCGCGGTCACCGGCTTCGGCCTGCACGTGGCCGGCGACCTGCGGCCGGTCGCACCGCCGTCCGCCGCCGAACTGGCCGCGGTCCGCTCGGTAGATCCGCTGGGGGTACGCAAGTCCGAGTTCGCCGCCGCGGAACTGGCCCGGGCGTTCACGGCTCAGCAGGGCCCAGGCTGCGCATGCTGAGCCTGCCCACGGTGAGCCGCGCATGCTGACCGGTCATCGCGGCCTCGCCGCCGTGTTCGAGCCGCGCCGGGTTGCCCTGGTCGGGGCGTCCGACCGGCCCGGCTCGGTGGGGCGGCTGCTGTGGGACAACCTGGCCACGTTCCCCGGCGACGTGGTGCCGGTCAGCCAGTCCAGCCGAGTGGGCGGCCAGACCGCCTACCCCAGCCTGGCTGAGGTCCCTGGCCCGGTAGACCTGGCCGTGGTGGCCACGCCCGCCGCCACCGTCCCCGGCATCGTCCAGGCCGCTGCGGACAAAGGGGTGGCCGCCGCGGTCGTGCTCAGCGCGGGCTTCGCCGAAACCGGGGATAAGGGCGCGAAACTGCAGGCCGAGGCGGTGGCCGCGGCCCGCTCAGGGGGCGTGCGGCTGGTCGGGCCCAACTGCTTCGGGGTGCAGAACTCCCGGCTGCCATTGAATGCTTCGATCGCAGCAGGCCTGCCCCGCGGCGGAGGTGGCGTCGCCGTGGTCACCCAGTCCGGGTCGTACGGGATGGCTGTGCACGCGCTCGGCCAGGACGAGGGCCTCCAGGTGGGCAAAGTGCTCGCGGCCGGCAACAAGGCGGACATCAGCGACGCGGAACTCCTCGGCTACCTGCGCGACGACCCCGACACGACGGTCATCTGCCTGCTGCTCGAGTCGATCACCCAGGCCCGCGAGTTCTTCACCGAGGCCTGCCTGACCACCCCGCGCAAGCCGGTTATCGCGGTGGTGGGCGGCCGGACCAGCGCCGGGCAGCGGGCCGCGCTATCGCACACCGCCGCGCTGGCCACCGACGACGCAGCCCGCGACGCGGCACTGCGCCAGGCGGGCGTGATCCGGGTGCGCACCGGCTTGCAGGCCCTGGACGCGGCCCGGGCGCTGTCCGGCCAGCCGGTGCCGCGCGGTCCCCGGGTCGCGGTGGTCACCAACTCCGGTGGCACCGGGGTGGAGCTGACCGATCTGCTGGCCGATCAGGGCCTGCTGCTCCCAGAGCTCAGCCAGCCGCTGCAGGACCGGCTGCGGGCCATCATGCCCAGCTACGCCAGCGCACGGAACCCGGTGGACATGACCCCGGCCTGGCACCTGTTCACCACGGTGTACCCGGGGGCTATCGAGATGCTGGCCAGGTCGGGTGAGGTTGACGTGGTGGTGCCGGTGCTGCTGCAGCGGTCGGCATCGGCCGAGGTAGCGGCGGCGGTGCGGGACGCAGCACTGCGGCTGCGGGCCGATTCGGTACCGGTGCCGGTCTACGTGTGCTGGGTGGCGCCGCGGTCGGCCGAGGAACACGCGGACGTGCTGCGTGAGGCCGGCATCCCGGTTTTCGCCTGGCCTGGGCGCACCGCTGAGGCCGTTGGCGTGGCAGTGCGCTGCGGTCAGCGAATGACGTCCGGGGTGGCTGCCGGGGCGTCCGGGGACCCCCGCGCGGCTGAACGCATTGCGGCGGCCACCCGGACCCCCCGGCTCGCGGCCGTGCTGCGCGGAGCAACCAGGACCGGGGACGGGCTGCTGGACTCGGAAGTCGCGCGGTCGTTGCTGGCTGATGCCGGGATACCGGTCATCCGGACGGTGCGGTGCTGCAGCGCCGATACGGCGGCGGTGGCGGCTGAGCGGCTTGGATACCCGGCGGTAGTCAAGGTCGATCATCCGGAGCTGACGCACAAGAGCGACGCCGGGGGCGTGGTGCTGAACCTCACGTCGGCGGCGGATGTGGTCGCGGCGGCGCGGGAAATGTTCGGGCTGGCGCACGGGGCCGCCGTGCTGGTGCAGCACCAGCACGAAGGGATTGAGCTGGTGGCGGGTGGGGTCCGCGATCCCGAGTTCGGACCTATGGTGCTGGCCGGGATGGGCGGGGTATTGGTCGAAACGCTGCGTGACGTCCAGCTGGCGGTCGCCCCGGTGGACGAAGCACAGGCGCTGGCCATGCTGCGGTCGCTGCGCGGGGCCGCGGTCTTCGACGGGCTGCGCGGCCAGCCCGCAGTGGACCTGGCGGCGGTGGCGGATGTGATCGTGCGGGTCAGCGAGCTGATCGCGGTTCACGAGGCGATCGCGGAACTCGACCTGAACCCGGTGCTAGCGGACGAGACGGGATGCGTGGCCGTGGACTGGCGGATCCGGACCAGCTGAACTCTGCCCTGTCATGAGCATCTGGCGGTCAAGATCGGTCCCCACGGAGGGAAGAAACCCGCAGGTCGCGTGGCTACGCTCAGCGCACTCGCGGATGAACCGGGTCCGGAGACAGCCGCCCTGGCGGCAGAGCAACGAGGAGCGGGGCGATGGCAGAGACAACGACAAAGGCCGGATCCAGGCCGCAGGCGATCGGCCACCGCGAGTTTACGTGGTTCACGCCTGCTGGCCGGCATGCGACCGACTACGAGAACCTGACGGTCGGCCAGCAGTCAAGCCCCGCCGAGTGGCTGCATGTCGGATGGCCGGTGCGCTTCGACGATGGGCGGGCTCCGTTCACCGAGGACAGCACCAGGGTTCGCTCTTCGCACTGGCGCGACTGGCGCGACCCCTTCCAGGTCTGGCAGCGACCCTACGTGCAGAACACGAACTTCGAGGAGCAGGCACTCGAGCACCTCACCCCGGTCGTGCTGGACACCGGAATCGGGGAGATCAACGAAACCTGGCTGAATGAGATCCTCGGCAAATACTACGCCGCCTGGCCCTTCGCTGAGTATGGGCTCTTCCTGGCCTTGTGCTATGCCGTTCGTGAGGCGCTGGCCGATACCGTCATGTTTGCCACCGCTTTCGAGGCAACCGACAAATTCCGGCATCAGCAGGATATCGTTCGCCTCATACTCGATATCAGCGACCGCGACCCTGCATATAGTGATGCCAGTGCCCGCGATGCCTGGATGGAAGACCCGATTCTCGTCCCGGTAAGAGAGAATATCGAGCGGATCTTCTCGCTTTATGACTGGGCCGAGATCCTGGTCGCCATCAATCTAGCTTTCGAGCCACTGGCCGGCCGGCTCGTCAAGGATGAGTTTGTAGCGCGCAACGCCCCGCACAATGGCGATCCGCTCACCCCGGTGATCCTGGCGGCTGCGCGCCGCGACACCGCCCGGCACCTCGAAACCACGAGGAACCTGGTGCAATTCCTTAGCAGCGATCCGCAGTTCGGAGACGGCAACCGCCAGGTCATCTCGGGCTGGCTGGAGCGCTGGACGGCCGAGAGCAACCGCGCGGCAAACGCAGCAGCCGGTCTCTTCGAAATCAAGGAACTCAGCCTGCGCGGGAACGGCCCAGACGTGCTCCATCAGGTCACCGCGGATCACTCGGAGATCGTGACCAGTCTCGGTCTCGGCTAAGCAACAGGAGGCACCCGGAGATGACGACTGCGAAAGCAACGCGTCCCACGTGGAAGCGGTCGGCGGGTGGACCTCGCCGGACCGTTGGCATATCCCTCATAGTAGGCGAGGAGACCGAAGCCGCCCTGGAATGGATCCGGGAAGCCTACCCCAATACCCAGATCAAGTTCCGCGACTGCTACTACAAGATCGAGCGTGACGATGCCCTCGAGTTCGATATGCCCGCAATCAGCGAGCTACTGGGCCGTGAGCTGACTACCGAGATGTTCCTCGTCTCCATGACTACTTATTACGGAAGAATGGTGCGGTCCAACGACAAGATCCAGATCTTTGCCGACATTCTACCGGACCGGTTCAAGGACTGACGCGGACAGGAGAAGGACATGCCCTTCACACTCGAGCAGATCCACGATAAAACCAAGTCCTACGACTGGCCGTTCACCGTGGGCGACTCACAGCCTAAGCATCCCACTAAATACATCATCCCCCCGAAGGGCAAAGACCCCTTCCGGATGCTCGTGCGCGACTACATGAAGATGGAGGCGGAGAAGGACGACCGTACGCACGGCTTCCTCGATGCCGCAATCAGGATGCGCACCACCGAGAAGGCGGATCCCCGGCTCATGGAAGTCATGAAGCTCACCCTCCCTGACTTCACAATCGCAGAATTCGAGGCGGTATCGGCGGCCGGCGGAATCATAGCGTCCGTTCAGAACCAGGAAATCCGGCAAGGATACCAGGCCCAGATGATGGACGAGATCCGTCACACCCAGCTGGAAACGGCGTTGCGGCACTACTACGTCAAGCACTGGGAGGATCCCGCAGGCTACGACATCGGCCAAAAGGCGCTGTACGAGCTTCCGGCCGGGCTGGTCGGCGTTTCGGCGTTCCTTCATTTCAACACGGGCGACCCGATCGACTGCGTGATGCACCTCAACGTGGTCCTCGAAACAGCGTACACGAACATACTCGTCGTGGCTGTTCCGCAAATCGCTGTCGCCAACGGCGAGAGCGCGCTGGCCTCCACGTTCCTCTCGATCCAGTCCGACGAGGCCCGGCACATGGCGAATGGATACGGAACGCTCATGGCCGTCTTGCAGGACGAGCGCAACATCCCGGACTGCAACCGGGCCCTCGAACGGTACTTCTGGGTCAACCACCGCCAGCTGGACGCCCTGGTGGGACACCAAGCCGAATACGGCGCAACCGTCCGTCCCTGGTGCTATCGCGACCAGTGGGAGGAGTGGGTCGGCGACGATTTCGTGTCGAGCTATATGGAGCGGCTGACCGACTTCGGCCTTCAGGTACCGGAGCGGGTGCCCAAGGTTGCCGAGGACGTGACGTGGCTCCATCACACCACAGCGATGGCGCTGGCGATCATCTGGCCACTCAACTTCTGGAGAACACCGATCCAGGGTCCCAAGGACTTCCAGTGGTTCGAGCAGAACTACCCAGGCTGGTACGAGCTCTACGGAAAGTTCTGGGAGACGCACGCCCAGATGGCAGAGCCCGACAGCGGGCAGCTCATGATGCAGCAACTGCCTGCTCTGCCACCGCTGTGCCAGGTATGCCAGCTGCCCTGCATCATGCCGCGGCCGGACAACCCAGAAACGCGGATATTCGATTACCACGGCTCTCGCATCGCGGTCTGCAGCGAAGGCTGCGAGTGGGTTTTCAAGAACTGGCCGTCCGCTTACGCTGAGCGCAAGCAGTTCTGGAGCCTGTACCACGGCTGGGACCTCGCCGACGTCATTCTCAAGCTCGGGCTCGTCCGGGAAGACGGCAAGACCCTGGTCGCCCAGCCCGGCATCGGCCTGAAACGCATGTGGACGATCGACGATATCCGCCGGCTTAACTACGAGGTGCGAGACGCACTTCAGTCCTGAGCATCGGGAAGGCACCCGTGTCCACGGTGAAGTTCATGCCCTTTGGCCGCACCCTCGAGTGCGCGGAAGGTGAAAGCATTCTCAGCTCCGCACTTTCCCGCGGATACTTCCTCCGTTATGGATGCAAACATGGCGGATGCGGAACCTGCAAGGTATTCGTCACCGACGGTGACATCGAAGACAGCGGGTCAAGCTTTGCCTTGCCCCGGAGCGAGCGGTCGGCCGGCTGGGCCCTTGCGTGTTCCAGCCGGCCCCTTTCCGACTGTGTCATCGATATCTCGGCGATGGGTCTCACCGAGGAGGAGTTCCTCGCCGGTGACCGGGTCGAAACTTTCGAGACCGTCATAGCACACGTCTCAGAGCTGACACCCACGATACGTGGCGTGACGCTGCGTCTCGTCAGCCCTCCGCAGATCCGGTTCACGGCCGGCCAGTTCGTCAACGTCGAGGTTCCGGGAACAGTTGGCGTCCGTGCTTTCTCGATGGCCAACCCGCCGAGTGCCAGCTCGGAGATCGAATTGATCGTCAGAATATTCCCCGGTGGGAAGTTCGGCGAATTTCTCAAGTATGCGAAGAAGGGACAGCCGGTCCGGGTCTCCGGTCCGGTGGGCTCGCTGAAGGTGCGGCTTTCATACCGGAAGATCCTCATGGTCGCGGGCGGCTCCGGGATGGCCCCCATGCTCTCTATGCTCACCGACCTCGCCCAGAAAAACGACCGGCGGCCCGCCACGATCTTCTTTGGTGCGAGAACCTGCGAGGAGCTTTATTACACCGACCGCCTGAAGGCGTTGTGCGATCTCTGCGCGCACGCGGAGTTCGTGCCGGTTGTCGAACACGCGGACGGGACCTGGAACGGAGAGCGAGGGCTGGTGACCGAGGCCATCGCACGCCGGATGGGCAGCCTCAGGGGATACGACGCGTACGTCTGCGGGCCCCCTCCCATGGTGGCGGCCACACGTGAGCTGGTGATCCGGTCCGGCGTCAGGCAAGCGAACGTCTATTTCGACGCCTTCGTGCCAACCGGCATGGCGGAGCCGAGCCCGACCGCAGGCTGACAGCGCTGCCGGATGCGGCCGACATCCTGACTGATGGTTCAGGAATCGGCTGATTTCTGCCCCGTCGTGGGCATCCGGCGGTCAAGATCGGTCCCGCCGGAGGGAAGAAACTCGCAGGCTGCGCCGCCTACGCTCGGCCCTCTCGCAGTCAGTTCACGACCTGGGAAGGATCAACGACGATGCTCATTGGCGGTCAGGACATCTTGCTGCCCACCACCATGGTCGGCAACTACCCCAACCCACGGTGGTACGACGGGCACGGCTTCGCCACGCTGCCCAAGGGCGAGTTCATCCACGACTCGATCAGCAAGGAGGCGTTCGAGGACGTGATCGGCGCGATCGTGCGCGACCAGGAGGCGGCGGGCCTGGACGTGATCGCCGACGGGAAGGTCTACGGCGGCGACTCGCCGTACGGCACGATCCTCTACTACTACCTGGAGCGGGTGTCCGGGTACCGGCTCTCCGGTCCGCCCATCGGCCTGCCCATCTACTCCACCCTGTACTCTCCCACCGCCTTCGGTGAAGTCCGCCGGGAAGTCCCGTTCCACCTGAACCACCTGCGCGCGGTGCGCAAGGCCACCAAGAAGCCGGTCAAGGTGTCCTACACGGGCCTGGGTGTGATCGCCGCGGCCACCACCAACCTGTACTACAAGGACACCAGGGAACTCGCCATGGCGCTGGCCCGGGCGTTCAACGAGGACTTCAAGGAACTCGCGGACAACGGCTGCGACATCATCCAGCTGGACGAGTTCGTCTGGCCGTACGGCATGGGCGACTGGGAGATCGACGCGCTCAACGCCGCCGTCGAGGGCGTGAACTGTGAGTTCTGGGTGCACACCTGCTGGGGCAACTACTCCGGCACGCCGGCCTACTTCCCGGACCAGACCGATACCGAGTTCGGTGCGTTCGTGCTGGACAAGCGGGCCTCGGACGCACCCGCCCCGGAGCGTGCGTACGCGATCTTCCCGCACGTGCTGAACGCTAACATCACCGCGCTGAACTACGAGGTCGGCCGGACCGGGCCGGATGACCTCAAGCCGCTCTCCGAGAACAACTGGACCAAGCCGTTCGTGGCCGGGGTCATAGACGTGAAGTCCACCGTGACCGAGAGCGCGGACGAGGTCGCCGACCGGATCCGGCAGGTGCTCGAGTACGTGCCCGCCGACCGGCTGGGCCTGTCCACCGACTGCGGGCTGATCAACCTGCCCCGGATGATCGCCGCGGGCAAGCTGCGCGCCCTGCACGACGGCGCTGCCATCGTCCGGGCCGAACTCCAGCGCTGACCGGCTGCTGCCGCCCGGTTGATCCTCCCGGGTTGACCCCCGGGGCCCCAGCGGCCCCGGGGGTCAACGAACCACCGGAACCTCACCCTGCCAGGACAGCGAAACTCCGCGGCCCGCGTGCCTATGGTGCGGTCACACCATAGAGCGGGAGGCGCACCGTGGCCGAGTGTCCCACCTTCCTCCGCCTGCCCTCCCGGCCGGCCAAGCCCCGGTCCCGCGGCCTGACTCATGTGCTGGACAGCGGGCTTACCCCGGAGGGCACCCGTGACTTCCTGGGCCAGGCGGGACATCTGGTGGACATCGTCAAGGTGGGCTGGGGCATCGGGTACGTCGACCCCACGCTGGAGGAGCGAATCCGGGTCTGCGCTGACTACGACTGCCCGGTGTCGCCGGGCGGGACGCTGCTGGAGGTGGCGGCGCGACAGGACCGGGTCGGCGAACTGCGGGACTGGGCGCTCAAGGTCGGCATGACCCACATCGAGGTGTCCAACGGGCTGCGCGTCATGCCGGCCGGCCAGAAGCAGGCCCTAGTCCGCGAGTTGGCCGAGGACTTCGTGGTGCTCGCGGAGACCGGCGCCAAGACCGGCAACTACCCGCCGACCCCTGCTCAGTGGGCGGCTGAGATGGCCGCCGACCTCGACGCGGGTGCATCCTGGGTGATCGCCGAGGGGAGGGAGAGCGGCACGGTCGGGCTGTATCACGCCGACCAAGGGATCCGCGAAGACCTGGTCTCGGTCATCCTGGACCGGATCCCCCGGGACAAGGTCATCTTCGAGGCACCGGGCAAGAGCCAGCAGGCCTGGTTTATCCAGCACCTCGGCCCGGACGTGAACATCGGCAACGTGGCGCCCGCCGGTGTGCTCTCCCTCGAGACCCTGCGGCTCGGGCTGCGCGCCGACACCGCGCCAGCCGGCCCCGCGCCAGCCGGCCCCACGTCGGCCGGCCCCACGTCGGCCGGCCCCGCGGCCTGAGGGCGGCGGGCATGATCCCGGACCCGGTGCCGAACACCATCACCCGGCCCTACCGCGGGCTGTCGGTGCAGGAGGTGGACGTCCCGCTCACCCCGCCCGCGATCGAGGCCCTGCTGCGCAGCCGCGAGATCTACCGGCGCACCGCCTACCTGGTGCTCCGCCGCGACGGCGAGACCGCGCTGGTCGCAGTCCGGCCGGCGGATCCCAGGCTGCTGTTCTCCCCCGTGGCCGAGCTGCGCGTGCTGTCCGGCCCGGACACCACGGCCTGGATCACTGACCCCGCGGCCGACGTGGGCAACGCCACCGCGCTGGCCCAGGTGGCCGGCCAGCACCAGCGGGACGGGATCCTCGGCTACGTGATCCAGGGCAAGTTCGAGCACGTCAACTTCATCTGGCGGCCCGCACCGGTCCAGGTCCGGGTCACCGAGGTGGTGCCGCCCCACCCGCCCAAACTGCTGGCCATGGCCGAGCAGGTGGTCAGCTACGACGAGGATCTGCCCCCGGTACAGCTGGTCCTGGATGCGGTCGACGTGCAGGACCTGATGGCGAGCAACCGGGCCGCGCATTACCTGCTGCCCTGCCGCGGCAGCGGGATCCCGCCGGCTGGCCGGGCGGTCAGCTTCCTGGACACCCACCCGCCCTACCAGCCGGACTGGCTGCTGATCGGCTGCGAGCGGTCCCGGCAGTTCCACGAGCACTTCTACCGGACGGAGCCCCGCCGGGCCGATCTGTGCCCCCGGTCCCGGGCCGACGGGCCAGCTGACGGACTCCTGCTCACCAAGTGCTGCCTGCTGGAGCGGGGTATCGAGGTCGACGGGGCCACGGCCGTGGTGCCATGGGGGGCGAACCTGGACGAGGTCCGGGCCGCGCTGCGCGCGCTGTGTGACCTCCCGCCGGTGAGTCAGCCGCTCACCACCGAGGTGTCCGCCGGGCCGCAGCGGGCCGAGCATGGCTAACGCGCACCCCGCCGATTCGGCGATCTTCGGCCACCTGTGGACCACGCCGGAGGCCTCGGCGCTGTTCACCGACGAGGGGCGGACCCAGGCCTGGCTGCAGATCCTGGCCGCGCTGGCCCAGGCCCAGGCCGACGCCGGGCTGATCCCAGCCGGTGCCGCGGCCGCGATCCGGGCCCACGCGGACGTTTCGCTGCTGGACCTGGACCTGGTGGCTGAGCAGACCCGGCGTACCGGGCACTCGACCCTGGGCTTGATCACGGCGCTGCGCGCGGTGCTGCCGGAGCAGGCCCGGGAGTGGGTGTACTACGGGGCGACCGTGCAGGACCTGTCGGATACCTGGTTTGCCCTGGTGTCCCGGGCTGTCGGGGACATCGCCGAGCGGGACGTGACCCGGATGCGGGACCGCGCGCTCGCGCTGGCCGGGCAGTACCGGGACACGCCGATGTGCGGGCGGACCCACGGGCAGCCCGGGCTGCCCATCACGTTCGGGTTCAAGGCGGCGGTCTGGGCCGCGGAACTGAACCGGCACCTGCAGCGGCTGCGGCAGGGCCGGTGCCGCTGGGAGGTGGTCCAGCTCGGCGGCGCGCTGGGCACCATGGAGTTCTGGGGCGACCAGGCTCTCGGCCTGCTGACCCGATTCGCCCGGCAGCTGGGGCTGGGTGTGCCGGTCATTCCCTGGATCACCGCCCGGGACGGGGTGGCGGAGTTTCTCTGGCTGTTGGCCGCGATGTCCGCGACGGCCGGGAAGATCGGCAACGAGGTCTACCAGCTGCAGCGGCCGGAGATCGGCGAGCTGCGGGAGTCCTTCACCCCCGGCACGGTCGGCTCGATCACCATGCCGCACAAACGCAACCCAGAGATCTCCGAGCACCTGGTCACGCTGGCCCGGGTGATCCGGGCCCAGGCCGCCGTCGGCCTGGACGGGATGATCTGCGAGCACGAGCGGGACGGTCGGGCCTGGAAGGCGGAGTGGCTGGTGGTGCCGGAGGTCTCGATGGCCTTCGCGACCTGCGTGAGGTCGGCGGCCCAGATGCTGGACGGGCTGCAGGCCGACCCCGAGCGGATGCTGGCCAACATCGAGGCCCACCGCGGCTACCTGCTGTCCGAACCGGTGATGCGCGCGCTGGCCGACCGGGTCGGCAAGCACTCGGCGCACGACAGCGTCTACGGCGCGGCCATGCACGGCCTGGACGCCGGCCAGGACTTCCGCACCGCGCTGCGCGCCGACCCCCGGCTTGATCCAGTCCCTGACGCCGAACTGGACGACGCGCTACGGGTGCAGTCCGCGCTCGGCTCGTGCGCCGCGTTCGTCGACCGGGTCCGGCAGGCGTGTGCCGGAGTGGGCCGGTGACCGTCACCGGCCCGCAACGACCGGGCAGCCAGCATGAATCCGGCCCGGCCCGGGTGGACCTCGTCATCGCCCCGACTCCCTTGCACCGGGCCCCGCGGCTGTCCCACGAGCTCGGCGTTGAGCTGTATTTCAAGCGAGATGACCTGACCGGCGCCGGCCTGGGCGGGAACAAGCTCCGCGGGCTCGAATACCTGGTCGCCGACGCGCTCACGCAGGGTTGCGACAGCCTGGTCACCGGGGCTGGCCCGCAGTCGAACTGGACCATGCTGGCCGCGCTGGCCTGCCTGCGCTACGGGATCGAGCCGCACATCGTCTGCTATGGCACCGCCCCCGACCGGGCCGAGGGCAACCTGCGGCTGCATCGCTGGCTGGGCACCGACGTGCGGTTCACCGGGTCGGCCGAGCGGTCGTCGGTGGACGCGGGCATCGAGGCGGTCACCGCGGAAATGCGCTCCGCGGGCCGCCGCCCCTACCCGGTGCCCCGGGGCGGTGCGACGCCGCTGGGCGCGCTCGGTTACCTGCGGGCCAGCCAGGAACTGATCGCCCAGCTGGCCGGGCTGGATCAGCCGCCGGCCGGGTTGTGGCTGGCCACCGGGTCCGGCGGGACCCAGGCCGGGCTGCTGGCCGGAATGGCTCTGACCGGGGCGGCGTACAAGGTGGTGGGCGTGACCGTGAGCCGGCCGGCGGCCGAATGCCGCCGCCGGGTCGGCGACCTGGCCGCCGCGGCTGCCGCGCTGGCCGGCCGGGACACGGCCATCCCCGGCCCGGACGTCCGAGAAGGCTGGATCGGCCCTGGTTACGGCGTCCCGTCGGCCGCCGGGCAGGCCGCGGCCCGGCTCGTCGCGGTGACCGAGGGCGTGTTCCTGGATCCGGTGTTCGGCGCCAAGGCGATGGCCGCCCTGACCGCCGAAGCGCGCGCCGGCCGCCTGTATGGCCCGCAGGTGTTCCTGGTCAGCGGGGGCGCGCCCACGTTGTTCGCCGAGACGGCGCTGGACGGGGGCGGGGAGATATGAACGGCGTGACCCCGCCGGAGGGATATCTCGGCACCTCGGCGCGGGTCACCAGCGGGCCCGCGCCCGAGCTGGTCGAGGCGGGCTACCAGCTGGAGATCGGCGACGCGCCGTTGCTGCATCGCGGCCTGACGGTGGCCGACCTGGCCCACCTCGCCGAACTGGTCGAGTGTGGTGCGCTCACCCGCGACGAGGTGGCGCCGGTGGCCGCGGTGCTGCTCACGCTCCTGGACACGCCGGCCGACGGCTTCCCCTACGACCCGGTATACGGCGACGCGTACAACAGCCGGGAGCGGGAGCTTGAGCGGCAGCTCGGCCCAGCGGCCGGGTGGCTGCACCTGGGCCGGACCCGCCGCGAGGCAGGCCGCATCGCGTTCCGGCTGGCCCTGCGTGACCGGCTGCTGAGCCTGCACGCCGACATCGCCGCATTTGCCAGTGCGGTCGCGGATCAGGCCGCCCGGCAGGCCGGCACGCTCTGGGCCGACACCACCTACCTGCAGCCCGCTCAGCCGTCCACGTTCGGTCACTACCTCGGCGGCTTCGCCGAGCAGGCCGTCCGTCACCTGGACCGGACCGAGGCGGCGTACACACGCACGGACGTCTCCCCGGCCGGGGCCGGCGGGGCAGGCGGCACCCGGATTCCGCTGGACCGGGCCCGGCTGGCCCGGTCCCTGGGGTTCGGCGCCGCCGGCGCGCATACCCGCGACGCGATGTGGTCGGCCGACGTGCTGGCCGACGCTGTTCTCGCGGCCGCGCAGGCCGCCGCGACCCTCAGCCAGCTCGCCTCGGACCTGGAGATCTTCGCCAGCCCGGCGTTTGGCTATGTGACTTTGGATGCCTCGCTGTGCCGGGCCAGTGTGCTCATGCCACAAAAGCGCAACCCGTACGCCCTCCAGGTGCTGCGCGGCGGTGCGGGCACGCTGGTCGGCCGCCTGACCGGGCTGCTCGCCACCGGGCTGACCCCGTCCGCCCGGACGGACAACTGGCTGTACGCGTATGGGGAGGTGGCCGGAGCAGTCGATCTGGCCGGCCGGCTGGTGCGGCTAGGGTCGGCCGTGGTGACCGGGCTGAGCGTGCACGCCGACGTGCTGGCGGCTGCGGCGGCCAGCCACTTCACCGCGGCGGCCGACTTGGCCGAGGAACTGGCGCACCGCTTCCGGCTGGACTACCGGACGGCGTACCGGTTGGTCGGCCGGGCCGTGGCCGCCACCCTGGCGGCCGGGGGCAGCGAATTGACCGCACCTATCGTGATCTCTGCGGCCAGGGAGATCACTGGGCAGGAGATCCCGGTCACCGCGGGCCTGCTCGAAGCGGTGACCGATCCTGCCTCGGTCGTGGCGGCCCGGCAGGCGCCGGGGAGTGCGAACCCGGCGCGGGTTCAGCAGCACGCGCGGCGAGTCCGGCGCCGCGCCGATGCGGCGCGGCGCTGGAATGCGGCCCGCCGGGCCCGCAACACCCAGGCCGAAGCTGACCTCATCGCCGCGGTGACGGCCCTGACGCGATCAGTCAGCACAAGCGAGTGCGGGCGAGTCGGTGATCTTGCCTAGCTCACCCGCTGGCTTGTTCGCGGCAGGTCGGAGGCGTTGCTGCGGGGCTTAGGGCCGCTGGCACGGTGGGGTGCGGGCTGTCGCGGCGTGCCGGGCGCGGGCGAGCATGAGCACGCTGGCGGTGACACCGGTCCAGCCGAGGAAGGCGAGCCGCGGGTCGGACTTGTGCATGCCGTAAATACCCCAGCAGAGGAGTTCGGCGAGGATGAGCAGCCAGGTCCCGGACGAGATCCCGGTTGGCCGGTTGGTGCGGTAGGCGGTCCAGACCGACGGCGCCACCTGGAGCACAAACGAGGCGGCCAGCGTGGTGCCAAGCCAGGCGCGGCCGCCGACCGCCCCGGCGAGGGTGAGCAAGGCGGTCCAGCCGGCGGTGACCGTAGCGGACCGGCGCGGGACGCCGCCGCGGCGGCTGAGCAGGACGGCGAGCGTGCCTGCCAGGACGGTCGCGGATGCCGCCGGCACGAGCGCTGTCCAGAACCTGGAGAGCGCGAAGTAGGCGATCCATCCGCCGTTGCTCACGCTCGTCAGGGCCGCCCACGCCCACGACACCCCGGCCGCGTCGCCGGTGCGCCGTACCCGGGCGAGTTGCGGCAGGAACTGCGGCACAGCGAACACCGCCGCCGCGACTGGCAGCCAGTCCAGCACCCTGCCCACCCGTGGATCGCCTTCCCCGGCCACCGGGCTGCGGCCGTCCGGTCGGCGAATATACGCCAGTTCCGGCCGCGCTTTCTTGCTAGCTTGTGCCCATTAGTAGCTTGGAGTGCAAGAATCATGCTCGTGGATGGAATCGACAGGCATATTCTTGCTGAGCTTCAAACCGAAGGCAGGCTGACCGTCACCGAGCTCGCCGAGCGGGTCCGGCTCAGCGCGGCGCCGTGCCACCGGCGGCTGCGCGAGCTGGAGCGAACGGGAGTGATCAGGGGATACCGGGCCGTGGTCGACCCGGCCGCGGTCGGCCTCGGGTTCGAGGTCCTCGTCAGCGTCACGATGGGCCGCGAGGACGCCGCCACCATCACCGAGTTCGAGGCGGCGCTCGCCGCCGTCCCCGAGGTCCGGCACGCGGAGCGGCTGTTCGGCGATCCCGATTACCTGCTGCGCATCGTCGCGGCCGACCTCCCCAGCTACGCTGCGCTGCGTGACGAAGCGCTCGCCACCTTGCCCGGTGTGCAGCGGCTGACCTCCACCATCGTGATGAAACGTATCGTCGATGACCGGCCACTGCCATTCCAGCTAGCCGCAGCCCGCAGCCCGCGCCGCGCCCGCCCGCGCCGCCAACGCTGACTACCGCGCCCGCCCGGCGCCAGCGACGCTCGACAGCCAGCCACCGCAGCCGAACTTCCGGGTGTGCGCAACTGGTGCGATTGTCACCCAGCTAGTCACCCACTCCTCGTCAGTCACGCACGTCGTGGGCGATCGGTGATCTCCAGATAAATCGGCACCAGGTCCACACCCGCTGGTACCACAAACGCGCCAGAGTCGCCCACTTTGTCCCCATTCGCCCCAGTCAAACCTTGAAATCCGGCTGCCGTACGAGCATTCTGGAACGGAAGTCAGGGGGCTCTCCCGGCAGACTTGAAATTTGGGTACGGGCGAATCGTGAGATTCCGGCCAATCCGTATCGACACATCGCTCGTATTAGCTGGCGGGAAACCACTCAGCTCTAGAGGGGATGTGTGATGTTGCCACGACGTTCTTCGCCTCGCTTTGCGGCGCTGCTGATCGCGGCCGGCAGCGGACTGGCTCTGGCCGGCGCGCCCGCAGCGGCTTTCGCGAGCTCCGGCCACCATCAGGCGCCGCACCACGATCTTAAACTGAATCAGGTGAACCTGGCCTCCGATATACCCGGCATGGCCCCTCTCACCGACCCAGACCTGAAAAACCCCTGGGGCATCTCGCACGCCCCGACCTCTCCCCTATGGGTGTCCAACCAAGGCACCAACAGCTCCACGCTCTACACGCTCCCTCCCGGCTCGGCCACCGTGACCAAGGTCCCGACGGTGCGGGTAACCATGGCGGGCTCGGTCGCGGGCCCCACCGGCCAGGTAAACAACACCGGCACCGGATTCGTCCTAAGTAACGGGACCGTCAGCGCTCCGGCCATGTTCATCTTCGCCACGCTCGACGGCCACATCGAGGCCTGGAGCCCCATGGTCGACCCGCTCATCGGTAACACCGAGGACAAGGCCACCGTCGCCGGGGCTGGGTACACCGGGCTCGCGATAGTCTCCACCAGGCACGGCGACCGGCTATTCGCGGCCAACTTCGCCCAGGGCCGGGTCGATGTCTTCAACTCCGCGTTCCACCAGGTCAAGACGGCGCGCTGGCAGTTCAGGGATCCGCGGCTGCCCCGTGGGTACCTGCCCTTCAACACGCAGGCCCTGAACGGCGAAATCTTCGTGGCCTACGACAAGGCCGATCCAGTCACACACCGGCAGGCGGTCGGCCCGGGCCTGGGCGTGGTGGACGAGTTCAGCCCCGAGGGCCACCTGATCTCTCGTATCACCTCCGGCGGCGCGCTCAATGCGCCGTGGGGCCTGGCGATCGCGCCGGCCAGCTGGGGTCACGCGGCCGGCTCGCTGCTGGTCGGTAACTTCGGTGACGGCCGGATCAACATTCTGGCCAAGCAAGGCCATCACTTCGCGCACCGGGTCACCGGCCTGGTCCGGGACATCTCCACGGGCAAGCCGTTCGCTGAGCCAGGCCTGTGGGGCCTGCTGCCCGGCACGGCGGCCAACGCCGGCACCGACGCGCTGTGGTTCACCGCGGGCCTCAACCACGAGCAGAACGGCCTGCTCGGCGTCCTGCGCCCCTAATACGGCGCACGCGCCCAGCCTTATCACCCATACCGGTGGCAAGCGGGGGCCGGGAACCTGATGGTTCCCGGCCCCCGCTGTCTGCGCCAATCGGGTGCGATGGGAGCAAGGGTCGACCGGACAGATTATAAAATAGCCACCTCTCGACCTGTTTCCATTTAATTCATAGTGCTATTTTGTCCCGCGCCTGGGCCACGCGGCTTTCCGGCAGGCAGCAACACCTATGTGCCAGGGTAGGTATTCATCCCCATCTGATCGACCGCAAAAGCGGCAACTGCCATGCTGCGGGCCGCTTCGGCGTGCGCCAGGCTCGCCCATCCTTGCCCCATTGCTGCCCAGGCCCGCGCTAGTTCGTCGTCTGGTCGTTGGCCAGGGGCGTGGTCGGCTAGCACCTCGGCGGCTTTGGTAAGAGCCTCTTCGGCCCTGCGACCACACTCGGCAGAGAAGACTATCCAGTCCCGCTGTAGCTCCCCGCGCTCCGTCAGCTTGGTGGCTGGATCCGAACGATCTGCATGAGAGGCGCGGCCGGTCGTTCACGCAGGGAGCACGCGTCCTCGCTCTGGCCTACGATCTCGAGGCTGTCCCATGATCCGCAGCATCTCAGCGGACGAGCGGGGCCGGCCGGTTCACCGGGCACCCTGCGGCCCGGTCGTTTTCTCACGCTGGCGGCCGTTTCCCGGGCTGGCGAGGCTGGGGGCGCGCCGCACTGGCGGGCCCATCCCGGGTGCGGCGATACCTGACATGGCGTGGGTGAAGGCGGCGAGGTCGAGGTCTGCCAGGTGGTCCATGACGTGCTCGCGCACGCCGGCCAGCAGGGTCGGGTAGGCCTGCTCCAGCCGGGCGAATCCCGCGGGGGTCAGGACGGCCAGCTGGCCGCGGCCGTCGGTGTCGGCTCTGGCGCGCTCGACAAGTCCCTGGCGGGTCAGCCGCTCGACGACACGGGTCAGGCCGCTGACGGAGATCGAGGCGGCGTTGGCCAGTTCGCTCATCCGCATGGACCGGCCGGGCTGCTCGGACAGGTTCATCAGCACCGAGTATTCGGTGAGGCTCAGGCCCTGGGCCTGGAGCAGCGCGCTGTCCAGCACCCGCGGGATGACCAGCACCGCGCGGGCGAGGGCCCGCCATGCCAGCTCTTCGTCCGGGGTCAGCGGCACGGGCGGGTGCCGGACCGGTTCGTTCGCCATGACCGTCAATGTAGTTGCTTGACACAGCAAACTCAACAAGGCATATTTGTTTGTGCAAGCAGGTTATGGAGCGGCGATGCTGCCGGACCATGACCAGGACCGCGGATATGAATGGAGTCCGACGATGAGTGATCGAGTGGCGCTGGTGGTCGGTGCGGGCGGCCCGCTCGGCCGGTCGGTGGCGGTGAAGCTGGTCGGCGCCGGGTTCACCGTCGCAGGAGTCGACCGCAACGCTGACGGGCTAAGTGAACTGCCCGACGGCATCCGCCAGGTGCCGGGCGACGCGACCGATCCGGCGGTCGCGAAGGCCGTCGTCGACCGCATCGCCGCCGAGACCGGCCCCCCGGAGGTGCTGGTGAACACCATCGGCATGTACGGCATCGGGGACGCGCTGTCGGCGACGCCCGACCAGTTGCGGCAGATGATGGACGTCAACGTCGGCCCCGCGCTGTGGTTGACCCAGGCAGTCGCGCCGTACATGAAGGAGCGCGGTTCCGGCTCTATTACGTTCGTCTCCTCCCGCTGGGCCGCCGAGCCGTACGCGGGTGTGGCCGCGTACAGCCTGAGCAAGGCCGCCCTGAGCCACCTGGTCCGGGTGCTGGATCTGGAGCTGCGTCCGCAGGGAATCCGGGTCAACGCGGTCGCGCCGCAGCTGATCGACACTCCGGTGAACCGGTCATTCCTGCCAGAGGAGGTGATGGCGCATGCCACCTCACCCGAAGCGATCGCGGAGCTGATTGTGCTCCTGGCTGCTGACGGCGGGGCGCCCGTCAGCGGAGCCGTCCTGCCGGCCTACGGCTTCTGAACGGCTCCAGGAGGCCCCCACCGGCCGCCGCATTCCGCAGCCCTGCGCCTTCCGAAACGAATCATGGAGTATGTGATGAGTGACAGTCAAAAGCCCGCCGAACTGTTCAGGCGCAGCCTGGACGCGTACCTCGCTAAGGACATGAGAGCCTGGGCGGATCTCTGCGCCGAGGACGTCCTGGTCGAGTTCCCATTCGCCCCAGCGGGGACGCCGTCCAGGCTGGACGGCCGCGTCGCAATCTTCGAATACCTGCGCAACTATCCCAAGATCATCGACGTGCACGAGATCGACTCGCTGGAGATCTACCCGACCGACCGCCCGGACACCGCCATCGGCGAGTGGAGCGTCAAGGGCCATGTCATCCCCAACGGCAACGCCTACAACATGTCGTACGCCACCTTCGTGACCGTCCGAGATGGCAGCATCGTCAACTACCGCGAATACTGGAACCCGCTCGCGCTGGCACAGGCCTTGGGAGACGTGTCCTTCTTCTAGAAAGATGTGGCAGCGCCGAGGCCACATCGCCTGGCGCAACCGCCACACCGCCAACCCCCGCCTACGCCGCATCGTCAAACGGGCGAACGTAGCCTGACGCGGCATTAGCAACTGAGCAAACGAACCTCAACGTTCAAGGAGGACAACCATGAGCGCCGCGCCCGTCATCCAGAAAGACACCGGCGTGCTGGGAGCCGTGGACGTGTTCACATTCCCCACCGCCTTTTCGATCCTGGAGTCGATCCGCCTGGACCTCGGCTACCGCGTCTACGTTGGCCCCTGAGCCATGACCACCGCACTGGATCCCGGGCATGGACGGATCGCGGTCGTCACCGGCGGCGCGGGCGCGATCGGAACCGCGATCACCAGAGCATTGCAAGACACCGGCCACCGTACCGTCGTCCTCGACCGTGACGCCGACGTCGACATCGACGTCGACCTGTCGTCCGAGGCGTCGACCCGGGCCGCCGCAGCCGCGGTGCTCGAGCGCTACGGGCGCTGCGACGTGTTCGTCCACTGCGCCGCAGCGTTCGACCAGATGACTATCGCCGGCGTCGACGCTGCGACCTGGCGCCATGTCCAATCCGTTAATGTCGAATCGGCGTTGTGGCTCATCCAGGCGTTTGCCCCCGGCATGACGGAACGGCGATTCGGCCGCATCGTGTTCATCCTCTCCGACACCTTCTGGGCCCCGCCCGTCCCGGCACTCCTGGCCTACATCGCCAGCAAAGGCGCGCTGCTCGGGGTCATGCGCACCCTGGCCGTCACCCTTGGCGCCGACGGCGTAGGCGTGTCCGCGGTGGCACCGGGCCTAACCGACACCCCGGCCTCCCGCACCGTGAACAGCGACGAGCAGTTCGACGCGACAGTGCACCGTCAGGCGCTCAAGCGCCGGCTCACCCCCGACGACACCGCAGCTGCTGTCACCTACCTGGCCTCAGATGCGGCGGCGGCGATGACCGGCCAGGTGCTGTGCGCCGACGGCGGTCTCATCATGAGGTAGCTACAAGTTTCAGGTGGGCGCAACTGGGTTCGAACCAGTGACCCCTCGCTGCAGTGCGTGAACCTACCCACTCGTGGTTGACCTGCGGTCGGGCCAGCGGGTGACGTCTACCGGCGTCGCCTGGGTGTGCTTTCGTGTGGCACGTAGATGGCACGGTGATCATGGGGTCATCCTGGGACTTTGGCGGGTCATGAATCGAGCACATGTTCGAATCTGGCATGCGGCTGGCATGAATGTTTGACTGCGTTGACGCTTGAGCGTCAACTGCGTGGAGATCCCGCCGCTTAAGTCATGAGGTTTCCCTTGACCTCAACATGCTTCATCTCGCCGCCCTGGCGGCAGACCAGGTCATAGCTTTCCCTGCCATGGACGTCCTCGACGTCCCACTCCAGGCTGTAGAACGCAGTGGCCATTGCGGCGGCAGCTTCCCGTCTGAGCGTTTCGCGCCCTTGCCCGCCGCCGCGGCCGCAGCATCGACAGGATCCCTTGGAACCGAGGAGGCCAGCACCCCCAGCGAGATCCAGTCCGTCAGACGGCTACCGGCGGCCACCACGCCATTGTGCGTCACGACCAGCGATCATGCCGGACCACGCCCGCGACGCGTCGACACAAGATCAAACTAGGCTAAGTGGCATTGCCTCTTTTCCCGTACACCTGAAAGTCATTCTCACCCGCGACGGGGTTGTACTCTCCTTCGTGCCGAGCTTTCGTTCCGTTCAGCCATGCGAGCTTCTTTGATGAGGTCTGGAACGTGGTTTCGCCCACGAACTTATTGTGGGTGGGGCTCTCGACGATGCTCTTCCCCTTGTAGTACACGAGGACAGTGTCGCCGTCACTGGTCGTGTGGATCTGTCGTACTTCGTAGTCAATGGTTCGATCTGGCTTTACCAGCATGGTGATCGTCGCGTAGAACGTGGCGTTGTACACGCCTTTGGCCTCTCCCTCGAGATTGGACTCGAGCTTGATGCCTTCGGGCGAGAAGTCTTTGATGCTTCTGGTCGTGTTCTTCGACTTCAACTCCAGGAGAAGCTCCTCATTTGCGTCCGCATGTTGTGATTCCATTTGGGATCCCACTGGATTCCTCCTTACTCATATAGGTGAACCTAGCCGAGTTCATCGGGGGCTCGGATCTTCGAGTATTGCCGGGCGCACCCTCGTGGCCGTGCGAGCCTTTCGCGACGAACCGAGCCTCGCCGCCGGGCAGGTGAGCCGTCGTCACCAGATCCTGGTGATTCACGCGCCGGGCTGTGGCCGACGAGGCGCAGGACTGCTCCACCGCCGACCTGTATATCCTCAACAAGATCTACGACGTCGGCCTGCCGCTAGTCGTCGTCGCCGACCCTGATCAGACCAGCTGCGGTTTTCCGCGGCGCCGCCACCCATGCGTTGACCACCCTGGCCGGGCGGCTCGGCCGCCACGATCTGACCCATAACTGGCGCAGTACCACCGTCATCTGCAAGGTCGCTGCCACGCTGCGCAGCGATCCTGCCCGGCGCGCCGCCGCGCGGCATGGCCGTGTGAGATTGCCACGTTACGACCCGCCGATGGCAGCGCGTGCCGCACGCTCCGGGGATGGCTAGTCCCTAGGAAATGGCACTGGTCAAGGTTGCCGACGCCCGCGCGCAGATCGGGTCTTGGCGGCGGTTGGTTACCTGCCTGTCCAGATTGACCGCGTTGGCCTTGACTGTTGTTCCCATCTGGCAGGCGCCCAGGTCGGTCACCTGGCCGTTGCTGTATGAAACGCGTAGCCGACGTGTTGCGCGCTTTCGTGTAGTTGGTGGGCAGGTGATCATGTAGGCCGTCGACGGGTACGATCTGCCGGTCACCAGGCTGTTGGCGTTCATCTCGTAACCGTCGCTGACCCGAGCGGGCTCGGACTTAACCCGGTGGACTTGGCCGAGACCATCGAGCAGCGAGGAGGACCGAGATGGCGCCTCAGCCAATCGGCGTGCGAGCCGGTGCCGACGCCACTCTAGGCCGGCCATCGCCGCGAGGGCGGCCGAGGCCAGGGCCAGCAGCACCACGATCGACCATTCGGTGCTGCCGCTGCCGTGGTCAGGATCCGCCCCGGTCAGCAGCTCGATCCAGTCCGGGACGACGGTGGTTACGACTGCCAGCAACGCCGCAATCGCCGACAGCCCAGCCTCCGCCCAGAACCGCGCCCGCATCGGCGCAAGCTGACGCTTCATAACTGTGCCCCTTCCTGCTCCGTGCCCGGCCCGCAGGTGTCCGGTCAGACGATGGCATCCACGGGCTGGCCGATGCCGAACTGCTCGAACAGCTCCGCCACCAGCCCGGCCGCTGTCGTCGTCCCCTGGCCGGTGAGGGTGACGACCTGACCCTGCCCGCTCCCAGTGATCGTCAGGGCGCTGCGCACGACGCCGTTCGCGACCGGCGCGAACTGGACGGGCACCGTGGTGGACCCGCCGGGCGGGATGGGCAGCGGCAACGCGGGCGGGGCGGGCAGTGTGAACGTGGGGCTGCCGTGCGGATCCGGCGCGAGGGTGTCGATCTGGAGCGGGCCGTCGCCGATGTTGCGCAGTTCCAGAGTCAGGGTGGCCGGTGCCGCCGTCTGGACGACGCCGAACTCCAGGAACGCCCGGACGCTGAGGCGGGGCGCGCCGGCCGCGACCCCGAACCCGGTCACCTTGACCTCGACGGCCGGGAAGTCCGGATCATCCGACGAGATCGTCAGGAAAGCGCCCCGGTCGCCGGGAGCCGACGGCGTGAACACGACGTCGAACGGTTGCCGGGTTCCGGAGGCCAGCGGGAACGGCGCGGTGGTCCCGGGCGGCACCGATTTCACCGTGACGTCGCCGGTCATCCCGTCGATCCCGGTGATCTGGAGGTCGCCCGCGCCGACGCTGTGCAGCACCATCCGCCGCCGGACCGTGGTGCCCACCTGCTGGTCGCCGAAGCCCAGATCGGCCTCCACGTACAGGCTCGGCCCGGCGGGCACGGTGAACTCCCAGGCCGACCGGCCGTAGGTGCCGACCCGGATCACCGGGGTGCCGCCGCCAGGGTCGGCCGCGATCGCCTGCACGCCCACCTTGGGCAGGTTCGGCCCGACCCGGGCCCAGCGCGGTCCGGCCGGATCCAGCCGGAGCACGCCACTGTCGGTGGCGATCAGCAGGTCCGAGGGATCGGCAGCGCCCGCGGGCGGCGGTGGTGGGATCCACGCCGCGCCGGTGACCGGAACGTCGGGCAGGTTTCCGGAGGCGGCGTCGAACACCCCGCCTAGTTCGTGCCAGGGCACCACCCCGCCGACCGCGCGCCCCTGCGTGGTGGTGAGAAACACGTGCCGGGACCGGCGGCTGGTTACGGTACGGCTGTACCCGGCGCAGACCACCGCGACCCGCTGCCCGGTGGCGTCCCGGGGATCCTCGATGATCTGCGAGATGAAGCTGCGTGCGCCCACATCGGCGGTGACGCCGGGGTCGTACGAGGCCCCGTCGGTGGCTGAGAAGCGCACCCGGTAGACCCGGTTGGTGTTCAGCAAGCCCGACACGCCTACCCAGAGCCGGTGGTCGGCGGGGGCGTGCAGCGCGCTGATGAAGTCGGTGAAGTTGCTCATCTGCACGAAGGTGATGCCGCCGTTCGTGCTCCGGAACAGCGCGTGGTCCATGGACACGAAGATCTTCGTCGACGCCGCAGCGGGATTGGGAACCAGGGCCACCCGGGCGATGAAGGCGTTGGCCGGCAGGCCCCGACCGATCGATCCGCCGCGGGCGCGCGGCATGCCGTGCGGTGCCCCGTTCCCGGCCACGCCGTTGAGGGCGAAGCTGTTGGCGTCCAGCACGGTGATGGCCTGTCCCGCCACGTTGGCGGCGGTGTTCCCGGTGACCCCGGTGATGGTGACCAGGCCGCCGGCGACGAACCCGTGGCCCTGGGCCGTGACCACGATCGGGGCCGGGTTCGCGTTCGTGGTGCCGAAGACGGGCACCGGCCCGTTCACCGCGGGCCCGCGCAGCCGGCCGGTGTGCGCGACATACGGCGGCGAGAGGGTGCCATCGGACCCGTCCAGGGAAAACCGGGTCGGCGAGATCACCGTGACCGTCCAGACCGGCTGAGCATCGTTGTTGTTCGCGGCGGTGTTGCCCTCGACGGCGTCGATGCGCACGGTCTGCCCGGTGGCGCAGCCGTGCGGCGTCGCTGTCTCGATCTGGATCGGTGCCTCCAGGGTGGCCGCGACGATGTCCCGCTGCGCGAGGTAGCGATCACCGGTGACCACTGGAAACGGGCTGAACGCCGCCACGGCGGTGCCGTTCTTGCCGTTGAGGGTGAAGGTTTTGGTGTCACCGGCCGGGACCGTGATGGTGGTGCCCCCGTTCGCCAGCCCGCCCCCGCCGGGAACACCGGTGATGGTCACGACATCGCCCGTCCGGAACGGATGGCCGGCCGTCGTCACCTGGACCGGATTGGTGTTGGCCACGCTGAGGATCTCCACTACGGCGCCGCCGGACTCGTTGGCCTGGAACCAGGTCTGCCCGCCGTTCGTGCTGCGCAGCAGGTTCCCATTGCTGAAGCCGAAGACGATGTCCGGGTCGAACGAGTCGACGCCGACCGCTTCCCCGTCGTTGTCGTAGCCTTCGGTCCAGACTCCGGTGCCGTCGCCGGTGCGATGCCCGGCCGTGCCGGTGTCCTGCATCCCGGCGAACGTCACCTCGGTGTGGCCCGCGCCACGCCCGATATCGAGCGACATCAGCAGCGAGGTGGCGATGCCCTCGTTCAGCTGGGTGAAGGTCATCGGCCCGTTATCGACGCCGCCGCTGCGGGCGATCCCGCCGTCCGTGCCGTGGTAGGCGGGGGTGGGCTGCACCGCCTGTCCGCCGCTCCAGTCCCACCAGGTGGGTGGCGCGAACACGAGCTCGTGGTGGTCCCAGTGCAGCAACGTGGTGCTCGGCGACCGGCCGTGCGGCAGCTGGTCGACGCCACCAGCGGTGACCGGATTGACCACAGGCCAGGCCGAGCCGCTGGTCAGCGAACGCCACAGCTGCTGCTGGGCGGCGTACACCCGCCAGGACTGCTGTGGATCGACGGCGATGATCAGGTCGTACGCGGTCTGCCCGCCGCCGTCGGTGTTGACGATGGCGTTCATGGCGGGCAGCGGCGTCCAGCGCCCGCCGAAGTCATCACTGCGGAACCCGCCGACGAAGAACCCCTGCAGATTGCCGGCGACCATCGTGTCGTCCTGAACCGAGAGGTAGAGGGTCCGGGTCCGCGGCAGCCGGCCCTGGCAGAACGCCACCCGGCCGTGCTGGGGCGGCGGCCCGCCCGGGTGCCGCATCAGGTTGTCCGAGATCACCACCTCGCCACGGGAGGTCACGGTGAGCCGGTAGAGACCGCGGTCCGGGTTGAGCGTGGTGACGCCGAACAGCCGTCCGGCGGCGGCGAAATAGGCGGTGTTCCAGGAGTCGGCGGGCCCGGACACGACGGCGCCCGCCCCGCCGTAGGCCGCGTTCATAGCCAGCCCGGCCAGGCGGACCCGGTCGACGTCGACGACGACGACCCGGGCCGAGTTCCCGGGCGCGGCGATACCGGGCAGGCCGGTCACGCTCACCAGGTCGCCGTTGATCAGGCCGTGCCCGGCGATGGTCACGGTGACGCCGCCGCCGGCGTTGACCGCGGCCGTGACCGGGCGGGGCGGCGGGTGGCGCGGCCCGTCCACCACGCCACCGGGCGTGTAGACGCCGGTGCCGCGGGAGCCCGACAGCGAGAACGTGTCCGGCGACAGCACCTGGATCGCCCAGGAGCCATTGGCGCCGGTGTTGCCTGCCACGCCGCTCACGGCCACGATGTCGCCGGTGACGAAACTGTGCGCGGCACAGGTGATCACGATCGGCGCGGGCGCGGCCGGGTTGGTGGCCCCGGTGACGGGCTGGGTATCCGGATGCGCCGGGCCGATAGCGAACCCGGTGACGGCGCCGGTGCCGTTGCCGGACGAGCCGCGCAGCGAGATGTCGTCGGCGTCGACGACATCTGCCACCCAGCCGCCGTTCGCCGCCTGGTTGGACGTGACGCCGCCAAGCATCACGAAGTCGCCGGTCACGAAGCCATGGCCGGGCAGGGTGACCACGATCGGGTCGGTGGGCGTGGCGTCAGCCACCGGCAGGGTACGCGTCCAGCCCTGGTCGACCTCCAGGGCCGAGATCAGCCCGGTGCGGATCGGTTTGCCGTCGTTGTAGTCCGGGAAATTGGCCCCGAAGTTCCGGCCGGCGTCCTTGGAGTAGTACAGGCCCGCCTCCGAGCCGACCAGCAGGGTGTCCCCGGAGGGGCAGATCATCCGGACGACGCCGCGGTCGGACAGGAACGGCGGCTGCCGGGCGTCGAACAGGGTCGCGCCGGCCCCGCCGTAGGCGCCGGTCATGTTGACGCCGCCGATCTGCAGAGTGTTGTCGTCGATCCGGCGGACGATGCCCTCACCGGCGGCACCGGTCACGCCGGGCAGGCCCACCGCGGTGACCCGGTCGAGGCTGGCGTAGCCGTGCGCGGCGACCGTGATCCGTACCCCGCCCGCCGCGTTCGCCGCCACGGTGATCGGCTGCGGCGGCCGCCCCGCGGGCGTGGTCAGCCGGGCCCAGCTGCGGCCGCCGTCGACGGACTTGAACAGCCCCGCCGACTTGGGCATCCCGGCGGCGCCGTTGAAGAGGTTGCCGGTGCCGATATAGACGATGTCCGGGTTCACCGGGTCGATGGCCACCGCCCCGATCGCGGTGGCCGGGAGCTGGTCGGTCATCGGCCGCCAGCTGGTCCCGCCGTCCGTGCTCTTCCACAGCCCGCCGTTGCCTGCCGCGGCGTAGATGGTCCGGGTGTTACCGCGAGGATCCAGCGCAATGTCGACCACCTCACCGGAGACCGGCCCCGGCCCCTGGAAGACCTGATGCCGGCTGACTTGCAGCGGCGCGGGGCCGATCTGGCGCCAGATCCCGGCGCCCGTGTAGTCCATCACGTCCAGTTCCCGGACGGCGTACCGCCACCGCCGGTTGTCGTTGCCGCCGTCCCGGTCCCCTTCCCGGTCCAGCAGCGCCTCCGGGACACCCTCGGACTCGCCCTCGTTGGCGTTGTTGGGGTACTGGTCCGGGTCGCTCATGGCAGCGGCTCCTCCGGGGTCAGGCGCAGCCAGCCCTCCTGTCCCTGGGACGGGTCCGGCGGCATCCGGGCGTCGCCCAGGCTGTTGGTCACGGGCTCGTCGGCCCAGGTCGAGACGTCGCTGCGATGGCTCCAGCTCCAGGTGCCGCGGATGTCGGTCGCGACCGGCATCCGGATCAGCTTCGGGTCGACCAGCACCGGCCCGAACCGGAACAGCGGGGCCAGCGCGGCCAGCCCGGCAGCCACCCAGCCGCGGCGCATGCCGATCTGCTTGCGCGGCAGGTACCCGGTAGTGGCGTGGATGACGCTGTGCGGCTCGGCCAGCATGGTGACCCGCACGTCCTGCCCGGGCTGGACGTACAGCAGGCCGGTGGTGTCGACGTACGGGTGATCCACCGGGGTGCTGCCGGGATCGGCGATCACGCCGAGATCGGCGGCGAACTGGTTGTAGTAGTCCGAGGTGGTGCTGGCCTGCCCGGTGAACCCCTGGTGCGGGCCGACCGGCCGGGCGAAGTCGGCCACCGCCGGGTCCGGCACGTGCAGGGTGCGGGCGTCGTCGCCCACAAGGTAGCCGAGCAGGCCGTCCTGCCACTGCGCGAGCGCCCCGAGCCGCACCGGCACCCGCAGGCCGGTGACCAGGCCGGGGGCGACCGGCTCGGCCACCTCCACCCGGACCAGGCCGCGCAGCACGACGATCGGGTGGCCGACCAGCAGGGCCAGGTGCTCGTCGCCGACGTGGCCGAACGGGTCGACTGACCACAGCGAGGTGTCGATGATCCGCAGCAGCGAGGACAGCGCGGTGTCCCGGGCGGGGGTGTCCGGGCTGGAATCGGCCGCGCCCCAGTCGATCAGTCCCTGCGCCAGCCCGGCGAGGTGCGGGTTGCGGATGATGGACGACGGCACCGATCCCAGCGTGGCCGGCTGCCCGGGCGACTCCTCCCACACCACCCCGGCCGCGGTGTCGAACCGGACCGCGCCGAGGGCGCTGCCGTCCGCCGCGTGGAACTGGAGGTCGCCGTCCAGGTGGTTGGGCAGCACGAAACCGCACACTGGCGAGACCGCGTCGGTGGCCTCGATGGTGTCGTCATCGGCGGACAGGAACCGGAACCACAGCCGGGACGGCGCGGTGAACCGGGGGGCCAGCTCGACCAAGTCGTCCCGGCTGGTCACGGTCAGCGGCTCCGAGCGCAGGATCTGGTTCGCCGGGACCGGCCCACCCGGCGGTGCCCCACCCGCGCCGAGCACGTCCAGGGTCTGGCCGAAGCAGTCCACCAGGCGCAGCCGGGTGATCTTGAGGAAGCCAGCCCGGAAGGCCCAGAAGTCAGCCGGCACGTTGCGATCGCCTGCTGCGTCCGACCCGTCGGCCACGAAGCCCGCGCGTAGTTTTGTGGTGAACCGGTCCATCGCGCCGACCAGGACGTCCATCTTCTCCAGTTCATCGGCGATGTGGTCCAGGTCGGCTGGGCTGGCCGCGGCGGCCGGGCCGTCAGCGGCTCCGGCCGCCGCGGCGGCCGGAGCCTGTGGCGTGGCGTACGCGGAGCGCATCGAGGTGATCTGCGCGACCATCTGCTCGGCCACGGCGGAGTGGTAGGCGAAGGTGATGCCGGGCTGCAGGGCCACCGATCCGGCGGTGCGCTGGGCCTGTTCCAGCACCTGGCGGACGGTCGCGGCGGCCAGTTGCGCCGCGCCGCCGGAGAGCAGGGCCCGGCCGGACAGCGTGCGGCCGGGAGCGGCATCCTGGGCGGGGAGGGCGTCGGCCACGGCGTCGAAGTCGATCTCCCCGAGGTCCCAGTCTCCGAGTGCGGGGAGGGCGAACAGCCCCGCCTCCCAGTCCAGATGCAGCGGGACCCAGGGCTGGGCCGGCAGGCTGATCGCGATCGGCGGCGGCAGCGTGCCGGTGAAGCCGGAGCGGGCGATCAGCGCCGCGGAGTCACGGCGGTCGTCCCGGGTGATCCACCAGGCGGCCTGCTCCACGGCGTAGACCTGCGCCGCGTCCTGCTCCGAGATCGCGGCGGCCGCTGCCACGCTGGGGGCCTGGCCGGGAGCGGCGCCGGTCACCGCGGCGATCGAGGCGATGCTGGCGGACCGGGTCCGGGCCGCGGTCTCCGCGCTGCCAGGGTCGGTCAGCGCGAGCTCGGCCAGCAGGTCCTCGCATTCGGGTGGGACGCCACCGTGGTCGATACCCCGGACGAGCAGGTCCGCACCGCTCATGCTGCCGCCCGGCCCGGTCGCGAGCAGGGACGGCGACAGCCCGGTCACGGTGTGCCCGGACAGGCGGCAGACCAGGCTGCCGGATTCCGCGTGCATGCCGTCGGAGCCGTGCTTGAACGACCGGCCCGCGTTCTCCAGCAGGAACACCGGGTCGGCCGGTACGAAGTACCGCGGCAGGGCACGGTCGGACGACACCGTCTGCTCCGCGGCGGCGGCGTTCGGGGCGGGCGGGACGGCCACCGGCACCACGAGGGCGTCCTTGATCCCCTTCACCAGGGTGTCCATCGTGCCCAGCCGCATCGCGGGTGAGATCCGGGTCAGGGCGTCCGTACGCACGCGGCCGGCCAGCGCTCCCGCGGTCCCGCTGACCGGGATCTGGGTCGTCCCCGGCGGCCCGCCTGCTCCGGCTGGTCCGCCGGACCCGGCGGAGCCGGCCGATCCGGGGGATCCGGCCTGGCCGGCGAACACCCCTGGGTCGGTCTGGGCCGGGTCGGCCACCACCGAGGTGGGCGGCACGACGGCGCTCTGCGTCAGGTCCTCGCTCCGGGTGCCGCCGGGCAGGCCGGCGAAACCTGATGCGTGCAGCAGGGCATCGATCCGGGCCGGGGCGTCGGGCTGGCCCAGGTCGTCGATGCCGCCGAGCAGCGCCGCCTCCAGGGCCCTGGCCTCATCGGGTGCTCCCTCGTTGTGGGCCAGGCGGGCCGCGAGGGCCTCGGTCAGCGTGTTCCCGATCGTCACCGTCACCGAGTCGGCCGGCGGCGGGCCCCCGGCGTCCCCGCCGGCCAGCCCGCCCGGTGCCACACCGATGCCGGGGTCCGGCCAGCCGATGCCGACCACGCCACCGTGGTAGAGCGTGAACTCCGGCCACGACACGATCCGCGCGCCGAACCGGCCAAGCAGTGCCGTTCCGTCGCTGAGCAGCGCGGTGTGGCCTTCGTCGCGGTTCCCGCCGGGCACGACGGTGAATCCGCTCGCCGCGGTGGGGACCCGGCTGAAGGTGGCTTCCCGGGTGGCCAGGCCGGCGGTGGTGGCCGCGGTCACCCTGGTGTCCGCGTAGCTGAACGCGTTCTCGATATCGGCCGGGTTGATCTCCCAGCCCAGCTCGGCCAGCCGGGCCTCGAACGCGGCCGGCGTGGACAGGCCTTCACCTATCGGGTCGTCGATGTGCCGGCTGTGCCAGCCGCAGACCAGGTAGGCGAGCGGGCCGGCGACGGTTCCGCCTTGCCCGTCGCTGAGATCGTCGTAGAACGCCAGCCGGTCCTCGACGTTGTCGAAGTAGGCGGACCAGGCGGCGTCCCCGTGACCGAGGGCGGTCAGCGGCTGCTCGCCGGGCGTTGTCGTCCGCTCCGGGTCCTCCGGCTCGGTCCAGGAGTCCAGCGGCGTCACTACCGGCTGCTGCCCACCGGATTCCAGTACCCAGGCGGTGACCGCCCGGCGCGCACCGGGTTGCGGCGTGGACAGCCGGACTATCAGCCAGCGGTCTGGGATCGGCGGGAAGGACACGTCGCCGCCGTGTGCGGTGCCGCTGCCGCCGGTGAGCGCGTCCGGCAGGGCCCAGTGCAAGTAAGCGCCTGTCGGCCGTGGGGCACGCTCGCTGAACGGGTCCGGCAGCAGGGTGGGCGCCGACGGCGCGCTGCCCGGGTCCGGCACGGTCATGGCGGTCTGGGCCCAGGTCCCGCCCTCCTCGCGGACCATCAGCACGTCCAGCTGGACCGGCACCATCACCCGCGGCGTCCGGGCCAGCCGGGGATCCCAGGTGGCGATCGCCCCGGGGCTCAGGCCGTGGGCCAGCGCGCCGGCGATCAGCTGGCTGTCGAGCGGCATCTCAGCTCACCCCCAGGATCAGCTTGACGCTGGTGAGCACAGCCGGCTCCTGTACCACCTGAGCTACCTGCAGGTAGGGACGGCTGGGCGGCGGCTGGTCGCCGGCGTGGTCTTCGGTGCCCTGGAAGTGCTGCCGCCACGGCGGATCCAGCACCGAGATCGCGAACGACGCCGAGCCGGTCTGCTCGATCGCCTGCGGATGGGTGGCCCGGGCGTCGTTAAGCGCGTTCCGCAGGGCGGCCACCCGGACGACATCACTGTGCTGCTGGCGGGTCGGCACGGTGACGGGGATGGCCTGCTCGTTCTGCAGGACCTGGTTGCCCTGCGGATCGCGGAGCGGGACGGTCAGGCCTTGCGGGCCCGGCCGGACTCCGAACTGGACGCCGTGGTGCGGTTCTTCGAGGATCACCATCTGCGGCTCGCCCTCGAACAGGGCGATCATCACCGACGGCGCGAGGATCTCCAGCCGCAGCAGCCGCAGCTGGTGCGCAACCACGGCCGGGTCCGCCGCCGTGTAGGGCTCATCGATGATCTGGTCGTAGGCGCGGACATCCATGTGCGGCCAGCCCTTGACGGCACTGGAGCGCAGCACGAAACCGGTGACGGTGTGCGCCTGCTCCTGGATGGCGTCGCTGGCCGCCTTGGCGTCGGCGAAGCTCGTGCCGCGCTGCATCAGCCGGACCATGCGCTCACTCTGGTCCAGGAGCTGCACGAGCGCGCTGGCCCGCGACTGGTAGTGCGCCTCCTCGCGGGAGCCGATCTGCCCGACCGCGGCGGCGCCGTCCACCAGCCGGTCCGACCAGGACCGGTCCAGGTAGAAGAACCGGATCGACTCCGGAGGCAGCAGCCGGTCGTCGGCCACCAGGTACTCGAACGGGACGCCGACCAGCAGCCGCAGGTGGGCCAGGAAGGACTCCAGGTAGGGCGGCAGGTCGCCCTCGGGCTGCAGTGGTGCCAGCTGATCGGGGTGGGTGAGCCGGGCGTGCAGCGCCAGCCGGGCGGTGGTGGCAGGCTCTCTCATCGCTGACCCTCCGGCTCGGTGGGGGTGGGGCTCGCGGGCTGCACCGAGGCGATCGCGCGGGCGCGGACGTCGGCCAGGGCCGCCATCCCGGCCTTGTCCGAGAGCACAGCGTCCAGGGTGGTGAGCGCCGCAGCGGGCGCCCGCACGGTCACCGGACCGGTGAGCCCGGGATCGCCGCCGAGCAGCACGCGCGCCTCGTCGGTGCTCTGCAGCCCGAATGCCTTGGTGACCAGGTCGAGGCTCAGCAGCGGTGTGGACAGGGCCTGCTGGATGCGCAGCGGGTCTGCCGGTGGGCTGATGCCGTCAGTGATCTTCTGCAGCACGTCCACGGCGTACCGCAGCGCAACCGGGTCCAGCGGGTCCGTCACCTCGGTGAACCGCATGCTCTGCTGGAGCAGGGTGATGCTGGTGGCGCGGGCGGACGCGCTGAAGGCCGTGCGCCGCCAGCGCATCAGTTCTTGCGCGAGCCGCCCGTCAGCCGCGGCGAGCAGCCGCCCGGTCTCGAACGCGCTGGCGTAGGAGATGTTCTCGGCACCGGTCTCGGCCACCACCCGGCGGGCCTGGTCGGCGCTGTGGTACGGGCCGAGCGGGTCGCGGGTCAGCGGCTGTGACACCAGCGGGCCGCGATACCAGGACTGCTCGGGAGCGCCCAGCCGGTCGGTGACCGCGACCTGGACGTGCCCGGTGTCGGCCACCGTGAGCTTCGACGCCGGATCCGTGTCGCCCATCATGCCGACGTCGAGGCTCTGCATGAGCTGGCGGAAGGTGCCGTCGCCCTCGCAGGTGAACGTCCAGCTGTACAGCAGGACCAGCCGGGCGGAAGGATTCAGCACCGCCGCACCGGAGCTGAGCCGGTCACCCTGGCCGGCGACCTGGATTGCGCCGATCGCAGTGCCCTGGAACAGGCCGGACGCGGACACGGCGAGGGACGCCTGGCTGACCGCCCCAGCGCTGGCCGGCCCAGTGCTGGCTGGCCCAGTGCTGGCTGGCCGGGCGCGCGTGGCGCTGCCACCCCCAGGCGGGATCATCCGGATACGGTCCGCCTCGGCCGGCGTGACCTGGACCCCCAGCGCGCCGCTGGCCAGGTCGGCGGGTTCCGACAGCGGCGCGATCTCCGGGTTCTCGTAGATCTGCCAGCCGCCCCCGGCCACCAGGTCCGTGGTGGGCAGCAGGTCGGTCCGTTCCTCCACCGACACCAGGCAGGCCACGTACGATCCACCGGTCCGCGGGATCCGGTTGCCCATCACCACCGCGAAGTAGCCATCGGAATCCCCGGCCGACAGCTCACGGTCATCCACATTCACCTGCCGGACGTGGCTGAGCAGCTGCAGCTCGCCCGGCATCGGCAGGATGTCCCGCAGCAGCTGCTGGTCGGCCTCGACGGCGTCGCAGCGGATGTCGGCTGGCTGGCCGAGCCGCTGGAAGACGTCCGGTGGCACCACATCGGCCAGCGACTGGTTGCGCAGCAGGGTGCACTCGGTTGTTTCGAACAGCACCAGCGCCACGAACGGGTACGGCGTCTCGTCCCCGGTGACGGTGTAGGCAGCCGCCAGGGGCCGTTCCCAGGGCAGCGTGCGCCGGCCCAGGGCGACGTGCGGGAGCGCGGAGTCGAACGGGCCATGGCCACCCCGCGGCGGGAACACGCCCGCCACCTCGGTCGGTGAGAGCGCGAACCGGGGCCCCTGCACGTCGAAGAAGAAGTCCTGCCCGGGCAGCGGCGTCGCGGTTCCGGGCACCGACACGTCGGTCTCCACGGTCATCCGGTACTCGCCTGCGAGCAGGGCCGGCTGGATGTCGTCGTAGAGGATCATCTCGCCGATCTTCGGGTCAGCCATCGGCGCTGCCTCCCTTCTCGAGGCGCATGGTCAGCGCGCCGTCCGGGGTGAGGTGCTCGTCCGGCACCAGCTGGGTCAGCGTCGAACCGGCCAGTGCCGCAGCCCATTCCGCGGCTGTCCCGGTGCTGCCCAGCACGCCGGCCAGGCGCGCCGATCCGGTGACCCCGGCTGCGATCACGATTACCGGCGCGCCCTTGACCGCGGCTACGTCGTACAGGTACAGGGCGCGCCGGCCCGCGACCACCTGGACCGGATGCGGGTCCGCGGTGGCCCCGTCCACGTTCACCAGGATGTCGTCCGGGCCGGGCATCGCGTCGGTGGGACTGTCCAGCAGGACCCCGGCGACGGTGACCGACCGCGGCAGCTCGGTGCCGGTCACCTGCTGGCCGGCCAGCGCGGAGGAGATCGGCACGACACCGGAGGCCTCGACGTGACCGCGCACCGAGGGCCCGCCGGGGACTCCGAGGCGCAGGACGGCGCCGCGGGCGAGCAGGGTGGACGGCCCGACCTGGATCGCCTGCCCGCCGGATTCCCAGCCGAGCACCGCGCGGCCGCCTGCCGTCACCGCTCCGGTGACGGCGCCGCGCTCCCCGATGCGGGAGATCGCCGACCGGCCAGCGGAGCCCTGCCCCAGGGCGGTGACCGCGAGCATCCCGGCACCGGGCGGGACCGACAGAGTGTAGTCGCCGTCAGACAGGAAGGATTCCGCCAGTTCGCGGTCGTCGAGGACGGTTCCGGCGGTGCTGAGCGTGGTGACCCGGACGGCGCTGGTTCCGCTCAGCACGAGGTTCCAGCTGGTGGCCGGCGGCAGCTCCCAGACGTGGGTGACGCCGGCCCGGACGGTCACTTCCTTGCCCGCCGCCGCGGTCAGCTCATCCAGCGCGGCTGCGGCCGCGCGGCCAGTCGGGCCGCCCTGGGCAGGATTCCGCAGGGTCCGGGCCGATCGCGGCGGCCTGGTCGGTTGCGGCGTGTTCGCGGCCGGGTGCCGCAACAAGGCCAGCCCGGGTGTCTCCCAGCTGGTGACCAGGTCGTTGCGGACGTTGATGACGGGAATCGGCACGGGGACGGGCGGCTCAGGACCCACTGGGCCGGGCAGACCGACCGGAGGATGCACTGGGCCGACCGGGGGACGCACCGGGCCGACCGGGGGACGCACCGGCCCGACGGGCAGGACCGCGGCCAGTTTCGTGGCGGGCAGGCTGGTTCGCACGGCCGGGGCCGTGGCCGCGGGCAGCAGCGGGCGCTGCATCACGGTCCGGAGCCGGGGCGCGGTGAGCGGCACGCCGGGCAGCGGGCCGACCCGGACCGGAGCCGGCGCCAGGCCCTGGCCCACGTCGTGCAGGGTGAAGCCCTCGCTGAGCGCGGACAGCACCGGCGCGGCGCTGCGGCGGGAGGCCAGGGCGTCCAGGGCGACCGGCCCGTACCCGGCCGCCGGCAGCCCGCTGTCCGCGCGCAGGCCGGCGAATTCCCCGGTACCGCCGAGAATCCCTGCGACGCCGCGGACCAGTTCCGGATCGGGCACCCCGCTGGCGACGGTGGCCAGGGTCTGCCAGGCACTGCCGATCCGCAGGATCCGGGCGACGTCAGCGTCGCTGCGGCTGGCGAACGGCAGCGGCCGGAAGTTGCTCGCGTCGACCAGGGTGCCGATCGGCACCGTGGCGCTCTGGCCGCGCAGCCCGGCGACGCCGTCGAGCCGCAGCCCGGTCAGCACGGGGAGCGTGTTCGCCGCCGCGGGCGGCTTGAGTTCGGGGAAGTAGTGGTACGTCGCCTCCGACACCTGGGACAGCACCGGGGTGGCGCGGAACAGGCTATGCCGCAGGATCATCGTGGCGTCCGCGGGCGGCGGCTGGCTGTCCGGGACCATGACGACGAAGGCGCCCCCGGCCTCGGGGCGGCGCGCGAGCACGATACGGTGCACGGCGCCCATCTGATCGTGAGTCACGTACATCGGCGCCAGATCGAAGTCGTAGACGCCGGCCAGCTTGTCCACCCGGCCGAAGACCACCGAGGCGATGGAGCCCTCCGACATCGGGGTGTCCAGCTGCAGCGCGAAACCCCGGGCCGGCATCTTCGTCTCGGTCCGCAGTGACCACTCCGCCGACAGCCGCCAGGGCTGATCGGACGTGCCGGGCGCGACCGGCCCGCCGGCCGGCTCGGCGGGCATCAGCCCGGCGGCGATCTGTGCCGACACGCTGGCCGCGTTCGGGTCGCCGGCCCGGACGTACAGCGCGACGAACTCGTCCCAGTGCTTGGGCGGCGGCGCGGGCAGGGCGTCGTCACCGAAGGGCACGGTGACCGACGTGACTCCGAGGTCGGCGGTGACGGTGCCGTGGAACGGCGGGCCGGCCAGGTGCAGCGAGGCACCCACCGACACGCTGATCTCGATGTGCACGCAGGCGAAGAAGCAGACCTCGATCCGCAGCCGGGCGCCGACCGAGACCCCGATGTCCAGCTCGTAGTGGAACGGGTCCCGGGTCACCAGCACGTCGAAGTACGCCGTGAACCACACCTGGATCCAGTCCGGGCCGTAGGTGGCCTCGACCCGGGACCCGGTCATGATCGCGGTGGTGGTGAGCGCGAAGTAGGACTCGCCCTTGAGGTGGACGACGCCGAGGAAGTTCCATTCGTAGCCGACCCTCGGCACCACTGGGTACTCCGGCCGCGGCACGAAGGAGGGGTGGTAACCGCCGATGGTGAACAGGAACTGTGACTCCCGGAACCAGGAGAAGAACGCGAAACCGCCGGTGAGCCGGCAGTCCTGGCTGATCAGCCAGGAGTTGTCGGTGAGCTGCGCCTGCTCGGAGAACAGCCCCTCGGCGCTGGAGAACCGGGCCTTGAGCGCGAGTTCCACGCTCACGACGGCGGCGTCGTCCGCGGGCAGTTCCATCCGGGCGACGCCGAGCAGCCCCACGTCCATGCCGTTGTTCAGCGCGACGTAGACGACCGCGGTGACGTTGATGATCTCGAACGTCGTCCCGCGCAGCCCGGCGGCGACCCACAGCGCGCCGCGAGCGGGCGGGACCTGCTGCCGGAAGCTGTACAGCGCCTGCATCGGGTTGTTGGCCAGTTCATCCGGCCGGTCCAGCGCCTGCACGAGAAAGAAGCTGGGGATCTGGTTGAGGTCGTCCGGGACGATCAGCCGGCGGTTGTAGCCCAGGCCCAGCGCGAAGCCGGTGAGGTTGATGATCGGCGGGATCCCGATCGGCACGAAGACGCCGCCGAAGATCGCCAGCGACGTGAACTCGTCTGACCCGGAGCCGACCTCGGCGTACGAGCCGATCACCACCGCCCCGATGCTGGCGATCTCGATCAGCAGCATGCCGTCGTACTCCAGTGGCGGGCCGTCGAACTTGACCAGGCCGCCGGCGATATCGATGCTGGGGCCGGAGTAGCCCACCGCCAGGCCCTTGAGGTCGAGGATCCACGTGCTCGGGTCGCCCGCCGTCCGGTACGGCACGGCCACCGACAGGTCATCCACGTCGGCGGTGAGCCCGGCGATGCTCACGCCAACGTCGATGGCCAGGGTGAGCCGGGTGTCACTGACGCCGACGCCGAGCTGGTCGATGAAGATCGGCCCGAACCCGGCCTGGATCGGGATCCAGAGCAGGCCTTCCTGGCCGCCGACCAGCACGTGCAGGGACGGGCTGCCCGCACCACCGTCGTCCCAGTACCAGGCGTCGATGTCGGCGGCCGGGTTGACCGACTGCCCGTCGCCGGATGATCCGCCGGATCCCCCGGACGCCAGCAGATCCGACGCGACCGGGTTGGATCCTCCCCCGGCGCCGCTCAGCGCCGCCGACAGCGGCAGCCCGAACCCGCCCAGTTCCGCGCCGGCGCCAGCGTGCGCGACGGTCAGGCTGCCGCCCGACGATCCGGGGAAGTCCAGGTCGAGGAACAGGTAGCCGCGCAGCGAGCCGAGGCGGACGGCGGTCTCGGCGACCAGCGGCGTGCCGTCCGACCTGGCCAGGCCGAGGCCGACGCCGTGCATGCGCAGGCCGGGTGCGAAGCTGATGCCCTCGATCCCATGGCTGGCGCCGCTGGTGTCGAGCAGCAGCACCTGCAGCCCCTCGGCGGCGTGGGCGCCCCAGGCGGCCGGCGCGCCGAAGAGCACATCCAGTTCCAGGTCACCGAGTGGGATGGCCTGCTCGCCGCGCAGGCCCAGCCCGAGACGGCCGGAATCGCCGGCCAGGGTGAGGTGCAGGTCCCCGACCGGCAGGTCGAGGCTGCCCGCGGCCGAGGCGGCGAACCCGGCGAGCATGGCGAACACGCCAGGCAGCGGATCGGCAAGCTGCCCGGCGTTGCCCAGGATCCCGCCGCCGGTGAGGGCCTCGGTGAGGGTGGGCCCGCCGGTCCACAACGGATGGGTCAGCGCCGGCTGCGCGGCGGCCAGCGCCACCTGAGCGGCGAGCGGGAGTGCCCACCCGGTGATCAGCGCCTCGGCCGTGCCCGAACCCAGGGTGACGGCGGCAGAGGGCGCCAGGGTGATGACCAGCGGCCCGTCGTCAGTTCCGCCGCCGGAGCCGGTCGCCAGCGGGAGCAGCCGGGCCCGCGCGTGGCCGCCGGTGTCCAGATCGAGGCTGAACTGCGGCACCAGGGGGACGCCCAGCGGGCTAAGGTCCGCGCCGGCGGAGAGGCCGACATCCACGCCGGTGCGGTCGGCACTGGCCGTGGCGGTCAGCTCGGCCGGCGCACCGGCCGGGTGCAGCCCGATGATCCCGGCGGACACGGCCGGGCCGTTCACGCCCCAGCCGGCGGACAGCGCGAGCTGGCCCTGTCCGCTGGGCAGATCCATCCGCCAGCGGATCAGCCCGGCGCCGGGGGCGTCCAGCGTGCCGGGCAGTCCCGGGATCAGGGTGAGCAGATCGATCACGGCTTGGGCCAGGCCGGTGCGCCCGGTGGTGGCGACGCTGTCGAACCAGGTGCCGGCCAGCATCGCGGTGAAACTCGCGGCGTGGGCGGCGAAACCACCGCCCACGTCGTAGAGGTCCAGGTGCCCAGCGGCCTCCAGCGCGTGGTCGAGCCAGGCGGCGTGCGGGGCGGTGACGTGATCGAGGGCCTGATCCAGGACCTGCGGCAATAGCGCGGCAGCGGCGCCGCGCAGCGCGGGACCCAGCCCGCTGAACTGCGGCAGCAGCGTGATGGGGGCGATCGGCGGGTCCGCGTCCGGGGTGAGCACCAGGCTCATCCCGGACGGGCCGGCCCCGAACGTGATCCCGATCCGGTGCCAGGCACCCTCCCCCAGCGGGATCTCCACGGTCACCGTGCCCGCCGCGCTGGCGTGCAGGACCGGGTCGATCTCGACGGCGAGGGCCAGGCCGAGCACATCCTCGATCGGCGCGGTGGTGGACAGGCCAAGGGCCACCGAGCCGGCCGCGCCGGTTCCCGCGGTGGCGGTGATGCTGAGCCCGCCGGGCAGCTGAACGCCGGGTCCCGCGGGCAGGCCGATCGCCGCGTTGAGCGTGGCCAGCAGGCCGGACAGGGCAGTGAGATCCAGGCCGCTGGCGCCGCCGAGCACACGGGCCAGGAACTGGCCCGGGGTATGCACCAGGCCGCTCAGCCCGGCGAGGTCGAGCCCGGGCACGATCTGCCCGAGCACGGCGCCGAGCACGCCGGTCGCGAGGACGTCCGGCAGCGCGGCGCCGAGATCCGCGCCGAGCTGGGCCGGGGTTGGCGCGGGCAGCAGGGTCAGCCCGTGCACGAACGGATCCGCGTCCAGGGTCACCGTCTGATCGCTGGTGTGATAGCGCAGGGTGATCACGCCGAGATGGGCGGCCAGCTCGGCGTCGGGCGCGAAATCCGGCAGGGCCAGGTCGATATCGGCCGAAACCCAGAGCGGCAGATCGAGTTCCGTAGTGGTCTCGATGCCGGTCCGCCAGCCCGCGCCGTCCGGCCGGGCGAACAGCCGGTACGGCGATCCCGGCGGGGCGTAGTGATAGCTGCCGTCGCCCGCGACGTCGATCAGTCCGGCCCAGCCGCCGGACGCGGCCAGCGCCTGCGGGATCCGGGCCCCGAGGTAGCCCACCGGATCGGTGCGCAGGGCGGCGAACGCGTCCGCCGACAGCCCGGTCACGCCCGCGGCGTCGGTGGCGGCCAGCCCGATCCCGGCCAGCGCGGCGGCCAGCCCGGACACGGCCGGCCCGGGCACGGCCGGCCCGGTGGCACCGCCCGGGACCGCACCACCCGGAGGCGGCGCGAGCCCTTGGCTCCCAGCCAGGGCGGCGGCGACAGCGGCGCCGATCAGCGGCGTGGCCCGGGGATCCGCGAGATCGGCCGACGCCACCGTGGTCCCGCGCCACGCGGCCTGGTCCAGCCGGGCATCCAGGACGGCGTGCACGGCCGGTGCCGCCCCACCCGCACCGCCGCCCGCCCCGCCGCCTGTGCTGCCGGTCGCCGTCACCCCGAGCCGCAGCGCCCGCAGCCGGCCGTCCACGTCCGCGACGCCGGGCCCGCCTACCAGCCAGCCGTCCTGGCGGACGAGATCCAGCTCCACCCGCAGCAGACGCGCGGGGCGGGGCGGCTCCGGCGGCGCGGCGGACAGCGGGATCTGGCCCAGCCCGTAGCGCACCCGGGCGCCGGCCGAGGGCGCCTCCGCGGCGGTGGTGAGCGATACCGGCATGGCTATGCCGTAGCTCAGGTGGGTGGGATCCGGCCGCGGCGCCGCCGCGAGCGTCTGGGCGTGCGCCGCGAGCGCGGACGCCAACGCCGCGATCACATCCCCGGTCAGGCCTCCGCTGATCATTACGACCGGCACGTCGCCCAGATCGAACGGCACGGTCTGGGTGAAGGCGCTCGCCGGGTAGGGATCCGGGATGTCCAGCGTGCCGGGGGATGACGCTGGCCGGTAGCCCTCAACGGCGTGCGCCAGGTGGCCCAGGGCATCGGCCAGCGGCGAGGCCGGCAGTTGGGGCGCGAGCACCGCCGCCAGCCGGACCGCGTCGCCGAGCGCCGGGTCGCTGAGGAACGGCAGCGGAGCGCCGAGGTGCGGCGTGCCCAGCGTGATCAGGCCCGCCACCCGATCCGGATGATCGGCGGCGAACTGCCGCGCGGCCAGCCCGGCCGTCGAGTGGGCGACGACGACGATCGGCCCCGGGTGGAGCTGGGCGAGCCGGTCGGCGATGTGCGCTAGCTGCGCGGCCTGGAAGGCGGCGTCCCCGGCGGCCAGATCGGCGGTGTAGTAGTCGGCGACGGTGGTCAGCCCGTCCAACGATATCGTCGGCGGGTCGATCCCGGGGACGCGCAGGTCGATCTGCGCGCCCGGGTCGGTGGTGCCCTGCAGCGCCGGTGCGGCCAGCAGCGCGGCCCACGCGGTGTGATCGGTGAAGTCCGGCCCGATCAGCAGCACCGTGCGCGGGCCGCCGGCGCGCAGCTGCTCGATCCGCGTCAGCACCTCGCTGATCACGTCGGGGTGGGACGGCAGCAGGTGGTGGGCGGCGTCCACCTCGATCGACGGGACCCAGCCGAACACGTCCGGCGCCTGCGAGTCCCGCGGGACCACGCCGTCTCCCGCACCCAGGTGGACCTCCAGGGAGATCAGCCGCTGCAGCAGGTCCGCCGTGTCCAGGCCGCGCAGCAGGGACCGCAGCTGCGGGTCGAACCAGGCGGTCTCGCGCAGCACGGCGGCCAGGTCTTCGGGGGCGCTGGCTTGCTGGGCCCGGGTCGCCAGCCCGGACAGCCAGCCGGACGGCGGGCCGGCTGGCTCCAGCCACAGCTCCAGCTCCGGCCCGGTGGCGTCCTGGGCCAGCGTGTCCTGGTTCCCGGCGGTCCCGGCCGTCCCGGCGGCCGGGCCGGTGGGCGCGCCGGGCCACGCGATCCGCCACGGGTCCCCGAACGATCCGGCCCCGCCGAGCAGATCGGCCAGCGCCAGCTCCGCGTCACCGAGGATGTTCCCCTCGAGATCGGTCACCTGAGCGGAGACCGCACCGCTGAGCTGGCTCAGCAGGTCGGTGCCGAGGGTCCCCAGTGGGCGCAGCAGTGCGATCAGGCTGGCCTGGCCGCTGGTGCCGGTGTGCGCGGTGAGGCGGCCGAGCCAGTCCCGCAGGGCGGCCAGCGGATCGCGCAGCAGCAGGCCCGGGTCGGCGGGATCGATCAGCGGCGGGGTGTCCTCGCTCATCCCGGGCAGGTGGGCGTGCAGCCCGAGCAGGGCGGCGCCGAGCGAGGCGGCCGGCCCGGCCTGGTCGGCGAGCAGGACCAGCACCATCCGGATCAGGCCGGTCAGATCGGCCAGGCTCAGCCCGAGGGCCGCCGCAGCCGAGTTCAGGTCGGTGAAGTCGAACGGCTGCGCCGGGGGCAGGTGCAGCTCGGCTGCGGTGACGCTCTCGCCGTCCACCGATACGGTCAGGCCCTGCGCGCTGATCTGCCAGCCCAGGCTGCCGCCAGGACTCCAGCCCGCCGTGGCGTCCAGGGTGTCCAGGCTCAGCGCGGCGGCGCCGAGCTGGGCGTCCACCGCTGGATGCAGGACGAACTGGAACTCCTGCGCGCCGAGGAACGCCACGTGCGCCGGGCCGCTGGCGGGCAGGTCGAACGTGAGCACCTCACTGACCAGGGCCACGGTGGCCCCGCCGGGGGTGGCGGCCAGCCGCAGCCCGATCCGCAACTGCTCAACCGTGGCGTCGGCCGCCGCGGGCTGGTGCCAGGCGGCCAGCTGGAGCTGAGCGGAGCCTTCACCAGCGATGGCCACGGTCCATGGGTCGGCCGCGGTGCCCGCGGTGGCGCTGACCTCGCCCAGGCCGATCAGCAACGAGATCTCCCGCAGGATGTGCGCCCAGTTGCTGCCGTCGCGCAGCACATCCCGGTGGTAGCGGCCGATCGCGGTGGCCGGGTTGATCACGAAATCGGCCAGGTTCAGCTGGTGGCTCCAGCCGGGCAGCGCGGTCCCGGGGTTCGCGTGGTCCTCCGGCGCGACTAGGCCGGCGATCGCGGCCAGCCGCCGTCCGGCACCGGCCGCGCCCAGCTGATCGGTGATCGCGGTGACCACGGCGTCCGTGGCGGCCTGCGCCACACTGTCGGCGTTGCTGAGGTCGAGCCGGGGATACGGCTGCGTCCCGAGCTGGTTGTCCAGCAGCACCAGGGACGGCACGAGACCGGTCCCGTCCCAGCGGATCCCGGCGACGATCGACCCGATGTGGAAGGCCGGGCTGCCTGAGCCGGCCACCAGCTGTCCACCACCGGGACCGGTCGCCCGGATCTGGACGGCGGCCTGGGGCAGCACGACGGCCGAGCCAGCTCCGGCCAGCGGGACGTCGATGATCGCGGCGTCCGCCGACAGGGTCAGCTCGGGGTGGCCGGCGCCGAGCGACCCGCCCGTGCTGACGCCGGCGCCGAGGCGCAGCCGGCCGCCGACCAGCGCCAGGGTCGCGTACACCTCGCCGCCGCCGATGCTGGCCAGCGTGACCTGCCAGGGCGCGTCCGACGTCCCGTCACCGGTGGCGGCGACGTCGGAGCCGAGCATCCCGGCCAGATGCTCCAGCCACTCTGCGGCGCTGGCGGGGACGTCGCCCGCGCCGAGGACTTCGCGCAGCCAGGCCTGGATCGCGGCGGGCCCGGAGCCGAGTGCGGCGAACGGGAACGCCGGGACGCCGCCGGGCCCGGCCAGGCCGAGCAGCGCCAGCAGATGATCAGCCAGCCGGGTCAGCTCCGGATCCGCGCCCACCTCCGCGAAGACCACTTTCAGCAGGGCGGCCAGCAGGATCGGAGCCTCGGCGCCGAGTTGCGCCACGTCCATCACGGTGTCCGCGGGCGGCTCGCCATTGAGGCTGAGCTGCTCCAGCACGAGCTGCATGGAGACCGACGCATGATCGGGATCGGGCACGATGGTGAACCGCCCGGTCACCGCCTGGAGGCCGATCGGGCGGGTGGGCGGCGCGTAGGCCCAGCCGGTCTGGACCCGCAGCTCCGCGGTCAGCGGATGGGCCGTCGTTCCGGCCACCACGTCAAGACTGCTGCCGGCGGCGATCAGGTCCCCCTGGATCCGCAGGGACGCCGGGACGGGCGCGCCGTCCCCGGTGTGGACATCCCCCGCAACGCCGAGTACCAGCCCGGTCGCTGTTTCGTTCAGGGTCAGGTAAAGGTTGCCGCGGTCCTGCGTCCCCAGCAGGGAGTGCCAGGTCTCCCCCGCCGGACGGCCGGGCTCGGGGACCGGCGGCAGCGCGAGGTTCACGAAGCGGACGAGTGCGTCCCGCTGCTGCGGGGTGCCGACCGCCTGGGCCAGCCGGGTCAGCGGCTGGCCGAACCAGTCCGGGTCGAGGTTGCCGGAGCCGTCCAGCAGGCCGATGGCCTCCCCCAGCGCCGCCAGTTCCGGCGACTCCCCCAGGCCGATGCTCATGCCGGTTCCCCACTTCCGGAAGGGGCCACGCTCTGGCGGCGGGTGGGGGCCTGGCGCAGACCGCGCCGGACCAGATCGTCGACGTGCTCGCGGGCCGCCTGGACCACCGGAACCGGGTCGTGCGTGGTCAGTTCCAGTCCTGCGGGACTCAGCCGCAGCCCAGCCGGTGTCTTACCCGCGGCGCTCACCTGGGCCAGCCGCGCGAAGGCCGCCCAGATCACGTCCCGGAAGAGATCACCCCAGCGCGCCGCCACCTGCGGATGCCCCAGCGCGGTCTCATCGGTGGCCGCGACCAGAAAAGCGGGCTCCTGCTCGGATCCGAAGACGAAGCGGACGATCAGCGGCGCGACGCCGAACTCGGCGGACTCGGTGTCGACCGCGACGACCAGGACGTTGCCCTGGACGATGGCGCGAAGCTTGGCCGCGTGCAGCAGAATCTGAGCGCCGCCGTCGCTCCAGATTACCTCCGGGCTGCCGAGGTGGGCCGGGCCGCAGACTGCGTCCTGGAAGGTCTTGGTGATCGTGTCGGTGGCCACGGCGCGCATAGTCACCGCTGGCTCTGTCGGCTGGGTCATCCGCCCCCCGTCATCGGAGCATGATCCGTGCGAGTCACCCGAGCGCGAACATCAGGCAAACATGGAAAAGCTCGATAGCGCCGCCCGAGTGCCCCCGGCCCAAGTGCGCCTCGTCCACCTCAATGGCCGCTCCTCGGCCTGAAGCCTCTCCCCCGACATCCCGCTCCCCCACATGCCAGTAGACGTGCCTCAGCGCTAAAGCCCAACCTCTACATAGCGCGCCAGAACACGTTGGTCAATATCCGGTAAATAGAACGTAACCAAACCGCAATACCCTGTAGCACAGATCGCCATCGAGCCCCAGAGACGCATGAGGGATACCGCGCCACCTATCAAGACGCTCAGGCATGCGTTCAGACAACGCCCTCATATCGTGCATGACCGCGCGTTCGCAACCAGCGCCGATCACCCCGATCTGCGCGCACGGCCGACGGTACTGTCATGCGCATCCCGCCGCACAGAGCGGCGGTTCGCGCGCATCGTCTGACGTCACGGTCCGTATTTCCTGTGGCTCTCCGCCCGGCCTGTTGCCGCCTGAAGGGTCACGACGGCCAGAACGGCACCCGGGTCGCGGGCAGGCCCGGCATCGGCTGGTCAGCGCATCAGCCCGGCCCGCGGCCGCGCGGCCGGCCAGCCGCTGTGCCGGCAGCCGCGACGCTGCCGGAGTAGTCCGCAATGCCTCACGGCGTGCCCTGACCTGCTCCCGGCAGCGGCTGGAAGGATGGCCGCATGCACACTGATGATCCCGTCCTTGATCTCATGGACCGCTTCACCGCCGCCCTCAACTCCCATGACCTTGATGCTGTCGCAGCCCTCGTTACCGACGACATCGTCTTCGAGTCCACCTCGCCACCACCCGACGGCACCCGCCACGAAGGCTGGGACGCAGTGCGCCGGATCTGGGGAGAGATGCTGACGGCGACGCCCCAGGCCCGGTTTTCCGTCGAGGAACAGTTCTCGGACGGTTCAGGACGCGCCGTCGTGCGCTGGCGCTACGACTGGGCGGACGGGCACGTGCGTGGCGTGGATATTATCCGGGTCCGAAATGGCCAGCTCGCCGAAAGCCTGGCCTACGTCAAGGGCTAGTGCACCACCACAGCAGGCCGGACGGCCCTGCCGTCGGCCAGGTCACGCACCCGCGTCCGGGGGCCTTCCGGACGCTATGTCCCCAGTTGAGTACATTCGGCTATGGATCCAGGACCTTGGTCCCTCGTCCCGGCCGCGCTGAAAACGGCAGGATGCCATTCCACAGCGCTGATCCCAGGGCTGCCGGATCACCTAATGGGCGAGAGGTTCACCGGCGGGCGGAGAAAGATGGGCAGGTGAGACGAACACTTTTCGGACTAACGGTCAAGCCGACCTTCACTATAACTAGGGGGATCAATTCGTTACCGTACCATGCTCGCTGCCTTTTTGGGGCCCATCGCGTCCATCGCGCTCATACTGCCGTTCGCGGCGAACGCACAGGCGGCAACGGCAGGCCAGATACAGTTCCGCCTCATTCAATACAATACGCCCGGGCCAGATCTTCCGGTGAGCAACGCCAAGCTGAACAAGGAGTTCGTCACTCTCAAAAATACCGGCACAACCAGCCGTAATCTGACTGGCTGGACGGTCGAGGACCTGGCGGGTCATGTCTACACGTTCGGCAGGTTCACGCTCAGGCCAGGCTCGAAGGTTGTCATTCACACAGGCTCGGGGACGAACACTTCAACCGACCGGTATTGGGGTCGGGGCTATTATGTGTGGAACAACACCGGTGACAAGGCTAAGTTGCACAATTCCCGTGGAGCCTGGAAGGACTCATGCTCTTGGGGTAACGGCCCAGGCTCCCTTTATTGCTGACATGCTGTGAGGGCCGGTCCTGCGCGCAGGGCGGCCTCTGGATTAGGGCAATGACCTACGCCTCTGGGGCCCTGCCGCCAGGGCGGCAGGGCCCTGAACAGTCGTGACTGCCGCCTGGCGGCGGCCTCTCTGGGAGCAGTCCGAATGAGGCCTGTTAGCCAGTTGATCCGCTCCCGTACGGTTTGGGCGGCTTAGTGATACCTCGTGTGATCGGCCCCGCCGCCGTGCTCGGCCTCCCGCTGCGTGACTTCCTGGATCTGAGCGCTGACGACAAGCCCGATGCGCTGCTGTTCACCGGAGCACGCGGCGGGTCACTGCGGCGCAGCACCTTCCGACGCGAGGTGGGCTGGTACAAGGCCGTCGCGGCCATCGGCATGCCCGGCCTGCCTTCCATGATCTTCGTCATTCCGGCAACTCGCTGCGGCCCGCGGTGCAAACCTGCGTGACCTGATGGTCCGCATGGGCCATGACAGCGTGCGCGCCGCGATGATCTACCAGCACAAGGCCCCGACGGCTGGCCAGGCCGTCGCCGATGCCATCAGCGGCGTTGTCCAGGTCGTCAGGACCCCGGTCGATGACGAGGGGTAATGGCACGCTAACGGCACGACGCCCTGGCCGGGTGATCTTGGCTGGGGCGTTTGTGCTGGTGGGCGCAACTGGGTTCGAACCAGTGACCCCTCGCTTGTAAGGGGGAATCATCGAGGTTCACCTGTTTCCGCAGCCCATAACAGCTGCTGGCCTGGTCCAAGTGCTGACGTCTGTCGTCTTGAAAGCCGCGGCACGGGCGTAGACCCGAGGTAACCGAGCCGAAGCACACACTCGCCAGAGTCGGGCTCACGCACGCCTTCAGGCTGACGGTCAGATGACGGTCATAATCTTCCAGAACGCCATCTCAGGGCCGCCGCCGACTCGCGCCCTGCTGGGCGATCCGCACGGTCGATTGCGGATCGGCTATCTCTTCCCGTGGATGGGCTGGAAATAGTGGTCCAGCGTCCATGCGGCGAGCTGCCTCCCCATTTCCCTGGAGGCGGTGTCGGCGGTGCGGAAGTGGATCCCCAGCCACACCCTGGCATTCACGACATCCTGGAGCAGTGAGCTGCCGGAATCATAGAAGCGCTGGACGCCAGGCACCGCCGTAGAGATGAGTGTCAGCTGCACATGCTGGGTCTGGAACAGGTTCTCCAGACCATGGGTCAGGGTCGAGTTGAACGCGTTGTACCCGCTGGGGTACTCCGGATAATTAGGCGTAGCGATCAGCGGCACCCAGCTGGGGTCGGCGACCGTATTCGGGTTACCGTCGGTGTCGGCCAGGTTGATCGCGGTGATAGGCCGCCAGAAACCGTCGACATACTTGGCATGCCACACCGTGATTTCCGCGTCCGCGACGCTCATATCGATCGCGGCGAACATGCGGGCGGCATCGACGATGTCCAGGTGCCGCACGCTCACCTGGTCCCGCAGCGCGGCGTTGTACTGCACCAGGGCGCTGCCGGAAAAGAACAGCGCGGTGCTTGTCTGCGCCGCCGTCCGTGCCGCCGAGTTAAGCGAACCGAGCGCCTTGACCTCGACGAAGTCGCGGGTGTAACGCGCCGAGGTGAGCGCCGGAGGCGGCGGCGGGGCGAACTGGGTGGCGCTGTGCACCAGCAACGGCGTCACGAAGCCCAGCCACGGCGCCGACATGGGCAGGAACAGCGGCGGGGTGGGCCGCCAGACACCCGGCGCCGGCAGCTGGGTAAACAGGATGTCGGCGTTGCGCCCGTCGTGGGCGCGCAGCCGGATCAAACTGTCGGCGGCGCGGGTGCCGAACGCGATGCCGCGGGTCTTGGCCGTGCCGTCGGGGAGCTTCGCCAGCGACGCGGCGTAGTCGGCGTCCAGGGTAGCCCGGGCGGACGGCACGGAGGTCACCAGCACCTCGTGGGCGGCGGCCACCGCGGCCGCCTGGGCCGAGGTCCCCCGCGGCGCGTGGGCATGGAACCGGTACGGCGCGTAACGCCCCTCGACGCCGACCACAGCGTTGTAGACGGCCGCCTGGACGAACCCCATATACAGGATGTCCTCGACCGGCTGCTTCGTCGTGTCGCCCGCCAAAGTGGTCACGGCGATCGCGTTCCAGTCGGAGATGACGGCCGGATCGCCGGCCGATGCCCGTGACGGCATCGTTGCCGCAGTGGCGGTACCGGCGGCAAGGGCCACCGGGAGCAGCACGGCCGCGCAGGAGCCGAGCCACCTGCGGCCGTGAACAGACTTAAATGGGAATGATGACAAGAGTTTATGGAACGCGTGCATTTCGCCCCCCGCGTTCGGCGGATCACCGTAGTCGAGGACAGTGACTCCAACCGGCCATTCTGCTCCACTGAACAAAGCTAGGCAATACCCATATTGTCGCAGACGTGATCGTAGTATCACGTGTACACCGCGACGCCCTGATCGCATTCCTGGCACGGACCTCTGGCACCTGGACGCGCTTGCCAATGACCGACACGAGATAGGGATCCAGGGACCGTCCCACCAGGGCCTTTGCGCAACACCGTGTTAGGCCTCAAGCCGCTACTGTGCTGGATGAGAGTACGCCAACCAGCCCGGCAACGATCGCTCCTGGCCCCTTCGATATGACAGGCTCGCCAGCCCGAAAGGGCATAAATGACCACATCGCACGAAATGACCACATTGCTGATAATTCGCATCGAAGGGGCAGGCCAACCCGGACCCGCGTGGAATACCCGCGGGTCCTCGATCGACCGGTCAACCACTCTACTCAAATCCTGTAGGAGGTTATGTGGTCACGTCGGCTCGGTTAGCGGTTCATTCCGAGCCGGTGCCTGGCCCGTTGGCCTGGAGGCAGTACCCTGCCCCGCGGACGGTCTCGATGGTGGGCTCACCGAGTTTGCGGCGCAGGTAGCCGACGTACACGTCCACGAGGTTGGTCTGGGGGTAGAAGTTCATGCCCCAGGCCATGGAGAGCAGCTCCTGCCGGGACAGGATCTGGCCGGGGTGGTCGGTAAAGGCTTTCAGCAGGTAAAACTCGCGCGCTGAGAGGCTTACCGTTCGTCCGTCGACGGTCACCTCGCGGCGCAGCGGGTCGATGCAGATGCCGCCGGCGTGCAGGACG
>DASXIN010000041.1:0-110178 GCA_036497945.1 Streptosporangiaceae bacterium | reverse complement strand
CACGTCAACCGGATCTTCGCCAAGACCGGCTCGCGGGACCGTGTCCAGGCCATGCGCTACGCCTACGCCCACGGTTACGCCGAACCCGCGTCACCCTCCTGACGGGCCTCGTCGATGGCGGCGCGGAGGGCCCCGGCGGTGCTGGCCAGGGCCAGGGCGGCCCCGCCGAGGACCAGGGCGACCAGGCAGGCGAAGGCGAGCACCGAGGCCAGGTTGATCGCGGGCGCGGTGGCCAGCAGCCAGGCCGCCGTGCCGAGCACGGCGACCAGGACGGAGAGCGTCACCAGCCGGGCCAGCACCTTGCCGCCCAGGGATGAGAACGAGGGCCGGCAGCTTCCGTCCGTCCCGTGCAGCATGCGCGGGGTGCCGCACCGCCGGCAGCGGTCCAGGTTCGCGGGGTACTCGGTTTTCAGCTGGAACTGCGCGTCAGCGGGCATGAGGCTCAGCTTCTTTCGCCACGTCAGCGCCGAGGTGATGGCGGAAGCCGGCGCCCTGCGCTGTCACCATCCATGATGCGACGCGTGTGCCCTGATGGCTACCCCGCTGGCTAGCCGCGCGGCCGGGGCGGCAGCGGCGGGCGCTGCTTGGAGGGACGGGTGGAGACGTCCGGCGGGGTGGCGGCCGGGCGGGATTCGAGGGCCTCCAGGGCCAGCCGCACGGCGGTCTCCAGTTGCACGTCCCGGCCCTCGGCCCAGTCCTCGGGGGAGATGAGCACCTCGACGTCGGGATCCACGCCGTGGTTCTCGACACCCCAGCCGAAGCCCTCCAGCCAGATGGCGTACCGCGGCACCGTCATCGCGGTGCCGTCTACCAGGACGAACGGCGCGTTGATCCCGACGACCCCGCCCCAGGTGCGGGCGCCCACCACCGGCCCGAGGCCGAGGATGCGGATGGCGGCGGTCACGATGTCGCCGTCCGACCCGGCGTTCTCGTCGGCCAGCGCCACCACCGGCCCGCGCGGCGCGTCCCGTGGGTAGGAGGACGCGGTCATCCAGCGCGGGATGTCCCAGCCCACGATGCGGCGGGCCAGCTTCTCGATCACCAGCTCGGACACGTGGCCGCCGCGGTTGGACCGGACATCGACGATGAGCGTGTCCTGTGCCATCTCCACCCGCAGGTCCCGGTGGAAGTGGGCCCACCCCTCCCCCATCATGTCCGGGATGTGCAGGTACCCGGCGCGGCCGCCGGTCAGCTCTCGGACCTGGTGCCGCTTCTCGGCCACCCAGTCCTGGTAGCGAAGCCGGCGGTCGCTGCTGAGCGGGGTCACGGCGAACCGCCGGGGCGCCTCGCCGTCGCGCGCCACCGTGAGCTCCACCGGCCGGCCCGCGGTGCCGATCAGCAGCGGCCCGGGGCCCACGACCGGGTCCACCGGCCGGCCGTCCACGGCCACCAGCACGTCGCCGGGCTGAACCGCGACGCCCGGCGCGGCCAGCGGGGCGCGCGCCCGCGGGTCGGAGGACTCGCCGGGCAGTACCCGGTCGATCCGCCAGCGGCCGTCCGGCGCCGGGGACAGGTCCGCGCCGAGCAGGCCCACCTGGCCCTTGCCGCCGCTGCCCGGGGTGCCCCGGGGCCGGATGTAGGCGTGCGAGGTGCCCAGTTCGCCGACGACCTCCCAGAGCAGGTCGGCGAACTCCGAGGGGGTGCCGATCCGTTCCAGCACCGGCTGGTAGGAGTCCAGGACGGCGGCCCAGTCCACCCCGGCCATGTCCGGGACCCAGAAGTCGTGCTGCATGAACCGGCCAACTTCGGTGAACGCGTGCGCCCAGAGGGCGACCGGATCGGCCATGAACCGGGCCCGGGACAGGTCGACCTGCACGCTGTCGCCCCCGTCCGGATCGGCCTTGCGCTGTGAAGGCACCACCCGCAGCTCGCCGCTGTCGCGGACCACCAGCCACTCGCCGTCGCCGCTGACCTCGAACCAGTCCAGCCCGGAGACCAGCTCCGTGGTCTTCCGGCGGCCCAGGTCGAAGCGTTCCAGCGCAGAGCGCGGCCGCTTGGTGTCGGGCACCGCGGCCCCTTCGCCCAGCACCCCGATGACCGGCTCCTTGAGCCAGGCCAGGCCGCCGGCGACCGCGCGCAGCGAGGAGTAGCGCGACTCGGCCACCGGCACGCTGAGCACCCGCCCGGCCAGCCCAGCCACGTCCACCACGACCGGCGGCGGGGTGTCCGCCGTCCCGCCGTCCGCCTCCCCCGGACCGCCATCAGCCGCACCGCCGTCACCGGAACCGCCTTCTTCCTTGCCGTCCGGCTTGTCCGACCCGTCCCCCGGCGGCCGGCCCGCGGTGAGCGGCGCGAACGGCGACGGTGTGTCGGCGGCCAGCGGCACCAGGTACGGCCGGGACCCGTACGGGAAGGACAGGTCGAAGAAGTGCGCGTCATACACCGGGTCGAAGATCCGCGCGGACAGGAAGGCCAGGTACTTCCCGTCCCCGGTGAAGGCGGGCTCGGAATCGATGAACCGGCCCTCGGTCGCGTCCACCACCTGGCCGTCGGCCAGCCGGGCCAGCTTGATCCGGCTCAGCGGCTGCGGGCCCGGGTGGGACCAAGCCAGCCAGGCCGAGTCGGGCGTGTAGACCAGCCCGGACACCGCCCCATCGTCGGATGCCGCCAGCTGGCTGACCGCGCCGCTGGCCACGTCCACCAGCAGCAGCCGCCCGTCCCGGGCCGCGACGGCCAGGGTGGACCCGTCGGGCGCCGCGGCCAGCTCGCTGACCAGCCCGAGCTGGCCCTCGGCCAGGCGGCGCGGTCCCGGCGCCGGGCTGCCCAGGGTCAGCTCCGGGCCCGCGGCCGGGGCGATCTGCACACTGTCGGTGCCGCCCGCGTCGCTGATCCAGGCCACCTGGCCGGTCTGGCCGAGCACCTGGGGCAGCCGGGCCCGGGCATCTGGGGACACCGCCAGCGCGCGGGCCGGACCGTCCCGGTGGGTCAGCCAGTGCACCGTGCCGCGGACCACCACCGCGCTGGCCTGCCCGGCGTAGTCGCAGGCCAGCCCGCCCAGGTGGTCTTCGGCCGAGATCAGCCGGGGCACCAGGGCGGTGCCCGCCGAGCCCAGGGTGACCGGCACCGGCCGCGGCTGGCTGTCCGGGCTGAGGTCATCCAGCAGCCACAGCTCACCGCGGCACTGGTAGACCACGCGGTGCCCGTCGGTCGCCGCCTGCCGGGCGTAAAAGCCGTCGTGGTCGGTGTGCCGCCGCAGGTCCGAGCCGTCCAGCTGGCACGAGTACACGTTCCCGGTGCCCTCGTGGTCGGACAGGAAGGCCAGCCGGCCGCCGACCAGCATCGGGCCGGCGAACTGCCCGTTCAGGCTGGCCAGGATGCGCTGGAACGGGCCGCCCGTGGCGGCCGTCCAGAGCCGTCCCGCGGTGCCGCCCCGGTACCGCTTCCAGTACGCCGGGTCCCGCCCCCAGCAACCGTTGAGCAGTGCCTGGGCGGTGTCCTCGATGGCCACCTCGGCGACCGGGCCGAACGGCAGCCGCCGGGCCGGGCCGCCGTCCGGCGGCAGCGCGTGCGCCCAGAATTGCCGCTCGAACGGCTGGCCGCTCGCGGTCAGCGCGATGATCTCGCCGTCGGGGGTCCAGCCGGACACCGTGGCCGTCGGCTCGCCCCAGTAGGTCAGCCGGCGGCCGGGCGCCGCCCCGTCCGTCCCGGCCAGGTAGACCTCGGCCGGCCCGTCCCGCCAGCTGACCCAGGCGACCGAGGCTCCGTCCCGGGCGAACCTGGGGTGGCTGGCCTCGGCCTGGTCCGCGGACAGCCGCCAGGCCCGCCCGCCGCTGACCGGGGCCAGCCACACGTCGTCCTCGGCGATGAACGTCAGGAGTTCACCGTGAACATGCGGAAAGCGGAGGTATCCGGCTGAGGTCATCGCATCATCGTAGGGCCGGCCCGCGGCGGGCAGTCGTCCTGGTCAGACCTTCCGCCACTGAGGTATCCACGCTCCGTCCCGGACCTCGTAGTCAGCGAACAGCAGCGGCGCCTCGGCCCGCATCAGCTCGGCGATCTTGCCGAACACCAGGCGGATCTCCTCCTCCGCGCCGGGATCGGTGCGCGCCTCGATGGTGTGCCGCAGCGTCCGGATGTTGGCCGTCCAGACGATGCCGGTGGCCACCCCGTCCGGGGCCAGCCGCCGCATGAACGACGTCTTGTGCTTCTTCTCGTGGAATGGCACACCGGTGTCGTCCAGCCCGAAGTGGCCGGCCATCCAGCGCTGGAACTCCTCCATCTGGTCCAGCAGCGCGGTGGCCCGCTTCATCAGCTCCGGGTCCTCCCGGGCCCAGTCCGGGAACCAGAACGGGATGTCGTCCAGCCGGACGAAGCGCAGCGACTCCTGCGACACCGCCGTCCCCGGCCGATGCCGGACCAGCTCATGGGTCGCCACACGAGAAATGTTGTGCAGCACGAACGAGAAGCTGGCGTGCTCCAGCACCGAGCCGTGCGCCGACTTGAGGATGTTGGTCAGGTACGCCTCGTGGTCGTTGCGCACCTTGCTCACGTTGGGGTTCAGCCCGGGCTCCCAGGCCCGGTAGCAATTGCCGCACCATACGCCATTACCATTGCGCCGCACGTAGACGATCCCGTTGGCCGTCGAGACGCACCATACCGGGCCACGATAGGGTTCCCAGGACCTCGCGGCCGGGCCGCTCCCAATTGTGCCGCCCTGGAGGAGGCGTACTCGGTAATGCTCGCGATCTCCGCGGTAATGACTGGTGACTGAGGAAGCTCGGCCAAGCCTCAGCAGAAGCTCTTGGACGTCCGAGGCCAGCCCCTCCGATGCGGTTGCGTAGGTCCGCGATCCCCCAGCCATGCTGCCATCACCGGCCCACAGAGCCTCCCAGAGAGTTTCCAGCACCTTGGGGTCTTTGTGCTCCATGAGCCACCGCGGGATGCGCTTGTTCAGAGCGCCGCTCCCCGTATCCTCCCTTATGCGCCGGGCAAATTCACTCCCACCATTTACGCGCACCGAAACAATATGCGGCTTGCGGGGGTCGGGATACTCTCTGTAGGTCAGCCCGAGGCTCGCGATCGTAGTACGGATGTCGTCCAGTACTGGGCCCTCGGTCTGCGTAATCGCTACGTACGGATTGGAGTTCTGCGGGAAGCAGGCATAGCCTTCCGCGATGACGTACCCCAGGAACCGCGCGTAAGCCAGCACAGGCAGACACAACTCACGAGTCTTCCGCACAACCGCGCCACCGGCTCCGCTGCGGTAAGTCCGCGCTGGGATCACGCACTCCGCATCAACCCGGTCACCGGTAATCAGCGTCGAGTTCCGCCGGAAGCGCCACTTCCCGCGAGTCCCGACGGTTTCCGCGGTAGCGAAGTGCCAGGGACCCCAGCCGCCGCCTTCCATCATCTTCTGTGCCCACAGCCGGTGGTCAGGCGTGACAAACAGGTCGAGCCCGCGCTGCACGATCCGCAGCATCGGCCCGTCGTACTCATATCGAAGTACGGTAAACGGCTGGAACTCCGCTCGCTCGGCCGTCCGGTTCCACGTAAGTACCTGATCCCGGCCGGGGTCAAGATCCTCGTGGCGCCTCCAGCCGCTGCTCGTCAGAATCTCTGTCGCCGGGTCGTAGCACATCTTCCCGGCGAATTCGGCCAGGTTCTGCGCGTCATCCAGGTCGCCGCGGTCCAGCCGCTCCAGCCAGTTCTCGCCACCCACCTCCCGCAGGTAGGCCGCCATCTGCTGGTAGTCGATGGCGGGCCGGGCGACCAGGAACACCTCGGGCTGAACAGGTCTCATGCCCCCGCACCCTACCGGGGGGCACCGACATCGGCACCGGCTGGCGCGGCCAGCCGGGCCCGGCACAACCGCAGCACGTTGCCGATGACCTGATGCCCGGCCCGGCCGGGCGCGGTCAGGATCGACTCCGGGTGGAACTGGACCGCCCACCGCCCGGCAGCGTCGTCTTCGATGGCCATCACCACCCCGTCCGGGGTCACCGCGGTCACCTGGTAGCCGCCCTTGACCTGCTCCGGGACCGCGTGCAGCGAGTGGTACCGGGCCGCGGTGAACTCGGCCGGGAGCCCGGCCAGCAGCCCGCTGCCATCGGCGCCCACCTGCCGCACCTGCCCGGGCTTGCCGTGCGCGGGCTCGGCCAGCAGGCCCAGTTCCCCGCCGGCCTGCTCGACCATGGCCTGCAGCCCGAGGCACACGCCGAACACGGCCAGCCCGCGCGCATCCAGCAGGCCGAGCAGCGCGGCGCAGTCGAAGTCGGACGGCCGGCCCGGTCCGGGCGACAGCACCACCAGGTCCGGCGCGTACTCGTCGATGGCCGCGGCGGGCAGCCCGGCACGCAACGTCAGCACCTCGGCCCCGTGCTCGCGGAAGTACCCGGCCAGCGTGTGCACGAACGAGTCCTGGTGGTCCACCAGCAGCACCCGCAGCCCTTCGCCTGGCCGGTCCCCCGTCGCGTCCCCGCCGTCCGCCGCGGCCTGGGCCGGCTCGCTAGGCCGCTGCGCCTCGGCCAGCGTCTCCAGCAGCGCCCGCGCCTTCAGTTCGGTCTCCCGCTCCTCGGCCATCGGGTCGGACTCGAACAGCAGGGTGGCGCCCGCGCGGACCGCGGCCACCCCGCCGGTGATGTGCGCGGTGCGCAGGGTCAGCCCGGTGTTCATGCTGCCGTCGAAGCCGATCACCCCGACCGCCCCGCCGTACCAGCGCCGCGGCCCGCCCTCGTGGTCCTCGATGAACTGCATGGCCCAGGTCTTCGGCGCGCCGGTCACGGTGACCGCCCACATGTGGGACAGGAACGCGTCCAGCGCGTCCAGCCCGGGCCGCAGCCGCCCCTCGATGTGGTCCACGGTGTGGATCAGCCGGCTGTACATCTCGATCTGCCGCCGCCCGATCACCCGAACGCTGCCCGGCACGCAGACCCGGGACTTGTCGTTCCGGTCCACGTCGGTGCACATGGTCAGCTCGGACTCGTCCTTGGCCGAGTTGAGCAGTTCCCGGATGTTCTCCGCGTCAGCCAGGGGGTCGGCGCCGCGCCGGATTGTGCCGGAGATCGGGCAGGTTTCCACCCGGTCCCCGCTGACCCGCACGTACATCTCCGGCGAGGCGCCGACCAGGCACTCCCCTTCCCCCAGGTTGAAGAAAAACTCATAAGGCGCCGGGTTTCTCCGGCCTAGCAGTTCATAGAACGCGGCCGGGGAATCGCACCGCCCGCGGAACACGTGGCTCGGCACCACCTCGAACAGGTCCCCCCGGGCGAACCGCTCCTTGGCCTGCTGCACGATGCGCGCGTAGCGGCCCGGCTCAGGCCGGCCCAAGGGCTCTTCCTGCCCAACGCCCTCGCCCGCCCGCTCGCCCCGGGCCGGCGCGCGGGGCGTGGCCCGGGGCAACCCTGCGGTGCTGGTGCCGTCCACCTCGAACTCATACCGGTACACGGCGGCGAACTCGCGCTTGCGGTCCAGCACGTAGAGCTCGTCGGGCAGGTGCAGGACCAGGTCACGCTGGTCCGCTGGGCGTTCCGCGCGGAGCCGGACCGGCTCGAACTGGAAGGCCAGGTCGTAGCCGAACGCGCCGTACAGGCCGAGATGCGGATCGTCCCCGGCGAACGCGGCGATGACCTCGCGCAGCGCGGAGAATACGGTCGGCCGGCGGCTGCGGTCCTCCTCGGCGACCAGGCCAGCCGGCTCGGGGATGATCACCTCGACAGTGTTAGCCCGGGGGGGCGCCCCGGCACCACCCACCGGCTCACCGGCGCGCAGCAGGGCCTGGCCGAGCACCGGCAGCAGCACCGCGCCCCGCTCGTTCAGTGCCCGGACGGTGATCCGCCGTCCCCGGGCGACGATCTCCGCGCAGGGATCGACGTAGGCCAGGTGCCAGCGGCTGTACCGGCCCGGGTATTCCATCCCGGAGCTGAGCACGCCGCCGCGCCGCTCGTCAACCTGCCGGGTGATGCCGCCGAGCACAGCCGGGCTGAACGGCTCGGCGCTGCGGGTCACCCGCACGCCACCGGCCGTGACGAATTCCGTCCGCTGGATCACCTGCGGGTCCACCTGGTGCCTGCCTTCTGCCGGCCTGGGGCGGACGCGCAGAAGCGACCGCCGTAGCCGGACGGTCGCTTCTGGATGGCCTGACTGCGCGAACCAGCAACCGCCTAACGGCGGCGCCACCACTGGCTGGTAACGGTGCTGGAGCGCATGCCGCGAGCCTAGCGGGTCCAGCCGGGCCACGCCAGCAGCTCAGGACGACTTCGGCGGGTCCGGCGGTGGGCTGGCTGTGTTCGGGCTCACCGAGTCCGGGCTAGCCGGGTGGACCGGCCCAGTGGCCGGCGCGCCGACCCGGGCCGGGGCGATCGGCAGGGCTTGCTGGCCTTTCGGCACCGGCTTGCCCAGGATCCGGTACACCTCGTCGCCGTCCACCGTTTCCTTCTCGACCAGCAGGTCGGCCAGCTTGCACAGCTCGTCGTGGTGCGCCCGGATCAGCGAGATCGCGCGCTCCTCGGCCTCGCGGAGCAGCCGGGACACCTCGCGGTCGATCTCGGCCTGGGTGGACTCGGCGAACGGCCGGCTGGACAGGGCGGGCCCGCCCCCGCCGCCCAGGTACGCCGAGCCGCCTTCCGGGTACCCGACCGGGCCCAGCTTGCTGGACAGCCCGAACTCGCGGACCATCTTGACGGCCAGTTCGGTGGCCGAGGCCAGATCATTGGCCGCGCCGGTGGAACCCTGGCCCTGCTCGACCAGTTCGGCTGCCCGGCCGCCGAGCCGGACGGCCAGCGACTCGTTGAGGTAGTCCTCGCCGTACAGGTGCCGCTCGACCAGCGGCAACTGCTCGGTTACCCCGAGCGCCTGCCCGGACGGCAGGATGGTCACTTTGGCCACCGGGTCGGCGTGCTCGGACAGCGCCGCGACCAGCGCGTGCCCGGACTCGTGCACCGCCACGGCCCGTTTCTCCTCGGGCAGCAGCAGGTTGGAGTCGGCCCGGGCGCCGAGCAGGATGCGGTCCCGGGCGTCGTTGAAGTCGCCCATGGTGATCTGCTCGTGCCCGGCCCGGACCGCGTGGATGGCCGCCTCGTTGATCAGGTTGGCCAGGTCGGCCCCGGAGAAGCCGGGCGTGCCACGGGCCGCTGCGTCCAGGTCAACGTCGGGCGCCAGGTTCTTGCCCCGGGCGTGCACGGCCAGGATGGCCGCGCGTTCCTGCAGGTTGGGCAGCGGGATGGTGATCTGCCGGTCGAACCGGCCGGGCCGGAGCAGCGCCGGGTCCAGCACCTCGGGGCGGTTGGTCGCGGCCAGCACGACGATGCCCTGCATCACGTCGAAGCCGTCCATCTCGGACAGCAGCTGGTTGAGTGTCTGCTCCCGCTCGTCGTTGGACACCACCGCCCCGGCGCCCGCGCGGCGCTGGCCGATCGCGTCGATCTCGTCCACGAAGATGATGGCCGGGGCGCGCTTCCGGGCCTCGTTGAACAGGTCTCGCACCCGGGCCGCACCCACGCCGACAAACAGCTCCACGAAGCTCGACCCGGTGACGGAGATGAACGGCACGGCGGCCTCGCCGGCCACCGCCCGGGCCAGCAGCGTCTTGCCGGTGCCCGGCGGGCCGACCATGAGCACGCCGCGCGGGGCCACCGCACCCAGCCGCTGATAGCGGCCGGGGTTCTTCAAGAAGTCGACCACCTCGGAGATCTCGGCCTTGGCTGAGGCGTAGCCCGCCACGTCGGAGAACTTGGTGTCCGGCCGTTCGGCGTCGAATACCTTGGCCCGGGCCCGGCCGACGCCCATGAGCCCGCCCAGCGGGCCACCAGCCCCCGCAGCGCCCCGGGACAGCCGGCGGAACAGCCAGAACACCACCACGAACGGGAGCAGCAGGATGATGAAATAGAGGACCTCGCTACCCAGCCCGCTGCTCGGCGCCGCCGCCTCGATCTGCACGTTGTTGGTCTGCAGCGTGGTTTCCAGCGGAGTGCCGGCGAACGGGAGCGGGACCACCGTGGTGTAGTCGTGTCCGTTCTCCAGCGTACCGGTGGCGGGCGCGGTGGAGCCGGTGCTGTTGTCCAGCGTGAACGTCTTCACCTTGTGCGCGGTGACGTCGCTCAGGAACGCCGAGTAGGTCAGGTTGACCGGCGGCGAACCGACCCGGGGCAGCGCCAGGAACAGCAGGACCGCGGCCACCAGGGCGAGCGGCCACAGCCAGTGCCGCCAGCCTGGCGGCGGTGGGGGCGCCGTGGGGGACGGCTTATCGCCAGGCGGGGGTGTTGCGGGCTGCTTGCTCATGGATCAATTGTTACGCCGCTTCCGATCAGCTTGCGCAGTCGGACCCGTTTAGCGCCATCGCGCCCACCCGGGCCGGCACCCGCTCGCGGGGCGCCGCGGTCTCCGCGGCCACGATCGAGGACCGGCTGAGCAGGAAGATGCCGGCCACGGCCAGCGCGCCGCCACCGAGCTGCACGCCGAGCTGCCAGGCCGCGCTGGCCAGCTGCTCGCCGAACACGGTGGCCCCGATGACCACCGCGGTGATCGGGGCCAGCGTGCCGATCACGGGCAGGCTGAGCGACAGCGCCCCGGAGCTGAACGCGCTCTGCCCGAGCAGCGCCCCGGTGATCCCGGCGGCCAGCAGCGCCCACGGCTCCCAGGTGGTCATGACCCCCAGCCCGCGGGCGGCCACCACGTCCACGGTGGCCTTGGCCAGCGAGTCGAGCACGCCGTACACGGCGCCCGCCGCCACGGCCAGCCAGATCACCCGGGCCTTGCCTTCGACCCGCAGCCCGGCCATCGCGGCCACCCCGCTGAGCAGGGCCGCGCCCAGGAACACCGGGGTCCATGCGGTCAGGCCGGGTACCGCGGTGCCGCCCGTCGGGGTGGCGATGGCCAGGAAGGTGACGATCCCGGCCGCCACCAGGACAGCGCCGATCCCATCACCCAGGGTGAGCCGGCGATGCTGCCGGCGGGCGATCAGCGGCAGTACGAACAGCACGTCCAGTGAGGCCAGCGGCTGGACCAGGGTCAGCGGGCCGAACGCCAGCGCCAGGGCCAGGATGAAGAAGGACAGCGCGTCCAGCCCGATCCCGGCCAGCCAGCGCGGCCTGCGGGCCAGGTCGAGCAGCAGGCGGAAGCGCAGCACCTCGTCCGCGCCGGACGCCCGGGCCACCGTCTGCTGCACCAAAGAGGCCTCGGCGAAGCAGAATGCCGCGGTCAGCGCAGCGACCACAGCTATCACGGATGTCACAGGCGTTCCCCATTCAGCCGGCCGGCCTACCTTGGGGCAACCTGGATCCCAGCCAAAAACATCCCGAAATCGGAAAAAAACGGAGGGAATCTCCGGCTCTGCTAGCTTTGCGCCTGCGGGGCGCTTGACCCGCCTCCTTCCCTCGTCGCTTGTCGCTCGTTCCTCGCTCCGCGCTCCTCAGTCCAGTCGGCGGCGCGCCCCCTTCGGCGCGGCCGGTCGCGATCTGCGGTCAGGCCAGCGTTGCCTCCAGGGTGATCTCCGGGACGGCCGCTAGCGCCCGGCTCACCGGGCAGTTCTTCTTGGCGTCGTCGGCGAACTTGGCGAAGGTAGCCGCATCGAGGCCGGGTACCCGGCCGGTGCTGACCAAGGCGATCTTCGTGATGGTCGGCGCGCCGTCAACCGGCCGGAGGGTCACCGTGGCGTCCGTCCGCACCGACTCCGGCGGCGTTCCCGCCTGGGCGAGCGCGTTCGACAAGGCCATCGAGAAGCACGCCGCGTGGGCCGCGGCGATGAGCTGCTCGGGACTGGACCCGGGGCCGTCCTCGAACCGGGACTTGTACGTGTACCCGCCGCTGATGGTGTCCCCGGCGGTGAACGTCCCGGTCCCAGAGGGCAGGTCACCCTTCCACTCGGCGCTTCCCTTGGCAGGCATGCTGTCTCCCTTCGGTTCGGTTGGTCATGCTCAGTCGAGCCCATAGACGCGGCGGGCGTTGCTGCCGCCGATCATGGCCGCGATCCGGAGCGCCTCGGCCTCGCTCCACTCCCCGTCGGCCACCCAGCCGCCGAGCACCCGGGCGGTGGCCCGGCGCCACAGTAGCGCGCCCAGGTAGTGCAGCTCGGCCGGCCCCCAGGCATCGGAGGAGAACAGCACCTTGCCGAACGGCGCCAGTTCCAGCGACTCAGCCACCACCGCGGCCGCCCGCGCGCCCAGGTAGTTGACGGCCAGCCCGACATCCAGATACACGTGCGGGTACGCGCTGGCCAGGTAGCCGGCGCCGCGGTGGAACGGATAGCAGTGCAGCAGCATGATCGGCACGCCGCTCGGCTCGGCCCGCTCGATGAAGCTGCGCAGCAGCAGCGGATCACAGCGGCGCAGGTCCGCGTCCGGATCGCCGAATCCGGTATGCAGTTGCAGCGGCAGCTCGTGCGACAGCCCGGCCCACAGCAGGTGGCGGAGCAGCACCGGGTCGGCCACCCGGGTCTGGCCAGTGATTTCGATCTGGTGCAGCCAGCGGCCGGCTGCCGCGGTCACCTCGACCCGGGTGGGCGGCACCGGGTCGAAGTCGAGACCGTACCGATAGCCGACGATGCTCTTCAGCCCGACCGCGCCGGGCACCTGCTCGGCCAGCGCCTCAGCGAACCGGCCGGCGAACCCGGCCGCGGTGCCGTCCCCGGCCAGCACCGCCTGCTCGGCCACCACCTCCAGCCGGACGATCTCATCCACCTCGGCGCCGGACGCGGCGGCCAGCCCGTCCAGGTCGAGCATGCCGGCCCGCAGGTAACCGGTGTCCACCAGGAAGTGGCTGATCCCGCTGGCCTGGAGCAGCCGCCGGGTCACCTCGTCGCCGCCCAGCGCGAACCGCTGGGCCAGGTAGGCGGCGGGCGCGGCGAGCGGCTCCAGGCCGAGCAGCGGCGCGCACCAGCGCCGGATGGCCATGCCGAGCTGGGAATCGAACTGGGTCATCCCGGCCGGCACCGGCCGGTCCGACTCGGTGATCAGCTCCTCGAACTCGGCCGCGTCCAGCTCGGTGGCCAGCGCCGGATGGACGTGGTGATCGACCAGGCCGAGCGCGCCGATCCCGGCGTCCATGGCCTGTTCCCCGGTATACGGCCCAGTGTCTTGCTCGGTCTGCGGCATGGTCCTAGGGGTAGCACGGGCGGGGCGGCTGGTACAGCCGCCCCGCCCTCGTTGACACTGCGCAGCCCGGTCCCCTAGATTCGCAATGTTCGAGTTCAGAACTGGTGTTCGTTAAGCGAACAGGGTTTCGTGGGCCGCGCGCGCGGCGATCAAGGAGCATTCCGTGGCATTTCTCGATGAGGCGACGTGGCGCGGCAAGATATACAGCGGCGGCTGGACGGCCGCGGCCGGCGGTACGGCGGCGGTCACTGAGCCGGCCACCGGCCAGGAACTGGGCCGGACCGGCATCGGCTCGGCCGCGGACATCACCTCGGCCGCCGCGGGCGCCGCGGCGGCCCAGCCCGCCTGGGCCGCGCTGCCGCACACCGAGCGGTCGGCCATTCTGCGCCGGGCCGGCGACATCTGGCGGGCGAACGCGCCCGAGATCGAGCAGTGGAGCATCCGCGAGGGCGGGAAGATCGGCCCGGCCGCGCAGTTCGAGACGCACGTGGCCACCGAGGAGATCTACGAGGCGGCCACCCTGCCATCCCGGCCCTACGGCGAGTTGCTGCCCACCGAGGCGCCCCACCTGAGCTGGGCCGAGCGGGTGCCGGCCGGGGTGGTCGGGGTGATCGCGCCGTTCAATTTCCCGCAGATCCTGGCCATCCGCTCGGTGGCGCCCGCGCTGGCGCTGGGCAACGCGGTGGTGCTGAAGCCGGACCCGCGCACCGCGGTGTGCGGTGGGGTGGTGCTGGCCCGGGTGTTCGAGGAGGCCGGCCTGCCCGAGGGGCTGCTGCACGTGCTGCCCGGCAGCGCCGACGCGGGCGAGGCGCTGATCACCGACCCGGTGGTGCGGATCATCTCGTTCACCGGGTCCACCGCGGTCGGCCGGCACGTCGGCGCACTGGCCGGCCAGCACCTCAAGCGGGTGCACCTGGAACTGGGCGGCAACTCGGCGCTGATCGTGCTGGACGACGCGGACGTGCCGGGCGCGGCGTCGGCCGGGGCGTGGGGCTCGTTCCTGCACCAGGGCCAGATCTGCATGACCACCGGCCGGCACCTGGTGCACGAGGCGGTCTACGACGAGTACGTGGCCGCGCTGGCCGAGAAGGCCAGCCACCTGCCGGTCGGCGACCCAGCCTCCGGCCAGGTGGCACTCGGCCCGGTCATCGATGAGCGGCAGCGGGACAAGGTGCACGCCCTGGTCACCGGCAGCGTGGACGCCGGCGCCCGGCTGGCCGCGGGCGGCACGTACCAGGGGCTGTTCTACCAGCCGACCGTGCTGTCCGACGTCGCGCCGGCCATGCCCGCCTACGCCAGCGAGGTGTTCGGCCCGGTCGCCCCGGTGCTCCGGTTCTCCACCGCCGAGGAGGCGGCCAAGCTGGCCGCCGATACCGAGTACGGCCTGTCCCTGGGCATCCTGACCCGGGACCCGCTGCGTGGCCTGGAACTGGCCCGCCAGATCCCGACCGGCATCGTGCACATTAACGACCAGACGGTGGACGACGCGCCGAACACCCCGTTCGGTGGCATCGGCGCCTCCGGCACCGGGGCCCGCTTCGGCGGCACGGCCAACCTGGACGCGTTCACCGAGACCCGCTGGGTCACCATGCGCAGCGAGATCGCCCCATACCCGTTCTGATGAGCACGCCCAGCTCCGCCCGCACTCAGGTAGGCATCATCGGGGCCGGCCCGGCCGGGCTGCTGCTGTCCCATCTGCTCGCACTGCGCGGCATCGACAGCGTGCTGGTGGAGAACCGCAGCCGCGGCTACTGCGAGGCGCGGCAGCGGGCCGGCCTGCTCGAGGACGGCAGTGTGGCCCTGCTCCGCCAGGCCGGCCTGGCCGGCCGGCTGGACCGGGAGGGCCTCGAGCACGAGGGCATCTACCTCCAGTTCGCCGGGCAGCGGCGGCACATCGACTTCCGCGAGCTGACCGGCCGCACCGTCACGGTGTACGCGCAGACCGAGATCGTCAAGGACCTGATCGCGGCCCGGCTGGCGGCCGGCGCCCAGCTCGAGTTCGAGGTGTCCGGCACCGCAGTGGCCGACCTGGACTCCGGCCGCCCGGTGCTCCGCTACACCAGCGCGGACGGCACCCGCCGCGTGCTGCGCTGCGACGTGATCGCCGGCTGCGACGGGTTCCACGGCATCAGCCGGCCCGCCATCCCGGCCGGCCGGCTGACCACCTGGCAGCGCGACTACCCGTACGCCTGGCTGGGTGTGCTGGCCGAGGTCCCGCCGTCCACCGACGAGCTCATCTACGCCCATCACCCACGCGGTTTCGCGTTGCACAGCCTGCGCAGCCCGCTGGTCAGCCGGCTCTATCTCCAGGTCCCGGTGGATGAGGACATCGCCGCCTGGCCGGACGAGCGGATCTGGGCCGAGCTGCACACCCGGTTCGCGCTGCCCGGCTGGGAGCTGAAGGAAGGCCCCATCCTGGACAAGGCCATCACCCCGATGCGCAGCTTCGTGGCCGCGCCGATGCGCTACGGCCGCCTGTTCCTGGCCGGCGACGCCGCGCACATCGTGCCGCCCACCGGCGCCAAGGGGCTCAACCTGGCGCTGACCGACGTGGCCGTGCTGGCCGACGCCCTGGACCAGCTGCTGAACCACGGCGACCCGGCGCTGGCCGACGGCTACTCGGCGAACAGCCTGGACCGGGTCTGGCGGCGCACCCACTTCTCCTGGTGGATGACCACCATGCTGCACACCGCACCGGGCGGCGACCCGATGGAGACCGAACTCCAACTGGCCCAGCTCCGCTACGTCACCACCTCGCGGGCGGCGGCCACCACGCTGGCCGAGAACTACACCGGCTACCCCGGCAGCACCGGCTACCCGACAGCGGCTTAGTGCGTGCCCTTGCGGGCGTACAGCGAGTCGTGCCAGCCGTGCTTCAGCACCAGCACGAAGTTGTCATGGAAGTAGGTCCGCAGCTCGGGGAACCAGGCCACCCGGCGGTACGCGTTGTAGGACAGCCAGACGAACTGGGACCGCTGGAACTCGTCCCGCCAGAGCGCTTGCACCTCGGGCACGTTGCCCGCGCCGGTAGACGGCTTGAGCCCGTTGGAGAGGCCCAGGTCGCTGCCCAGGCCGTCCAGCATGTGCGGGCAGTTGGCCTGGTCCGGGCTGAACCGGTTGGCCATCAGCAGGTAGGAAGCCTGGTCGGTGGCCACGCAGGCGCCCTTCGGGATGATCCGCTGGACCTGCGCCGGGACCGGCCCGAGCGGCAGCCGCATGTGCGACTCGAAGCTGACCTGGGCCATGGCCAGCAGCACAACGGCCAGCCCGGCCAGCGCCGCGGCCGGCTTCCACAGCTCCGCGGCCCGGTGCTCCTGCAGCCACGCGGTGCCGGAGCCGAGGACGTCCAGCAGCCGGCCCACCGGCAGCGCGATGGACAGCGCGAAGAACGGCGCCAGGAACGCGGCGAAGTGGTAGTGGAACTGGTCCGGCCAGAGGAACATGACCACCACCACGGCCGTGGTGATCAGCGCGAACCAGTCCAGCTGGGGCGGCGGCCGGTGGCTGAGCAGCCAGCCCGCGGCGATCACCAGCGCGACGGCCACGATGAGCAGCCCGGTGAGCACCTCGATGAGCACCAGTGGGTGCGCGGTGAGGTGCAGGTTGACGATGCCGAGCATGTTGCTCAGCCGGGCCCCCAGCGGGATCCGGGTCGAGCCGGCCCGCGGCGCCACCTGGGCCACGTACAGGCTCTGGTAGAACCGCTTGGGCGCTAGCGCGGCGAACGGCAGGCAGGGCACCAGGAAGCCGACCGCCATCCCGCCCACGAAGACCGCCAGCCGCCGGATCCGCGGCAGGAACATGCAGGCCAGCACCACGACCGGGAAGATGGCCCAGACCTCGATGCAGCCCGCGAAGCCGAACGCCATGCCGCCCGCCAGCAGCCGCTTCCGGCTGCCGGTCAGCTGGTCCCGGTCGAACAGGGCCAGCGCGCCGAGCAGGCAGAACAGCACCAGCCACGGCTCGACCAGGATGGTCCGGGCGGTGGACACGCTGTCCGGGTACACGGCGATGATCCCGCAGGTCACGATCACCGTGACCAGGCCGCGGTGCCGGACCAGCAGGCCGGCCAGCAGCACCCCGGCCGTGCTGGCCAGCGTGGTCAGCACCCGGCCGCTGGCCATCGCGGCGGCTGTGCCGGTGATCTTGGACAGCAGCGCCGCGGGCACCATGAGCAGGGTGATGCCGGGCGGCTGGACCAGGATGAACTCCTTGTACGGCAGCAGCCCGTGCACCAGCATGACGGAGCTGCCGAAGTACGGGCCGTCGTCGTACTCGGTGACCCCGAGCAGGTAGCCGGGGCGGCTGAGCAGCAGCAGCCGCAGCGCCAGGGCCAGCAGGGTGCATACGATGATGGCCAGGTTGACCGGCGCCCGCCAGCCGCCCCGGCTTCCTGGCGACGCCGCCGCGCCGCTCGGTGACCTTCCGGACGACCCGTCCGGGACCGGCCTGGCAATCGTTCCGCTCACAGCTGGTTTGCTCCCTCAGCCCTTCTCGCCGGTACTACGCCGCACCGCGCCGTCGCGCAGCACGGCATCAATGACCAAACTGCAAGTGATGAACCGCACTGGAATTGTGAAGCGCACGGGGCTGTGCACTGCAGGGGCCGAGATCGGGCGCCCCCGGCGAGACTCAGCGTGCGCGGAGCGGCCGCCTAGCGACCGCCACCAGATGTTACCGGATGACCAAGCCGCGCAAGCGTGCTGCTAAAGCTTTCATATCGTGCCCATCACTCGCAGTCCTGGCATTTCCGGCAACCCGGGCAGTCCGCCAGGGTGCCGCCAGGCCACCTGCCCGCTTCCCCGGCCGGGCCAGAAACTCTGGTCACGCCCCGATCAGCAGGGAATTCCCGGGCCAGCCGGCCGCCTGACCGAGCGGCCCAGAACCCGCCCGGCCGCACACTGCGGCGATTTAATGAAGTTTGCGTAACAACCGCCGGCCAATGCATCCCGGGCGTGCCGCCCGCGCCCTTCCCATGCTGGCCCCCGCCGGGGCACCGCGCGATGGAGCGTCCCCCACCTCTGCTGTGGGCCTGGGCCTACCCCCGGCGGATACCGCCCATCCGGGCCCAGGTCACAGCTTGCTAACAGGAAATGGTGCTAAAAGCCCGGGCGGGCCCGGTCCGCGAACCCCGGCCTATCGTGGGCATCGTGCGCTCGCTCCGGGGGTCCATGACGCTGCGCCGGATGAATGCGTACCGGCTGGTGCTGGCCGCCGCCGCACTGACCGTTTTCGTCACCGCCGCGCTGGCCGCCGCGCTGGCCTCGTTCGCCGGGGCGGCACTGCCCCAGGCCGCGCACCGCCAGCTGGCCGCCGCGCCGGGCACGGCACTGGACATCAGCGGCTCGGCGACCGGCGGCCAGGCCCGCCGCGACCAGGCTGGCCTGCGGACCGCCATCCGGACCGCGCTGGCCGGCATCCCGGTCACCCTGCACCAGGCGCTGTGGTCGGATCCGCTCCGGCTGGCCGCGGCCGGGCCGGCCCTGGCCCGACTGACCGGCAAGGGCAACGTGCTGCTCACCCAGGCGGCCGCGTTCGCCGCTATCCGGTCGCACGCCGTGCTGGTGGCCGGGCGCTGGCCCTCCCCGCCGCGCCCGGGCCAGCCGGTGCAGGCCGCGCTGCCGCAGGCCGCGGCGCTGCTCGCGCACCTGTCCCCCGGCGCCCAGCTGCAGACCAGGGACCAGGTGTCCGGCCGGCCGGCCCGCTTCCTGGTCACCGGGATCTTCCGGCCGGAGACCGGCTCGACGACCGCAGCCGCTTACTGGGCGCTGAACACGGTTGCGGCCAGCGGGACGAGCAGCTCCGGCGGGTTCACCACGCTCGGGCCGCTGGCCGTCAGCCCGGCCGCATTCGCCGGCCCGCTGGCCGTCAACTCGGCCAGCTGGGTCGCCCAGCCGGACACCGGGCGGATCCCGGTCGGCGAGCTGACGGCCACCGCGACCCGGGCCGCGGCGCTGCGCCAGGCGCTGGCCAATTCCAGCACCTTGCCCAGCCTCCAGGTCAGCACGAACCTCCCCGCGGTGCTCGACGCGGCCGCGGCCAGCCTGGCCGTGGCCCGCTCGCTGCTCGTCATCGCCGCGCTCGAGCTCGCCCTGGTCGCCGCGGCCGCGCTGGCTACCGCCGCGGCCTACCTGGCCGACCAGCGAGAAGGTGAGTCGGCCCTGCTCGTCTCGCGCGGCACTGCCCGGCTCCAGCTGGCCCGGCTGAACGCGGCCGAGGCGGTCATCCTGTGCCTGATCGCCACCGCGGCCGGCGGCCTGGCCGGCAGCCGGCTGGCCGCCCTGCTCGCCTCGGCCGGGCCGCTGCACGCGGCCGGGCTGCGGCTTCCCGCGTTCCCGCCGGGCGCCTGGCTGGCCCTGGCGGTCACCGCGGCCGGATCCATCCTGGTGCTGCTCTGGCCCGCGCTGCGCACGCTGGCCCCGGGCATCGCCCGGCAGCGGCGCGGCCGGCAGGCGGCTGTCTCCGGGATCGCCCGGGCCGGCGCGGACCTGGCGCTGATCTCGCTGGCCGTGCTCGCGGGCTGGCAGCTCCGGCACTACTCGGCCGTGGTCACCTCGGCTAACGGTCCCGGCGGCGTCGATCCGGTGCTCGTGCTGGCGCCTGCCCTGGCGCTGGCCGGCGGCACCGCGCTGACGCTGCGCGGGCTGCCGCCCGCCGCCCGGGCGGCGGACCGGCTGGCCTCCCGGGGGCGGCGGCTGTCCCCCGCGCTGAGCTGCTGGCAGCTCAGCCGGCGGCCGCTCAGCCAGGCAGCCGGCGCGCTGCTCATCGTGCTGGCCGTGGCCACCGGGACGCTGGCCCTGTCCCAGCACCGCAGCTGGGCCCAGTCCGCCGCGGACCAGGCCGCGTCCAGCGCGGGCGCGGACACCCGGGTCGACCTGGCCAGCCCGCTGACGGCGGGCGCGGCCGGCCGGCTGGCCGCCGCGCCCGGGGTGCGCGGCGGCACGCCGGTAGCCACGCTGACCCAGGGCGGCACCGGCGAGACCATCGCACTTAACGCCGGCAACGCGGCCGGTGTCGTCCTGCTGCGCCGGGACCAGTCGGCACTGCCCGCGCCCGCCCTGTTCCGGGCCATCCAGCCAGCCGGCCATCAGCCCGGCGTCGTGCTGCCCGGCCATCCGGCCGCGGTGCAGGTGGAAGCCAGCCTGGGACCCGCGTCGCTGCGGCTGGCCCCGGCGGCGGTGACGCTGTCCGTGGCCGATGCCGACGGCGACGTGTACCAGGTGAGCGCGGGCACGCTGGCCGCCGACGGCCGCCCGCACCTCCTCACCGCCCAGCTCGGCACCGGCCCGCGGCGGGGCCAGGCCATCGCCCCGCTGCGGCTGATCGGGATCACCGCGAGCTATCAGCTGCTGGCCCACGCCGGGTCGTCCGACGCGACGCTGCACGTGCTGCAGGTCGCCGCGCCCGGTGCCAGGCCGGCCAGTGCGGCCGCCGTCGTCCCGGGCCGCGCGCTCAGCGGCTGGGCGGCCGGGGTGGCCGCACCCGAGCTGGCCGCGCTGCGAACCCGGGCCGGCCAGCTAGCCGGGCCGTCCGGCCTGCCGCAGCGGCTGGCCTGGCAGCGCACCGGGCGCCAGCAGTTGCTGTCCTTCACCCCGGGCTATGGGCAGGCGCTGCCCGCGAACCCGGGCCAGCCGCCGCTGCCGGTCTTCGGCCAGCTGACGCTGACCGCGGCGACGCCCTCGGCGGCGGCCATCCCGGCCATCGCCACCCAGTCCTTCCTGGCCGCCAGTAACACCGCGGTGGGCGCCACCGTCGACGACAGCGTCAGCGGCCTCACCCTGGCGGTGCACATCGTCGCCGCGGTGCACTCGTTCCCCACCGTAGCCTCCGGCGCGGCGCTCATCGTGGACCTCCCCGCGGTGCAGCAGGCGCTGCTCAGCCGGGGGCTGCCGCCGGTCCCGGTGACCAGCTGGTGGCTGGCCACCGACGGCGGGGCACCACCCGGGCTGGCCGCGCTGCTGCCCGCCGGGTCGTCGGTGACCAGCCGCGACCAGCTGGTAGCCAGACTGCTCGGCAACCCGCTGTCCGCGGCGCCGCAGCAGGCCGTGCTGGCCGTGGCCATCGCCGCCGCGCTGCTGGCCATCGCCGGCTTCTTCGTCAGCATCGCGGCCAACGTGGCCCAGCGGCGGCAGGAAAGCGCGCTGCTGGCCGCGCTCGGCGTGACCCAGCGGTCCCAGGCCGGCCAGCTGTGCACCCAGGAGCTCCTGCTCAGCGTGCCGGCCGCGCTGGCCGGGCTGCTGCTGGGTGGCGTGCTCACCGTCCTGCTGGTGCCCGCGGTCACGCTGACCCCCGCCGCCACCGCGCCGGTGCCGCCCGCGCTGACCGCGTTCGCCTGGGCTCAGGCGCTCGGGCTGGCCGCCCTGGTCGTGCTGCTCCCGGTGCTGGTGGCCGCGGCCACCGCAGCCCGCACCGCCGATCCCGCCGCCACGCTGCGCACCGCGGAGTCGGCATGAGCCCTACTCCTTTGAGCCTCCGGGGCGCTTTGACCCGCCTCCTTCCCTCCTCGCTCGTTCCTCGCTCGTCAGTCCAGTCGGCGGCGCGCCCCTTTGGCTCGGCCGCCGCGAGCTACCTCACGCTGGCCGTCCTGGTGCTCGGCGGCACGTTCATCGCGGTGGCCGGCCCGCGGCAGAGCCTGCACATCCAGACCCAGGCGCTGCAGGCCCAGGTCAGGACCGTTCCGCCGGTGGACACCGCGGTGCTGGCCAGTGCCGACTGGGACGGCTTCACCTCGGCGCTGGCCGGGGTCAACGGGGTCGCCCCGCTGCTCTACCCGCCCCAGGTCAGCTCGGTGACCAGTCAGCTGGCCGGCAGCTTCGCCGGGGCCGGCCTGCCGCTGTCCGGGCCGGCCACCGACTGGGCCAGCCTGACCACGCACATCGAGCCGCTGACCATGGTGCCCCGCGGGCCCAACTCGACCGTCGAGCAGAAGCTGGAGCTGATCTACCGCGACCCGCTGGCCCGGCACGCGTCGCTGACCGCCGGGCAGTACCCCGGCCAGACCCGGGCCAGTAAGGGCCCGCTCGGCATCGCGCTCAGCCAGCAGACCGCCCGGGAACTGAACGCGCACGTCGGCAGCCGCCTGAAGATCAGCACCGGCAATGTGCCGGTCAAGCTGGTGGTGACCGGGATCGTCCGCGAGCGGCAGCCCCGCTCGGCGTTCTGGGCCGCCGACCCCACCGCGGCCCGGCCGGTCGAGGAGCAGCTGCAGAACAAGCCGCCGTACTGGGTGACCGGCGCCTTCGTCGGCCCCAGCGAGCTGGGCCAGCTGCAGAACCTGTTCGGCTCCCTGGGCATGACCCTGCAGTGGGCGTTCCCGCTCACCCTGACCGGGGTGCGGGCCGACCAGGCGCACCCGCTGCAGGCCCGGCTCGGCGCGGTGAGCACGTCGGCGCCCGCACTGCACGGCGCGCTGGCCCCGGCCACCACCACGATCGTCGTATCCAGCGCCCTGGGCCCCATCCTGGCCGGTTTCCTCAGCACCGCGGCCCAGGTCAACTCGGTGCTCTCGCTGCTGTTCGCCAGCCTGGCCGCGACCGGGGTGGTGGTCATCCTGCTGGCGTCCTGGATGCTGGCCCAGCGCCGGTCCGGTGAGTTCACCGTGCTGCGGGCGCGTGGCGCCACCGTCCGCCAGCTGTCCGCGCGGACGCTGCGCGGCACCGCGGCCGCCTGCCTGCCCGCCGCGCTGATCGGGGCGGCGCTGGGCATCCTGGTCACCCCGGGCCAGCCGGCCCCAGCCAGCTGGTGGCTCGGCGGGCTGGCCGTGGTCACCGGGATCATCGGGCCGCCGCTCGCGGTGGCCTGGCAGCACCGGGTGGTCCGGCCGGAGCACCCGGGCCACGCGGCCCGGTCCGGCCGGCCGGTGGCCGGCCGGACCGGCCCCCGGGCCCGCCGCCGGGTGGCCGAGGTGGCGCGGTGCGCGGCGGCGGTGGGTGGCCTGGTCGTGCTCCGCGCGCAGGGTAGTGCGGCCGGTGCCACACCGGGCAGCGGTGGGCTCGACCTGTACACCAGCCTGGCGCCAGTCCTGGTGGCCGTGCCCGCCGTGCTGCTGGCCATGCGGCTGTCCCCGCTCGCCGTGCGCGGCCTGCTCCGGCTGTCCACCCGGCGGGCCGGCCCGGTCCGCTTCCTCGGCCTGGCGCAGGCGGCGCGCGCCCCGGCGGCCACCATCCTGCCGCTGTTCGCCGTCGTCCTGGCGCTCACCCTGGCCGCGTTCACCGGCATGCTCCGGGACGCGGTCAGCCGGGGCGAGACCGCCGCTTCGTGGCGGGCCACCGGGGCCGATGCGGTGGTCAACGCCGAGCTGACCAGCACCGCGATCAGCCCGGCCGCGCAGCGGGCCGCGGCGGCCGTGCCGGGCGTCCAGCACGCCACCACCAGCCAGGTCACCCGCTGGGCGCTGCCCGGGCACGGCCAGCTCACCGTGGTCGCGGTCGACCCGGCCAGCTATCCGGCGCTGCTGGCCGGCACGCCGTGGCCGCCGCTGCGGCGCAGCCAGCTGGCCGTGCTGACCGGGCCGCGGCCCGGCGCCGGCCAGCCGGTGCCGGTGCTCGCGTCGCCCGCCGCGGCCGCCGCGCTGCGCGGCAGCCCGGGCCGGCTCAGCGCGATCCCGGGCACGATCACCCCCGGCCCGCTGACCGTGCGGGTCGCCGGGCTGATCCCGGGCACGCCCGCGCTGCCCGGCGGCGGCGCGTTCGTCATGCTGCCGCTGCGCGCCGCGCCGGGCAGCACGGCCACCGCCGCGGCCCCGGCCAACCTGCTGCTGCTGGGCGGCGGCGGGATCGACGGGCCGGCGCTGCGCACGGTGGCCCGGCGGCTGGTCCCCGGCGCGGCCGTCACGCTGCGCTCGGACGTGCTGGCCAGCCTGGCCGGCGCGCCGCTGCAGCACGGCGCGTACGTCATGTTCACTGTGGTGCTCGCCGCGGCCGCCGCGTTCGGCCTGGCCGCGCTGCTGGCCGACCTGGCCCTGGGCGCGGCGGACCGGCACCAGACGCTGGCCCGGCTGGCCACCATGGGGGTGGACGCCGGGCAGGCCCGGCGGCTGGTCCTGGTGGAAAAGGCACCGGCCCTGCTGGCCGCCGCGGTGGCCGGGACGGCCTGCGCGCTGGTGCTGCCGGTGCTGACCGCGCAGGCCCTCAACCTGTCCGTGTTCACCGGGGCCGGGACTCCGGTCCCGGTCCGCGCCGACTGGACGGCCCTGGCCATCCCGGTGGCCGGGCTGCTGCTGGTCGCCTTGGTCGCGGCCACGCTGGCCGCGCGCACCTGGCGCGGCACCGGCCTGGCCGGGGCGTTGCGTATTGAAGGCTGAGCAAGTCGTGGAGAGGAGCTGCTCATGACCGCCGGAACCGTCGCTGACCCGCTGATTGCTTGTGACCGGCTGGTCCGCATCTACACAGCGGAGGGCATCGAGGTCCAGGCGCTGCAGGGGCTGGACATGGCGGTGGCCGGGGGTGAGCTGACCGCGATGGTGGGCGCGTCCGGCAGCGGCAAGTCGACGCTGATGAACATCCTGGCCGGGCTGGACACGCCGACCGCGGGCTCGGTGCGGGTGGCCGGGCACGACCTGGGCTCGATGAGCGGGCGGCAGCGGCTGGCCTACCGGCGCAATGTGGTCGGCTTCGTCTGGCAGCAGACCTCGCGGAACCTGCTGCCCTACCTGACCGCGGTGCAGAACGTGGACCTGCCCATGCGGCTGGCCGGGGCGGGCCGCCGTCAGCGCCGCGGCCGGGCCGGCGAGCTGCTCGGCGTGCTCGGGGTGGCGCACTGCGCGGACCGCTCCCCCGGCCAGCTGTCCGGCGGTGAGCAGCAGCGCGCCGCGATCGCGGTGGCGCTGGCCAACGAGCCCGAGGTGCTGCTGGCCGACGAGCCGACCGGTGAGCTGGACAGCGCGACCGCGGCCGACGTGTTCAGCGCGCTGCAGACGGCCAACCGCGAGCTCGGGGTGACCGTGCTGGTGGTCACGCACGACCCGGCGGTGTCCTCGATGGTGCGCCGGGTCATCGCCATCCGGGACGGCCGGACCAGCACCGAGACGCTGCGGCACGAGACCACCGACGCGGAGGGGCGGCAGACCCAGCACGCGGTGGAGTACGCCGTGCTGGACCGGGCCGGGCGGCTGCAGCTGCCCCGGGACATGACCGAGCCGCTCGGCATGCGGGACCGGGTCCGGCTGGAGGCGCTGACCGGGCACATCGGCGTCTGGCCGGACCAGCCCGCCGGCGCGGCGGAGAGCCCAGCAGACGGGCTGGACCAGCCCTAAGGAACGACTACCAGGGGCACCGGGGAGTGCCGGGCCAGGCCGACGGCGACCGAACCCACCACGCGGTGGGCGACCTGAGACGAGCTCCCGACCACGATCACGACGGTGGCCGCGGGGTGGGCGGCAGCGACGTCGCGAGCCGCGGCGAGCAGTTCCTCGGTGATCTGGCCCTGGCGCCGCTCGAGGTCCCAGCGCTCCTCGCGACCGCGCAACTGCTTGGCGATCATGGTACGGAGCTCCCGCTCGACGTCATCGAAGTCGGTCTCCAGTTCGGCTACGGCGTCCGGCGATAGCGCGGCCATGCTGGGCAGGTGAGCCACATAGACGACCTGGATCCGGCCGGTCCGTCCCTGTAGCAGGTTGACTGCGCCGTCGAGCGCCCGGGTGGACGGCGCAGATCCGTCGTAGCCGACGACGAGGCGTATATCCGTAGCGGGCGGCAGGCCAGTGCTCACGGATGGAGAATAGCGCCCTGCGCCCGCTAGCCGAGCAGTGCCCTCGACGGTTGGCGGGCCCGGGTCACGACCGGCGAGCAACTGCACAAGGCCACCGGAATCGCTTCGAATCCTGGCTGCGATACGGCTGGGTGTTCGGCGGCCGAGTGCGCTGCGGCGGGCTGTGCTGTGGCCGGCTGTGCGGTGGCCGGCTGTGCCGTGGCGGGGGCCGGCGCGGGCGCGGAAGCGGCCGCGGCCTGGGCGGCGGCCTTCGTGAGTTCGGCCAGCCGGCGCCTGGACGGCACCAGCACGATCGTCAGGATGAAGCCGAGCCCGAGCAGCGCGGCCGACACCGTGAAGGCCACGGTGTAGCCGTGGGTGGCCGCGATCGCCGGGGCCAGCGGGGTGCTGTGGTGGGCGACCAGGTAGCTGGCCGTCGCGGTCAGCGCGATCGTGCTGAGGGCCGACGTGCCGATTGACCCGCCGACCTGCTGCATCGTGTTCACCAGCGCGGAGGCCACGCCCGAGTCCTCACGGCGGACCCCGGCCGTGGCGGTGTTGATGGCTGGCGCGAAGATCATGCCGAAGCCCAGGCCGAGGATCAGCAGGGCGGGCAGTACGGCGCTGACGTAGCTGGACGTCACGCTGATCTGCGTCAGGTACGCCATCCCGCCCGCGCCCAGCAGCATGCCCGTGGCGATCAGGACGCGCGGCCCCAGCCGGGGCAGGCCCACGATGCTGGACAGATTCGAGCTGATCAGGATGCAGCCGATCATCGGCAGGAACAGCAACCCGGTGGTCAGCGGGCTCTCTCTCTTGATCAGCTGCAAGTAGAAGGTCAGGAACAAGAAGGTGCCGAAAATCGCGATTCCCGATATCCCGACCGCGACATAGGAGCCGCCGCGGGCCCGGTCCAGGATCACCCGAAGCGGCAGCAGCGGATGCGACGACCGCCGCTCCGCGACCACGAACCCGGCCAGCAGCACCACGCCCAGGACCAGGGAGCCGATGGTCCGCGCGGCGGTCCAGCCTTCGGTCTCGGCATTGGAGAAGCCATAGACGATCAGGAACAGGCCGGCGCAGGCCAGCACGGCGCCGGGCCAGTCCATCCGCGGCGGGTTCGCGGGGCGGCCGCCGCGAATCCAGGCCAGGGCGCCGGCCACCGCGATCGCCGCGAACAGCAGGTTGACATAGAGGCACCAGCGCCACGACAGGTACTGTGTGAGCACCCCGCCCAGGATCAGGCCGATCCCGCCGCCGCCCGCCGCGACCGAGCCGAACACACCGAACGCCCGCCCCCGCTCGCGCGGATCCCGGAACGTGCTGACCAGGGTGCCCAGCGCGGAGGGCGCCAGGATGGCGCCGAACGCACCCTGCAGCGCCCTGGCCGCCACCAGGACGGCAAACGAGCCGGCCGCACCACCGATAGCCGAGGCAATGGCGAATCCGATCAGGCCGGTGATGAAGACCCGCTTGCGGCTGAACATGTCGCCGAGCCGGCCGCCCACCAGCAGCAGGCTGCCGAAGGCCAGGGCGTAGGCCGTGACCACCCACTGCCGGTCGCTGTTGGGGAAGCCCAGCGCGCGCTGGGCAGACGGCAGCGCGATGTTCACGATCGTGGCGTCCAGGACCACCATCAGCTGCGCGATGGCCACGACAACCAGGACGAGCCAGCGCTGGTCAACGGGTGCCGGCCGGCGGTCCTGGCCGGCCGGAGACGGTACTGATGACATCAGGCCATACCCCTGTCCGCCTGGCAACACCCGCGCATCGCCCCTGCGCGGTAGGGCCTGTATCCGACGATAGACACGCCAGGCGGTCCGCGGAACGGCGGTCCCAGGATTAGCGCCGCCCCCGCACACCAGGTCCCCGCCACCGGGGTGAAGCTCTAGCCGGGCGGGTAGCCCCCCAGGCCGTGCCCGAGCAGGGCGAATGACTCGGTGCTGCGCTCGCGGACCTCGGCGGCCAGGCTGGCGGGGGTATCGTCGGCCAGCACCCGGCGGCGCACGTAGTCGATCAGCGCGCGGTGCACCCCGATCAGTGCGTTCGCCGCCACCTGCGGGCGCAGGTCATCGGCGGACGCGCCGGTCTCCGCGGCCAGCCGGGCGGCCAGGTCGCTCGCCGCCCGGGACATCACCTGCTGCTCGCGGGCGAGCAGCGCCGGACTGGCCGCCACGATGCGGTTCACCGTGCGCAGCCGGGTCAGCGCGTCCGGGTCGCCCGATTCCAGCTGGCCGAGCAGGCCACTCTCGGCCAGCAGGGCGTGCCGGAACGCGTCCAGCACCGGCTGGCTGGCCGGCCGGGCGCTGACCGCGTCGGCCAGCCGGGTCCAGAACGACTCCAGCCGCGAGTAGAACAGGTCTTCCTTGCTCGGGAAGTAGTTGAACACCGTCGCCTCGGCCACCTGGGCCGCACGGGCCACCTCGGCCACGCTGACCTTGTCGAACCCCCGGTCGGCGAACAGCTGCCAGGCGGTGTCGGCGATTAGCTGCCGGGTCTGCTCCTTCTTCAGTTCGCGAAGCCCCATGCGCTCTCTCATAATTATGAAGTTGCCCTAAATTTGTATCTGCCCTATGTTTGGAGCATAACCAAGCCTACCTCTCCGGAGGTCACGATGACACTCAGCAAAACCGGGCCTACCGCCGTCGCTGGCGGGCCGGACGATCGCCTGAGTCGCGAGATCCTCGTGCTGTCCGCGGTCGTCATCCTGGGCACGATCATGACCGTCCTCGACCTGACCATCGTCAACGTCGCCATCCCCACCCTGGTCGGCGACCTGCACGCCTCGATCGACTCGGTGCAGTGGGTGCTGACCGGCTACATGCTGGCGTTCGCCACGGTGATCCCGCTGACCGGCTGGGCGGCCGGGCGGTTCGGCGCCAAGCGGGTCTGGCTCACCGCCCTGGGCCTGTTCCTGGCCGGGTCGCTGCTCTCCGCCGCGGCCTGGTCGATCGGCTCGCTGATCGCCTTCCGGGTGCTGCAGGGGCTCGGCGCCGGGCTGATCCTGCCGATCGGGCAGACGATCCTGGCCCAGGCCGCCGGGCCGCAGCGGATGGGCCGGGTGATGAGCGTGATCGGGGTACCGCTGCTGCTCGCCCCGGTGTTCGGCCCGGTGCTCGGCGGGGTGATCCTCGGCGCGGCCAGCTGGCGCTGGATCTTCCTGCTCAACCTGCCCATCGGCGCGGCCGCCATAGTGGCCGCCTGGCGGCTGCTGCCGGACGCCAGGCCGCGGCTGGGCCAGCGGCTCGACCTGCGCGGGCTGGCCCTGCTCTGCCCGGGCATCGCGATCCTGCTCTACGGCCTGTCCGAGGCCGGCACGCGCGGCGGCTTCGGCCGCCCGGGCACGGTCGTCGCCGCGCTGGCCGGCCTCGTGCTGATCGGGCTGTATATCTGGCACGCCGTCGCGGCGGGCCCCGACGCGCTGATCGACGTGTCCCTGCTGCGCCGCCGCGGGTTCGGCACCGCGGCCGCCATCAACGTGCTGCTGCCGGTGGCGCTGTTCGGCTCGCTGATCCTCATCCCGCTCTACTACCAGCTGATCCGGCACGCCACGCCGGTCGAGATCGGGCTGCTGCTCGCCCCGCAGGGCGTCGGGGCGGCGCTGGCCCTGCCGGTGGCCGGCCTGCTCACCGACAAGATCGGCGCCCGCGTGGTGTGCTCGGTCGGCATGCTGCTGGCCCTGGTCGGCGCGCTGGGCTACACCCAGCTTGGCGCGCACACCTCGGAGGCCTACCTGGCCAGCGCGCTGTTCGTGATCGGGGCCGGGATCGGCAGCACGATCGCGCCGTCCATGGCCGCCGCCTTCAAGGCGGTATCCCCGGCCGAGATGCCCCGGGCGACCAGCGCGCTCAACACCCTGCAGCGCATCGCGGGTGCGATCGGTACCGCCCTGTTCGCGATCCTGCTGCAGCACTCCATCACGGCCAGCCAGGCCCGCCACCCAGGCAGCGCGCAGTCGGTGGCGGCCGCGTTCGGCAACACGTTCTGGGTAGCCGTCGCGCTCATCGCGGCCGCCCTGGTGCCGGCCTTGCTGCTGCCGAGGCCAGCGCACCCGGAGCAGGACAGTCCGGTCCCGGCGAGTGAGTCAGCGCATTAGGGTGCGCTCGGCTCGGAGAGTTAGGCGGGCGCCCGGCGGAGCAGCAGCCGGGCCAACCGCCTCGCCGGGGCGGCGCGAACGACACGCTCGCGGCGCGCCATGCTGGCCCGCCGTGCCTCCAGGAGCAGGCGGTCCCGTTCGCCGGCCCGCGGCGCGTCGTCCTGCACGGCCTTCGCGACATACTGGTGGATGATCATGGCCCTGCCCCCCCGGCAACGATTGCGTCGGCCTTGGCGGCCGGATTTTGGCTCTCACATGGACAGAGCGCGAAAAGTTGCTCCGGGATACACCTGCAGCACTGCCAGATCGCCTGTGCTGCGGGCGCTGGCCCGGGCACCGGCTCGGAACGCCGCTTCGGGGCTCCCCACAGTGACGACGGCGATCCGTCCAGGCTTCACGACAATCCTCCCCGGTGGGTCAGGTTGCTAGGCCACGGAGGCAAGCAACTCGCGTGCTTCCGCGTCCAATTCGATATCCGCGACGGCCATGTTCTCTTCGAGGTGGCGCACCGAGGACGTACCGGGTATCAAGAGCACGTTCGGCGCCAGGTCAAGCAGCCAGGCCAGGGCTATCTGAGCTGGCGTGTGACCAAGTCGCGCGGCGGTAGCGATTACCTGCTGGCTGCCCAGGACCGGATTACTCCGGGCGAAGGCCGAGCCGAGCGGGAAAAACGGCACGAAGGCAATCCCGCGCTGCTGGCACTCGTCGAGCACGGGCATGGCGGCCCGGTCAGCCAGATTCAGCGGATTCTGCACACAGACGACGTCGGTGCGGGAGAGCGCGTGAAGCAGGTGCTCGCGAGTGACGTTGCTGAGGCCGACGCCGCCGATCAACCCGTCATCGCGGGCTTTCACCATGGCCGCCAGCTGGTCATCGAACCGCCGGTCGGGCTGGGCGCTGTCGATCAGACGCAGGTTGACTGCGGCCAGGCGATCGACAGCCAGGCTGCGCAGGTTGTCCTCGATTCCCTGCCGGAGCTGGGCGGGCAGGTCGTACCGCAGCACTCCGCCCGACTCGTCCCGGCGCGCGCCAACCTTGCTGACCAGTGCGAGACCCTCGGGGTAGGGATACAGCGCCGCCCTGATGAGCTCATTCGCGACACCGGGGCCGTAGAACTGTGCCGTATCGATGTGATCCACGCCGAGTTCGGCTGCGCGGCGGAGCACCGCGATGGCCGCATCCCGGTCTCGTGGCGGGCCGAATACCCCTGGACCTGGCAGTTGCATCGCGCCGAATCCGATGCGAGACACGGTGGCCGTCCCGAGACGATAGCGCTGGGTACGGGGAATGGTCACTGACATCACGACCCTTGCTGTCGAGGTACCGGTCCGCCCGGGTGGCCGGGATCACCTGGCACCGAAGCTAGGCGCCACCAAGGTGAACGGCTGTCACCTGGGTCTGGTGATTTACGTCCTGACGCCGATACCTCGATGACCAGGATCTGGTGATCCAGCTACACATCGGCGAGGGGTTGTCCGCGTCGCTGGGTCTTGCTTCCATCATGATCACTGGTATGGATGTCGATGAACTGCAACACGCCCTGGGTGGCATCGTCCTTGAAGCGGCCTACATGGAACGGATGCTGCGCGCGGCATTCAGCGCCCTGGTCGGCAGCAAGTACGCGGCCGTGGTGGACGGCCGCCTCACGGCATCTGCCCTGATCGAGGACTGCGAACACCTCACCAACTACCACACCGACATTCCCGCACACGCGAAAGATGCGGTGCTCGCCGCGCTGCGGGCTTGCCATGAGGCAAACCGGGAACGCAACCAGGTGATCCACGACACCTGGGCCACCCGGCCCGGCAGCGTGATGGTCACGCTGCGTGGCGGACGGGGATCTCACGAGGTGACTGTCACGGCGCGCACCCTGGCCGAGGTACGCCAGCTAGCTGATCAAGTGGCTGACGCGGCGGAAGCATTGAAAGCCTCCATGACTCAGACTCTCGGCTCCGGCTGGGAGCGGGTAGAGGATCAGCTTCGCCGGGAACTCGGCCACGACGTCAGCACCAACCCGGGTAGCTAGCACGCCAGTCCGGCGACCCCTCGGCGAACGCTGCGCCGCCGCGGTGATCGGCGAAGTCGGAACCGGCATCCTCAAGCCCTACCTTGTCGGGCCAGCCGGCCTCCTGGACGACGCGGCTGTACTACGACCCCTTGACCCCCAGGCAACCCAGCGATCGAAAGCACATGCGACTTCACGGCGCCTGGCTGCGAGGACTAGTGCGTCGTGATCCGCGGATGTCCGCCAGTGTCCGCGCCAGTTGTCACTCGGTTAGTCACTCAGGCGTTGCAGCACAGGTAGCAGCTCGCTGGCCTAGACCGCGGATGTTCTGCTGACCTGGCGGTCAAGGTTGCCTGGATACCTGATGCCTACGCTTCTGAGGTCGTATCGTCACAGCGTGGATGCGTTCGCCTGGGGCGTGGTGGGCTCGGTGGCGGGCGTTGCGGGGGTTGCCGCAACGATCGTTTTCGGTGTCATCCCCCTGATGCAGGCCCGCCGCAGGGCACGTCTCCTGCCTGACGCGGAAGTACCACATGCTGAGGTTGGCGGTGGCCAGGGTGTCCAGGTCGGCGCAGGCAATAACCAGGTCAATCAGTTCATCGAGACCTATATCGAGCGGCAGCCCCAGACAGTTGCCCCCGGACAGGGTCTGGTGGTCGTGGGCGAGGTGCCACAGCAGGCGCCTGCTTTCCAGCCCGCCAGGACCTGCTGGACCAGCTTGGTCGGGGCGGCCCGGGGGTCACGGTGGTGCGAGCGGTGACCGGCATACGTGGGGTAGGCAAGACCCAGCTTGCGGCGGCATATGCGCGGGCCTGCATTGCGGCGGGCTGGCGGCTGGTGGCATGGGTGAACGCGGGTGACCAGGCCACGGTGCTGAACGGCCTGGCCGAAATAGCGGCGGGCCTAGGCATCAACGAGGCTAACGCCGATCTGGAGAGTACCGGGCAGGCGGTGCGGCGTCGGCTCAGGCGCGGCACCCGGCGCTCAGGCGTTGCGTCCAAGGGTCATGTTGTCCCGCCACGTTCTGATCATGTTCGTCGGCCTGGTCATCCACGCGACCCTGGCTGTCCTCATTATCGTCGCCACCAGGCAGCCCGCAGTCCGCCATACTCCCGCGCCCGCGCCTGCGCCTATCGTGACCGCGAGGCTCCTCCCCGTCATATCCGGGCCTGCTCCGCTGTCACCAGCACAGCCGCGATAGTGGTACGTAGCCGGGTGTTTGTGCAAGTCAGCGACGAATCCTGCGCATGCGCAGGGTTTCGTGCCAGCGGTGTGTCGCTCAGCGGTCCGGCGGGCTGCCCGTCGCCAGCCAGTCCCGCCAGCCGAGCTTGGTGGCGGGTGACGAGCCCGCATCTGGCCGGGCCGCCCGCGGTTGCGGAGCAGATCCTCGTCCAGCACTGATGCTCAGCGGCACTCGTGCAGTTCGTGCGGCGGGCCGCCCGGGATGATCCGGCCGGGCGGCACATACGAGCCTGGAGAGTAGCCCACGCCCGAACCGGTCAGCGGCCGACAGGGAACTGGGACCCGTTGGAAGGGCGGTAAGCTGACCCGCTGGACGGGCGGGTGGTGATGCTGGTGGTGGGACTGCGGTATGCCAGTCACGACAAGGACGAGCGCGACGGTCACCGCGGCGGCAGCTACGAGCAGGACCCCGACGATCCTCATCTCGCTTAGACGCATGGCGCACGCCCATGGGGCAGCAGTCAAGTCTTCGGTTTCCCCCTAGCGGCCCGAATCGCGCCATGGCCGCATCGCAACGCGGAAACGCAGGGAGCGACCGCTTCTGGATGCCCAGAGGGGTTCCGTACCCAACCAGGTGGTGAGTCGCTTTCGGGAAGCAGGAGCAGGCGCGCCTGATGTATGGACTTCCCTTGGCGGAGCCGGGGCGCCAGGAACAAGCGAAGCCTGATCGGCCGGGAGACCCCTCGGTGTTGAACTAGTTGCACAGCGGTCATTGAGGGTCGTTGATGCACGTCATCGCGCCTATGCTGGTCGGAGGTGATCAGCTCGGTGCGCTGCGCTTGCTGCACTTTGCTGCTGCACGCGGCTGGCCGTTTGGCGGTTCGTTCTCAACTACTCGGGGGTGGCCAGCAGGGCGTAACTACGCTGAAGGAGGCTGACGTGCACATCAGCTCTCGGATACGTCGCACATCAGTCGTCGGATCACAGGCTCCGGCTCCGACGGCATGCGGCGGCAGGACGTGCTCAGGTGCCTTGATATGAGTTGATGCGTTACCCTGCCGCCGTCGCCGTTCCTGCCGTTCTAACCCCCGATCAGCTTCATCCAGGTGTTGTCGTCGACGATCCCGGTAACGCCCAGCCCGAAAGCATGCTGCTGAGCCTTGACCGCGGCCTCCGTATTCGGGCCGAAGATGCCATCGATCGTGATCGGATTGCCAAGCGCAGTGACCAGGCCCTGTAGCCGGTGCACCATCCGGTTCTGCGGCTGGTCCTTGTCGCCGGCCTTCAGTTGGGGAAGAGTGATATTCACCGTGACCCCCTGTGATGGAAGTGGCGGAGCCTCCGACAATGTCGCTCTTTCGGATAGTAACCACGCTCAAGTGCCATCCGCCACCACGAACCGGCATTCGATCTACTGATGCCCGGGGGCAGCTACCGTAAATCGGTACTTAACGCCAGAAACGGGATAAAGGTGATCTCTCGGGGGGGACATTGAGTGTTTGCTGAACGCCTTAATAATTCATCCGATGAAATTACAGCTCTGCAAGTACAGCGAACAGCTTGGTTATCTTCCGGCCGCTTGACTGTGGTGACGGAGCAACCGTTAAATGTTTGGTGAAAAGTCGTTCTAAGCCTGGTTAACTGCCGAGGATCACAAGGGCATACCATTTGACCGTGACCAACATGGCCGGGAAAAGATTGCGGACCGGTCGCGCTATTTGAGAACTGGCATCATAACTGAATATGCTTTACATCCACGTAGATGAGGCTGTCCAGCGCGATGCTCTGGCCAAGCTGACGAGCTGCTTGGCGGTGGTCAGTGACCGGCCTGGTCAACTTGGTGGTCAACGCGGCTTTCTAAGGTCACCCTGGCTGCGTTCTGCCTGGTGGCGCAACTGGGTTCGAACCAGTGACCCCTTGCTTGCAAGGCAATATTGATAAGTCGATGGTCTGTACGATTCTGGCCTTCTGGCAGGATGATCAGGTGCGCTGCCGTCCGTCGTAGTTCGCGGTTGTTCAGCGCGATTGTCACCCAGTTGGTCACCCACCCAAATATGCCGGGTGCGAGGGCGCCCAGTCGTCGGGGTTGATACTCAATACTGCAACGGTATTTAGCTGATCCGTGAGGGATCGTCAAGCGTCAGGTACTGATATGTCTAGGTCGTTCCTGAGAGCTGCTGCGATCTCCTCAAGGACGGCGTGAGGTGGGATGCCAGGCTCCCGGGCTGCCATGGCCGACGAGGATAGAGCCGGGGGCTTCCGGTCCTGGCTAGACCGGGATCTGGATGAGCAGCGTGGTGCCGCCGCCGGCGGGGCTGGTCACGTCGAACGTGCCGCCGACCGCCTCGGTGCGGTCGCGGAGCCCGGTCAGCCCGGACCCCCGGGCGGGGTCGGCTCCGCCGATCCCGTCGTCGCTGATCGCCAGCCGCACGACTGTGTCCGGTGCGTCGAGTTCGACGTGCACGACCGATGCGCGCGCGTGCTTGGCGGCGTTGGCCAGCGCCTCCGATACCGCGTAGTACGCCGCGACTTCCACATGATCCGGCAGCCGCCGTCCGGTGCGCAGATCCAGTTCGACTGGCACGGAGGACCGGCGGGCCAGCGCTTCGAGCGCCGGTGTCAGGCCCCGCTCGGAAAGGATCGCGGGGTGGATGCCGTGGGAGATCTCCCGTACCTGATTAAACACGCCGGTGACCCGCTCGGCGATGCGCGCCAGGCCGCCTTCGAGCTCGGGCGGCGCCGTCGTCTGCACCTGGCGCAGGTCGAGCAGTAGCGATACCAGCTGCTGCTGGGTGCTGTCGTGCAGGTCACGCTCGATCCGCCGCCGGCTCTCATCCGCAGCGGCGACGATCCGCGCCCGGGAGGCGATCAGCTCGGCGCGGCTCTGCGCGTTGGCGATCGCCGTCGCCACCAGCTCGGTGAACGAGACCAGGCGCGCCTCGGTATCCGGTGCCAGCGGCTGCTCCAGATTCGCGCCGATGCCCATCGTGCCCCAGAGGCGGCCCTCCACGGTGATCGGTACCGCGACCGCCGAGCGGATGCCTGCCTCGCGGACCATGGTGCCGAGTGGGCCGGTGGCATCGGCATAGCGGTCGATCCGGGCCGGGCGGCCCGTCTTGCAAACGAGCGTGGCCGCGTTGTGCCCCTCAAGGGGCCACCGGCTGCCAACAACGGGAAGGGTGCCCGGTGCGCCGCCCCAGCTTGCCACGAAGGCGAGCGTACCGTCCGACTCGTAACGGAACATGCCCGCGATATCGACGCCAAACAGCCGCCCAACCTCGTTGGTGACCGTCGCGAACACCTCCTCTGGCGCCGCCCCACGCGCCACCAGCGTCGCGACCCGCCGCAGCGCCGCCTGCTCGTCGGCAAGCTGACGCAGCCGTGCCTGATCAGGCGGATCACGGCACACCCTCCCGCCGGCGGCATGGCCCGCACCGACAGCGGAATCTGGCGCGTTCACCTGACTGACGGTAGTCCGGCACCTGGCGGGCGGCAACGTTCGCGCCGCAGCCTGCGGCCCCCATCTGATCCACCAAACCCAAGTTAACGCTGGTGGCCCGGTCCCCGACTCACGAGTACGCGGGACATCCGGAGTACGAGGCGCCAGCACGCGTCGTCTTCCCGCAGATGCTGCCCATCCAACATAAGTGTCGTTGCAGTCTGAAACGTCAATAGGTACTGGATCCAGTCGATGTACGCTCCGGTGGGAGAAGCTGAGCGGGAAGCCTGGCATGTTCAATATCCTGTTCCGGTGGCCTACCGACGATCAGCACGTCAAGTCCCGTAACTACTCAGAGACAATCTGAAGCCCGCACTCGTCAAGGCAGGCCTGATTCCCGAGCCTGCTGTGGACCGGCGCGGCCGACGCCGTTAGGTCACCACCCGCAGGGAAGGGATTCACCAGCTCCGCCACTACTACTCCAGCGTCATGCTGGCGGGGGCGTCTCTATCAAGGAGCTGGCCGAGTACCTCGGCCACAAGGATCCGGCCTTCACCGTGCGCGTCTATGCGCACATGCTGCCATCTTCCAACGATCGCGCACGCGCTGTTATCGATGAGCGATTCGTCCGGATAACCGGGACTGACGTTTGAGTGCCAACGTTAAATCTAGTTCGTTACGCCGCTTTGTCTCCATGCTGCTTGCAGTCCGTCAGTACCGGGAGGACACTGCTGCATGAGGAGCCCCGCCTGGTGCTCGCCCCCGGATATCTGGCACTAGGCGGGGCTCCGTACATGATGTTAGGGCCTGTGACATGTGCTGGTCGAGGATCTTGACCCATGAAGTTTGGCCAGGTTAACCCCATGTGACCTGGCCTTTTCGTGGGTTAGAACTAGCGCCACAGCCGTTTTCGTGGCCGGAAGCAGCGGGCACAACCGGTTTCGTGGCCGGAACTAACGAAACGCAGTGGATTTCGTACCTCGCAACTAATTTAGCAGGCCCTGAACTGGGCTGTGTCCACCTCCTATCGGCCCGACAGGTGACTAAAAATTAGGCGTGGGCCACGTTCATGATCACGGAACAGAGACGGAACAGGCCGTGGCGTTCCGCTTCAGATCACGCTTGATCCAGTCCGGGAAAGGCCCCCGTGATCTCGACTCGTGGCAGCCTGCGCAGGTCACGTCTACCGTACGTCGAGGCCGGTGACGGCGCGGCTGATGATCATGCGCTGGATCTCTGAGGTGCCCTCGAAGATGGTGAAGATCTTCGCGTCGCGGTGCCAGCGCTCCACTGGGAAGTCCCGGGTGTAGCCGTTGCCGCCGAGGATCTGGATGGCCTGGTCGGTCACCCGGACCGCAGTCTCGCTCGCGACCACCTTGGAGATCGACCCCTCGGCGTGGTCCAGGGCCAGCCCCTGCCGGGCCATCCAGGCCGCCCGCCAGGTCAGCAGCCGGGCCGCGTCCACGGCGGCCTGCATGTCGGCCAGTATGAAGCCGACCGCCTGGTTCTGCCCGATCGGCCGGCCGAACTGGACACGCTGGGTGGCGTAGTCGCGGGCGTATTCCAGCGCGGCCCGGGCCACGCCGACCGCCATCGCCGCGACGCTCGGCCGGGACGCCTCGAACGTCTTCATCGCGGCCTGCTCGCCGCCGTGGCCGCCGCCCCGGACCCGGGCCAGCCGGCGGTCCAGCCGGTCCTTCCCGCCGACCAGGCAGCGGCCGGGCACCCGCACCCCGTCCAGCACCACCTCGGCAGTGTGCGAGGCGCGAACGCCCATCTTGCGGAACTTCTGGCCCTGGCTGAGCCCGGCCGAGCCGGGCGGCACGATGAAGCTGGCCTGGCCGCGGGTACCCAAGTCAGGCTCGACCGACGCGACCACCACATGCACGTTGGCGATGCCGCCGTTCGTGGCCCAGGCCTTGGTACCGGTGAGCACCCACTCGTCGGTGGCTTCGTGGTACTCGGCCCGGGTCCGGATCGAGCCCACGTCGCTGCCCGCGCCGGGCTCAGAAGCGCAGAACGCGCCCAGCTTGACGTCGCCGGCCTCGCCGAACATCTGCGGCAGCCACTCACCGATCTGCTCCGGGGTGCCGTTGCTGGCCACCGCGACCGCGGCCAGGGTGCTGCCGACCAGGGACAGCGCGATGCCTGCGTCGCCCCAGAACAGCTCCTCGAAGGCGATCGGGATGCCCAGCCCGCTGGGCTCCAGCCATTGGGTGGAGAAGAAGTCCAGCGAGTACAGCCCGATCTTGGCTGCCTGCTCCAGGATGGGCCAGGGCGTCTCTTCCCGCTCGTCCCACTCGGCCGCCGCGGGCCGGATCACGTCGTCCGCGAACCCGTGCACCCAGCTGCGCATCTCGCGCAGGTCAGGCCCGGGTTCCAGGGAAAAACCGGGAGGGGCATCTGGGGCGCTGCTCATGCTGCTCCTCGGGGCTCACCGGGGCCGGCCGGAACATATGTTACTGAAGAGTAGCACGCCTAGTTACCCGCGAGTAGAGCTGCCGCAACTCTGCACCACCGGGCTGGTCCGGGATGTCCGCCGCGCCGCATACCCCACACTTCGCGCCATCCCGCGGGACCGCGCTGGGGGCAGCCCAGAGCCGGGCTGGCAGCCCGGCACTATTCGCTGTCGTGCCGGTCCAGAAACTCGTACACGTCCGCTTCGTCCACGCCGGGGAAGATGCCGGTCGGCAGCGCGGACAGGATGTGCGAGTGCGCCCGGGCCGACGGCCAGGCCATTCCTTCCCAGCGGGCGGCCAGGCTGGCTGGCGGCCGCTGGCAGCAGTCCCCGTCGGGGCAGCGGGACTCCATCCGCTTTCCGGTGTCCCGGCCGCGGAACCACCGCGAGTTCTCGTACGGCGTGCCCAGCGTGATCGCCATCCCGCGCTCCCGGCCCGGGTCGATGTGCGCCACGCACCAGAACGTGCCGGTCGGCGTGTCGGAGTACTGGTGGTGCGGGGAAAACCGGTCGGCCGAGCCGAATACCTGGCGGCCGGACCACTTCCGACACATCCGTTGCCCCTCGATCGCCCCGGTGGCGTCGGCGGGCAGCACCAGGCCGTCGTTCTCATACGCCTTGTAGATGATGCCGCTCTCGTCGTTCTTCACGAAGTGGCAGGTCAGGTCCAGGTGATGGGTGGCCAGGTTGGTGAACCGGTGGGCCGCCATCTCGTACGAGACGGAGAAGACGTCGCGCAGGTCCTCGACCGACAGGTCGCGCGCTTCCTTGGCCTCGGCCAGGAACCGGGCGGCCGACGCCTCCGGGACGAGGACCGCGGCTGCAAAGTAGTTCGCCTCCACCCGCTGGCGGAGGAAGTCGGCGAAGTCGCGCGGCGCGGCGTGGCCCAGCACGAAGTGGCCGAGCGTCTGCAGCAGGATGGTCCGCGGCGAGTGCATGCCCATGGATTCTTGCTTCAGGTAGATCCGCCGGTGCCGCAGGTCGGTGACCGAGCGGACGGAGCGCGGCAGGTCCTGGGCGTACCGCACGGCGAACCCGTGATGGCTGACGATGGCCAGCAGCGCGCCCTGGGACAGCGCGCCGCCGCGGTAGCTGACCGCGGCCAGCGCCTCGGCCGCGGCCTGCTCGATGGGCGCGAAGTAGTTGCCCCGCTCCCGCATGGCTTCGCGCAGCCCGGCGTTGGCCACCCGCGCCTCCTCCGGGGTGGCGGTCGGCCGGGTGTGCTGCCGGCGCAGCTCGGTGTACAGCGCGACCAGGTGCTCCAGCACGTCGGTGGGCACCCTGGCGCCCACCCTGAGCGGCGGCAGGCCCAGCTCGGCGTAGACCGGGTCGCGCTGCGCCTCGTCCAGCACGATCTCCAGCTGGGCCCGGCGGCTCGGCGGCTGGTGCCGGAGCAGTTCCTCGGCCGGCACGGACAGCGCCTTGGCCAGCGCGTCGATGAGTGACAGCTTCGGTTCCCGGCGGCCGTTCTCCAGCAGGGAAAGCGCGGACGGGGCCCGGCCGACCCGTTCCCCCAGCTCGGCCAGGGTGATGCCCCGGGCGCGCCGCAGATGACGCAGCCGCTGGCCGAACGTTGCAAGGTCTAGACCACTTGACGTCAACGTTGACGATTCTTTCTCGAGGAAGTCTGTCACATCTTCAGACTAGATGAAATTTGTTAATTCTTCAGGCCGAATGCCCTAGCTTTGCCCAGCCATTGCCCGCACGCTCGGACTATCACCCAGGGGACGGCAGACGTCAGGAGGACCAGTGAACGAGAGTCGCCTCGAGGGCACAGCGGACGGCAGCAACGGGAAGGCCAGCGCGGTCGGGCCTAGCCCGGCGGACCAGCAGGCCACGGCACTGCGGCGGCAGTGGGCTACCGGCTCACGGTGGCGCGGCACGGAACGCAGTTACACCGCCGATGACGTGGTACGGCTGCGCGGCTCAGTGCAGGAAGACCGGACGCTGGCCCGGCTGGGCGCGCAGCGGCTGTGGACCCTGCTACACGAGGAGGACTTCGTCGCCGCGCTCGGCGCGCTGACCGGCAACCAGGCGGTGCAGCAGGTACGGGCCGGCCTGCAGGCCATCTACCTGTCCGGCTGGCAGGTGGCGGCGGACGCCAACCTGGCCGCGGAGACCTACCCGGACCAGAGCCTGTACCCGGTCAACTCGGTTCCCCAGGTGGTGCGCCGGATCAACAACGCGCTGCTGCGCGCGGACCAGATCAGCTGGGCGGAGTCCGGCGGCGGCGACCGGCGGTACTGGCTGGCCCCGATCGTGGCCGACGCGGAAGCCGGCTTCGGTGGCGTGCTGAACGCGTTCGAGCTGATGAAGTCCATGATCGCGGCGGGTGCGGCCGGGGTGCACTGGGAGGACCAGCTAGCCTCCGAGAAGAAGTGCGGCCACCTCGGCGGGAAGGTGCTGATCCCAACCGGGCAGCACATCCGGACGCTGAACGCGGCCCGGCTGGCGGCCGACGTGTGCGACGTGCCGAGCCTGGTCATCGCGCGAACCGACGCGCACGCTGCCACGCTCATCACCAGCGACGTGGACGAGCGCGACCGGCCGTTCATCACCGGCGAGCGGACGGCCGAGGGCTTCTACCGGGTGCGCAACGGGATGGCCGCGTGCGTGGCCCGCGGGCTGGCCTACGCGCCGTATTCCGACCTGATCTGGATGGAGACCTCGACCCCGGATCTCGGCGAGGCGCGCGAGTTCGCGGAAGCAATCAAGACGGAGTACCCGGAACAGATGCTGGCCTACAACTGCTCACCGTCGTTCAACTGGCACCGGCACCTGGACGACGGGACGATCGAGAAGTTCCAGCGGGAGCTGGGCCAGATGGGCTACAAGTTCCAGTTCATCACGCTGGCCGGCTTCCACGCGCTGAACTACTCGATGTACGACCTGGCCCAGGGCTACGCGGCCGAGGGCATGCCCGCCTATGTGCGGCTGCAGGACGCGGAGTTCGGCGCCGAAGCCCGCGGGTACACCGCCACCCGGCACCAGCGGGAGGTCGGCACCGGCTACTTCGACCTGGTCACCTCGGCCATCACGCCGCAGGCGTCCACCGTCGCGCTGACCGGGTCCACCGAGAGCGAGCAGTTCACGGCCGCGCACTGACCCTCATCCAGCTGTCCTGGCCCGGGCAATGCGGCCCGGGTCAGGACAGCAGCCGGGTCGGGGTGGGCAGGCCGGGTGCCTCGTCGTCGTCGCCGCTGCCGCGGTCCAGGCCGAGGTCCGCTTCGCTGGCCGGCCGCCACCGGGACGGGACGAACGCCGGGCAGATCAGCACTATGCCGAGCAGCGCCAGCACACCGTTAACCAGCAGCAGGTGCAGCCCGGCGGCCACCGGGCCGGTCCGCAGCGGCATCACCCGGGTAGCCAGCTGGGTGCTTATCGCGAACAGCCCGGTCCAGCCGAGCAGGGCCAGCCCGGGCAGCGTGGTGCTCACCGGGGAGACCGGCGCCACCAGCAGGATGCCGAGGAACAGCCCGGTGAGCAGCAGCGCGCCGAGCGCACTGAGCCCGGTGACACTGGTCAAACTGGTGCCCTGGGCAGCCAGCGTGGTCATCTTGGTCACGCCCCAGCCGCCGCCGAAGACGATCGCCGCGGCCAGACTGATGGCCAGGCCTAGGCCGATCAGATGTCGCAGCATGTGATCACCAACCTTCAGGCTGCCGGGTTAGCTGCGGATCACGGCGAACGACTCTACTTGACCGTCCCGTGACCAGCGTCCCGGACGGCTATTCCCAGCCGTCAGGGCCGCCCCTTGCACCGCCACCGGCCCGGGCAGCCACTCCCCGCCCCGGCGGCGGCGAAACACCGGCGACACGAAAATCTCAGTGCCCGCTCAGCGGGCCTCACATACCCTGGCTCGCGTGCATGTGGACAGAGTCTTCCGGGGGATCGGCTCCTTCTCCGTAAAATTCCGCTGGTTCATCATTGCTGCCTGGGTGATCGCGGCCGTGGCCGTGCCGCGGTTCCTGCCCTCGCTGGCCAGCGTGACCCAGGGCAACAACGCCAACTTCCTGCCCGCCAGCGCGCCCAGCGAGCACGCCGTCACGCTGGCCAAGCCGTTCGGCGAGTCGGCCGCGGTGCCGGTGCTGGTGCTGGCCGCGCGGAGCAGCGACCCGCTGACCGGGGCCGACCAGGCCTGGCTGGCCAGCCTCGACACGAAGCTGCACCAGGTGAAGACGGTCACCCTGGTGCGCGATCTCGGCGTCTCGACCAATGGGCACGCCGCCCAGATCGAGGTGCTGTCCAATGTCTCCCAGGGCAACTCGCCCGCGGTAACCAACCTGGTGGACCAGTTGCGCGGGGCCATCACCCGGACTGGCCCGCCGTCCGGCCTGTCCGTGCACCTGGCCGGGGCCATCCCGATCGCCGTCGACCAGCAGAAGCAGACCGGGAACACCGGAAACCAGATCCAGGGCCTGTCGGTGCTGTTCATCATCGTCCTGCTGCTGCTGATCTTCCGGGCCGCGCTGGCCCCGCTGATCACACTGATCCCGGCGTTCGTGGCCATCACCATCGCCGGCCCGCTGGTCGCCGAGGCGGCCCAGGCCGGGCTGAAGGTCTCCCAGCTGGCCCAGATCCTGCTGATCGTGCTGGTGCTGGGCGCGGGCACCGACTACGGGCTGTTCCTCGTGTTCCGGGTCCGCGAGCAGCTGCGGGGCGGCCAGGAGCCCAGGGAGGCGGTGATCACCTCGCTGACCCGGGTCGGTGAGTCGATCACCTTCTCCGCCGCCACGGTGATCGCCGCGCTGCTGTCGCTGCTGGTGGCTACGTTCCAGATCTACTCGACGCTGGGCATCCCGCTGGCCATCGGCATCGGGGTCATGCTGCTGGCCGGCCTGACCCTGCTGCCCGCACTGCTGGCCGTGTTCGGCCGGGCCGCGTTCTGGCCCAGCAAGACGCGCGGGGGCACCGGCAAGATCGGGGTGTGGGGCCGGGTGGCCGGGCGGATCACCCAGCATCCCGTGATCATCCTGAGCATCGGGCTACTCGTCTTCGGCGCGCTGGCGGTCGCCTCGCTCGGCTACAAGGGCGCGGGCTTCGGCGGCGAGACCAACGCTCCCGCGCACAGCGACTCGGCCGCCGGGCAGGCACTGCTGACCAAGTATTTCCCGAGCAGCTCGGCCAACCCGACGAACATCATTTTCAAGCTGAAGCAGCCAGCCTGGGAGGACCCGGCCGTGCTGGCCAAGGCCAGCCAGGAGCTGTCCGGCAGCGGGCTGTTCACCACGATCGCTGGGCCGCTCGACCCGACTGGCTTCGCGCTGAGCCCGGCGCAGTACACGGCGCTGCACAGATTGCTCGGGCCGGCCGGGGCGCTGCCACGGGTGCCGCCCGCCTCGCTGAAGATCCCGGCCGCGGGGTACCAGCTGTACCGGGCGACCGCGCAGTACGTGAGCCCGGACGGCCGCACGGTGCAGTTCGGCACCGGGCTGAAGGCCGGTGACGCGGCCAGCACGTCGGCGCTGGACGCGGTGCCGTCCATCCGGGCCGAAACCACGCGGGTGCAGCACGACATCGGCGCGGCCGACTCAGGGGTGGGCGGCGAGGCGCCGGCCCTGTACGACGTCAGCAGCATCTCGAACAGCGACCTGTCCCGGGTCATCCCGGTCGCGATCCTGGTCATCGGCGTGCTGCTGGCCCTGGTCCTGCGGAGCCTGGTCGCCCCGCTGTACCTGATCGCCTCGGTAGGCCTGTCCTACCTCGCCGCAATGGGCCTGGCCGTGCTGCTGTTCATCGACATCGGCGGGTCGGCCTGGCTGACCTTCATCCTGCCGTTCCTGATGTTCATCTTCCTGCTGGCCCTGGGCGAGGACTACAACATCCTGGTGATGACCCGGATCCGGGAGGAAGCCAGGCAGCTCTCGCTGCGCGAGGCGGTGCACCGCGCGCTGGAAGCCACCGGCACCACGGTGACCTCGGCGGGACTGGTGCTGGCCGGTACGTTCGGCGTGTTCGCCCTGGTCGGGGCCCGCACCTCGGGCGGCAGCCAGTTCGTGAACCTGGCTGTCGGCCTGTCCCTGGGCATCCTGATGGACACCTTCCTGGTGCGCACCCTGCTGGTGCCCTCGACCGTGCTGCTGCTCGGCCGGTGGAACTGGTGGCCGTCCAAGATGAGCCGCCAGCGCGCCGATGTGCCTGCCGCCATCCCGCCCCGGGAACCGGACGAGGCCCCGGTCTGAGCCTAGGAGGCGGCCGGTTCCTGGGCTGGCTCGTCGGCTAGCACGTCGACGGCCCCGGCCAGGTCGGCCAGGGCGGGCAGCGCGTCTTCCAGGGTGCTCCGGCTCGCTTCGGGCAGGCTGCCCAGCGCCAGGCTGAGCAGCCGCTCGTTCACCGTCTTCCAGCGCAGCACGGCGGCTTCCCCGGCCGGGGTGAGGTCGAGCGACGCGGTGCGCCGGTCACCGGCCCCGCCGGTCCTGGTGACCAGTTCCGCCTGGCGCAGCGAGTTGGCGAGCGTGGCCACCGAGCTGGGCGCCAGCCGGAGCTGGGTGGCCAGCTGCCCGGGCCGCGAGCCCGGGTTCTCCCGAATGCAGGACAGCATCTCCAGCTGGGCGACGGACAGCCCGGACGATGGATCGGCTGCCCGGGCGGCACGCCGCATGGCCCGGCGCAGCCGGGATACCGCATCGGCAAGGTCAGCTGAATGCACCGCAGGCCCTTTCGTCGTACCGCGCGTCGCCGCGCGCAAACCCGAGTATAGCTATTACTAAAGTAGAGATAGACGATACACCAGTTAAGACATTCTGTCACCGAATGTAACGGGGTCGATGCTAGCCCGTCCGGACGGCGCGGACTATCCGCGTTAGGGCCATCTGCCCGGCCCGCGGCAAATAGTGTGCGGTGATCTGCGGGACATGCCGGCCCGGTACTGGCCAGGAGTGCCTTCGACCGACAGACTCGTCCCCGGGGGAAGTCCGAGCTACGCCCTCGCACGGCAGCACGCCGGCCAGCCCGCTGGCCGGTGCAGAAGGGACGCCGATGCAGGAACTGCGCATCGTCGCGGTCAGCGAGGACGGCAGTTACGCCGTTCTCGCGGTACCGGGGCGTGGCGGGCGCTTTTCGCTGCCGATCGACGACCGGTTGCGGATCGTGGCCCGGGGGCAGTTCTCCCGGCTCGCGCAGTACGAGATCGAAGTGGAGAGTCCCTTGCGACCCAAGGAGATCCAGGACCGTATTCGTGCCGGAGAAACCGCTGAGGAGATAGCGGACGCCGCGGGCGTGCCGATCGAGCGCGTGCGCCGGTTCGAAGGGCCGGTCCTGGCGGAACGGGCCTACCGGGCGCAGGAAGCGCAGGGCGCAACCATCCGGCAGCCCGGGGACTCAGGTCCTGGACCGCGGCTCGGCGACATCGTGGCCGAGCGGCTGGCCGAGGTCGGCGTGCCCGCCGAGGAGGCGCAGTGGGACTCGCGGAAACGGGGCGACAACACCTGGCAGGTCCAGCTGATGTTCACGGTCGGCGGGCGGCCGCAGATGGCCGAGTGGTCATTCGACCCGCGCCGTCGGCACGCCACCCCAGTCGACGATGACGCGGCGCGGCTCTCGCTGCCGGAAGCCGACGTGGCCGCGCTGGGGCCGTCACCGATCGCCCCGATGCGGGCCACCGTGACACCGATCGGCAGCCGGCTGGCGTCCGCACCGGCCCCGGCTCCCGTCCCGGCCGCTGAGCCAGCCCCGCCGCCCGCACCGGCCCCAGTCCCGGAGCGGATGGTGGCCGCGGCCCGCCCCGGGCCAGCTACCCCGGTCCCGGCCAGCCCAGCGCCGGCCAGTACCGGCCCGGCTGCCCCACCCGCGGCCGCGGCCAGCCCAGCCGGCGCAGGCGCAGCCGCGTCGGGCCCAGCGGCGGCAGGCCCGGCCGACACCCGGTCGCCGGACCAGCCCGAGCAGGAGGCCCCCGCCGCGGCGGCCGATTCCCAGGAGCCCACCGCGCCGCAGCGCGGCCGGGGCCGGAAGGCGGCCGGCGGCCGTTCCCGGCGCTCATCCGTGCCCTCCTGGGACGAAATCATGTTTGGCACTTCGCGGCAGCCCGACTAGCCCAGGGTGACTACACGGGACGGCCAATCCGTCGGGCGCTCGGGCCGGCTTACCGGCAGCCCGGGAAAGCTAGGCGGCCATCGGCCGGCTCAGCGCGGTAACCCCGCTCAGCGCGGTAACCCGGCCCCGTACCTGGGCTGCCGCCGGGAAGGCCACGGCGCCGGCGGCCGGCATTGTGCCATCGTTAACCAGAACGCTAACCGGACCGCGGCGCAGCCACTACGGCCCGGCCAGCTGGCCGACGAGGTGCTGGATAGCAGGCCGTTGCCCACCCGCCCGGCGAATAAGCGGGGCAGAATTGCCTGCCGGTTCCCCGGCCACGGCGGCCCGGAACAGCACCGGCCGGGCCATCTGCTTGCGGCCCGGGAACTGCCCGGGACCGCGTACGATCAGCCAGCGTGGGCGACGCGGCGAGAGACGGCGGGGACGGCACGTGAGCCGGCCCGGTAACCGGCCGGCGCGCCGGCTGGTCAGCCGGCCCACCCGGGTCGCCCTGGCCGGGCTGGCCCTGGTTACCCTGCTCAGCGGGTGTGGGCTGGTCGGCCGGGCCAAGACGGTGCGCGCCTTCGTGCCCGCCAACATGACGGTGACCAGCCAGAAGTTCAGCCCGTCCATCCCGATCCCGCTCCGGTATACCTGTCACGGCGCCGGGCTGAGCCCGTCCATCCACTGGACCGGCGCGCCCCCGGCTACTAAATCGCTTGCCGTTATCGTGGACGATTCAGCCGCGCCGATTACCCCGTATATCTACTGGATCGTGTTCGATATCGGGCCGCAGACAAGTGGCACTCTGATCGGGCACGTGCCCACCGGTGCCCGGGTGGCAGACAACAGCAAGGGAACTGCCCGATACGATCCGCCCTGCCCGGTGAATAGCAGCCACATGTACCGCTTTACTGTTTACGCTCTGAACAGGACACTCTCGCTGCACAGCGGGGCTGCTATGAAAACCGCCTGGATGGCTATTGCACAAGCGACGATAGCGCGTGGCCGGCTGACCGCAACGGCCAACCCGTAATCGCCCGATCGCACTAAGTTAACGGGCTTGGTAAAAAAATCCTTAAACGCATGACAGAGCCCTTACGGTCCGCCAGACTGACTGACCAGTAGCTCTTGCCTTGACGGGGATTCGAGGGCGCCAGCGACACAGGGGAAGGCCCGCGTGATGGCCGCGTGTGCCTCGCTGGGGCCACCGCATGGCCATCGCCTGTTGGGTGGTGCGATGTATCTGCTCGTGATCGGCCTTGTTGCCGTGATCGTCGCGTTCCTCGTCGCGGCTTTTTTCAGCATGCGGCGTGGGCACGACGACGAGGACGAGCCAGCCCGGCGGCCCAACGTCCGCGACCGGATCCGCGGCCGGGGCGGCGACTCCCGGGACCGGGACCCTCGGTGGGATTCTGGTGCGCCGCAGCGGCCGCCTGCCCGCCGCCCCAGCGGCCGCGGCCCGGCGCCGTCCCGGCGCCCTGGCCGGGATGCCCGCGATCCCAGCCGCGCGGACCGCTACGAGCAGGCCGGCTACGACCAGGCCCGCGGCTATGAGCCGTCGCCCCGTAGCTACGGCGAGCGGGCCCCGATCCGTGGCTACGACGGGCAGCGCACCGAGCGCACCCCCAGCGCACGCCGCAGTGCGCGCTATGACGACGCCACCGAGACCGTCGTGCAGTCGGCGGCCCGGCCGGCCCGGAACGGCCAGGCCGCGCCGTCCGCGCGCCCAGCCGGCGACGACAGCTTCGGCACCGGGCCGGTAACCGCGCTCTACGACACCGGCCCGTCCGCGGCGGCTCCGGCCGACTACCCCACCGGGCACGTCAACGCCGACCCCGACCTGGCCGACTCCGATGTCTTCCCGCGGGTCCGGGCGGACATCCCCCGGCCGGCCAGCAGCAAGACACGGCAGCGGAACCAGCCGAAGACGCGCGGCGGCCGGCCGTCGCGCAGCAAGCACGACGACGACGATGACTGGCCCAGCACCGAATGGGACAAGCTGTCCGACGAGCAGTACTGGGCCGAGCTGTCCGCGGATAAGCCACTGGCCACCACCGCGCGCAGCGCGCAGTCCAGCCGCCCGGCGGCGGCCAAGCCAGCCCGCGGCCAGGCGGCCCGGCCGACCGCCACACCGCGCCCAGACCGGGACCGCGCCGCGGCTGGCGCGGACCGCACGGACCGGATGAGCAGCACGGGCAGCCGGCGCAGCCGGGACCGGGCCGGGCAGGACGACGCCACCCAGCAACTGGATGCCCGCCAACCCAGCCAGGACAGCCGGCCCAGCAGCCGGCCGCCCGCCGCCCGGCCACGCGCCGCCCAGGTGCCCGACGCCAGTGACCGCGACACCCGGGCGGCGGGCTCGCGCCCAACTGGCCGCACCGGGCGGCCCGCACCGGCCGGCACCGGCCCGATGAGCACCGGTCCGGCCACCGGCCCGATCGGCGCTCCGATCAGCACCGGGCCGGCCAGCACCGGGTCGGCCAGTACCGGGCCGGCCAGCACCCGCCCGCGCCGGTCGGCCCCCCGTGGCCCGGTCGGCGACGACCCGCTGACCAGTCCGGCCTACGCGCGCCCCACCAGTCCGGGCGGGGACAGCCGGTCCTACCGCACCTCGGGCCGGGCACCCCAGCGGGACCAGGCACGGGCCGCCGAGGAGCCCCGCGGCTACCCGCGCAGCCCGGCCCGCGACGACTACCCGGGCACGGGCAGCAGGCACGGCTACCCGGCGGCCGCCGGTGAGCGGACCGACCCCAACGCGGGCCGTCCGGCGGCCCCGGCCGGTTACCCGGCCAGCCCGCCGCCCGCCCGGCCGTCCTACGACGACGGGCGCCCGGCGGAGACCACGTCACCGCAGTCCGGGACGGGGAACCCGTACGGCAGCTTCGTGGACAGTACACCGCCGCCCCAGCCGGAAACCACCGGGCCCACGTACCCACCGGCCGCGCCGAGCAACGGCGGCCAGGGCAGCTACGGCGCGGGGCCAGCGGGCAGCAGCTACGCCGGGCAGGCCGGCTACCCGGACCCGTACGGGCCGGGCCGCGACGGGTACCCGGCGGCGGCCGGCCACGGCCGCCAGGACCAGGGCACCACCTACTACTCGGCCCCGCCGCCGGCGGCCCCGGCGCAGCCACCGGCCGCGTACCCATACCCGGCCACCTCGGGTGGGTACCAGGACAGCCCGGGCTACCAGAACGGCGCCGGTTACCCGGACAGCGGCCGGTACCAGAACGGCAGCAGTTACCCGGACAACACGGGCTATCCGGACAACACGGGCTACCAGAACGGTGCTGGCTACCCGGAGAGTAATGACTACCCGGGCAGCAACGGCTATTCGGGGGGCAATGGCCAGCACGCCCAGCCCGGCCCGGCTGGCTACGGCAGCAGATACGCCGACGACAGCGAGCAGAACGCGCGGTACCCGGGCGACCCGGGCACCGATCCGTACGGCCCTGACGGGTATGGCGGCTATCACTCTCGTCAGGGTTGACAAACCTACCCCGCGCGCCGCGACAATGTGCCGACCGACGCAAGGCAGGGGAGATGCTGGACGGAGCCCGCGATCACGCACGTAGCTACTATTTGCACCGGCTCGCGACCGCTCTTGATACCAAGGGATTGCACGCCTCGGTGAAAACCACTTACCCTGCGATGCTGCATATTTTCATCCCCGGCGCGACCATGCTGGCCGAGAGCATTGACTGCACCCCGGGCACCGACGGCATGGGCCGGCTCCGCTGGTACTACCGCTGGTCCTGGGGCGAGCTGCTGCATGACGCCGACGACCCGTCCGCGGCCGCGGCCAAGATAGCTGAGGTGCTGTCCGCGCGGTAACCCGCGCGGGCCCCGCAGCCAGGAGTTTCACGGCTGCCTCCCTATCCGGTCCGGATTGCGCAAAACCGGACAGATAACCCCGTTAACCACTGCTGACGCGGCCCTACCCTGCTCTGCGTGGGCAACCCTGCACCACTCGCGACGCAGCTCGACGCGGCCCCCGTCCTCGCCACGGAGCCTGTCACCGCGCCGTCCGCGTACTCCCCTGGCCTGGCGCCAGCTCGGCATGCGCCGACCCAGCCCAGGCCGGCGCCCGCACCGGCTCGCTGGCCGGCCTGGCTGGCCCCGGCCTGCACCACGCTGGTCACCCTGGCGGTCACGCTGTGGCGGATCGGCGTGCCCTCGTTCTGGCGGGACGAGGGCGGCACGCTGTCCGCGGTGCACCGGTCCTTCCCACAGCTGATCCGCATGCTGGGCCAGATGGACGCGGTGCACGGGCTGTACTACGCGCTCATCTGGCCGCTGGTCCGGCTGGCCGGCAGCGGCGAATTCGCCCTGCGGCTACCCTCCGCGCTGGCCATGGCGGCCGCCGCGGGCCTGATCACCGCGCTCGGCCGGCGGCTGGTGGGCCCGGCGGCCGGGCTGGCCGCCGGGCTCAGCTTCGCCGCCGTGCCCGCGGTCAGCTGGTTCGGCCAGGACGCCCGGCCGTTCGCGCTGGAGACGGCCATCGCCACCGCCGCCAGCTACTGCTTCGCCCGGCTGCTGGAGGGTGACCGGCCAGCCCGCTGGGCCTCCTGGTACACGGCCAGCCTGATCGCGCTGGGCCTAGCCAACATCTTCGGCCTGCTGCTCATCGCCGCGCACGGCAGCACGCTGCTGGTGCTGCGTGGCCGCGCCGGGCACCGGGTGGCCCGGCGGTGGCTGGCCGCGGTCACCATGGCCGCTGCGGCCCTCCTGCCGCTGGAGCTGCTGGCCTGGTCGCAGCGGGGCCAGGTGCGCTGGCTGCGCACGCCGCTGGCTGGCTCGCTGGCCAGCACCGGGCGGCTGGCCGGCCCCCCGGGGGTGGCGCTGACCGTCGCCGCGATCATGGCGGCCGCGCTGGCCGTGACCGCGCCGGCCGGCTGGTCCCGGTTCCGTGCGGCCTGGCCCGGGCGGCTGGCCGCGCTGGGCCTGCCCTGGCTCGTCGTGCCGCCGGCTCTGCTCATCGCGGGCTCCCAGCTGCAGCCGGTCTATACGTTCCGTTACATCGTGTTCTGCGAGCCGGCCGTGGCCTTGCTGATCGGCGCCGGGCTAGCCGCGCTGGGCCGGGTGGCCGGGCCGATCGCGCTGGCGCTGATCGTGCTGGCTGGCCTGCCCGCCCAGCTCGGCGAGCGCGGGCCGGCCGGGCACAGCGACAACATCCGGGCCATGGACCAGATCATCGCGCAGCAGGCCCGCCCGGGCGACGCAGTGCTCTACCCGCAGGGGCCGGGCATGACCTCGTTCGCCGCTGCCTACCCGTACGGGCTGGCCCGGCTGCGCAACCTCACGGCCGGCCAGTCGCCGGCCCAGGCCGGCACGATCTCCGGCAGCAACGCCCCGCTGCGCGTGGTGCGCAGCAGGCTGGGCCGGGTCGGCCGGGTCTGGGTGGCGGAAGCCGACGCGCCGCTGCCCGGCCGTCCGCTGGTGCTGCGCGGCGAGCCGTTCCAGCTCATCCACCGGTGGCAGGTGAGCGACATCTGGCTGTGGCTCTACCACCGCGAGTACCGGCCCGACCCAGACTGAACGTCGCGGGGCCCGGCGGCTGTGTCCCGCCGGGCCCCTCGACGCTGCGCCGCTACCAGTAATGGCGGCGTGGGCCAACCGCGTGCCCGATCGAGCCGAGCAGCAGCAGGATCAGGCCCACCACCAGCGCGATGATCCCGAGTGTCCACAGGATCGGGATGCTGAGCAGGAAGCCGAGCAGAAGCAGGATGATGCCGACGACGATCATGGTTGTCTCCTCGTATCTGAAGTAGTCAGGTCAGGCAGGTTCAGTCGGCGCAGGCACGCCTCCTTTCGCCGAGAGCGGCCGGCTACCAGGAACCCCAGCGCAGCGCGGGCGCGGGCAACTCGGGTGGCGTCGCGAAGGCCGGCGGATGGTCGAAATCCAGCGCGTCCAGCGGGGCCACGGCGGCCGCGTCCCGGTTGGTCAGCGCGGGCAGGTTCCACTTCACCTCGAGCAGCTTGAGCACCGAGGTGTGGTCGAATGTCTCGCTGGTCAGGTAGCCCGGCCGGGCATACGGCGAGACCAGCACGGCCGGTACCCGGAAGCCGTACCGGTCATAGCTCTGCGGCCCGGCGTCGAGCTGCTCGACAGCACGCACGTAGCCCGGGGCCAGCCGCCGCAGCATCGAGTGCATCCGGGGCCGGCTGAGCACCACGCTGCGGCCGGGCACGTCGTCCGGCGCCGGCGCGGCCGGCGGCGGCACATGGTCGTAGTAGCCGCCGTGCTCGTCGTACAGCCAGATCAGCAGCGTGTTCGGCCAGCCCTTGCCGTGCAGCACCGCGTTGATGACGGCTGAGGCGAAGCTCTCGCCCTTCTGGATATCCTGCGGGTTCTCTTCCGAATAGGCGGAAAAGTCAGGATCCACAATGCTGAACGCCGGCAGCGTGCCAGCCGCGGCGTCGCTGAAGAACTCATCGGTGCTGCGCACGTGCAGCATGTACCGGGCGATGCCCAGTGGGTAGATGTCCGCGCTGAACCGGATGTCTTTCTGCAGCCCAGTCAGCGAGCCGGGGGCCACCCGGCGCAGCGTGCGGAGCCTGCGCCGGACGGCTTTGGTGCGGTGCCGCAGCGCCCGCCCGTACCGGGTCTGGCTGCCCGCCACCGGGTGGTAGTTCATCCAGGAGATGCCGTTCCTGGTCAGCACGTCGAAAACGGTCCCGTTGGCCGGGTAGTCGGCCAGGTTGACCGGCAAGTCGTCGATCAGCCCGTTGGCTGTCCCGGCGATGAGGAACCGGCGGTTCGGGAAGGTCGGGCCCAGGCAGGACGAGAACCACCGGTCGGCCAGCGGGAAGGTGCGGGCCAGGCCGTAGTAGAAGGGCAGGTCGCGCTCGGTCCAGTAGCCCATGGCCGCGGTGGCGTCTTTATCCGGCATGAGCTGCTGGGTGGCGGTGACGAACCCGTCCAGCTTGCCGTCTGCCCATTGCAGGTGGGTGGCGTGCCAGCTCTGCGACGGCGACTCGGGCACCTGGACGGTGCTGGTCAGGTGGTGCGCCGGGACGGACTCACCCTCGGCACCGGTATTGCACACCTCCGGCGCGCCGTCCGGGCCGAGCGGGAACCCGTCGCCCCGGCCGTCCAGCATGCCCAGGTAGTTGTCGTAGGAGTGGTTTTCCATCATCAGCACGACGATGTGCTTGACCTGCGGCAGCAGGTCCGTGCCGGCCGGCCGGTCCGGCGCGGGGAGCTCCCCTGGGCCGGCGGTTATCCGCCGGGCCAGCCGGTTCAGCTCACGCTGTTCAAGCCGGTTCCACACGTTCAGGCCACCTTCGGAGGGTTGACAGCAGGATCAGCCCGCCCTCAGTACCCACGAAGCGCCAAACCATTCATCCACGGGCGGGTACCCGGACCAGCAGCGCGCCCGGCCGGACCGTAACCCGCAGCTGGCGGGTGCGGCCGATGACCTCGCCGTCGAGTTCCCAGAGCTGCGGGCGGTCCAGCGCCACGTGCAGGTCACGGAACGCGATCCGGGCCAGGCGGCTGGTCCGGCGGCGGCGCAACAGCACGTCCGCGGCCACGGCGGCCCAGCCGGCCAGGCCGCGCGCGGTGAGCACCAGCAGGTCGAGCACGCCGTCATCCGGCTCGGCGCCGGGCAGCAGCGGCACCCCGCCCTGCAATGTGCCGACGTTGCCGATCAGCACGCTGCTGGCCCGGCGGCGCAGCACCGGGCCGCCATCCGCGCGCAGGCTGGCCCGCACCGGCCTGGCCCCCAGGTGACGCAGCCCGGACACCACGTAGGCGGCCCAGCCCAGCCGCCGCTTGAGTGGCTCGCCCGTGCTGTCCAGCAATTCCGCATCGAAGCCCAGGCCCGCCATGGCCACGAACGTGCGGCCGTTCGCGGTGCCCACGTCGAGCCGCCGGTCGGTGCCGCCGAGGCCCACCGCGAGCGCCTCATCCAGGTTGAGCGGCAGGCCCAGGTTGCGGGCCAGCAGGTTGCCGGTGCCGGCCGGCAGCACGCCGAGCGGGACCGCACTGCCCGCCAGCCCTTCGGCGCACGCGGTGACGGTGCCGTCGCCCCCGCTGGCCAGCACCAGGTCCACCTGGGCGGCCAGCGCGGATCGGGCCAGGCCCTGGCCGGTCTCTGCGGGGGTCGTCTCCAGCCACAACGGCTCGGCCCAGCCGTGCCGGGCCATGGCGGCGGCGACCACGGAACGGAGCGCGGCAACATTCTCGTGCTTGGTGGGGTTGACGATCACGGCGGCTTTCACGGCGGCCCTGCCGCCCGGGGAACCATGGCGCAGATGATATTGGCGTAGGCTTCCTGCCGGTGCGATGGGCGGCGAACCGGAGGCTGGGACACAGGACATGACAGCAGCAACTACGACCGGGCCCGGGCTGCGCAAGCAGGGGATGCTGGACGTGCTGGCCTGGCCGTCGCTCGATGCCCTGGACCTGGACGCGGTGGTGACCACCCGGCAGGGTGGGGTGTCCACGGCGGGCTACGCGTCGCTGAACCTGGCGCTGCACGTGGGCGACGAGCCGGTCGCGGTGCTGGAGAACCGGCGCCGGGTGGCCGCCGCGCTCGGCGCGGACCTGGCCGACTTCGTGTTCTGCGACCAGTCGCACGGCAATCACGTGGCCACGGTGACCGCCGCCGACCGCGGCCGGGGCACGCTGCGCCGGGCCGACTCGATCGCGGCGACCGACGCCGTGGTGACCCGCGACCCGGAGACCGTGCTGGTGGTGCTCGTCGCGGACTGCGTGCCGATCATCCTGGTCGACCCGGAGGCTCAGGTGCTGGGCTGCGTGCACGCCGGCTGGCGGGGCACGGTGGCCGGGGTGACCGGGGCGGCGCTCCACGCGATGCGCTCGCTGGGCGCCCGCCCGGAGCGGATGCTGGCCGCGGTCGGCCCGGCCGTCGCCGCGGACCGTTACCAGGTGGGCGAGGACGTCGCGGCCGCCGCCGACCGTTACTTCGGCGGCCGCCCGGACGGCATCCTGCACCCGGCCGGACCCGGCCGGTGGCTGTTCGACCTGCCCGCGGCCAACCGGCACATCCTGCGCCAATCCGGGATACCGGACCGCCAGATCATCGACTCCGGGCTGGCCACCGGCAGCCGGGACGGCCTGTTCTTCAGCGACCGGGAAGAACGCCCGTGCGGGCGGTTCGCCGCCGTCGCCCGGCTGCGGCCGCAGGAGGACGGGTGAGCACGGCACCGCCGTTCCGCTACGACGGCTATCAGCTCGCCCCGGCACAAAACCTGCTGATCTGCCGCTACTCGCTCGGCGAGCGCCGGTTCGCGGAGCGGGTCGGCTTCCCGGGCGGCGGAGACTGGACGGCGCCGGCCGTGACCGCGGCGGCCCGGCTGGTCTTCCTGCTGGCTGGCGTGTCCTACTACAAGACGGCCGCGCCGGACGTGATCGACCTGGGCGGCACCGCGGTCACCGACGCCGAGCGCGCGTTCCTGACCGGGTTCTACCTCGACGGCCTGGCCGAGTTCGGGTACCGCAACGGGCTGGACCTGTCCGGGCTGCGCATCGAAGGCCCGCGCCGCGAGCGCCCGGCGCCGCCCAGCGCGGAAACGCACCGCGACGGCGGGCGGCCGCTGGTCCCGTTCGGTGGCGGCATCGATTCGATCGTCACGGTTGAGCTGGTCCGGCAGCACACCGCACCGGCGTTGTTCATCGTGGGTCATCCAGGGGACCGGTTCGCGGCCATCGAGGCGCCCGCGGCGGTCACCGGGCTGCCCATCGTGCGCGCCGAGCGGGAGATCGACCCGCAGCTACTCCGGTCGGCCGAGCTTGGCTTCCGCAATGGCCACGTCCCGGTCACCGGGATCATCTCGGCCATCGCGGTCATGGCCGCGGCGCTGGACGGCCGGGACGTCGTGGTGATGTCCAACGAGTGGTCCGCGTCCATCCCCACGCTGGAGATCGGCGGGCGGGCCATCAACCACCAGTACTCCAAGAGCGCGGCGTTCGAGGCCGCCTTCCGGTCGGTGCTGGCCCAGGCCGACGCTCAGCTGCCCAACCCTCAGCTGCCCGGCTACTTCTCCGCGCTGCGGCCGCACAGCGAGCTGTGGGTGGCCCGGCGGTTCGCCGGGCTGACCCAGTACCACGACACGTTCCGCAGCTGTAACCGCGCGTTCCACATCGACCCGGCGCGCCGTCTCGATCACTGGTGCGGGCAGTGCGACAAGTGCTGCTTCATCGACATGATCCTGGCGCCGTTCCTGGCCGCGGCCGACCTGGAGCAGATCTTCGGCGGCCGGGAGCCGCTGGCCGACCCGGACCCGCACGGCGAGCTGGCCGGCCGGTTCCGCACCATGCTCGGCACGTCGCCGTCCAGCAAGCCGTTCGAGTGTGTCGGTGAAGTCGGCGAGTGCCGGGCCGCCGCGGTACTGGCCGCCGCCCGGCCGGACCGGGCCGGCGGCAAGCTGCTCCAGGCGCTGGCCGGCGAGCTGGCCGGGCTGCCCGAGCTGACCCCGGCGGCGGACCTGCTCCGGCCGCTGAGCGAGCACTTCATCCCGGATGCGTATGCGGCCGACGATCTCCTGGGCTGAGCTGCGCGGCGCCTCGGTCGGGGTGTGGGGCCTCGGCGTCGAGGGCCTGGCCAACGTGCGCAAGCTGGGCACGCTCGGGGTCAGCCCGGTGCTGGTGGACGACCGGCCGCCGGGCGGCCCGGTGGCGGGCCGGCCGGTGCTGGCCACCGCGGACGGCGGCCTGGCCGCGCTGGCCGGCTGCGACCTGGTGGTCAAGTCGCCCGGCATCAGCCGGTACCGGGACGACCTGCGGCAGCTCGAAGCGCGCGGCATCCCGGTGGCCGGCGGGCTGGGCCTGTGGCTGCAGGAAGCCCCGCGGGAGCGGGTGCTGTGCATCACCGGGACCAAGGGCAAGAGCAGCACCACCGCGATCGCTGGGCACCTGCTGACCCGGCTGGGCTACGACTGCATGATCGGCGGCAACATCGGCCAGCCGCCCTGGGACCCGGCCACCGGCCGGGCCGACCCGGACTACTGGGTCATCGAGACGTCCAGCTACCAGGCCACCGACCTGGCCTGCTCGCCGCCGGTCGTCGCGGTCACCTCGCTGCACCCCGATCACCTGCCCTGGCACGGCGGCGACCTGGAGACCTACTACCGGGACAAGCTGTCCGCCTGCCGCCAGCCCGGCGCCGACCTGACCGTGGCCAACGGGGACAGCGGCCTGCTCCGCGAGCGGCGCGCGCAGCTCGGGCCGCGGGTGGAGTGGGTGCACGCCGGCGATGATCCGGCCGCGGACTGGATGCAGCCGCTCGGCCTGCTCGGCGCGCACAGCCGGCGCAACGCGCTGATCGCCCGGGCCTGCCTACGGGCGCTCGGTGTGCCGCAGGCGGCTGACCAGGCCGCGCTGCGTGCCGCGGCGGGCGGTTTCCAGCCCCTGGGCAGCCGGCTGCAGGTGATCGGCACGGTCGGCGGGGTCACGTTCGTGGACGACAGCCTGTCCACCAACGTCCTGCCCACGCTGGCTGCGCTGGATGCCTTCCCCGGCCGCCGGGTCGCGCTGATCGCGGGCGGCCAGGACCGGGGTATCGACTACCAGCCGCTGGCGGCCGGCCTGGCCGGCCGGGCGGCGGCCACCCTGGTGCTGGCCGTGCCGGACAGCGGCCCGCGGATCCGGGCCGCCATCGAGGCCGGCCCGGCCTGCGACGTCGAGGTGGTCAGCTGCGACGGCCTGCACAGCGCGGTCAGCCAGGGTTTCCGCTGGGCCCAGCCGGACGGGGTGGTGCTGCTCTCCCCCGCCGCGCCGAGCTTCGGCCGGTTCCGCGACTACCGCGACCGGGGCGACGCGTTCGCCCGGGCCATGAAGACCTGCACGGACCTCCCCCAGCCGTGACTTCGCCAAAGGGGCGCGCCGCCGACTGGACTGAGGAGCGAGGAACGAGCGACGAGGGAAGGCGGCGGGTCCAAGCGCCCCGGCGGCGAGAAGCAGACAGAGCTAGCCCGGCCCTGCTGAGGTCGCTGGCCCGGGTGGTGGGTGCGGCGCACGTAGTCACCGGTGACGGCGCGGCGGGCTACGGCATCGACTGGACCGGCCGCTACCGGGGCCAGCCGGCCGCCGTAGTACGGCCCCAGGACACCGCGGAAGTCGCCGCCGTCCTCGCGCTGTGCACCGAGGCCGGCCTGCCGGTGGTGCCCCAGGGCGGCAACACCGGGCTGGTCGGCGGCGGCGTGCCCAGCCAAGGCGAGCTGGTGCTCAGCCTGGCCCGGCTGACCGGGCTCGGCCCGGCCGACCTGGACGCGGCCCAGATCACCGCCGGGGCCGGAGTCACCCTGCAGCAGGTGGCGGACGCCGCGCCCGGCCTGGACCTGGGCATCGTGATCGCCAGCCGGGACAGCGCCACGGTGGGCGGCGCGACCGCGACCAACGCGGGCGGCCTCCGGGTGCTGCGCTACGGGCCGATGCGCGCCCAGCTGCGCGGCATCGAGGCCGTGCTGTCCGACGGCACCGTGCTGTCCCACCTGGCCGGGCTGGCCAAGGACAACACCGGGTACGACTACCCGGCCCTGCTGGCCGGCTCGGAAGGCACGCTGGCCGTCATCACCCAGGCCCGGCTCCGGTTGGTGCCGCGGCCCACCGGCCTGGTCACCGTGCTGGCCGGGCTGGCTGACCTAGCTGAGGTGCACGGGCTGGCCCGGCGGGCGCTGGCGCAGGTGCCTGGTCTGCTGTCGGCCGAGTTCTTCACCGCGGCCGGCCTGGACGTGCTGACCAGCCGGGCCGGGCTGCCGCCGCCGCTGGCCCGTCCGGCGCCCGACTACCTGCTGCTGGAGGCGGCCGGCCCGGGCGCGCTGGACGACCTGGCCGGCCTGGCCGGGGACCTGGACGCCGCGGTGGCCGAGTCCGCAGCCGAGCGGGCCCGGCTGTGGGCCTACCGGGAACGCCAACCGGAGGCGGCCGGCTTCCTGGGCACCCCGGTCAAGCTGGACGTGTCCGTGCCTGCCGCGCGCTGGTGCCGGCTGGCCGCCGAGGTGGCCGCGGTCGTCGCGACGGCCGACCCGGCCGCCCGGGTGATCACGTTCGGCCACGTGGCCGACGGCAACCTGCACGTCAACATCGTCCCGGCGGCCCCGGCGGACGGCCGCCACGAGGACGCGGTGTTCTCCTTGGTCGCGTCGCTGGGCGGCTCCATCTCGGCCGAGCACGGCATCGGCGCGCTCAAGGCCCGCTGGCTGCCGCTGGCCCGGTCAGCCGCCGAGCGGGCGCTGTTCGCCCGGATCCGCGCGGCGTTCGACCCGGCCGGCACGCTGAACCCGCACGTGCTGCCGCGCTGACCCACGATCACCCAGCCAGCGCGCGCCGAGCAGCCGGTTCAGCCCGGCCACCTGGTAGTAGACGTTGGTGACGATCTGGATGACCACGAACGTCACCGGGTACAGCGCCCCGCCCAGGCCCGGCACCACGTCGACCGGCAGCGTGTAGGACATCACCACCCGGATGACCGCGTCGGCCAGCAGGGCCAGCCCCCAGATCACGGTGGACACCCGCCAGATCCGGCGGAACCGCGGCTCGGTGTCCCACAGCAGGTCCCAGTCCCGCACCGCGAACGCGCGGCGTCCCTCCAGCAGCGGCCGGGCGAACAGGAACGCGGCCGGCCGACGGGCCCGCAGGCTAGCCAGGAACCAGATCCCCCACACGCTGGTCAGCAGGCCGTCCTTGGCCAGCAGGAACCGCGGGCTGTGCGAGATGACCGAGATGATCAGCGACGCGACTATCGTGCCCAGCACCAGCAGGGCGACCATGTTGGCCCGCCGCCGCCGGATCAGCACCCAGGCCGCGCTGGCCGCCGGGATGACCGCGCCGATGGCCAGCGCTTGCAGGCTGGGCAGCCCGGCCGCGCGCAGCCCGTAGTACAGCGCGATCGGCGCGGCGATGTCGAAGACCAGCCCCGCGACCTGGCGGACCAGGCTGGCCGGGGCGGCGGCGGGGTCGGCCGGCTCCTCCGCGCTGGCCGGGACGGCCTGGCCCACCGGCGTTCCGGACCCGGTCATGACCCGGCCCGGGTGGCCAGCTCGAACGTGGTCACCACTTCGGCGGCGTAGGCGGCCACGTCCAGGTCCGGTTTCGCGGCCAGCAGGAACGGCAGGCCGTCCACGGCCCGCTGGATCAGGGTGGCCATCACCGTCGGGTCGAACGCGCGGAACTCACCGGTGCGCTGCCCGGCGCGCAGGATCTCCTCGACCGGCGACAGCACGGCCTGCTCGTCGCTGGCGTCGTAGCGGAAGCCGCCGTTCAGGAAGATCTCCAGCAGCGCCGTCATGTCGGCCCGGTGCTTGGCGGTGAACGCGGCGTTGCCCTCGATATAGGCCCGGAGCGCGGCGGGTGGGCTGGTCACCCCGGCCATCCGGTCAGTCATGAACGCGCCGATGTCCCCGATGACCTTGGCCACCACCTCACCCATCAGCTCGTCCCGGCCGGCGAAGTGATACGAGATGAGCCCGGTGCTGGACAGCCCGGCGCGTTCGGCGATCCGGGCGAACGTGGCGTGCCGGAAACCGGCCTCGGCGATCGTCTCGATGGCCGCCTGCACGATCTGCGCCCGCCGCGCCCCCTCGGTGAACGTCCGCCTGGTGGCCGCCCGGCTCGTTCTTGCTTGCATAAGCTGATTCTAGCTCATACAAGCAAGAATCGTCACCGGGTAAGGTACCGGGACACCATGTCAGCTTCCCTGCCTGCCCAGTCGCTGCCCGCCGTGGCCGCCCGGCTCCGGTCGGCCGGCTGCGTATTCGCCGAGGACGAGGCGCGGCTGCTCATCGCGGCCGCCCAGACCCCGGCCGAGCTGGCTGCCATGGTGCAGGCGCGGGCCGCGGGCCAGCCCCTCGAGCACGTGCTCGGCTGGGCCGAGTTCTGCGGGCTGCGCATTCACGTGGATTCCGGGGTGTTCGTGCCGCGCCGCCGGACCGAGTTCCTGGTCAGCCAGGCGGCCGGCCTGCTCAGCCCACTCCCCTGCCCGGTGATCGTGGACCTGTGCTGCGGCTCGGGCGCGCTGGGCGTGGCGCTGGCCGCGGCGGCCGGCCGCCCGGTGGACCTGCACGCCGCGGACATCGATCCGGCCGCGGTGCGCTGCGCCCGGCGCAATGTGCTCCCCGCCGGCGGCCAGGTCTACCAGGGTGACCTGGCTGGGCCGCTGCCCGCCGGGCTGCGCGGCCAGGTCGACGTGCTGCTGGCCAACGTGCCCTACGTGCCCACCGGCGAGGTGGCGCTGCTGCCCGCCGAGGCCCGCGAGCACGAGGCCCAGGTGGCCCTGGACGGCGGCCCGGACGGCCTGGACGTGCTCCGCCGGGTGGCCGCCGTGGCCCCGGCCTGGCTGGGCCCGGGCGGCCACCTGCTCACCGAGATCAGCGACCGCCAGGTGGCGCCGGCCACCGCCGCGGTCACCGCGGCCGGCCTGGTCCCCCGGCTGGCCAGGTCGGCGGAACTGGGCGCCACCGTGCTCATCGCGGCCCGCTGACGGGTCATTCGCTCCGCCGGACCAGCCAGACGGCGCCCGCCAGCGCCCAGGTCCGCCGGTAGCGCTTGCCGAGGCCCGCGGACTCGATGATGTCCATGCGTGTCCTTCCGCGGTTGGCGGCCCCCGGCGCCGCGCCGGGAGCCGTCTGTGACGCTAGATGCGGGAGCGCCGGACGGGATATACGGCTGGGCCGCGTCTCGCGGTGGGCCTAGGTACACCCCGCAGTCCGGGGGTCAGGGGCACTGCGCAGGCCCGGCCCGGCGGGCAGACTGAAGGGGTTGCCGCCTGCCGAAGGAGACTGGTCATGAGCAGCACACCCTGGGACCGCCCGGCCAGCCCCGGCCGGCGCCGGTCCTGGCTGGCCGCGGGCAGCGCCGCCATGGTCCGGTTGCTGGCCCTCTACGCGCTGCTGCTGGCCGGGGCTGGGCTGTTGCTGGCCCTGCTCACGCCGCTGGCGGTCAGCGGGGTGGTGATCGCGAGGCTGCTCGGCGGCTTCCCGCAAGCGGCCGCCTTCAGCGTCAAGCCGGGTGGCCCGCCGGTGCTCGTCCAGCAGGGGTTCAGCGGCGGGCACCTGTTCCTGCGGCTGATCGTCTCGGGGATCGTGCTGCTGGCCGGGATGGCGGTCACCCTGGTCCTGCTGCCCGCCCTGCTGCTGGCCATCCGGCGGCTGGCCTGGCTGACCCGGCGGCTGGTGGCCGGGTGGAGCGGCGTGCCCGCAGCTGGCTGGGACCTGCCGCTGCCCGGCACGGCCATCGGCCCGGCGCGGTACTGGCGGCGGCTGGGCTGGCTGCTCAGTGACCCGGCCACCGCGCGGGACCTGCGCTGGGTGACGCTGAACAGCCTGCTGGGCTGGATACCGACCGCGCTGCCCGCCGGGCTGATGGCGCTGGGCCTGATCGGCTTCATCGCGCCGGTGGCCCATTTCGCGGTGCCGCCGCCCGCCTTCCCGGGCAACCACGGGCCGGTGCTGGTCGTGCTGGGCGTCGCGATCATCCTGACCGGGCTGGGCTCCGCGCCGTGGCTGCTCCGGGCGTACGGCCTGGCGGCCAGGGTGCTGCTGGCCCCGGCCGGGCAGGCCGAGCTGACCCAGCAGGTGCGGCACCTGGCCCAGACCCGGTCCGAGGCCATCGACACCGGGGCGGCGGAGATGCGCCGGATCGAGCGGGACCTGCACGACGGCGCGCAGGCCCGGCTGGTGGCCATGGGCATGACGCTGGACGCGGCCGGCCAGCTCATCGACGACAACCCGGCCGCCGCCCGGGCGCTGCTGCTGGAGGCCAGGGACGCGTCGGTCCGGGCGCTGACCGAGCTGCGTGACCTGGTCCGCGGCATCCACCCGCCGGTGCTGGCCGACCGCGGCCTCACCGACGCGGTCCGCGCCCTGGTGCTGGACTGCCCAATGCGCGCCCGGCTGGCTGCCGACCTGCCCGGCCGGCCGCCCGCCCCGGTGGAGTCGGCCACCTACTTCGCGGTCAGTGAGCTGCTGGCCAACGTGGCCAAGCACGCCGAGGCCAGCCAGGCCTGGGTGGACATCCGGCACGCGGATGGCATGCTGCGGATAGGCGTCAGCGACAACGGCCGGGGTGGCGCCGATCCGGGTCTCGGCACTGGGCTGCGCGGTATCGAGCAGCGGCTGGGCGCGTTTGACGGCATCATGGCAGTAAGCAGCCCGCCCGGCGGGCCCACTGCGGTGACCATGGAGATCCCGTGCGCGTTGTCATCGCCGAAGACCTATTCCTGCTGAGGGACGGCCTGGCCCGGATGCTCGAGGCCCATGGCCTGGAGATCACCGGCGCGGTGGACAACGGGGCCGACCTGCTGGCCGCGGTGGCCGCGGCCCGGCCGGACGTGGCCGTGGTGGATGTCCGGCTGCCGCCGACGTTCACCGACGAAGGGCTGCGCGCGGCGCTGGCCGCCCGGCGTGCCGCCCCCGGGCTGCCGGTGCTGGTGCTGTCCCAGTACGTCGAGCAGCTGTACGCCCGTGAACTACTGGCCGAGGGCAGCGGCGGAATCGGCTACCTGCTCAAGGACCGGGTGATGGACAGCGCCCAGTTCGTCGACGCGGTGCGCCGGGTGGCCGCGGGCGGCACCGCGATGGACCCGGAAGTGATCAGCCGGCTGCTGGTCCGCAACACCGGCGACGGCACGCTGGCCACGCTCAGCCCGCGGGAGCGTGAAGTGCTCGGCGTGATGGCCGAGGGCCGGTCCAACGCGGCCATCGCGCAGCGCATGGTGATCACCGAGCGGGCGGTGGCCAAGCACACCGCCTCGATCTTCCTTAAGCTCGGCCTGCAGCCGTCCGACGACGACAACCGGCGGGTGCTGGCCGTGCTGGCCTACCTGTCGGCCGAGCAGCCCGGCGCGCCCGACTGACCCGGCAGGCGCTAGCCTAGGGCGCGGCCCCGGGAAGGTCCCGGCCTGGGAGGCCAGCGGTGCGAAGGGAGCCCTGGTGGCTATCGCGGCCCTGGTGGTCTGGTTGCTAACCGCTGCCGCCGGCCTGACCCTGCTCATCCGCGGCAGCATGGCCCGGCGGGCAGCCCCCGCCCCGGCACCAGCCCCGGTCCCGGCGCCAGTCCCTGGGGCCGGCCGCGGCCCGCACGGCGAGATGCCGGACATCCCCCGGGTCACAGTGCACGCCACGCCGGGTGAACATCCGCTGCTGGAGTTCAGCCACCCGTCGCTGGGCCTGCTCGGCCTCGGCCTGTGGTTCGTCTACGTCGGCACCCGCCATCAGCCGCTGGCCTGGGTGGCCTTCGGCGTGCTGGTGCTGACCATCGGCGCCGGGCTCAGCTGGCTGGTGCGTTCAGCCCGGTCCGCGCGGGCGGCCGGCCGACCGCGCCGGGTGCTGCCCGCCCGGCTGATCCTGCTGCACGGGCTGCTGGCCACCGCGACGTTCGTGCTGGCCGTGCTCACCGCGCTGACCGCCGCCCACGGCTGAGTCACAGCCGCAGGCCGGCCGACTCGGGGCCGAGCAGGGACAGGGCCAGGGCCAGTACGGACACCGCGGCGACGGCCAGCGCGATGAGCAGCAGGCGGCGCGGCCGGGCCACGGTGCCGGGGGTGCCGGCCAGCCGGCCGGTAGCCCAGACCAGCCCGCTCAGCACCAGGACGACCAGCCCGGCCGGCACGTCCTGCTTCAGGATCACCCCGCCGATGGCGGCGAATGCGATGGCGGTACGCAGCCAGGCCAGGCTGGTCCGGGCCCGGGCCAGCCCGGGGTCCGGGGCGGCGCGGCCAACCGGGGCCGGGTCCCGGCTCACCCGGCCAGCACCACCAGCACGGCCGCGATCAGGCCGACTGCGGTGATAGTGATGGCCAGCACCGGGGGCAGCCAGGACCGGGGCAGCGGCTCGTCGCGGCGCAGCGCGCGCTGGTTGGCCCGCCACTCCCGGTAGCTGAGCAACGCGATAGCCCCGCCGAGCACGATCAGCGGGATGCCGATGGCGTGCCGACCCCAGCGGATGCCGTGGAACGGTGGCAGCAGCTGGATCACCGCCAGCCCCGCGGCCACCAGGGCCAGCGCGGTGCGGATCCAGGCCAGGAACGTCCGCTCGTTGGCGAACGTATACCGCGCATCGGGCTCGTGCTCGGCCGGGGCCGGGGCCGGAGCCTGCTCAGAATCCGCCTTGCCGCTGGCGTCCGTGGCTGCCTCCTCCCCGGCTCGTTCCGGCCGCGGGGCCGGTATCCGTGGTCTCGGTGAACATCATCCCCTCTGGGCGATCATTTCCGGGCCAGCGGGATCCACGATGTACCGAAGGACTGGAGTGTGCAGATGGCTGAGACGGAGCGAGGCAGGCCCACCAGGCCGGCGCGGGACCCGGTGCCGGACCCGGACCCGGACTCGGCTGCCGCGCTCGGCAGCCGGTACCTGATCCGGTTCGAGGAGGACACACTCCGCTCCCGGCCGTTGTGGATCCGGGTGATCATCGAGTTCGCGGGTACGTTCCTGCTCGTGACGGTGGCCGCCGGGGCCGGTGTGATCAGCTTCTACGCGGGCGGGCACCCGATCAGCCGGACCGCCGCGGTGATCGCGCCCGGCGCGCTGGTCATGGCGCTGATCTACGCCTGGGGGCCGCTGTCCGGCCTGCACATCAACCCGGTGGTGACGCTGGCCTTCACCGTCCGCCGGGTGTTCCCACCCAACTGGGTGCTGCCGTACTGGATCGCCCAGTTCGCCGGGGCCATCCTGGCCGCGCTGTTCCTGCAGGTCGTGTTCGGCCACGTCAGCCAGGGCGGCAACTACCCTATCGACAAGCAGGGCGGGGATTGGCGCGCGTTCGTGATGGAGATCGCGCTGACCGCGATCCTGGTCACGGTGATCCTGAACACCGCCACCGGGCACCGGAGCATCGGCCACAACGCGGCCATCGCGGTCGGGGCGACGATAGCCCTGCTCGGCCTGTTCGCCAGCCCGATCAGCGGCGCGTCGATGAACCCGGCCCGCACGCTGGGCCCGGACATCGTGGCCGGCGACTTCACCGGGTGGTGGGTCTACGTATTCGGGGACGCTATCGGCGCGCTCATCGCGGTGGGGCTGATCGGCCTGGTCCGAGGCCTGCCGAACAAGGCGGAGACGGAGGCGGCCGAGGGCGGCGCGCTGTCTGGCTGACCAGGGGCACCCCGGCACCGCCCGGCCAGCGGTGCGCGGCTGACACGGGGGTCAGCTCCACAGTCGCGTGTGCCTGCCGAAAGTTGGAAGATGGGCGGTATGAAAGCTCATCGGACACTCCAGCTCGTTGTGCTGGTCGGTGTGCTAGGCGTGGGCATCGCCGCCTGCGGGAGCAGCAGCAATAACTCGAGCGCGAGTTCGTCGCCGAGCGCGTCCACGCCGGCCACGTCCGCGCCAGCCACTTCGGCAAGCGCGTCCGCCAGCGGATCCGCCGCCGCCAGCATCACCACCAACTGGGAAAAGTTCTTCAACGCGAAGACCCCGGTCGCGCAGCGGGTCGCCCTGCTGCAGAACGGGGCGGCCTTCGCGTCCATCATCAGGTCCCAGGCCGGGTCCGGCCTGGCGTCCACCGCGTCCGCGAAGGTCACCAAGGTCACGGTGACCTCGCCCAGTCAGGCCACCGTCAAGTATTCGATCCTGATCGGTGGCTCGCCGGCCCTGTCCAACCAGTCTGGCGTGGCCGTCCTCCAGGGCGGCACCTGGAAGGTCGGGCTGGCCAGCTTCTGCGGCCTGCTGACCCTGGAGAACAACGGGAAGACATCCGGTCTCCCGTCGCTCTGCAAGACCGCCGGCTAGTCACGTGGTCCGCTCGGTAGACACGCCCGCCGAGCGGGCGGCCGAGGTGCGCCGCGGCAGCCGGTCGCTCGCCCTGGCCGTGCTGGCCGCCGTGCTGTTCGTGACGTTCCTGGACAACACGGTCGTGAGCGTGGCACTGGGCAGCGTGCAGACCGACCTGGGCGCCGGAGTCAGCGAGCTGCAGTGGGTGGTCAGCGCGTACGCGCTGACGTTCGCCGGCGCCATGCTGGCGTTCGGCATGGTCGGTGACGAGTTCGGCCGTAAGCGGGTGATGCTGACCGGGGTCGGCATCTTCTGCGGCGGCTCGGTGCTGGCCGCATTGGCCCCGAACATCGGGGTGCTGATCGCCGCCCGGGCGGTGATGGGGCTGGGCGCGGCGGCCAGCGAGCCGGGCACCCTGTCCATGCTGCGGCACATCTACACCGAGCAGCGCAGCCGGACCCAGGCCATCGGCGTCTGGACGGCGGTCTCCGCGCTGGCCCTCGCGCTCGGCCCGGTAATCGGCGGCGCGCTGGTCGGCGTGTGGGACTGGCGCGGCATCTTCTGGTTCAACCTAGTCTTCGGCCTGGCCGCGCTGGTGGCCGGCGCGCTCGTGCTGCCGGAGAGCGCCGACCCGGACGCGCACCGGGTGGACATCGCGGGCGCCGTGCTGGGCGCGGCGGCGCTGACCGCGTTCGTCTTCGCGATCATCAGCGGGGAGGGCGCCGGGTTCGGGTCGCCCAGCGTCATCCTGCTGCTCTGCCTGAGCGCGGTGGCCGCGGCGGCGTTCTTCTGGCGCGAGAGCCGCGCCGCGCACCCACTGCTGGACCTGCACTTCCTCCGCGTACCCGCGTTCCTGACCGCGAACATCGTCGCGTTCTGCGCCTACTTCGCCACGTTCGCCGTGTTCTTCTTCACCGCGCTCTACCTGCAGGAGGTGGCCGGCTACACCGGCTACCGGATCGCGCTGATCTTCCTGCCGATGACCACGCTGATGATCGTCTCGTCGCTGCTGGCCGGCCGGTGGACCGACCCGTCCGTGCCACGCTGGTCGATCTTCATCGGCTGCCTGCTGTTCGGCGCGGGCCTGCTGCTGACCTCGCTCGCGCTCAACCCGGACCCGGCCTACCTGCCGCTCGCCGCAGCGCTCGCGCTGACCGGGCTCGGCATCGGCGCCACCGTAGTACCGATCACCTCGGCCGCGCTGTCCGCGGTGCCGCCTGCCCGCTCCGGGATGGCCGCGTCGGCCACCAACACCAGCCGGGAGATCGGCGCGCTGACCGGGGTGGCCATCCTGGGCGCGCTGGTCAACGCGCAACTGCGGTCCAGCCTGACCAGCCGGCTGCATCACCTGGGCATCCCGGACAACTTCCAGGCCATCGTGATCAAGGCGGTGGAGACCGGCGGGGTGCCGTCCAGCGGGAACACCAAGGGGGCCGGCGGCGCCGCCGGGGCGGGCCAGGGCGCGCTGGTGCAGGAGGTCATCCACGCCGCGTACAACGCGTTCTACGCGGGGCTGCGCGCCGCGCTGCTGCTGTCCGCGATTCTGGTGCTGGCGGCCGGTGTATTCACGTTCATAATGCTCGGCCGCCGGCCCCGGTCGCCTGACCCCAGCCTCTAGATGGCCGCCGCGGCGGGCCGCGGGGTTTCGCACCCGGTGCCGGGCGGCTAACCTCGACAGTCAGACCTCCGGAGCATTCCCGGGCAGATTGGCAGGTGCCCTCGATGCCTGCTGCAGACGCCTCGCTGCACGATCCCGCGCTGGCCATCGCGACGTTGCTGTGCTGGCTGTTCACGGCCAGCCTCGGGGGATACATGCTGCGCTCGCTGATCGTGCGTGACGGGCTGCGCAAGCAGCTGGCGGTCCGGGACGGGCTGCATCCGGGTGTGCTGGTGGGGCACTTCAGCCTGGCCCTGACCGGGCTGGTGACCTGGATCTGCTTCCTGATAAGCGCCGCGCAGCCGGTCGCCTGGCTGGCGGTCGTCCTGCTGGTGCCCGGGATCGGCCTGGGCATCACTACGGTGACGCTGTGGACTCCCTACCCCCGCTCCCCCAGCGCGACCCAGCCTGGCCAGGGATCGCCCGGGCAGGCCCCTTCCGGGCCGCCACTTCCCGGGCAGACACGGCAGCCCGGGGAGGCGCCGCCCGTGCTGGCCCCGCCAGCCGAGAACGCCGTCAGCGACCGGCTCACCGACGCCATGCTGGCGCAGGCGCTGACCGATGAAGCGCAGACCAGAAAGCTCATCGACGAGATGATCGCCAGCGTGGCCGCGGACGCGGCTGAGGCGAAAAGGAAGAAGCCGAAGCGCTACCCGGTGGCCGTCATCCCGTTCGCTCATGGGCTGGGCGCGCTGGTCACCTTCGCGCTGGCCGTGGTGACCGCGGCCGGCATGCGGTGACGGGCCCCAACCCGCTCAGCGCACCGTGAGCAGGTGGAACTGCCACGGCCCCAGGTCCACGAACAGCCCCGGGCCGGCCAGTTCGCCGCCGTCCCGCTGGTACACCTCCGTGCCGAACAGGCCGGTCAGCTCCCAGCGCCGGCCGGGCAGGTCGGGCCAGCCCAGCGGGAGCCGCCCCTGCGCGGGCTGCCCGGACAGGTTGACCACCACCAGGTGCCGGTCGCCGTCCGGGGCGCCGTCCCAGGCCCAGCCGATCAGGTTGCGGCAGGACTGGTTGTCCGGCCAGCCGGCCGCCTCGAGCAGCCGCCAGCGCCCGGCGCGGACCCGGCGGTCCGCCACCGACGCCAGCAGGCTGCGGTACCAGCCGGCCAGCCGGGCGTCGGGCGGCTCGCTGGGCCGCCGGGCCAGGAACACCGGCACCCGCACCCGGCGGCCCTCGAACTGCCCCTCCTGCCACAGCGTGGCCCCGGGCAGCGTCGCGACGGTCACCGCGGCGGCCCGCTGCGCGGCCGGCGGCAGCCGGCTGGCGATGCGCGGCTCGTCGTGGTTTTCCAGGAAGCGCAGCAGCCGGGACTGGTAGCTCAGGCCGGCCCGCAGATGATCGCGCACCCCGGGCGCGTCCCCGCCGGTGATCCGGTCATACAGCCGCTTGTCGTAGCAGAAGTCGAAGCCCTGCTGCTGGAGCAGCCAGTCCAGGTCCCAGTAGGCCTCGGCGATGAGCACCGTGTCCGGGTGCTTGCCGCGCAGCGTGCCGAGCACCTCGGGCCAGAACTCCTCGGCCGGCCTGGGCCCGGCATGGCGGCCCCAGGTCCGGGCGAAAACCTGGCTGGTCATCAGCATGGCCATGTCGCAGCGGATGCCGTCGCACTGCCCGGCGATGCTGGCCAGCGTGTCGGCGGCGGCGGCGCGCAGCGCGGGCGCGAAGCTGTTCAGCTGCACCACGTCGGGCCACGGCGGGAAGTACGGGTCCCGGCCGTGGGCCAGCACGCGGCCGCCGACGGCCAGCCAGCCCGCCGGGTCGGCGGCCATGTCCGCCGGGCTGCCCAGCACGAACAGGTCCGGCCGCCGGCTCACCCAGGGGTGGTCCGGGGCGACGTGGTTGGGCACGTAGTCGAGCACCAGCCGGACGCCGCGGGCGGCCAGCGCGGACCGCGCCGCGGCCAGCCCGACCGGGCCGCCGAACGCCGGGTCGGCCGCGTAGCGGCGCACCGCGTACGGCGAGCCGAGGACGTCCGCGGGCCGCACGGTGGGCAGCGCGGCGCGGAACGACTCCTGCAGCCGCGGATCCGCGGTGGCCAGCGCCCGCCCGGCCGGGCTGCGCTCCCACACCCCCATCAGCCAGACCGCGTCCACCCCGGCCGGGGTGATCTCGTCCCACTCGGCGTCCGGGATGTCGGCCAGGGTGATCCGCCGCCCGGCCGCCCGGGACAGCGCGTCCAGCCACACCGCGGTGTTGATCTCGTAGATCACCGGCTGGGCTGGCCACCCAGTCGTCACGACCGCAGCGTATCCGGCGGCGATTACCCGTCGGTGGCCAGCCGGCATCACACCTCGGCGGCCAGCCCGGCGGTGGCCACGCTGATGTCGCCGTCGTATCCGGCGGCCGCGGCGGCCCGCGCCGCGCCGGGGTCGGTGCCCGGCCACAGGTGGGTCAGCATCAGCCGGGACACTCCGGCCTGGGCGGCGTACCGCCCGGCTTGCCGGGCGGAGCCCAGCAGCGGCTGCTCGTCCGGCGGCACCTGGTCGAGGTAGGTGGCCTCGGCCAGCAGCAGGTCGGCCCCGCGGGCCAGGGCGGCGATCTCCGGGCCGCCGCTGTCCCCGGTATAGGCGAGGACCCGGCCCGCGGCGACCAGCCGGAGGCCGGCGTTGGGCAGCCAATGGGGCAGCAGCCTGGTCTCGGCCTGGAACGGGCCGATGCGCAGCCGGTCGCCGGGCCGGAATTCGGTTACCGCGTACGCGTCGGCCAGCATGCCCGGGCGGTCCAGGGCCAGCACCGCGTGCAGCGCGCCGGGCGGCGCGTAGACCGGCAGCGGCGGCACCGGGCCGCCGCCGAGCGCGCGGGCGCGCAGCAGCGGGTTCAGGTCGGCGCAGTGGTCGGGGTGCCCGTGACTGATGTACACCGCGTCCAGCTGCGCCGCGCTGATCAGCTGCAGCAGCCTGGGCAGGGTGGCGTACCCGGCGTCCACCAGCAGCCGGAAGCCGTCCTGCTCGACGAGGAAGCCGCTGCACGCCTGGCCTGCTCCGGGCCACGCGCCGCAGCTGCCCAGCACGGTCAGCCGCACACCCCTGACCCTGGCACAGGCCGGCTGGTCAGCGCCAGCGCGGGTGCTGGGGCGGCCCACCGCCCCAGCGCTGACCGCCATGCCACGGCGGCCCGTCGCCAGTGCGCCCGTCCCGGCGCATCCGGTGCCGGATCCGCCCCACGACCAGCACCCCGGCCAGCATGGCCAGCAACCAGAAGATCAGGACCACTTTGAGCAACGCCAGTACCAGCCAGCCGCCCGGCGGCAGCAGCGCGGCCGTCACCAGCAGGACCAGGAACAGCGGGGCCAGCCGGACGTGAGGCCGCCGGGCAGGCCACGGCCGCCCGGCCGGCTGCAGCGACGTGGCCCGCGGCGCTGGCACCGGCTCCGGCAGGTCGGCCAGCACCGGGCGCAGCTCGCCGAACGTCTTCGCGTGCAGCACGGCCGTTACCCGTTCGTCCAGTTCGTCGCGGGTCAGCCTGCCCTCGGCGAAGTGCTCCTGCAACCGGGCGGTGACCCGGTCCCGGTCCGCGTCTGACGCGCGGATGTGCTCATGCATGGCTAGTCCCCTCGTCCATCTCTGCGTCGTCCGCCGTGTCCGGCAGGTCCGCGTCCTCGTCTACGTCCTCGCCGCCGTCTCCGGCCAGGATCTGGTAGATGCCGCGCCGGGTGGCGGCCAGCAGCTCTTCGGCCGCGCGCATCTGCTCCGGGGTGCCCGCGTGTGCGATCTGCGCCACGCTGCCGCCGAGCCGGGCGGCCTGCATCAGCAGGCCGCGCACCTCCCCGGGCGGTCCCTCGGCCATGGCCTCCCAGGCCGGCCGGGCCGCCTCCGGGTTGTCCGCGATGTGCCGCTGGCCAGCCTCGGTCAGCTGGAACGTGCGGCGGCCGCCCGACTCGACCCCGGTGATCAGGCCCTCGTCGGCCAGCTGGGCCAGCGCCGGGTACACCGCACCGGGGCTGGGCCGCCACGCGCCGTCGCTGCGCTGCTCGATCTCGGACATGATCTGGTACCCGTTGCGCGGCTCCTCGCGCAGCAGGGCCAAGATCGCGGCGCGCACGTCGCCGCGGCTGGCCTTCGGCCCGCGCACCGGACCCGGCGGCCCCGGCCACCAGCCAGCCCAGTCCTTGCCACCCGGCCAGCCCCGTGGGCCGGGCTGGCCCCAGGCCCCCCGATCCCACGGCCCGCCGCGGCGGCCACCGCCCCGGGTGGCGGTCCGCTCGCCGGCCAGCGCGCCCAGCTGGCCCAGGCGGCCGAGGTGGCCGAGCAGGCCGCCGAGGCAGCGAGCCAGTCCGGGCAGCCCCGCATCGAACTCCCCAGCCGCACCGCACACTGCCGACATGCTGACCTCCCGACGGCTCGCCATAACGCTCGCGACACAATCACGATATATCGCTAGCTTACGACGCGGCCGCGTCCGGGGCAAGCCGGGGCACCGGGTTGTCACCGTCCCGTCGCCGCCCCGTTCCCCCTGGGACGCCTCGGTCCGGTATCGAGGCAGGGACAGTCCGCAGCGATGTATTCCTGGGAGGTAGGACCTCATGCGCAGCAGACCGGTGGGACGAGCGGCCCTGGTGGCCGGGAGCGTAGCCGCCGCTTTGATGGCGGGCACAGCCTTGGTGTCAGCCTCGGCCGCGGCCAGCCCGCGGGCCGGGGCCGGCGGCGGCCACGGCGACCGGATCAGGCATGTACTGCTCATCTCCGTGGATGGGCTGCACCAGCAGGACCTGGCCTGGTACGTGCGGGCCTACCCGCACTCAGTGCTGGCCAGCCTGGACCGCCACGGCGTCGAGTACAGCGACGCGATGACCCCGTTCCCGTCGGACTCCTCGCCGGGGATGACCGGCCAGGTGACCGGCGGCGACCCCAGGGTCACCGGGGTCTATTACGACGACACGTGGAACCACGACGTGTTCCCGGCCGGCACCACCAACTGCTCCGGGCCGGTCCCTGGCGCTGAGGCCGCCTACGAGGAGGCCATCGACCTCAACTCCAACGCGCTGGACGCGGGCCAGGGACTGCCGGGGCTGCCGGGGCACATCCTGCAGATGACCAGCAACCCGCTGGATGTGATCAACCCGGCCGCGCTGCCGGTCAACGCGGCAACCTGCAAGCCGATCTTCCCGAACCAGTACCTCAAGGTGAACACGATCTTCAACGTGGCCCGCGCGGCCGGGCTGCGCACCGCCTGGTCGGACAAGCACCCGGCCTACCAGATGTTCGACGGGCCGTCCGGCACCGGGGTGCAGGACTTCTTCACCCCGGAGATCAACAGCCAGGCCAGCGGCTTCCCGGCCGGCCAGGACTGGACCAGCGACAACGCCGCCACCATGCAGTACGACTCGTACAAGGTGCAGGCCATCCTGAACGAGATCGACGGCTACAACCACAGCCGCACGGCCAGGGTCGGCGTGCCCGGCATCTTCGGGATGAACTTCCAGACCGTGTCGACCGCCCAGAAGCTGCCCACGTCGGACGGCCTGAAGGGCGGCTACCTGCCCGGCGGCACCATCCCGGGGCCGCTGCTGGTCCGCGCGCTGAACTACATAAACACCAAGATCGGGGCGATGGAGTCCGAGATCAAGGCCCAGGGGCTGGCCAGCAGCACGGCCATCATCATCTCGGCCAAGCACGGCCAGTCGCCGACCAACCCGAACGACCTGGCCCGGGTGCCGGACGCGCCGATCCTGGCCGCCATCAACGCAGCCTGGACCGCCGCCCACCCGGGAGCGGGCAACCTGGTCGTGTTCTCCACCGACGATGACGGCATGCTGCTCTGGCTGAGCGACCGGTCCCAGGCGGCGGCCGATTTCGTCAAGAGCTACCTGCTCAGCCACTCCGCGGCGGGTAACAACATCAGCGGTTCCCCGATCACCGTGACCGCTTCCGGCCTGAAGCGGGTCTATGCCGGGGCCGCCTCGGCCGCGCTGTATGGCGTGCCGGTCAGCGAGCCACGTCATCCGGATATCACCGGCATCGCGCAGCACGGCGTGGTGTACACCGGCGGGCAGAGCAAGATCGCCGAGCACGGCGGCGATGACCCGCAGGACCGCAACGTGCCCATCCTGGTGGTCGCGCCGGGCCGGCAAGGCGGGACCAGTGTGGCCGCGCCGGTGGAGACGACGCAGATCGCGCCGACCATCCTGGCCCTGCTCGGCCTCGACCCGGGCGCGCTGCAGGCGGTGCGGATCGAGCACACCCCGGTGCTGCCCGAGCCGACCGGACGGCACTGACACCGAATAGCAGGACGCGGGGCCCGGCACAGTGTGCCGGGCCCCGCTGGGCACCCCGTCGGTCACTCGATCGGCTGGCGCGCCATCGCGTCCGGCTCCCGGCCCGCCAGCAGCCAGCCCGCCACCGCCGCGGCCAGTGGCATGCCGACCAGGATCAGCAGCAGGTTGGTCACCGGCACGTTGGTCAGCTCGGACAGGCTCTCGAGCTGGTTGTCCCACGAGTACCCGATGACGGCGGCGTAGGCGGCCACCGTGCCCAGCACCGCGCCGGCCAGCCCCAGCGCCCCGGCGGTGACCGCGGTGATGGTCCGCCGGGTCCAGCTGCTCGCCCCGGTGGCGGCCAGGGTGCGCAGGTCGCTGGCGGTTTCGCTGCGGATCAGGCCGACCGTCATGGCCAGGATGCCCAGCGCCAGCACGATGCCGAACACGGTGGCCCAGTTGATGATGTCCGCCGACGTCGGGATGCTGTTCTTGGTCTCGATGGACATCCCGGCGGCCGACGCGGTGAGCCGCGCGTTGGTGATCTGCCCCGCGGTGGGCGGGTTCGGCGCCTGGATGAGCCAGCCCACCGTGTTCGACGTGCCCGTGATGTGCAGGGTGCGGATGGCGTGCTCGGTGATCACCGTGTTGGGCGCCGAGGTGCCCGACGGCAGCGCGCCGAGCTCCTGGATCACCGGGTTGGCCAGGCAGGAGGTCCTCGGGCAGGGGTACGTCGGCTGGCCCTGCGGACCCGGTGTGGCGCCGCCCTTGAGGCCGTTGATCAGCTGCATCTTGCCCAGCCCGGACAGCCCGGGCCGCATGGTGAGGATGTCCGCGTTCGGATCGACCTGGCTGGCCGGGATGCCGAAACTGTGCAGCAGCTGCGGCGTGGCCAGGTAGATCATTCCGTTCCACTGCCGCCCGGCCGCCGCGTGGTTCAGGCTCGCACTCGGCTGTATCAGCTGCACGACCTCATGCGAGCCGAGCGCGGCCGCGATGGCATGTGCGGTCCGCGCCCACGACTGCGGGCTGCCCTTGACCGCTGGGCCGCTCGGCGCACCCGGACCGCCCTGCCCGTTGGGCGTGTACACGATGATCTGGTTGGATGCCACGTTGGGCCCGGCCCAGTCGAGCACGTTGCCGAACCGCTGCGCGGACAGCACGATGACCATCACCGCGATCAGCACGCCGAGCGTGATGGCGGCCAGCGCCGAGCCGGAGCGGGCCCGGTAGCGGTTCAGGTCACGCAGGGCCAGCCGGGCCGCGATGGGGGCCCGGCGACCGAACTGGGCGAGCACGGTCAGGCAGAACGGGGCGAGCAGGATGACCGCCGCGATCAGCGCGACGAAGCCGAGCACCAGTTCCAGCGCTGCGCCGTTGCCGTTGCCGTTGGTCGTGCCGGTGTAACCGAACAGCACCACGGCCACGGCCAGCACGATCAGGCCGGGCAGCGCCGAGCGGTGCACCTGCTTGGGCGGGGCGGGCCGCCCAGCCAGCGCGGTCACCACCGGGATCCGGGTGATGGCCCGGGCCGGCCGGGACGCGGCAAAGTAGGTGGCCAGCACGGCCAGCGCCATGGCCGGGCCGATCACTATCCAGGGCAGCTGGAACGGCCCGATCAGGTGATGGGCGTCCGATTCGACGACTGGCCGGTAGGCCAGCCAGGCGGCCAGGCCGAGCACCAGCCCGGCCACCGCGCCGGTCACGCCGACCAGCACACCGTTGATCCGGACCACCAGCCGGATGTTCCGGTCGGTGGCGCCGAGGGCACCCAGCATGCCCAGCGAGCGCATCCGGCGCTGGGCCAGCACGGTGAAGCCGCCCACCGCGACCAGCGCGATGAGCAGCATGCCCACCGTGGCCAGGGCGAGCACGATCGTGGTCGGGTTGAGCGGGTTGCTGCTGTTCGCCGTCGCCGACCCCGGGGTCTGCACGTTCGGGCCGATCGAGTGCGGGCGCACCCCGGGCGCGTCGAACAGCACGGTGACCTGGGTCGGCGCGGTGACCTGGCCCGGCACCACCAGCGCGAACTCGTCCAGCAGGCTCTGCGGGTTCTGCACGATGCCGACCACCCGCCGGGACGTGCCGCCCGACCGCAGCGTGCTGCCGATGCTGAGGTGCAGCGGCGCGGCCACGCCGCTGGTCACCGCGACCTGGCCCGGGCCGTCCGGGTAGTGCCCGGAGACCAGGGACAGCAGGGGCTGCCCGTACCGGCCGTGCGGGTTCTGCGCACGCAGGTCGTAGGTGTTGATCGAGCCAGGGATGGCCACCTTCTGGTTCTCGATCACGTCGACCGTGCCGAACCGGTGCTGCAGCGCAGCGATCTGGCTGTTCAGGTGCGGGTCGGGGGCCTGGAACGTGGCCATGTCGGTGGCCGTGCCGAACCCCGCGTTGGCTGCGGGCGGCGTGTCGTGGGCCACCGCCGAGCCGACCACGATGGCGGCCACCGCGACCACGATCAGCCCCAGCACCAGCAGTTGCTGGCGCCACTCGCGGCGGAACATCCGCCACGCCCAGCGGATCACGGCCCGGCGCGCGGGAACGCCCCCGTTACCGGTTCCCGCCGGGGCCGGCCGCTCCAGCAGCCCGGTGCTCACTGGTTCTGCCCCGGGGTCAGCAGCGACTCGGGGCCGGGCAGCGGCGCGGTCTGGTCCACGACGCGCCCGTCGCGCAGGAACACCACCCGGTCGGCCCAGGACGCGAGCTGCGCGTCGTGGGTGACCACCACGGCGGCCACGCCGCGCTTGCACGCGTCGTGGATCAGCCGCATGACCGCCTCACCGTTGGCCGAGTCCAGCGCGCCGGACGGCTCGTCGGCCAGCAGCAGGCGGCGCTCCCCGGCCACGGCGCGGGCGATGGCCACCCGCTGCCGCTCGCCGCCGGACAGCTCGTCCGGGTACTGGCCGGCCCGCTCGCTCAGGCCCAGCCCGTCCAGCGCGCGCAGCCCGGCCGCCCGGGCCTTGCCCGCCGCCATGCCGTCCAGTTCCAGTGGCAGCGCGACGTTCTCTGTCGCGGTCAGCCCGGGCAGCAGGTTGAAGTCCTGGAACACGTAGCCGACCGTGCGCCGGCGCAGCCGGGCCTTGTCGTTGCGCGACATCCGGGACAGCGGTGCGCCGGCCACCAGCACCTCACCGCTGCTCGGGTCCTCCAGGCTGCCCGCGATGGTCAGCAGCGTGGACTTGCCCGAGCCACTGGGCCCCATCACGGCGACCATCTCGCCGGCCCGCACCGACAGGCTGACGTCGCACAGCGCGTGCACCACGCCCGCGCCGGCGCCGTACGTCCGGGACACCTCCTGTAGTTCCAGCACGCTCATCCCCGTACCTCTGCCTTCCCGTCTGGGATCTGGATGGCTCACCGTTGCACCCCCACCCGGCGGCGCAGCCGGGGCAGCGCGGCCGGGGTGGGCGGGACCGGGACCGGCTCGGCGCCGGCCCGCTTGAGGCGGCCGTCCGCCGCGTCCAGCCAGCGGATGACCGCATCCAGCCGGAACAGCTCGGCGTCCACCACCAGCGCCAGGCCGAGGTCATTCTCGGCCTCTTCCTCTTTGATCCGGGTCCACTGCTGCATCAGCTGCACCAGGTAGCGGCGGTGCGCCTGGATCACCTCACGCACGTCGGTACCCGGCACCCGCACCGCCACCAGGATCTTCATCACCAGCTCATCGCGCGGCGGCGAGGCCAGGTCGGGCGGCGTGCGCAGCCACCGGGCCAGTTCCTCGGTGCCGTCCGGAGTGATCCGGAACCCCTTCTGCGGGCCAGCGTCCTCGGTGCCGTCGGACTGCACCAGCCCGTCCCGCTCCAGCCGCTGCAGCGTGGTGTACACCTGGCCGACGTTCAGCGGCCACACCTCGCCGGTCCGCGCCTCGAACTCCTCACGGAGCTGGAGCCCGTATTTGGGACCCTCGCTGAGCAGCGCGAGCAGTGCGTGCCGGACGCTCATGACGCCTCCCGAACCAGTATCATGCCGGGAAGCATACTCGGTATATAAGCTCCGGTGGCTTACTCTCACGACACGGTTTGGTCACAGCGTCCAGGAGCGAGCCCTACCGCAGCCCTGGCCGGCCGGTCCCGGTCAACCCCCGACCGGAGTCTCTAGCCGCAGTCAAGGCTGGCGAGTACGACGAGGTGGACAAAGCACCTGCGCCGCGATGAGCACATAATGATGCGGGCACACTCGGCTCAGCCCGGCGCGGTGGCGGCGAACGTACACGACGCCGTGTCCGATGCCGAGCAGGAGGAACTGGCGCTGGAGGTCGAGCCTGCATGACCACGACAGTGCTTGGGCTATTCCCACCCGGCTCCGGGGTGGACGCGGACGGCGAGCTGGTGGTGGGCGGCTGCCGGCTGGCCGACCTGGCCGCCGAGTGGGGCACCCCGCTGTACGTCGTCGACGAGGCGGCGGTCCGCGCCCAGGTCCGCCGCTTTCGCCGGGCGCTGGACGCGGCCTGGCCGAGTGCGCGGATGGTGTTCGCGTCCAAGGCGTTCCCGAGCACGGCCATGTACCGGCTGATGGCCGAGGAGGGCATCGGGGTGGACGTGGCCGGGCAGGGCGAATTGGCCATGGCGCTGGCCGGCGGGGTCGACCCGGCCCGGATCGTCATGCACGGCAACGCCAAGACCACGGCCGAACTCCAGCGCGCGGTCGAGGCCGGCGTCGGGCTGGTCGTGATCGACAACACCGACGACATCGACCGGCTGGACGAGCTGGCCGCCGCTGGGCAGCCGGTGCTGATCCGGGTGCTGCCCGGGGTCCGGCCGGACACCTATGACGCGGTGGCCACCGGCCAGGCCGGGTCCAAGTTCGGCCTGCCACTGCCCGCGGCCCGGGCCGCGATCGACCGGCTGCGCGGCGGCAACCTCCGGCTGGACGGCCTGCACCTGCACATCGGCTCGCAGATTCTGTCGGCCGAGCCGTACACCAGGGCGGTCGAGGCCGTCGCCGGGCTGGGTGAGTTCGGCACCTACAACCTGGGTGGCGGGCTGGGCGTCCGGTACACCTACGCCGACCAGCCGCCCAGCCCGGAGGATTGGGTCGGCGCACTGGCCGCCGCGGCCCGGCGCTGCCTGCCGCCCGGCGCGCAGCTCATCATCGAGCCGGGACGCAGCCTGGTCGCCCCGTTCGGGGTGACCGTGTACCAGGTCGTCTCAGTCAAGGGGGACGACCCGCGGTTCGTGGCCGTGGACGGCGGGATGGCCGACAATCTGGAGGTGGCGCTGTACGGCCAGCGGTTCGAGGCCACCGTGACCAGCCGGGTCGGCGGCGGCCGATCGGTCGAGCTGGTCGGGCGGCACTGCGAATCCGGCGACCGGCTGATCAGCGGGGTGCCGCTGCGCGACCCGCGCCCGGGTGACCTGGTGGCCATGCCGGTGACCGGCGCGTACTGCGGCACCATGGCCAACAACTACAACGGCGCGCTGCGCCCGCCGGTGCTGTTCGTCCGCGACGGCCAGCCCCGCCTGGTGGTCCGCCGGGAGACGCTGGCCGACTTGATGTCGAGAGATGTGCCGCCGGCCTGATCCGCCAGGCATCCTTGGGTTAGGACACCCGGAGGTGGATCATGACCGGCGACACCATGCGCGACCTGCTCCAGCCCCTCATCGGCAAGTCCGGGTCGATTTCCATGCTGGTGAGCAGGATCGGGCAGGTCTCCTTCCCGACCGCGGAGGACAAGAAGCTGACCGGGGTGCAGCTCCGCCCGGACGGCCTGATCCGGCTGGAGCGCGAGACCGGGTGGACGGTCATCGACCCCAGCGAGGTCATCGCGGTGACCTGGCGCGGCGACCCGGAGGACTCCCCCGGCCAATTCCTCTGAGTCCGGCCCGGCCGTTAGGCGGGCCGCAGCCGGGCGGTCAGCTCGATCTCCACCGCGATGCCGATGGGCAGCTCGGCCAGGCCGACCGCGCTGCGGGCGTGCCGCCCGGCCGCGCCGAACACCGCCACCAGCAGGTCGGAGCAGCCATCGATGACCGCCGGGGTCTGGGTGAAGCCGGGTGCGACGTTGACCATGCCGAACACCTTGACGATCCGGGCGATCCGGTCCAGGTCGCCGAGCTCGGCCCGCAGCGTGGCCAAGATGGACAGCGCGGTGAGCCGGGCCGCCTCCCGGCCCTGTTCCAGGGTCAGCTCCGCCCCGACCTTGCCGCGGATGATGGTGTCGCCGTTGACCGGACCGTGCCCGCTGACCTGGACCAGGCCGTCGTCGATGACACAGCCGAGGTAGTTGCCCGCGGGCGGGAAAACCGGGGACAGGACGATGCCGAGTTCCTGAAGTCGCTCATCGATCATCTGGGGAGCGTACGGCCTGACCGGCTGGCCAAGCCGCCCGGCCCGGGCCGGAAGCGGCGCATCCTCTACTCGACCTGCTTCCTGGCAGCTAGGTTCGCTGCATGCACAGTGTGGACCCGACGACCGAGATGATGATCCGCTCGGTACTCGCGTACGCGGAGAACCGGCTGCGGCTGGACCCGGTGCCGCTGGACGGCGCCCGCCCCGACACGGCCGCCATGGCGGCCGTCCTGGACGGGCTTATCGGCGACGAGCCGCACAACCCGGACCAGGTGCTCGGCGCGTACACCTCGGTGCTGGCCCCGGCGGTGATCTCGGCGGACAGCCCGCGGTTCCTCGGCTTCATCCCCGCCGCGCCGACCAAGGCCGCGCTGCTGTTCGACATGCTCATCTCGTGCGCCTCGATCCAGGGCATCTCCTGGCTGGAAGCGGCAGGCGCGATCGAGGCGGAAAACCTGGTGCTGCGGCTCATCGCCGACCGGGCCGGGCTGCCCGCCGCGGCGGGCGGCTGCTTCGTCTCGGGCGGTTCGGCGGCCAACCTGTCGGCGCTGGTGGTGGCCCGCGAGCAGGCCAAGCGGGCGGCCGGGGCGGCCGGCCACGGCCGCCGGTTCCGCGCCCTGGTCAGCACCGACGCACACTCCTCGATCAGCAACACACTGCGCATCCTGGAGATGGACCCACTGGTGGTGCCGACCAGCGACCACCGGCTCACCGGCGCCGCGCTGCGCACGGCCATCGCGGCGGACGGCGACCCGGGGTCGCTGGCCGTCGTGGTGGCCACCGCGGGCACCACCAACGCGGGCATCGTCGACGACCTGGCCGGCGCGGCCGAAGTCGCCCGCGAGCACGGCCTCTGGTTCCACGTGGACGGCGCGTACGGCGGCGCCGGGCTGTTCGCGCCGAGCGTCCGGCGCCGCTATGACGGCGTCGAGCACGCCGACTCGTTCGTCGTCGACCCACACAAGTGGCTGTTCGCACCGTTCGACTGCGCCGCGCTGCTCTACCGGGACCCGGCGCTGGCCCGCTCGGTGCACACCCAGGACGCGTCCTACCTCGACGTCATCCACGACAAGCCCGCGGAGTGGAACCCGACCGACTACGCCTACCACCTGACCCGGCGGGCCCGCGGGCTGCCGCTGTGGTTCTCGCTGTCGGTGCACGGGGTGCAGGCCTACACCACGGCCATCGAGACGGCCATCCGGCTGGCCGGGGAAGCCGCCGCCGAGATCAGCACGCGCAGCCACCTGGAACTCGTCCGCGAGCCGAGCCTCGGCATTGTGCTGTTCCGCCGGCCGGGGTGGGCGCCGCGGCAGTACACCGAGTGGGCCGACCAGCTGCTCCGCGACCAGGTGGCGTTCCTGCCGCCCACCGCGTGGGAAGGGGAGACGGTGGCCAGGTTCGCGTTCCTGCACCCGCACACCTCCATGGACCTGGTCCGGCAGATCCTCGACCGGATGAAGTGAGCCATGACCGAGCCGATCGCCGCGCGGCCGTACATGCCGGGCTACGGCACGCTCCCGGCGGACGCGGGCCGCGGCCTGCTGCCCTGGTCGTGGGCGGAGCAGCGGCTGATCCGCTCGCACGACTTCTGGCTGGCCACGGTGACCCCGGACGGGGCGCCGCACCTGATGCCGGTGTGGGCGGTCTGGCACACCGGCCAGCTCTGGTTCAGCAGCTCCAACGGATCCCGCAAGGCGCGCAACCTGACCGCGCAGCCGCGCTGCTCGCTGTCCACCGACGACCCGCTCGAGCCGGTGGTGGTCCAGGGCCGGGCGCACCGGGTCACCGACCCAGGACAGCTGGCCGCCATGCTCGCGGCCGAGAACGCCAAGTACGGCACCAGCTACGGCCCGGACATGGTGGACCCCGCGTCGAACAGCGTGTTCCGGCTGCGGCCGGAGTGGGTGTTCGCGCTCGACTCCCGGGACTTCACCGGCTCCCCTACCCGGTTCACGTTCCCCGGCGATACTCTGTGACCGGCAGTTTCCGGCTGCCGCCGGGTTCGCGGACAGAGCTGCAAGCTCACCGGCTACGCATCACCCATTGATGGCATGTCTTTCCAGCCCGACGTCGCGAACCCGCGGGCGCCGAAGGGAAGGACTGCCATGTCCGATCAGTCGCGCGCGTTCCCCGGTCGGCCGAATCTGCGCTTCCTCAAGCTCGAAGCGAAACGGCGGCTGGCCGCCGGTGAGTTCGGCACGCTGCACGACGCGCAGCTGGCCATCGCGCGGGAACACGATCTGCCCAGCTGGACCGCGCTGAAAGAATTCGTCCGCGCGGAGAACAGCGGGCCGGGCCCCGCGCTCAGCCAGGTGCGCTGGGTGCTGTCCCGGTTCGCCGGGGCCGGAGAGCCGGGCTGGGCCGCCCCGGACCACGACGCCGTCACCGGTTACCAGCTGGCCGACGACGGGACGTTCGGGCCGGCCGGCGCCCCGGTCTGCGTCATCCCGGCTGCGGGCGGGCTGTGGTCCACCGCGGCCGACCTGGTCCGGTTCGGCGCCGGCTGGGCCAGCCTGCTGCCCGCCGAACTGGCCCGCGAGGCGCTCCGGCCGCACGCCGACCGGGACCCGGCCGGGGCGCAGATGGGGCTGGGCTGGCTGCTGCAGCGGCCCAAGGACCTGTGCGGGCACGCTGGCGGCGGCCCCGGCGCGGCCAGCTCGCTGGTCAGCCGGCTGAGCGACGGCCAGACCAGCGTGGCGCTGGCCAACCGGCTGGTGCCCATCGAGCCGGTCAACGCACGGCTGGCCCGCCCAATCGGCTGACCGCCGGGTCACGAAGCGGCCGGGGAGGCCGCGTCGTACCCCGTGTCGGCGTCCTCCCCGGCCGGATCCTGCCGCGCGTCTGGTGTGCGCCGGGCCAGACCGGGCAGGGGCCAACCGGGCCGAGCTGAGATGACGGGGAGTCGGCATGGAATACAGCGAGTTCATCGGGCTGGTCCAGCAGGCCGGAGGCGGCCTGGGCACCGAGACCGCGGAGCGGGCGGCCGAGGCGACGCTGCGCACGCTGGCCGAGCGGCTGGCACCGGGCGAGGCGCGGCGCCTCGCGCTTGAGCTGCCCGCCCAGCTGATGCCCTGGCTGCACACCGAGTCGGAGGCACTGGCGTTGAGTATCGATGAATTTCTGGACCGGGTGGCCAACCGCGAGGGCACCGACGTCGACACCGCGCTGCGGCATGCCCGCGGGGTGTTCTTCGCGCTCGGCCGCGCGCTCAGCCCGGAGTCGGTGGCGCACCTGGCCGCCCTGCTGCCGCAGACCTATGCCCCGCTGGTGGCGGAGGCACAGCACCGGGACCTGGACATCATGCCGGCCAGCGAATTCTGGGACCGGGTCGCCCGCCGGCTGGACGGCGCCGCCCGCGGCACCGCCCGCCGGGTCACCGACGCCGTGCTCGAGACGCTGGCCGAGCGGATCGCCGCGGGCCAGGTCGAGGACCTGATCGCCCAGCTCGACCCGGTGCTGCACCCGCCGCTGCGCTGCGGGCTGGGCGGGAGTGACGCCGACGCGCGGCGGATGCCGGCCCTCGAATTCCTCCGCCGGGTGGCCGCCCGGGAAGGCGCCGACGCCGACCAGGTGAGCCTGGCCGACGAGGTTTCCGGGCACGTCCGGGCGGTGTTCGCCACGCTGGCCGAGGCGGTCAGCCACCAGGAATGGTTCGATGTGCTCGTCGAACTGCCTGCGGACTACCAGAGCCTGATCCCGGCGCGGCCGGCCCGCGGCTAGGCCGGCCCATCCTCAGGATGCGCCGTTCACGGCGGCCCGCGGCCGGCCGCGGGCCCGCTCACGGCTCCAAGCAGAACTCGTTGCCTTCCGGATCGGCAAGCACGACCCAGCCGGCCCCGGGCGGCTGGCCGCCGATCACCCGGGCGCCCAGACCGGCCAGCCGGGCCAGCTCGTCCTGCTGGCCGTGGCCGGGCGGGAGCAGGTCCAGGTGGACCCGGTTCTTGACCTGCTTGGACTCCGGCACGGTGGTGAAGTACAGCCGCGGTGTGCCCGCCGATGCGGGCAGGACCACGTACTCGACGTGCCCAGGCGTGGCGTCCCGCTGCTCCGCGGTCCCGCCGGTCACCGCCGCCCAGAACAGGGCCTGCGCCCGTGCGTCGGTGCAGTCGAAGGTGATGTTGTGAATGCTCGAGGACATGCTGTGCCCCAGCTTTCGCCGTGGGCGCCCCGCGCCGGGGAAGTCAGGACCAGGCGGGAGGCGCGGAAGGAATAACAGACATGGACCGCACCTCCCTCCGCCAGCTCGGCGAGCGTGACTTCACTGCCGACTATGTCATGACCGGCAGCCAGATACCAGCGGTTATGCCGCCGGGGGCACCGGCCCATCCGTCTCAGCGCCCGGCTGGCCGCAGCTAACCGGCGGGGACTCCGGCCCGCCTCGGCTTCGTACTGGGCCGCGATGCCGGCCGGGATGCGGCCCCGCTCGCTGAGCTCAATGCCCTGGTCCCGGGCCCAGGCCCGGATGTCCCGGCTGCGCCGCCGGCTGGCCGCGGTGCGCACCGGCCGGTGCGCCTGGCCGCTGGCCCGGCGGGCGTGGTCGACGAACGGCGCGAGCTGTTTGCGAAGCTTCGCGGCGTTCTTCTCGCTCAGGTCGATCTCGTATTCCGAGCCGCCCACCCCGAACCGCACGGTCTCGTCCGCCGGTCCACCATCAAGATCGTCTTCTAGCGCGACGATTGTCCTTCGTGCCATCGCTACCCCCGGTCCCTGCGCTGAACTACCCGTACCCGGTCAGGTCACCCTGCCATAACACCACAAATGATCTAGCTACCAGTCAGCCGGCGTGGCCGGGCGTGACAGGGTGATATCCAGCCAGAGCCATAGCCAATCCCCGTGCCTGTGCCCTATCTCCCGCCACCCATCCGATGACCGGACATAGCCAAATGATTTCGGGCCTCAGCGGTTTCGCACCGGATGTCGCGATGGATTCGGCGCCCATTGGGATCGGTGGTTCAGTGCCCGCCGCGGCGGAGGGCAGCTGGCTGCCCTCCGCCGCGGCCTCGCGGCCTGCCGCCCGGTCAGGAACTGCCCATCGGTGGGTTCGGCACGCCCAGGTAGGGGAACTGCGCTTGCAGGTCGTCGTGCGGCTTGAGGCCGGTCGGCGGCACCTTGCCGTGGGTCAGCCAGGCAAAGCGCATGCTGTAGACGTCGTCGGTGGGGATGCGGCCGTTCGGGTAGGTGGCTGGCTTGGTCCGGTCGTACTGGAGGATGTCCGGCAGCACCTCCATGGCGGCCGCCCTGGCCGCGTCCGGCGGGTAGCCGCTGCTTTCCAGCAGCGCGGACCACGGCCCCAGGTAGTTGGACGCGTCGTCGGCGGGCTGCCGGGAGTTGTACAGGTTCTTCTGGCCGTCCGGGTTGATGAACGGGTTGATGGTCGGGTTCCCGCCCCGGTCCATCTGTACCAGCGCGCCGTTGCGGCGCAGGCTGATCGAGGCCCAGACGCCGATCACCGGGTCGCCGCCGAGCAGTTCACTGGGCACCTCCAACACGATCGAGTCCACGTTGTTGTCGGCGAAGTCGTCATGCCCGGTCCACTTGAAGCCGTGCAGGGCGCCCTCGACGTCGGCGAAGAACGGGTCGCTGCGCAGCCCGGCGAACAGCCGGATCGGGCCGGCCTGGACGGGACGGGCCGAGCCGTCGAAGCTGATCGGGACCGGCGCGCCGAGCTGCTCGCCGACCGGCCCGGGTTCCCGGGCCTGACTGCCGGTGGCGTACCAGGCCGTCACGGTCTGCATTCCGTTCTCGTACTCGGAGAACGTGAACGTGAACGCGATGTCGGCCTGCTGGTCGCCGTTGTTGTCCACGTTGATCCGGTGCACCGCGTCGGGGTGGAATTCCGGGCCGGTGGTGGGCGCGGGGATGGGTGGCGGGGCGCTCGTCGGGTTCGAGTCCATGATCAGCACCGTGTTGTCCGGGTTGTCCGCTGACCTGAACACGAACAGGTCGGTCATGTCCAGGCGCCTATCGTCGCCGGGAAACTTGAGGTTGTCCGCGCTGAAGTGATTCGACATGGTGGTGGCTCCTCCTTGGGTCCTTCTCACCATCGCGCGGCGGACGGTGCGCCGCGCCCGTGGAAGTCCCTGGTCGATACCCCGGGACTAGGCCAGGGGTTGGCACGGGTGCGACTGGAGGGACTGAAAGACGGCTTCGCCCCACCCAGCGACGGGCCCAGGACGCACCGAACCGGGTAGGCAGGCATCACGCGGAGTTTCGAGGTGTGGCGGTAGGCGTACTTCATCCGATGTGGGTGATGCCATCGCCTGCATCTGACGCTTGCCTGGTATTAGCGCCAGAAAGCTGGGCTCGCCTGGGGCGCTCGGCCAGGGCAGGTTTGGATCTGGGGACCACCACGCTCACGCCACGTGCGGGGCAGGAGTGCGAAATGACCAGTGAAACTGGATCAGGGCGGGCAGCACGGCGGTCGCGGGCGGTGCACCGGAATCACCGTAGGGCGATGCTCATGATCGGGTTTGGCTATTTGCTGAGCCCTCCCGTCCTTGAGGTGGCGATCACCGCCGTGATCGCGCTGGCGGCGCTGCTGGGTCTTGGCCGGGAGAGCGAGGCTCGCAACGCCGCGCGCTTCGCCGCCTGGGACCAAGCGCAGGCTTTGCGGCGTCAGATGCGCAGCCAAGATCGGTCAGGCGGATAATCCTTCGCCGCCGTGCGCGGGCTCGCGCCTGACGGCACCATCCCTCGCGCCCGCCGATCGAGGCGCTCGCGCTCACCGTGCCCCGCTGCGGATAGTTCCGGGCGGGGGAAGGGGGCACCGGCCAGCGGTCGGACCGCGCCCTGACGGCCAGGCGAACCGCAGGACAACGGCAGGGGAACGGCAGGCAACGCGGCCGATACAAAGGTAAAAGGAAGGGCTGGAAATCTTCAAGTCGCCGTCAAGGGAAACCCTTCAGCTACGCTGAGCCTTGCTCTGCAGGTGATCGTGCATATTGTGGGTGCTGGACGTTAGTGCTGCTCAAGACCCCGGCAGTGGCGCGTTTTACTGCCCCAGGGGGCTGAAATGAGTAGTGCCGATCAGCCGGATATCGGGACGGATGCCGGACGTCCCGCTCATCTGAGTGCCGTCCCCGCATCGCTCGAGCAGCGTGATTCCCATGACTGGTGGCCCGGCACCGACCCCTACGATGCCGCGCCACCGCCTCCTGCTGGACAGCCCGGCCATGGCAGCACAACGAGCCTGCGGCGGCAATCGGCCTGGATCACTGATGACCGGACAGGCCACTACACCGGCCTCTTCGAGATCATCTGCCGTGACTGCGGTGATCACCCCTATCTGGATTACTCCGACCTCCCACCCCGGCTTCAGCAGATCCGCGGGCCGTACCCGCTGGAAGCGGGCCTTGTGGCATATGCCGAGCATCTAGGGCTGGTTCCCGGGCTGCACGAGACCACCCCCGGCCGGTCAGGCGCTGGTAGTGCCGGGACACTCGCTGCCCCGGGCCAGCCAGGCCACGGCCGGGCAGCCAGGCTGCGGCGTCAGCCGACCCGCCTCGTGGACGGCCGGGTGGAAGGCGGCTACACCGACGCGTTCGAGGTCATCTGCCCGAGCTGCGGCGATCACCCCGACCTGGACTACTCCGAGGTCTCGTCGTGGCTTCAATGCCTTCGCGGGCCTCGGACGATTAAGGAGGGCCTGGCGGTGTATATCGAGCACATCGGAGGCTGGCCCCCCGCCTGAGCCTGACCGGCTGGGGGGGCCCGGGGCCTCCCCCAGCCGGTCAGTGCTGGCCTTCCAGCAGCCCGGCTTTCCCCTCTATTCTGCGCGGATTCAAGAGACCGGGGCCTGGAGTTGATTTCGGCGTTCCATACCGTCATCACCCGCAATGGAGGATGGGCATCTCTGGAGCCGTTCTGGAGGATTGAGCCGAGCAGATAGGACATGTTCATGCCCGGACGAGACGGCGGCGGCCGCGATCTCAGCATCGGTACCCCGGCGACGTTTGTCGATCACGTGCGCTCGGACGGCGTGATCGTTCGCTGGGAATCCCGCCGCCACCGCAAGCACCTGAAAGAGCCCGCCGGCTCGACGTGGTGGGCGCCGCGGGCTCGGGGCTGGTGGATCGCCGTGCTGTTCGCCATCGGGTCGCTGCTGTTCGCCCTCGGCGCGATACCTGGCTACGCGAGCGCGGTGGGGGCCGAGTGGGACAACGTCACGTTCTTCATCGGCTCGCTGTTCTTCACCTCGGCCGCGTTCTTGACCTACCGGGAGGCGGTCGACGCCGCCCCGCCCGCCTTCAACCGAGCCCACCGGCGGTTCTTCGTCTACCAGCCGAGCCGGATCGACTGGTGGGCCACTGGCGTGCAGTTCGTCGGGACCCTGTTCTTCAACGTCAGTACCGGCACCGCCACGGCGGCTAACCTGTCGACGCAGGCCGCCCATCAGCATGTGTGGCGGCCCGACGCGATCGGCTCGGTCTGCTTCCTGGTGTCCAGCTTCCTGGCCTGGTATGAGGTCTGCCACGGCTGGGCCGCCTGGCGCCCGAAGGAGTGGTCGTGGTGGATCACCCTGGCCAACCTGGCCGGGTCGGTCGCCTTCGGCGTTTCCGCGATCGCCGCCTATGTCAACCCGGTCACCGGCCAGGTCCACAACGCTGCGCGGGCCAGCACGCAGACCCTGATCGGCGCGGCGTTCTTCTTCATTGGTGCCCTGCTACTGCTGCCAGAACGCACCGAGGAAACCCACCGCCAGGCAATCGTGCCCCACGACGTCGGTAGAGCTGCGGAGACTTAATCGCTGGACCGGGCGGGGCGTTCCGCCCAGCCTTGCATGTGCCCGGCAGCCACTCGCTTATCCATCCTGTGCTGCCGGATCGTCCTGCCTGATCAGGGAAGTCATGTCTCAGTCGCAGCGATCTGATTCACATTCACAGTACGAAGACCCGATCCCGCACCCGTCCCCAGCCGTACCCGATGTTGCAAAAGGCCCGCCCGGCCAGGCCGGGCAGGAGCATCCCGCCGCCCGTCAGTCGCCGTCGGCAGCCGCAGTTATGCGGTCTGGCTCCATCGCGCCACAAGACCCGCGCGCCGCCACGATGTTCCTGATGGTCGGGCTCCCCGCAGCGGGGAAGACCACCAGGGCCAAAGACCTCGCGGCGGTGCACCGGGCGCTGCGGCTGACCCCGGATCACTGGATGATCCCGCTGTTCGGCGATTCGATGGCCGACGGCAAGCGCTTCGTGCTGGAAGGGCGGCTCATCTCGGTTGCCTTGCAGGCGCTGCGGCTGGGGACGAGCGTCGTGTTCGACTTCGGGCTCTGGGGCCGCGATGAACGGTCGGCACTGCGTTGGCTGGCGCGATCGGTCGGGGCATCCTGCGAGGTCGTCTACCTGCCCGTGGACAAGGACGTCCAGCTCGCCCGGATCGCTCATCGCCAGGCAACGGCTCCGCACCAGACGTTCCCGATGAGCGAGGCCGACGTGGACGCGTGGCGGGAGCAGTTCCAGGTGCCCGATGCCGACGAGCTTGGCGGCAGTGAGATCCCCAGTCCTCCGGCAGGGTGGGCGAGCTGGGCGGAATGGGCAGTCGACCACTGGCCTTCATGCACCGATAGCTAACCTGACCGCCTGTCTGGGCCGTCCCGGCGGCTGAGATGCAGGTCAGGGGCGCAGGCGGCGGGCGAGCCGGCCTGTAGGCCGGGTACTGTGCACCCCTGTTCCTGTGGGCTGTTTGCGCACGTCAGCGTAGCGCTGCGTAGCATTCCGCTGCATCAGCCCAGCTCCCGTGAGTACCCGGGTACTTGCGTGAACGCGGCTTCGATCACGCCACGGCCCCGCTCACGGTCCTCCCCGAAGACGTGCCCGTACACGTCCAGGGTGATGGTCGCGCTGGAGTGACCCAGCCGGTCGGCGACGGCCAGCACGCTCATGCCGGCGCGGATGCACAGCGACGTGTGCCAGTGCCGGAGGTCGTGGAAGCGCAGGCCGGGTGCGCCGGCTCTGGCGGCCGCGGCCCGCCACCGGGTGCCGAACAGGCTGCGCGACACCGGGGTGCCGCGCTCGGTGGTGATCAGCAGGCCCAGGTCGTTAGCCGTGCCGAACCGCTCCAGGTGCCGGCTGACTTCCTCAATGATCATGGGGTCGGTGGGGATGGTGCGGTAGGACTTCCCCGTCTTGGGCGGGAACAGGACGCCACCCTGCAGCGCTGGAAAGCCAGGAGCTAACGTGACCTGCGGGCGCCCGCCTTGTTTTCCACGCCGGACCTGGGCGGGTGCCCTACCCTGAGCAGGGGTGCCTGCGGGGACCAGGCTCAGGCATCGCGGGCACCCTCTCCGCCCAGTGAGCCAACGCGTCATGCGCTCACGCGCGGCTACGCAAATCGTCGTTATCTGGCTGTGACAAGCCGAGGCGCCCGCCGTTGCGACTTTGGGCGCCAGCGCCGTCGCCGTCTGGTTGATGGGCTGGCGCCCCGGCAGCTCAGTAGCCGGCCGCCCGCAGCTGGCGCAGCACCGCCGCCTCCCAGCCCAGACCGGAGCGCGGGCAGCTCACGAACAAGCCAGCCGGCCTGACCGCCTGTACATCCGCCACCGCATCGCGGACGCTCCCGCCGTCCCGCGTCTGGCTGATAGCCGCGTAGGCCGCGGCCCGGCCGCCCATCTGGGCCAGCGCCGCGTGGTAGAGCGCCGCGTAGGCCGCCCGGTCAGGCTGCTGGCTCTGCGTCTGCACCACCACGATCTTCGCGCCGTGACTGGCGGCGGCCGCGGCGATATGGCAGCGCAGGTACCACTTCACCGACCCGCCTGAGCCGCCTGGGCTGGCGCACTCCCTGTCGGTGATCGCCAGATCCAGCGAGGGGGCCTCGATGACGTTGATGCCGTGCGCCGTGGCGAGCCGGTTGAATGCCTTCATCGTCGCCGCCGGGTGCGCTGCCTCGCTGGGCACGGCCGCGCTCCACGACTCCAGGTCCAGCATGGCCCACGACCCGCTGCGCAGCGAGGCGCGCCGGAAGCTGGCCAGCGAGGTGAAGCGGGCCAGCCGTGTGGTGCTGGGTTCCGCCATGCGGCTGCCGTTCTCGTAGCTGGACGGCTTGTCCCAGAAGTAGCTGCCGAGCGCTGGGTGCGCGCCGGTGAATACCGTGGCCTCGTAGTCCTGGATCATGCCGAGCCGTGAGGCGGGCTGGGCACTGGCTGCCGTGGCGGGCAGCACCGCCAGCCCGGCCAGGGCCAGGCCAGCGGTGCGGACGAGGATGCGCTTCATTCAGGGGCCTCCGTGTCCTGGGCGCCGCCGCCTTTAGCTACTGGGCGCTGACAGTTGAGCGGTCTACCATCTTGCCGCATGACGGAGTCGGGACACTTCGCCGAGGGCATGTCCTATCTGCTGGAACTCGCCCACCTGTGAAGTGCGACTGGTGCATCGGTGAGATCCGCTGGCTCGGCGGGGATCTGGTCATCCGGCACGGCCGGGCTTGCGCAGCCCGCAATCCCGACGGCAGCTGGCCGCCGCGGTGGCCACTCCCCAGGCCGGCGCCCATGATGACACCGGCCGGGATCACCACGCCGAAGCCGAAGGCCGAGACGCGCAGCGCGCGGGCCGTCCGATTGCAGGGCGAGGCGAAGGCGCTGGAGGAGCAGGGCATGCGGCGCAGCGACATCGCCCGCCAGCTGGGCGTGGGCACCAGCTTCGTATCGAAGTGGCTGAACGGTTCCCAGCACTGAGCGCAACGCTGAGCGCATCCCAGCGCGGGCGCGTGTCACTGACAGCACCCCGCAGCTGGTCAAGGGAGGTCGCGGCTCAGCCTGCAGAACGCCGGCACGAGGGCCGGCGTTCGCAGTGGGTCAGACTTCGGTCAGCAGCGGCGCTGGGTAGTCACAGCGGGTGCCGCAGTAGGACAATCTGTTGCTCAGGATCGCGATGGCTTCGGTCTTGGTGACCCCGGTCTTGGGGTCCCAATTCTTAGCGATTTCGGCGCCGGCGGCGATGAGCTGGTTGAGCACGTAGGTGCGCTTCTCGGACGCGGTGAGTGGCTCGGGCTTGGCGGCTGGCTTCTTGGCGGTCTGCTTCTCGGGGCTGCTGCTGGTCATGTGCTTCTCGCAATCTGTGGGCGGTTCGTCACTCGGTGTGACGCACTCAGTAGCACTGTGCAGGAGCGACCAGCGACCGTCAAATCCACATCTGCCCAGGTCAGACGGCATATGGCAGAATGATCACCATGGCCCAGCAACTGCCCACCGCAAAGCAGGCACTCATCCGCGCGCTGTCCACAGGCGCCTCGACACCCGACGTGATCGGGCCTTACCTGCGGGGCCCCATTGGCCGGCAGATCGTGGCGGCCGTGCTGGCCGGTGACCGGCTGCCCCCTGGCCCCATCGTGGTACCGCACACCACGCCGCCGATCTTCGGCCAGGGCGAGGGCGACATTGAGGACCCGCTAGAGGACCCGCAAAGCAAGCCCGAGATCAGCGAGGATGACCCGCTGGCTGACGCCGGCTGGTGAACCGTGGGCTTGAGCGCAACCGTAGGGGATTGCTGCTAAACCGTAGGGGATTGATCTCAGACCGTAGGGGATTGAATCGTCGTACCGTATGCACCCGTACGCATGTGGTCATGCATGGCAGCCTGCGGGGCCTGGGCCCCGCACATGGCAATGACTCGTCACGCAGCGTTCGAGCCGAGGTTCACGGCGAAGGAATGAAGTTCACTCCTGGCGGTGAAGAACCCTCGGCTCCGAGGGGACTTGAGTCAGCAGCCGAGGGAGACTAGTCCCAGACCCGCGGGGATTGCAGCCACGGGGGGAGTTCTCAGCCCGCACTGCCAGCCGTCGCCCAGGGGCGATGAGGTCTGTTCGCCCAGCCACGCTGCGTAACCACCGCCAAGGCTGGCCTAGTGGAAATCCACGGCCGGGCTGCTGCGCCTCCTCCTTCCAGACATGGGCGAAGCCGGCGCGGCTGGGGTGCCACACCGGCTTCGCTGTCACTCTGCGCAAACTGAGCGCTACTCAATCGTTTCAGACGAGACTTGGATGATCTAGTGTCTGAGCGCATCCGTTCTGTGTTGCTCGCGTGCGCAGAATCACAGCAGAGCAAGCAAAATCACGGCACCAGCACAGGATCACAGCAAGATCATTGCTGGTGAGTACTGGATGAGTACCCGCACCTGCTGACTGCCAGGTGAGGATACGTTTGCGCAGGTCAGCGCGCATTTCCTCAGGCGGGGCGGGCGAGCCGGCCTGTAGGCCGGGTTCTGTGCACCCGCGCGAACGCGGGCCGGCGGCCATCCATCTGGGACTGCCATTGCTGGCAGCCTCCTGCGGTCTACCCGCGAGCATCGGGCGGGCCGCCCTCAACCGCTCGCGCAGTTCCCCGGCAAAGCCGGGGTCCCTTCTGACCTTGCTCCAGGTGGGGTTTACCTAGCCGCCACGGTCACCCGTAGCGCTGGTGGTCTCTTACACCACCGTTTCACCCTTACCTTTGCCCAGCCGGAGGCCGGCCAAAGGCGGTCTGCTTTCTGTGGCACTGTCCCGCGGGTCACCCCGGGTCGGCGTTACCGACCACCTTGCCCTGCGGAGCCCGGACCTTCCTCACCGGAGCCGTGACTGGCACGGTCCCGGCGCGGCCGCCCGGACGGCTCGCCCGCCGTGCCTTCCAGCTTAGGCGCATAACGCCCGCAGGTGCCCGGTGTCGTTGAAGGTGCGCACCACGGCGGGCCCGTCGGCATACCAGTCGACCTCGCACAGGGAGGCCACGTCCAGGTGCGCACTGGGGCTTGGTGGCATCAGGTGCCCCGGAAGATCGGCGGGCGCTTCTCGGCGAAGGCCTTGAGCCCCTCGAGATAGTCGCGGCTGTCGTACGCCTCCCGGCGCAGCCCCTGGACGCGCTCATACACCTCCGCCGCGATGGGCTGGTAGTCGGTGAGGACACGGAGCTGTTCCTTGATGACCGCGATAGCCATGGGCGACTTGGACGCCATCGTGGCCGCCAAGTCGAAGGTGAACTCCTCGAGGTCGGCCGACTCCACCAGGTGGTTCACCACCAGCCATCGCCTCGCTCTCAGGGCGTCGAGGGACGTGGCGGTGAAGAACATCTCCTTGATGAGATTGATGGGCAGCCGCCCGAGGAAGTGCAGCAGCCCGGCGGTGTTATACGGCAGTCCCAGGTTCGCGGGAGTGATGGCGAACGTCGCCGTCTCGTCGGCGACGACCAGGTCACAGCTGAGCACCAAGTCGAATGCGCCGCCCCAGACCGAGCCGTGCACCATGGCGATGACCGGAGCCGGGAAGGTGCGGATGGCCCGGATCAGCTGTTCGAGCGGGTCGTTGTAGCCCAGCGGGTCGCGCCCGCCACGGGGAAGCTCGTCAATGTCATGCCCCGCGGACCAGACGCGCAGCCCCGCCGCGGCGCGAAGCACAACGACACGCACGGCCCCGGCTCGCAGGCTCTCGAGCGCCGCGATGATGCCCTTGGACGTCTGGGCGCTGAGGGCGTTGCGCGCGCGCTTGTCGTCAAGGGAGATGACGCCGACTTGACCGCGGATATCTGTCCGGACGGCGCCGCGCGCGAGGCCAGCAGTCCCAGCCGCATCGTCACCCCCCTGGGCCTCCGCGGGCTGCTCGCCCAGCGGGCTGCCGCTCTGGCCGGCCAGGACCACGTAGGTTCGCGCCACCGCGTCGCTGCCCGCCCCGAGGATGGTGCACACCAGCCGTTGCGCCTCGATCCGCTGGTCGGCGGCGAGGGCGTCGACGACCTGGCGACAGAGCGCCTCCTCCAGGACGCTGAATTCTCCCTGGATCTCGGCAATGTCGAAACCGGCCGCGAAACGGTCCGCCGCGACCCGGCGGGACGACGCAATGATCGGCTCGGTGCCGCCCTCACGCACGCACTGAACGACGACCCCGAACAGATCCCAGACATAACGACGGCGGTCCGCCGCGCTGGCTGCCCGGCGGTGTGCCTGATCGCGCAGCTCGAGCGCGGCAACCGCTTCGCCGACCACCTGGCCCTGGGCGCTGGCGAGGACAGCTGACATCTCCACGACAGGCACTGGCTCACCGGTCACCACGGACTTCGGGCACTGTTGGCTGCCTGCAGGGCCCGGACATAGCCCGCGCGCTCATAGGCTGCCTGGTCGGTGTTCGGGGGCAGGGCGAGTTTCCCGCGCAGTTCGCCGACCGATGCGTATCCCTTGCGCGCCATCCAGTCAAGCAGTCCAGCGAGCAGGATGGCCGCGTGCTGCGTGCCGTGCCGGATCAGCGCGGAGGCGGTCATCACGACATCGGCGCCGGCCAGGAGGTACTTGACCACATCGGAAGCTTCATCGACACCGGTGGTCGCGGCGAGGGAGGCACGGACCCCCGGGCGCAGGATGGAGATCCAGGTGCGCGGCAGCCGGGCCTCGGCGGGGCGGGAGAGCTCCAGGGCGGGTTTCACCGCGAGCGTCTCGTGGTCGATGTCGGGCTGCAGGAACCGGTTGAAGAGCACCAGGCCGTCTGCGCCGGCCTGGTCCAGCCGCATCACCATCTCACCGGTCGAGCTGAAGTACGGGCTCAGCTTGACCGCCACCGGCACGGTCACCGCGGCCTTGACCCGGCACAAGATGTCGATGTGCCGCTGCTCGACGTCCCGGCCGGAAATGCGCGGGTCACCTGGTATGTAGTAGATGTTCAGCTCGATCGCCGCGGCACCAGCATCCTGCATGGCGCGCGCGTAGCTGGTCCAGCCCCCCATCGTGACACCGTTAAGGCTGCCGATCACCGGGACCTCCACCGCTGCCGCGGCGCGCTCCAGCAGGCTCAGGTAGCGACGGGGGGCAGCATCCTGCGCCGCGCCATCCTCCGTCACCTCGGCCGGGAAATAGGACAGCGACTCGGCGAAGTGCTCCGTGCCGGCTTCGGCCAGCCGTGCATTCTCCTCCATCTCCTGGCGCACCTGTTCCTCGAACAGCGAGTAGAGCACGATCGCCCCGACGCCGGAGTCGGCCAGCCGCCGGACGCCGTCGACGGTGTTCGAGAGCGGCGAGGCAGCGGCGACGAGCGGGTTGCGCAGCGCCAAGCCCAGGTAGCTGGTCGCAAGGTCCATCAGTCATCCTTCCGCGCGTCGGCCGGGAACCGCTGCGCTCCGCGGGTAGCCATCTCCTCGTAGGTGCTCCAGCGCTGATCAACGGCTTCCTGAGCCAGCCCCCCCAGGCGCTCAGCTTCGGCCGGATTGGTATTGCTGAGCGCGCGGTACCGCAGTTCCCGCTGGGTGTAGCTGGAGAGGCTGATGCGCGGCCGCGGCGAGTCGAGCAGGAACGGGTTACCGCCGGCCGTCCGTACCAGCGGGTCGTACCGGATCAGTGGCCAGTGCCCGCTGGCCACGGCGCGGTATTGCTGGTCAAGCCCGTCCCGCATCTCGATGCCGTGTGCGATGCAGTGGCTGTAGGCGATGATCAGCGATGGCCCGTCGTAAGCTTCCGCCTCGCGGAAGGCACGCAACGTCTGCTGCGGGTCAGAGCCCATGGCAACCCGTGCGACATAGACGTTGCCGTAGGCGATGGCCTGCAGCGCGATGTCCTTTTTCGGCACGATCTTGCCGGCGGCGGCGAACTTGGCGACGGCGCCGAGCGGCGTCGACTTGGATGACTGCCCGCCCGTGTTGGAGTAGACCTCGGTGTCGAGCACCAGCACGTTCACGTTCCGCCCGCTGGCCAGCACGTGGTCGAGGCCGCCAGAACCAATGTCGTAGGCCCAGCCGTCCCCGCCGACGATCCACACGCTGCGCCGGACCAGATGATCGACAACGCTGCGCAGGTCGGCGACATGCCCGGCATCCTGGTCCAGGGCGTCGAGCCGCCGCTTCAGCTCAGCGACCCGGTCGTGCTGGGCGGCCAGTTCCGACTCGCGCAGCTGCGACGCGGCCAGGATGTCATCCGCCAGCCCGGCGCCGACCGCATCGCGCAACTCGGCCAGCCGGCTGCGGGCAAGCTCGGCGTGCCGGTCGGCGGCCAGCCGGAACCCGAGGCCGAACTCGGCGTTATCCTCGAACAGGGAGTTTGACCAGGCCGGCCCGCGCCCGTCGGCCCGGACCGTCCACGGCGTGGTGGGCAGGTTCCCGCCGTAGATCGAGGAGCAGCCGGTCGCGTTGGCGACCATCAGCCGGTCGCCGAACAGCTGGGACAGGAGCTTGACGTACGGCGTTTCGCCGCAGCCCGCGCAGGCGCCGGAGAACTCGAAGAGCGGCTGCAGGAACTGGGTGCCGCGCACCGTGCCGAAGTCCACCCGGGAGCGGTCGGCGACGGGCAGCGTCTCGAAGAAGGCAATGTTGCCCCGCTCCGCGGCGACCAGCGGCTCGCGGGCCGTGAGGTTGATCGCCTTGCGCTCCGGGTCGTCCGGTGCCCCGACCGGGCAGGCCTGGACGCACAGCTCGCATCCGGTGCAGTCCTCCACGTACACCTGCAGCGTGAAGCGGGTTCCGGGGAGCCCGCGGGCGTCCAGCGGAGCCGACCGGAACTCCGCGGGTGCGCCGGCCAGCAGGGACTCGTCGTAGTAGGTGGACCTGATGACGCTGTGCGGGCAGACGAAACTGCAGTTGCCGCACTGGATGCACAGATCCTGGTCCCATTCCGCGACCCGCTCGGAGACGTTGCGCTTCTCGTAGGCCGTGGTGCCGCTCGTGTAGGTGCCGTCAACCGGCAGCGAGCTGACCGGCAGCTCGTCGCCACGGCCGGCCATCATCGCCGCGGTGACGGTACGGACGAACTCCGGCGCGCTCGCGGGCACCACCGCGGGCAGCTCGCGGCTCGATGTCACCTGGCCGGGTACCGCGATCTGGTGCAGGGCGTCCACCGTGCGGTCGACGGCGGCCTCGTTCCGCTCGACCACCTTGGCGCCGCGCCGGCCGTAGGTCTTGCTGATTGACGACTTGATCTTGGCGATCGCCTCATCGCGGGGCAGCACGCCGGAGATGGCGAAGAAGCAGGTCTGCAGGATGGTGTTGGTCCGGCCGGCCAGGCCGACGTCGCGGGCGATCCGGGCCGCGTCGATCGCGTAGACGTCGACCCGCTTGGCAATGATCTTCTCCTGGACCGGCCGGGGCAGCGCGTCCCAGATCTCGTCCGGCGGCAGCGGGCAGTCGAGGAGCAGCGTCGCGCCCGGTGCCGCCCGGCCGAGCACGTCGACCCGGTCCAGCAGGCCGAAGTGATGGCAGCCGACGAAGCTGGCCTGCTCCACCAGGTAGGGCGCGCGGATTGGCTGTGCCCCGAAGCGCAGGTGCGACACGGTCTGCGAGCCCGATTTCTTCGAGTCGTAGACGAAGTAGCCCTGCGCGTTCAGCTTCTCCTCGGCTCCGAGGATCTTGATCGTATTCTTGTTCGCGCCGACCGTGCCGTCCGAGCCGAGGCCGAAGAAGACCGCACGGATCGTGCCGGGCGGCTCGATGTCCAGGGACGGGTCATACGGCAGGCTCAGGCCGGACACATCGTCGACGATGCCGATCGTGAACCGGGGCCGCGGCCGCGCGCGCGCGAGCTCGGCGTACACCCCGGCGACCATGCCCGGGGTCAGCTCCTTCGACGACAGGCCGTAGCGGCCGCCGGTCATCAGCGGCAGCACCGGCCGCTCACCGCCGGTGTGCGCCTCAGCCAGCGCGGCGACCACGTCAAGGAACAGCGGCTCGCCATTCGAGCCGGGCTCCTTGGTCCGGTCGAGCACGGCGATCCGTGCCGCGCTCGCGGGCAGCGCATCGAGCAGCGCTCGGGTCGGGAACGGCCGGTACAGCCGGACCTGCAGCACGCCGACCTGCTCGCCCTGCGCGCACAGGTGGGCCACGGTCTCCTGGATCGTCTCCGCTGCCGATCCCATCACGACGATCACCCGCTCGGCTTCCGGGTGACCGGCGTATTCCACGTTGTGGTAGCGGCGCCCGGTACGGTCGGCCAGGGCGGCCATCGCGTCCTCTACCGCACCCGGCACGGCGGCGTAGAACGGGTTCACCGTCTCCCGCGCCTGGAAATAGACATCCGGGTTCTGCGCGGTGCCCCGGATGAACGGCCGCTCCGGTGACAGGGCCCGCCCGCGGTGTGCGCGGATCAGCTCCTCGGGCACAAGCGCGCGCAGATCGTCGTCCGACAGCATCTCGATCGTGTTCAGCTCATGCGAGGTGCGGAATCCGTCGAAGAAGTGTACGAACGGCACCCGCGTCGCCAGCGTGGCGGCCTGCGCCACCAGCGCGAGGTCATGCGCCTCCTGGACCGACGCGGAGGCCAGCAGCGCGAAGCCGGTCTGCCGGATTGCCATCACGTCCGAGTGGTCACCGAAGATGGACAGCCCCTGCGCGGCCAGCGACCGTGCTGCGACGTGCAGCACGGCAGGGGTCAGTTCACCAGCGATCTTGTACATGTTCGGGATCATCAGCAGCAGGCCCTGCGACGCCGTGAAAGTCGTCGCCAGCGCGCCGCTCTGCAGCGCGCCGTGCAAAGCGCCCGCGGCCCCGCCCTCGCTCTGCATCTCCACCACGGACGGCACGCCGCCCAGCAGGTTGGGCCGTCCCTTGCTGGACCACTCGTCCGCAAGCTCGGCCATCGGCGACGACGGGGTAATCGGGTAAATGCAGCAGACCTCGTTGAGCCGGTAGGCGACTGACGCCGCCGCCTCGTTGCCGTCGACCGTGGCACGCATCAGAGGTCCTCCGGCTTCATCTCGATCGAATGCACCGGGCACTGCTCGTAGCAGGCGCCGCAGCCGGTGCACTTGTCGTAGTCGAACTCGTAGCGATGCCCGGTACCCAGCTTGATCACCGCGTCCTCCGGGCAGGCGCCCAGGCATCCGTCACACTCGCAGCAGTTACCGCAGGACAGGCAGCGGCGCGCCTCGTAGGCGGCCTCCGGCTCGGACAGGCCACCCGTTACCTCGCCGAAGCCCGCCATCCGCTGTTCCAGCGGGGTCTCTGGCTGCCGCCGCCGGGCGGCGTCGCCGAAGTACCACAGGTTCAGCTGGTCGAAGCTGACAAGCTCGTGCTTGGGCCGGTCCGCCGCCGCGGCTTCCCGCAGCCACGCGTCTATGTGCCTGGCTGCCTTCTTGCCATGCCCCGTGCCGACCGTCACGGTGCGCTCGGCCGGCACCATGTCGCCGCCAGCGAACACGCCGGGGCAGCCGGTCATCATCGCCGCCGACACTTGCACCGTGCCGTCCCGCTGGAACTCCACGCCTGGCACCCGGCGCAGGAACCCGGTGTCGGTGTCCTGGCCGAGCGCCAGGATCACGGTATCGGCGGCGAGCGTCTCGAACCGTCCGGTCGGCTGCGGGAACCCGCTATCGTCCAGTTCCATGGCCTCGACGGTCAGCTCTGGGCCGTCGAACGCGGTGATCGTGCGCAGCCAGTTGATCTGCACGCCCTCCCGTTCAGCCTCCTCGGCTTCCTCCTCGTGGGCCGGCATCTGCGCGCGGGTCCGCCGGTAGACGATGGTCGCGTCGTTCGCGCCCAGGCGGCGGGCCACCCGGGCAGCGTCCATCGCGGTGTTACCGCCGCCGTAGACAGCGACGCGCCGGCCGATCACCGGCCGCTCCCCCGAGGCGACACTGCGCAGGAACGACACCGCGTCCACGATCCGTCCCGCGTCCTTGGCCGGAATGTCGACCCGCTTGGACAAATGCGCGCCAACCGCCACGAATACCGCGTCGAAGGCGCCGTCGCGCCGCTCGGCGTCCAGGTCCTCCACCCGGTGCCCGCAGGTGATGCGCACGCCCAGCGCGGCGATCCGGTCCAGCTCGCCGTCTAGGACGTCGCGTGGCATCCGGTAGGCCGGTATGCCGTACCGCATCATCCCGCCAGGCCGCTCCCCCGCGTCCCTTATCTCCACCTCGTGCCCGAGCCGGGCCAGGTGATAGGCGGCAGAAAGCCCGCTCGGCCCGGCGCCGATGACCAGCACCCGCTTGCCGCTGCGCGCCGGCGGCGGGTTAAACGACCACTCCCGCTCAAGCGCGAGATCGCCGAGGAACCGCTCAACCCCGTGGATCGAGACAGCGCTGTCAAGGCTGGCCCGGTTGCAGGCGCCCTCGCACGGGTGGTAGCAGACCCGGCCGTGGATCGCCGGCATCGGATTGTCGGCGACCAACTGCCGCCACGCCCGTTCATAGTCGCCTGTCTCGGCGTGGGCCAGCCAGGCCTGAATGTTCTCCCCGGCGGGGCAGCCCGCATTGCACGGTGGCAGCAGGTCGACGTAGACGGGACGCTGCTGACGCACCGGGCCTGCACGGGACCGCCCGTGCAGCAGATCCGGCAACGGCGTAACGTCTTGTCGCTCTGGTCGCAGGGCCATATTCGGCACGTTACGCCTGGAACCCTGTCCGGGGTCAGGGACCTTCGGCCCTGTCCCGCACTCGGGCCAGTCATTAATTCGAGCAGGCGTCCGCCGACCTGTTCGGGCTCGCCAAGAGCCACTTATTCGACCAAGTCAGAGACATCATTGCGGTCGTCGCGGCTGGGGAAGAAGCGGCCACTTTTAACTGTGCCCGGGTCAGGCCATTAGCCGCGCCTTTGCGGGACGATCGCCCCTGCTTCTTCCCGTCGTGCTCCGCGAGCCTGAGAATCCGGGAGCGGCCGGGATAAGGGGCACCTGCCCATAGGAGACGAATGATGATCTCACGTTCTGCGGCCGGACTAGCCGCCGTGGCGTGCCTGGCTGTGCTCGCCGCCGGCTGCGGCGGGAGCAGCAGCACGGCACCGGGAGCAAGCGGCACTCGCTCACCAGTTGCCGGGACGACGGCACCGGTGCCGGCCAGCACGCCGGCCACGCCGGCGCCGGCTACCGCGGCGGCGCCCGCTGCCAAGCCGCCCACGCCGGCACCGGGCACGACGACCCCGGCTGGGCAGGCGGCGGCGCCGCGGTGCCATACCAGTCAGCTGACGGCCGCCTACACGGGCCTGAACGCCGCCATGGGCGGCGTGCGGGGGATGATCCTCATCCTGACCAACCACTCCAGTACCACCTGTCACGTGTACGGCTCCCCCGGACTGGCCTTCTTCGACGACCGCGGTTTTCCCATGGCCACGCACCTGACCTGGATCAAAGAGCCCCACGCGACGGTGGTGCTGCGCCCGGGCGGCAGCGCGCAGGCCATGCTGACCTGGCGGGTGAACGTGGATGGCGCCACGCCGCTGCGCCCCGACGTCGCGCACGTCACCCCGCCCGATGAGTACGCCTACCTGTACACGAACTGGCAGGGAGGTCCCGTACTAGGCGGCGACATCACCGCATCTCCGCTGCGCACGGCACCGGCCGGCCCCTTCCCCGCGGGCACCGGCACGATCGCTAACCCGTTCAACGGGATGTGCGTGGCCGCCGCCGCTGACGACACCACCGTGGTGGCATGGAAATGCGATCCCGGCGCCGTCTCCCAGCACTGGACCGGCTACAGCGACGGCACGCTGCGGAACGGCGGCAGATGCCTCGATGTCACCGGTCCCGCCGTCGGGGCGAAGGTCAAGCTCGCGGCATGCGACGGCGCGGCCAGCCAGAAATGGAGCATCGCCCAGGTGTCCGCCAACGACTTCGGCTCCATCGGCAACGCCAGCACCCCCACCGTGCTGACCGACCCGGGCGGCAGCACCGCGAACGGCACCCCGTTGCAGATGGGACCTGCCCGCGGCGACCTCAGCTACCCATGGCGGGTCTCCTACCACCAGTACATGACCGGCTGACCACCCGGTCCGCCAAGCCAGCCGCGTGAACGCCGGCGTGATATGCCCGCAAACGCGGACAGCCGCCGTGTCCACGGGGTCATTCGGGTCCATTGGCGGTCGGCCAGGGCCGTTCTTACCTACCGCTCCACCTCGGCCAGCGGCACGCTGGAGTAGGGAGGAGCGGCCATTTGGGCCGTTCCTCAGCCCGGAGGCCACCATGAAACTCCCGCGCACAACCGCCGCCGCGGCAACGACAACATTCGCCGCTGGACTTCTGGCGATGCTCACCGCGTGCGGTGGTCAGCCACGCCAGCCCGCCGCGCAGCCCTCGCCGTCCGCCAGCACCTCCGCGGCCGCACCCAGCCGGGCGGCGACGCCTAGCCAGGCTGCGACGCCCGGCCAGCCGAGTTCGGGCACTCCCTCGCCGGGCCAGTCCGCCCGGGTCCTGTCATCCCGGCTCGCCTACCCGTGGCACTGGCCGAACGACGTCGTCGCGCCCGGGCGCGTCACCCACGCCCCCGCGGTGCCGCCGGTGCCCGAGCTAGTCCGGATCAGCGTGGGCAGTCACCCCGCCAAGTCCGGCGAGCGGCCGTTCAACCGGATGTCGTTCACCTTCACGACCGCCTTCCCCAGCTACCGGTTCGAGTTCACCAGCAAGCTGGTCAGCGACCCCAGCGGCAAGGTCATCCCGCTCGACGGCCAAGACGTGCTGGAGATCGTATTCACCCAGGCCCAGGCGCACACTACCGATGGAACGCGGTCATCGGTCATCTCCCAGCCCGCCCCGCGCATCGGCTACCAGCGGATGGCTGGCTACGCCCAGGGCGGCGACTTCGAGGGCGTGCTCACCTACGGCATCGGCATCACCAGACCGGTCCTGCACTCCAACCCGCAGTCCGCGGTCCGCGCCTACGAGGTGGAGACGGTCACCGCCAGCGGCCAGCACCGCTACACCGTAGCGATCGACGTCGACGCCAGCAACCCAGCCTAGGTTGCCGTTACCGGACCGCATTTCGCTGCAGCCCCTGCCAGCCAATGGGTCATCCTTGCCCAGTGGGGCCGGCGCAGCAGCGTTCCGGGTCGCCCATTTCAGCTCACCGGCTAAATCCCTATGCCGGCGCGGGTTCGGCCTGGCCCGGCCGTGTCAGCTGACCGGGACGCGGGGAGCAGGCAGACCAGGCAGCAGCGCGTCTCGCGGGCTTCCCGACGGTCGCGGGAGTTCGGTGACCGTTGCGTTGGCAGCAGCCAGTGCCTGGCACGAGACGCGGTAGTGGTGGCCGCATAGCAGCAGTTCGGTGCGGTGGGGACGGGTTGTGGTCGCGGGCATGATCACCCGCACGAGTGGATTGGCGGGACAGCAGCAGGCCGGCCCGAGCGTGACCGGGCTGCCCATCCCGATGGTGTCGTCGTGCAGCGAGCCAGGTGAGGTACTCCCCTGGCCTGCCGGGTGCGAGGATTTCGCGTTCATGTGCCCATCCTCGCCGGGTCCGCGACCGGCCAGAAGAGACGAAACTCTCCGTAAGAGAGGACGAATGTCCCGGGGCAATCAGCCCTCGCGTCCGTCGCGGAACACCAGGACCGGGCAGTGCGCGTGCAGCACGCAGTACATGCTGACCGAGCCGAGCAGCGCCGACGCGAACCCGCCGTGACCCCGGCTGCCCACCACGAGCAGGTCCGCTCCCCTGGCCTCGTGCAGCAGCACCTCGGCTGCGATCCCCTCGGTCACCAGCGGACGGACCGGGACATCCGGCTCGAGCCCGCTCACTTCGGCCAGCGCCTCAACGAGGACGTTCTTCGCGTTCGCCTCGAAGTCGAACGCGGACTCGGAGCCGGGCGTCAGCCCGTAAGGGGGCGGGTAACGCCACGATGTCACCGCCTCGACCGAACTCCCGGTCAGCTTCGCCTGGCGGATGGCCCACCGTAGTGCCGCCTTCGACGAGCCAGAACCGTCGACGCCAACAACGATCCGTCGCTCCTGCCCAGTCATAACGGCTCCTTCCCTACCTGTCCGCTCGCAAGCCTGCTCCGCCGCACACCTGCCGGCCAGGGGCTTCGTTCCCGGCGCTTCGGGACCATCGGCTCTTCTGGGCGAGCCTTGGGACCAGGCAACATAGCGGCGTTGTTCGGCGCGATCGCCCCCCGACGGCCTGCAGTTCATGCCGGTTATCTGGCCTCCGCTGCACGGCTACGAAGGCGGGGGAAAATCACCCTGGGAGTGAAACTGTGAAGCCGGGCAATAACCACTGTTCGTTCTGAAAAAAAGGGGTTGTAAATGACTGCGCTTGAGCCGGGACCGCTTACCGGGTCTGAGCTTAATTTGCTTGACGCCTGGTGGCGTGCCGCGAATTACCTGTCGGTAGGGCAGATCTACCTGCTGGGCAACCCGCTGCTGGCCGAGCCGCTGCGACCGGAGCACGTCAAGCCGCGGCTGCTGGGGCACTGGGGCACCACGCCCGGCCTGAACCTGGTCTACGCGCATCTCAACCGTGTGATCAGGAACTGGGACCTGAACGTCATCTACGTCGCCGGGCCAGGTCACGGCGGGCCGGGCATGGTGGCGAACACCTACCTTGAGGGGACCTACACCGAGCTGTACCCGGGCATCACCCAGGACACCGCGGGCATGGCCAAACTGTTCAGGCAGTTCTCGTTTCCCGGCGGCATCCCCTCGCATGTGGCGCCAGAGACACCCGGCTCGATCCACGAGGGCGGCGAGCTCGGGTACTCGCTCGCGCACGCGTACGGCGCGGCGTTCGACAACCCGGACCTGATCGTGGCGTGCGTGATCGGCGACGGCGAAGCCGAGACGGGGCCGCTGGCGGGTTCCTGGCACTCGAACAAGTTCCTCAACCCCGCGACCGACGGTGCGGTGCTGCCGATCCTGCACCTGAACGGGTACAAGATCGCCAACCCCACAGTGCTCGCCCGGATACCCGGCGGAGAACTCGAGTCGCTCCTGCACGGCTACGGATATACCGTGCACACGGTTGAGGGCGATGACCCGGAGCTGGTTCATCAGCAGCTGGCCGCCACCATGGACACCGTGATCGGCGAGATTCACGCGATCCAGCGGCGGGCGCGCGATGACGGCGACCTCACCCGGCCGGCCTGGCCGGCCATCGTCCTTCGCACGCCGAAGGGCTGGACCGGGCCCAAGATCGTGGACGGCCTGCCAGTGGAGGGAACGTGGCGAGCGCACCAGGTCCCGCTGAGCGAAACCCGCTCCAACCCAGAGCACCTCAGCCAACTCGAAGCGTGGCTCCGCTCATACCGGGCGGAAGAGCTGTTCGACGCATCCGGGGCACTGATGCCGGAACTGGCGCGGCTCGCGCCGCGTGACTACCGGCGGATGAGCGCGAACCCGCACGCCAACGGCGGCCTGCTGCTGCGCGACCTGAGCCTGCCCGACTTCAGGGACTACGCGGTCCAGGTCAGCAAGCCCGGCACGGGCATGTCCGAGGCCACCCGCGTGCTCGGCGGCTGGCTGCGCGACGTGATCCAGGCCAACCCGGAGAGCTTCCGGCTGTTCGGCCCGGACGAGACGGCATCCAACCGGCTCGGCGACGTCTTCGAGGTGACCAGCCGGCAGTTCGAAGGGCAGATCCTGCCCGGAGACGATCACCTCGCGCCCAGCGGCCGGGTGATGGAGGTGCTGTCGGAGCACCTGTGCCAGGGCTGGCTGGAAGGCTACCTGCTGACGGGGCGCCACGGCCTGTTCAACTGCTACGAGGTGTTCATCCACATCGTCGACTCGATGTTCAACCAGCACGCCAAGTGGCTCAAGGTCACCAGGGGAATTCCCTGGCGGCGCCCGGTCGCGTCACTGAACTACCTGCTGTCCTCTCTGGTGTGGCGCCAGGACCACAACGGGTTCTCCCACCAGGACCCCGGGTTCATCGACCACGTGATGAACAAGAAGGCGGAGATCATCCGTGTCTACCTGCCGCCGGACACCAACACGCTGCTATCGGTCGCCGACCACTGCCTGCGCTCACGGCATTACGTCAACGTCATCGTGGCCGGCAAGCAGCCGCAGTTCGACTGGCTGTCCATGGACGAGGCGGTCATCCACTGCACCCGCGGCGCCGGGATCTGGGAATGGGCGTCGAACGACTCGCCCGGAGCCCCGGACGTGGTGCTGGCCTGCTGCGGAGACATCCCTACCTTGGAAACGCTGGCCGCCGTCTCGCTGCTGCGCGAGCACCTGCCCGAGCTGAAGGTCCGCGTCGTGAACGTGGTCGACCTGATGCGGTTGCAACCGGAATCCGAGCACCCGCACGGCATGTCGGACGCTGAATTCGACGCCCTTTTCACCACCGAACGGCCGGTGGTCTTCGCCTACCACGGATATCCCTGGCTCATTCACCGGCTCACCTACCGGCGGCACGGGCATCACAACTTCCATGTCCGCGGCTACAAGGAGGAAGGCACCACCACCACGCCGTTCGACATGGTCATGCTGAACGACCTGGACCGGTTCCACCTGGTCATGGACGTCATCGACCGGGTGCCCAGGCTGGCGTCCTCGGCCGGGCACGTCCGTCAGCTCATGGCCGACAAGCGCATCTCTTGCCGCGCCTATACCCGCGAGCACGGCGAGGACGCGCCAGAGATCACGGACTGGACGTGGCCGTCCTGAACCGGATCCTGGTCGTCAACGCGGGGTCGAGCAGCCTGAAACTGCGCGTCCTCGATGCCGGTGATTCCGTGGTGGCGTCGGCGGACCTGCCAGCTCCCCATGGCGGGACCGACACAGCGGCAGTCAAGGACGCCATCGGGTCTTTCGGGAACGTCGATGCGGCCGGGCACCGGATCGTGCACGGCGGAACCGTGTACCGTGCGCCGGTCCTGATCGACCCAGGCGTCCGGCAACGCATGGCGGCACTCACCGACCTGGCGCCCCTGCACCAGCCGAAGTCGCTCGCCGCCCTCGACGCCGTCCAGGCGGTGCTGCCCGATGTCCCGGCCGTCGCCTGCTTCGATACCGCGTTCCACGCCACCATCCCTGATTCCGCCGCGACCTTCGCCCTGCCAGCCGAGTGGCGGGAACGCTGGACACTGCGCCGCTATGGATTCCACGGGCTGTCGCACGCATACGTCTCACGGCGCGCGGCGGAACTGGACGGCCGCTCGGGCCTGCGGATCGTCAGCTGCCACCTGGGCGCGGGCGCGTCCCTGGCAGCGGTGCACAACGGGCGCTCGGTGGACACGACGATGGGATTCACGCCGCTCGACGGCCTGGTCATGGCCACCAGGTCGGGATCGGTCGACCCCGGCCTGATGCTGTGGCTCCAGGAGCACGCCGGAATGCCGGCGGCTGAACTCGCCGCCACCCTGGAGTACCGGTCCGGCCTGCACGGGCTCGCGGGAACCGGCGACATGCGCGAGGTGCTGACCCGCGCCAGCGCCGGGGACGAACGGGCGGAACTCGCCCGGGAGGTATACCTGCACCGGCTCCGCGGCTGCGTGGCGGGGATGGCCGCCGCGATGGACGGCCTCGACGTGCTCGTCTTCACCGGCGGCGTCGGGGAAAACTCCGCCGAGATCCGCTCCCGCGCCATGCACGGGCTCGGCTTCCTCGGCATCCGCGAGGACGTCGGGTCCAACACCGCCGGAAACGGTGACAGGGAAATCGGGCTGCCGGACGGCCCGGTCCGCAGCCTGGTCATCAGCGCACGCGAGGACATCGAGATCGCCCGCCAGGTACGGGCAACATTGCAATCATGACGCGAGGCGGAACTCAGGGCGCCGAAGCCAGGCGCTGATCTCGGCGCTCCGGCCAGGCCCTCCCTGCCACACTGGTGTGAAACATGATGAACCTGTAAATATCCGTGCAATCAGCTCAAGCAGGGCGAGATCAGGATC
>DASXIN010000040.1:0-70576 GCA_036497945.1 Streptosporangiaceae bacterium | reverse complement strand
CCGTTTCGCGGCATCTCAGGGGAGCGCCGCAGGGTCACCTCGAACCTCGAACCTCGAACCTCGAACGCGGGTCACCGGAGGCTGCGATGACGCCAGGTGGAACCAACCTGTCCTCGAGTTCGGCTTCGACTTCACCCGGTTCGGCGTGCGGGTGCCCGCCGTGCTGGTCTCCCCGCTGATCGCCCCGGGCACCGTGTACCGGGTGCCCGCGGGCAGCCCCCCGCTGGACCACACCTCGATCCTCAAGACGGTGCAGCAGCGCTGGGGCCTGCCCGCGCTGACCGCCCGGGACGCCGCCGCGCCCGGCTTCGGTGACGTGCTCACGCTGACCACGCCGCGCACCGACGACGTGCTGGCCGGGGTGACCGTGCCGACCTCCAGCAGTCCCGGGCCGTCCGCCGGGATGCCCTCGCACCTGCAGGAAATCCAGGCCGAACTGGTCTCCCGCCAGTTCCCGGCGGGCAGGTCCGCCATTCCGGGCACGGCGGGCCCGGCGCCGGTCACCGACGCGGCACTGGCCAGCTACATCCGCGCCAACGCCTAGGGGTTCTGCGGCGGCTTGCCGCCGCTCGGCGCGGAGCGGCGATCGGGGGGTTCCGGGGGGTCGTCCCCCTGTACCGCGGCGGCTTGCCGCCGCTCGGCGCGGAGCGGCGATCGGGGGGTTCCGGGGGGGCGTCCCCCCGGGCTAGCACAGCTCAGCGGACGCGGCTGCCGACCGCCATCCGAGTGGCCAGTTCGGCGTCGATCTGCCCCGTGGCGTCCTGCAGCCGGGGCAGGAACTGCTTCTCCAGCGTGCGCATCGGCACCCGGGACGCGTGCGCGCTGGCGTTGATGGCCGCGACGACCCGGCCGGAGCTGTCCCGGATCGGCACCGCGATGGACCGCACGCCGGCCTCGAGTTCCTGGTCCACCGCGGCCCAGCCCTGGGCCCGGACCCGGGCCAAGATCTCGCGCAGCCGGGCCGGATCGGTCACCGTGTGCTCGGTCAGCTTGCGCAGGCTGGTCCGGTTCAGATGGGCGTCCAGTTCCGCCTCCGGCAGCCAGGCCAGCAGCACCCGGCCCATCGAGGTCGGGTACGGCGGCAGCCGGGTGCCCACGGTCAGCGCGATGGTCATGATCCGGTTGGCCGAGGCACGCGCCACGTAGACGATGTCGTCGCCGTCCAGCACGCTGACCGAGCAGGACTCGTGCAGTTCCTCGGCCAAGTCTTCCAGGTGCGGCTGGGCGATCTGGGCCACGCTGAACGAGGACAGGTAGGCGTAGCCGAGGGCCAGCACCCGCGGCCGCAGTGAGAACTGCCGGCCCGTACTGCCCACGTAGCCGAGTTCCTGCAGAGTGAGCAGGAACCGGCGGGCCGCCGCCCGGGTCAGCCCGGTCCGCTCGGCCACCTCGGACAGGGTCAGCGACGGCCGCTCGGAGGAGAAACACCGGATGACGGCCAGCCCGCGGTCCAGCGACTGGACGAAGTCCGTGCGGCGCCCCCCGGTTTTGGTCAGGGCGGGAGCGGGTCCGGTGTCGCTGATGGCGTCATCCGGGGGCATGCTAGCAGGTTCGCTGCCATCAGTGTTCACATAGCGAACGATAGCGCGCTTAGCGGCAGGAGGCTAGCAACCGGTCAGCCCATGCCGCGCAGCGGCAGCTCCGCGGCCTGGTACACCGCGTCGATGACCAGCATATTGGCCACCGCGTCCTCGGGGGTGGTGAGCACCGGATCGCCGTGCAGCACGGCGGCCGCGAACGCGCGCAACTGGTGCGTGTAGCTGGACTCGCCGCGCACCCGCTCGTGCCGGGTGTACCCGTCCGCGGTCACCGTCAGCCGGTTGTACCGCTGCGGCGAGATGTAGTTGAACACGCGCATCACCCCACGGTCGCCGACCGCCTTGGCATCCAGCCGGAGCAGCTGACCGGACCACAGCGAGGCGGTCATCCGGCCCAGCACCCCGCCCGGGAAGCGGAACGACGCGGACATGGCCCGGTCCACCGCCGGGCTCTGCAGCTTGGCCCGGGCCGCGACCACATCGGGCTCGCCCGGACCGAGCATGCGCAGCCAGTTGATCGCGTAACAGCCCGCGTGCATGGTGGCCCCGCCGGCCAGCTCGTAGGAGTAGCGGATGTCGCCGAACCGGGGCAGCGGGAAGCACAGCGCGGCGTCCAGGTAGCGCAGCGGGCCGATCTCCCCCTCCGCACCTGGCCCCGGGCCGGCCACCACGTCCTGCATCCGCCGGGCCAGCGGGTGGTACCGGTAGTGGAACGCCTCCATCACCACCAGCCCGGAGGCCTTGGCCGCCGCCGCGACCTCGGCCGCCTCGACCGCGTTGGCGGTGAACGGCTTCTCGCACAGCACGTGCTTGCCCGCCTCGAGGGCCCGCATGGTCCACTCCGCGTGCAGCGAGTTGGGCAGCGGGTTGTAGATGGCGTCGATGGCCGGGTCGTCGAGCAGCGCCTGGTAGGAGGGGTGCACCCGGCGGATCCGGTGCCGGTCCGCGAACCGGCGGGCCCGCTCCGGGTCGCGGGCGGCCACCGCGCTGACCGTCACCTCGGGCAGCAGGCTGGCCGGTTTGATCAGCGCGCCCGGTGTGACCCGCGCGGCGCCCAGCGTGCCGATCCGCAACTGGTCCACGGCCACCTCCGCTTCCGTCAGTGTGACCCTATGCCCGGCGGCTCGCCACCTCGTAGAGTGCGATGCCCGCCGCCACCCCGGCGTTGAGCGACTCGGCCTGCGCCGCGATCGGGATGCGGACCAGCACGTCGCAGCGCTGCGCGACCAGCCGGCCCAGCCCATGCCCTTCCGACCCGACGACCAGCACCAGCGGCCCGTCGGCCAGGTCCAGCTCACCGAGCGGGGTCGGGCCCTGCGCGTCCAGGCCAGCCACGAACAGCCCGGCCTCCTGGTAGCTGGCCAGCGCCCGGACCAGGTTCGGTGCCCGGGCCACCGGCACCCGGGCCAGCGCCCCGGCCGACGCTTTCCACGCACCCGCGCTCACCGATGCGGAGCGCCGGGACGGGACCAGCACGCCATGCCCGCCGAACGCCGCCACCGAGCGGGCGATCGCGCCCAGGTTCCGTGGGTCGGTGACCGCGTCCAGCGCGACGATCAGCGGTGGCTCGCCCCGCTGCCGCGCGCGGTCCAGCAGGTCGTCAGGGTGGGCGTAATCGTAGGGCCGGATCTTCAGCGCCAGCCCCTGGTGCACCGCGCCGCCGGTGAGCCGGTCCAGTTCGGACCGCCCCGCTTCGATAAGCGGGATCCCGGTGTCCGCGGCCAGCCGGATCGCGTCGTTCACCCGCTGGTCGGCGTCCAGCCGCGGGCCGGCGTACAGCGCGGTGGCCGGCACCCGCGCGCGCAGTGACTCCAGCACCGGATTACGCCCGGCCACCACTTCCGGCGCGTCCCCCGCGCCCCGGCTCCGCTCCGGAACGACTTCTTCCGCCGAACGCCGGCGCGTGCCCCGTGCCGTCCCCCCAGCCCCGCCGCCGCCCGCCGGTCGAGCCGCCTTGGCGGCGGCGCGCCGCTGGGCCGGGTGCCCGGGCCGCATCTTCGCGGGCGGCGTCGGCCCCTTGCCTTCCAGCCGCTTCTTGCCGTACCCGCCGGTTCCTGGCCTGGGCTTACCCGACTTGGTCCGGCCGCCCTTCCCGGACCGGGCCGACCCGCCGGCCGATGCCGGGCTCATCGCTTCAGCTCCCAGCGCGGACCCTGGGCGGTGTCCTCGATGAGCACGCCCGCCTCACGCAGCGAATCGCGGATCGTATCCGCCGCCGCGTAGTCCTTCCGCTCCCGGGCCGCCTGCCGCTGGGCCAGCGCCACCCCGACCAGCGCGTCCACCACGGCATGCAGGTCGTCGCCCGGGCCCGCGGTGGCCCACGGCTCGTCCAGCGGATCGAGGCCGAGTACGCCGAGCATGGCGCGGACCTCGGCCAGCCGGGTTTCCGTGCTCGCGATGTCCCCGGCGGCCAGCGCGTTGTTGCCCGCCCGGACCGTCTCGTGCAGCACGGCCAGCGCCTGCGGGATGCCGAGGTCGTCGTCCAGCGCGTCGGCGAACGCGGCCGGCACCAAGGTCAGCGTGGGTGCCACCCCGCCAGCTGCGTCGGCATCCACGGCACCGGCTGCCTCGGCCTCGGCCAGCGCCCCGGCCAGCGCGGCCGGCTCGTCCCCCGGCTCGTTGACCGGGCCGACCGCCTCGGTAGCCCGGGTGACGAAGTTCTCGATCCGCCGGTACGCGGCCACCGCCTCGGCCAGCGCCTCGGTGGAGTACTCGATCCCGGACCGGTAGTGCGCCTGGCCGAGGTAGTAGCGCAGTTCGACCGGCCGGACCTGGGTCACCATGGCCTCGACCAGCAGCGAGTTGCCGAGCGACTTGCTCATCTTCTCCCCGGCCACCCCGACCAGGCCGTTGTGCAACCAGTACCGGGCGAACCCGTCCCCGGCCGACCGGGACTGGGCGATCTCATTCTCGTGGTGCGGGAAGATCAGATCGAGCCCGCCGCCGTGGATGTCGAACGTGGCGCCGAGGTATTTGGTGGCCATGGCCGAGCATTCCAGGTGCCAGCCGGGCCGGCCGGGTCCCCACGGGGTGTCCCACAACGGCTCGCCCGGCTTGCCCGCCTTCCACAGCGCGAAGTCGCGCGGGTCCCGCTTGGCGTCGTTCGGCTCGGTGTCGTCGGCCGCCCGCATGTGATCGAGCCGCTGCCCGGACAGCGCGCCGTACTGGGGGTAGGAGTGCACGTCGAAGTAGACGCCGCCGTCGGCCGCATAGGCGTGACCGCCGTCGATCAGCCGGTGCATCAGGGTGATCATCTCGGGCACATGCCCGGTGGCCCGCGGTTCCACATCCGGCGGGACGCAGCCCAGCACCTCGTACGCCTTGCTGAACGCCCGCTCGTTCCGCTGCGACACCAGCCACCACGGGACGCCCTCGCCGGCCGCCACCCGGATGATCTTGTCATCGATGTCGGTCACGTTGCGGCAGAACGTGACCTGGTACCCGCTGGCCCGCAGCCAGCGGGTGAGCAGATCGAACACCACCCCGGACCTGATGTGGCCGATGTGCGGCGGGGCCTGCACGGTGGCACCACACAGGTACAGCGACACCCGTCCGGGGATGACCGGGTTGAACTCGCGCACCGAGCGCGCGGCGGTGTCGTAAAGGCGTAGCGTCACGCAGCAAGGTTACCGGGAGCTGGCCGCATCCCGGCATTCTTAGATCATGCTGATAAGGGACGCCGCGGCCGGGGACTGGCCGGGAATCTGGGCCTTCATGAGCCGCATCGTGGCCGCGGGCGACACGTTCTGCTGGGACACCGGCACCACCTCGGAGCAGGCCCGGGCGATGTGGCTGCATGAGCCGCCCGGGGCGACCCTGGTCGCCGTGGATGCGGACGGCACCATCGTCGGTACCGGTGAACTGCATCCGAACCAGGGTGGCGGCGGCGCGCACATCGCCAACGCGGGGTTCATGGTCAGCCCGGAGCACGGCCGGCGTGGCATCGGGCGCGCCCTGGCCGAGCGCATCCTGGACCGGGCCCGGGCCTACGGCTACCCGGCGATGCAGTTCAACGCGGTGGTAGCCACGAACACCGGGGCCGTCGCGCTGTGGCGCTCGCTCGGCTTCGAGGTGCTGGCCACGGTGCCGGACGGCTTCCGGCACCCCACCGAGGGCTACGTCGGACTGCACATCATGTACCGAAAGTTGTTATCCAACACGCCCGGGACCTGCGCTTGCGATAAATTTCGCAAGTCGCAGGGCCATCGGGCATATCGTTCCCCTGACATCGCCAGTTCCTGGCCGGCGGAAGGGATTGACGTAGCACCGCCGCAGGAAGGACCAAGTAGGTTCGATGAACGACAATCCCGCGTCCGGACCGCAGAGTCCTGATCCGTTCCCCGCACTCCGGATTGTCGCGCTGATCGCCGCCATCCTTGGCGTGCTGGTCCTGGCGGCGGCGGCGTTCGTGCTGTCCTATCCCGGCATCCACCAGCTGGCCCGCACCGCGGGCATGTCGGTCACCCTGGCCCGGCTGTTCCCGGTCATCTTCGACGCATTGCTGGTCGTGTCCCTCACCGCGGTGCTCTCGCTGCACGGCGCAGGCTGGTGGCGCCGCGGCTACTCCTGGCTGATCACGCTGCTGCTGTTGGCCGCGATGGCGGCCGGCGGCGTGCTGCACGCGCTGCACCCGCACATCCCGCACCGGCCCGCCGCGGTGACCGCGGCTGTGCTGCCCTGGGCGCTGCTGCTGATCGCGTTCAGCCTGCTGCTGTCCATGCTGCGCCAGTTCCGGCAGCCCCGCCTCAGCCCAACCGCCGGGCCACCCGCGGACCACGCCGCGTCCGCGCCAGACGCCACCGAACCGCGCACCGGGCTAGACGAGCTCCTCGCCTCCGGCGGCACCCGCATCATCCCCGCCCAGCCCAGCCGGACCCACCGTCCGCCGCCGCCAACCCCGCCGGCGCCCATCCCGGCGACCCAGGCCCCGGTCCCGGCGGCGCCCACTCCGGCCAGCCGAGCCCCGGCCGCCGCCCGCACCAGCACGGTTCCGATCGCCCGCCCGGTGCCGCCCGGTCCCACCCCAGACCGTGCCCCGGCCGATCAGCCCGCCGCCAGCCCGACACACACCGAGGCCACCCCCGCGGCCCCAGCCGACACCAAGCCCGGCGGGACCGGCTGGGCCGACAGCGGCCGAGCCGGCCCCGAACCGGCCAGCCCCGGACCAGCCGACGCCGGAACGACCGGGCCCCGCACAGCCGAACGCAAGCCCTCCGCCACCAGCCCAGCCACCGCCCCGGCCGACGCTGGGACGTACGGGCCCCGGACAGCCGAGCGCAAGCCCTCCGTCACCAGCCCAGCCGCTGCCCCGTCCGACACCGGTGCCGCAGACGGCCACGCCGACCGAGGCGGCCGCGCCGACACCACGCCCGCGAACACCGGCGCGGCCGGCGCCGGGCTGGCTGACGTCGCGTCGAACGGTGCCGGCCCGGTCAGCGCCCCGGACCAGGCCGGCACAGCACCGGCCGGGGCTGAGCCGGCCGCTGTCCCTCCGGACGAGACGCCTGCGGACGAGACCGATTCGGCGCCCGTCCCGTCGCCGCGCGCCGACCGGCCGGCCGGCCCCGCTGAGCCGCCCACCAGCCCCGGCACGGGCGCCATTCACGTCCCGCAGCAGCCGATGCGAGCCCCGGTGCCCGCGCCGTCCCCGCACTTCGACCGGCTGCGCAGCACGCCGACCCCGCCCGAGGACGACACCGACTCGGACGCCTGATCCGCAACCTCACCACCCGGTGACGGCGGCCGGCCGCGGTGGCCGCTTAGGCTGAACATGACCCAGCCCCCCGCCAGCCTGAGGATGCGCCGATGCCCAACACGTCCGAACTTGTCGAGGTGACCTCGGAGGCCGAGCTTCGCGAGATGCTTGGCCAGCCGAACCAGCGTTCGGCGACCAAGGTCCGCCCGGTGCTGCACGAGCGCGACAAGGAGTGGCTGGCCGCGTCGCCGTTCTGCCTGATCGCGACGGCCGCCGCGGACGGTAGCTGTGACGTGTCACCCAAGGGCGATCCGGCGGGCTTCGCCCGGCCGCTGGACGACGCCACGATCGCCATCCCGGACCGGGCTGGCAACCACCGCTTCGACGGGTTCGTCAACATCCTCAGCAACCCCCAGGTCGGACTGCTGTTCCTGGTGCCAGGACGGCCGGACACACTGCGCATCAACGGCCGGGCCCGGCTGATCCGCGAGGCGCCGTTCTTCGCCGACATGATCGTCCGGGGCAGCCGCCCGCAGCTGGCCCTGCTGGTCGAGGTGCAGGAGGTGTTCTACCACTGCCCCAAGGCGTTCCTGCGCTCCCAGCTCTGGGACCCGGCGACGTGGCACCCCGACGTGCTGCCCTCCACCGCCCAGATCGTCAAGAGTGTCCAGGCCGGCATCCAGGAAACAGTGGCGGACCTGGAGCGGCACTACGGCCCGGGCTACCTGCGCGGCCTGTACCCGCGCTAGTCCAGGGCGGGCTGCCGGGCGAAATAGCTCCTGGCCAGTCGGCTGCTAGCCGCCTGTTGACATTATGCAGGTAACTACCTGCACAATGGGGTGGTGAGCCCCCAGACAGAGGAGTACGCCATGACCAACGGACCCACGTCCGTGCCGAGCTACGTCTACGTCACCTACATCCGCGCCAGCGCGGAGCAGGTGTGGCGGGCCCTGACGGACGCGGACCTGACGGCGCGCTACTGGGGGCACGCCAACCTCTCGGACTGGCAGCCGGGCTCGGCCTGGGAGCACCGGCGCGTCGACGGATCAGGCGCCATCGATGCCGTCGGTCGAGTGATCGAGGCTGACTCCCCGACGCGCTTGGTCATCACCTTCGACGACGCCCCGGACGCCGAATCAGCCCGGGAACCATCGGTCGTCACCTTTCTCGTCGAACCGCACCGCGACATCGTCCGTCTCACCGTGACCCACGAGAATCTCGCCAACCTGGCCATGCTCAACGGGATTTCGCGCGGCTGGCCGGCCGTGCTGGCGAACCTCAAGTCACTGCTTGAGACCGGCGAGGTCCTGCCGCAGGCGCCGTGGGAGATGTCGGACGCGCACACCTGAGACGGCAAGAACTCCGCATACGACCACAGAAAGAAGAAGACCCGATGGACACCACCCCACTCCGGGACGCCTACCGCGCGCTCCTGGACGCCGCCGCCACCGTGGCTGACTCCGCTGACCGGCGCCTCGTCCCGCCGGCCGGCGAATGGAACGCCGACCAGATCCTGGCGCACGTCTCGCTCATCAGTGCCGGCACCATCGCCGCCGCCGCCTCGGTCGCTTCCGGCGTGAACACCACGTACGACAACCGCCCGACGCTCGACAACTGGTCCATCGAACGCGTCATCGGGCTCGCCGGCGGCAACGCCGGACTTCGGGACCGCATCCGCCGCCAGAGCGACGCGCTCTGCGCGCTCGGTGGACCGGCGCTGAGCGAAGCTGAGCTGGACGCCCTGGTGCCGACCCTGCTGCTGTCCAAGGACACGGTCCTGGTCCATCAGCCGGTGGCACTGCGGGACCTCATCACCGGCCTCGCCGCCGTGGAGCTGCCCGGTCACACGGAACAGCTGCTGGCCCTGCTGCGGGACGGCGCCGGGGCCGAAGTCCCTAGGACCCAGCTGGCGGCCGCTCGCCGGTGAAGACCAGCGCCGTGGCGATCGCGGCCAGGCCTTCGCCGCGGCCGGTCAGCCCGAGGCCATCGGTGGTGGTGCCGGACAGGCTGACCGGGACGCCGCCGAGCGCCTCGGACAGCACCTTCTCCGCTTCCGTCCGCCGCGGGGCCAGCCGGGGACGCTCCCCGATGACCTGAATAGCGACGTTCCCGATCACGAAGTCCGCCCCGGCCAGCAGGGACGCAGTAGCCCGCAGCAACGTTGTCCCGGCCGCGCCCGCCCACCGGGCCTCGGACGTGCCGAAGTTGGCACCAAGATCACCGAGCCCGGCGGCGGACAGCAACGCGTCACACGCCGCATGGGCCACGACATCGCCGTCGCTATGGCCGGTCAGTCCCCGCTCACCTGGCCACAGCAGGCCAGCCAGATAGAGCGGACGGCCAGCGTCGAACGGATGGACGTCTGTGCCGACCCCAACGCGGGGCAGTGCACCAGCCATCGGTGTGCCGGCTGCGCTCAGGAAGCGAGGATCTCGTCGAGCAGCGCCTCTGCCTTGTCCTCGTTGGTCTTCTCGGCGAGCGCAAGCTCGCTCACCAGGATCTGCCGGGCCTTGGCCAGCATGCGCTTCTCACCGGCCGACAGACCGCGCTCGCGGTCCCTGCGCCACAGATCGCGGACGACCTCAGCCACCTTGTTCACATCGCCCGAGGCGAGCTTCTCAAGGTTGGCCTTGTACCGCCGTGACCAGTTGGTCGGTTCCTCGGTGTGCGGGGCGCGCAGCACCTCGAACACCCTCTCCAGTCCTTCCTGCCCGACAACATCCCGCACGCCCACCAGCTCGGCATTGTCCGCCGGTACGCGTACGGTCAGGTCACCCTTGTCGACCTTAAGGACCAGGTACGTCTTGTCCTGGCCCTTGATCGAACGGGTCTCGATCTCTTCGATGCGAGCAGCCCCATGGTGGGGGTAGACGACCGTGTCGCCGACCTTAAAAGTCATGTGGCACATACCCCTTCCGCTAAGGCAATCTTAGCACGACCAACCGGGCACTCGATCTGACGTTAACGATAAACGTGCAGGTCAGTACCCGTTTTCAGCGCCTCTAAAGCGGCCCGGGAGGCGTGTCGGCCGGGCCGCTGACCTGCCGGTCGTGCCCGCCGGATACGCGGGATCTCAGCTGATTTCGGCCAGATGCCCCGCTCGGACCGGGTCTGGGCGGGCTCACCCCAGGGCGAATCTGGTTCTGCGCAACAGTGCCCACAGCGGGGGTGCAGGCACATACTGGAGAGCAACGAGGCAGCGCACGCCGGAGAAGATGCTCGTGAGCAGAGGTGGGGAACCGGAGCGGGACGACTACGGACTGCCCCCGGTTGACATCGAGATCCCTGACGATGCCAGGGAACTCGATCACGATGTGCAGGCGTATCACCGCGAACTCCGCGCGCTGCGCAGACAGCGGCTGCTCCGGCGGCTGTGCGGTCCGATCGCCCGGGACGGGATGGTGCTGCCGCTGCTGGCCAGCTGCCTGGCGCTGACCCTGCTGGCCGGGACGCTGCTCACCATGTTCACCACCCGGCGGGCGGGTGCCCCGGCCACCGTGCGACAGACCCCGAGCACAGCGCAGCCAGCCAGCCCCGGGGTGGGCCAGATCGGCGGCCCGCTGCCGGCCGGTACCCTGCAGGCCAACGGCGAGATCATCGGGCTGAGCACGGTGCGGACCGCGGTGCTCGCGCTGGTCCCGGCGGGCTGCCACTGCGCTAGCGCGGCCAAGGAAGTCAGCCGCCAGGCCAGCGCCGCGAGCGTCAAGGTCTACCTGATCGCGGTGGGGGGTTCGCTCAGCCAGGTCAAGGCTATGGCCCGGCCGCACCGGACGGCGACGATCGTGGTGGCCAGCGACCCCGATGGGGCGCTGAACGGCATATACCGCCCGTCCGGGCTGACCGTGGTCCTGGTCGATCAGGCCGGCTTGGTGCGCAGCGTGCAGCGGGACCTCTCGCCTAGCGTTCAGCTCGGCGACAGCCTGCGCACCCTGAGCCACAGCACACCGCAGGGGCTGTAAGACCCGGCCGCCGCGTTCCTGGCCGCGCATCGGCCGGGTACCCGGGGCGCCTGACCGGGTCCGGGCCGTGCGGCCCACGCCACGGCAGGGCCGGCGGCGCCAGCCGGGCCGGATGCCGATACGCTATCCGGCGTCCCCGGTACCTGACTCGAATTCTGAGGAGAGCAGGTCATGCTGCTGCACGGCCGTTGCCTCACCACCACAGTGCGGCGTGCCTGCGCCATCGCCGCGGCGGCGGCCATCCCGCTGCTCGCCGGGTGCGAAGCTGGCCTGAACGCGCCGGTGCTGCACTGGCACTCGCCCACGACCGGGGCGAACAAGTCGATTCCCGCCGCCACCGGGCGCGGTTTCATCGCGATCCGCAACGTGTTCGTTCTTGGCGCACCGCTGAACGCTTCGCTGCCGGCGGGCGGCTCGGCCAGCGTGTTCCTGGCCTTTGTCAACACGGGCGCGCGGGATCGCCTGGTCAGCGCGTCGGCGCCGGGCACGGCCACCTCGGTCACACTGCCCGCTGGCGGAGTCACCCTGGAGCGGAGCCGCATCGTGCTGCTCACCGGCCCGCAGCCAGAGGTCGTGCTGACCGGCCTGACGCATACCCTGCCCAGCGGCGGCAACATCCGGCTGGTGCTCAGGTTCCAGAACGCGGGCAGCGTGGTGTTGTTCGTGCCGGTTATCCCCAAGGCGTCCTACTACGCCACGTACTCACCGGCCCCGTCGCCAACGCCGACGCCGACCGCGACCAAGAAACACCGGCACCACGGCCAGACCTCGGCTACCGCGACGCCTTCGCCGGGCACGACCGCCACCGCGACCGCGACCGCCACGCCGTAAGGGCGTTAGACGCCTGGTTCGAATTTGTAGCCGAGCCCGCGGACGGTGATGATGTGCCGCGGGTTGCCTGGGTCCAGCTCGACCTTGGCCCGCAGCCGCTTGATGTGCACGTCCAGGGTCTTGGTGTCGCCGACATAGTCGGCGCCCCAGACCCGGTCGATGAGCTGCATCCGGGTGAGCACCCGCCCGGTGTTCCGCAGCAGCACCTCGAGCAGCTCGAACTCCTTGAGCGGCAACTGGACCTGGCTACCGCGCACGGTCACCACGTGCCGGTCCACGTCCATCCGCACCGGCCCGGACTCCAGCGTGGTGATCGCGGCGTCTTCCGGCTCGCCGCGGCGGCGGAGCACCGCGCGCATCCGGGCGACCAGCTCGCGGGACGAGAACGGCTTGGTCACGTAGTCGTCCGCGCCGAGTTCCAGGCCGACCACCTTGTCGATCTCGCTGTCCTTGGCGGTCAGCATGATGACCGGCACGTTGGACCGCTCGCGCAGGGTGCGGCACACCTCGCTGCCGGGCAGCCCGGGCAGCATGAGGTCGAGCAGCACCAGGTCCGCTCCGTCCCGGTCGAAGGTGTCCAGCGCGTCCGGGCCGGTCGGGCAGATGGCTACCTCGAAGCCCTCCTTGCGCAGCATGTAGGACAGCGCGTCGCTGAACGATTCCTCGTCTTCGACTACGAGCACCCGGGTCATTTCAGGGCCTCCCTGGCCGGTGTCGCTGCGGGTGGCTGGGAACTCCCGGCCGCAGCCCGTGGCCGATTAGCGATAGGCAACCGCAAGGTGAACGTCGACCCCTCGCCCACCTTGCTCCACACCGTAACCTTGCCGCCGTGCGCCGCGGTCACATGCTTGACGATGGCCAGCCCCAGCCCGGTCCCCCCGGTGGCCCGGGAGCGGGCCGGATCGACCCGGTAGAACCGCTCGAAGATCCGCTCGATGTCCCGCTGCGGGATGCCGATGCCCTGGTCGGCCACGCTGATCTCGGCCAGGTCGTCGGCCACCCGGGTGGTGCTGACCACCACCCTGGTCTGCTCCGGGCTGTACGCGACCGCGTTCTCCAGCAGGTTGCGTAGCGCGTTGACCAGCAGGTCCTCGTCGCCCAGCACGACCAGCCCGGGATCACCCCGGGCTTCCAGGTCGATGCCATGCGCGCTGGCCTTCATCCGGCACCGGTCCAGCGCCTCAGCCACCACGATGGACAGGTCCACCGGGATCGGGTCGGGGATGGGCTCGGCCGCTTGGATCCGGGACAGCGTGATCAAGTCCTGGGCCAGCTTGGTCAGCCGGGACGCCTCCTGCCGCATCCGGCCGGCGAACCGGCGCACCGCGTCCGGGTCGTCGGCGGCGTCCTCGACCGTCTCGGCCAGCAGCGCCAGAGCGCCCACCGGGGTCTTCAGCTCATGACTGACGTTGGCCACGAAATCTCGCCGCACCTCTTCCACCCGGCGGCTCTCGGTCTGGTCCTCGGCCAGCAGCAGCACCAGGCCGCCGCCGCCCACCCCGGACCCGAGCGGCGCCACCAGGACCGCGAAGCTGGTCGTCCGGCCGCCGAACTTGGTGCCGGCCACCTCGATCTCGCCTTCGCGGATCTCGCCGTCCCGACGCACCTGACGGGCCAGGGCCAGCAACTCGCCGACCATCAGCCGGTCACCCTTCACCAGGCCGAAGGAGCGGGCGGCCGCACTGGCCCGGAGCACCCGGTCCTCGCTGTCGATGACCACGGCGGAGGAGGACAGTACGGAGAGGACGGCCGCGATGCCAGCCGGCAGCCGGGCGGGCGGGCGGCGCTGCGCGGAGAGATCCTGGCCAGGGTGAGTTTTGGCCGTTTTCCGGATCTTCATGCTGCGGGGGCTCCCGTCATGTTCACCGCCACCTGCGCGCACACACTCTGATGGTAAGCGGGAGCGGCCCGCCGCGCCGCTGCCGCCTACCTCGGCGCGGTCGTGTTCCCCATCAATTCACACAGCGGCCGGGACTTGTCCATCCTGGATTTAACCGGCATACAGCCATGGATCTGGACGTAACCCCCCCCGTATCGGGTCAGCGGCCCTGATTGGCCACGGCCGCGGCGGCGGCCACCGCGGCCTGCGGGTCGAGGTAGCGGCCGCCCGGCGCCTTGGGCCGGTAGTCGGCGCCAAGCTCGTAGACGAGCGGGATCCCGGTCGGGATGTTCAGCTCGGCGATCTCCTCATCGGAGATGCCGTCCAGGTGCTTGACCAGCGCACGCAGCGAGTTGCCGTGCGCGACGACCAGCACGATCCGGTCCGCGGCCAGGTCGGGCACGATACTGTCCAGCCAGTACGGCAGCAGCCGGCCGAGCACGTCCTTGAGGCACTCGGCGCGGGGCAGCAGGTCCGGCGGCAGCAGCGCGTAGCGGGGGTCGGCCGCCTGGGAGTACTTATCGTCGTCCGGGAGCGGCGGCGGCGGCACGTCGTAGGACCGGCGCCACAGCATGAACTGCTCGTCGCCAAACTCCTGGCGGGTCTGCGCCTTGCTCTTGCCCTGCAGGGCGCCGTAGTGCCGCTCGTTCAGCCGCCAGGACCGGTGCACCGGCAGCCAGGGCAGCCCGGCCGCGTCCAGCGCGTGGTTCGCGGTCTGGATGGCCCGGGTCAGCACCGAGGTGTGCACCACATCGGGCCGCAGCCCCGACTCGCGCAGCAGTTCGCCGCCGGTCACCGCCTCGGCCGCCCCCCGCTCCGAGAGCCCCACGTCCACCCACCCGGTGAACAGGCCCTCCGCGTTCCACGTACTTTCCCCATGCCGCAGCAGCACCAGCGTCGTCATGCTCCCGAGCCTATCGGTGGACCACGGCTCGCCCCCCGGCCAGCCCAGCACTTCGCCGGCGAGGCAGGGCGCGCCGCAGGCGTGTCCCGCTAGCCAGCCGAGCATCTCGCCGGCGAGGCGGGGCGCGCCGCAGGCGTGTCCCCCGGGGCCAGCCAATCACTCGCCGGCGAGGCGGGGCGACGGCGAAGCCGTGTCCCCGCCGAGTCGGCGACAGGGGGGTGCGGGGGGATCCCCCCGCCTGCGGCGCCGAGGCGGGCCGCGGCGAAGCCATGTGCCCGCCGAGAAGCCGTTCGGCGCGAAGCGGCGATCGGGGGCTCGGGGGGTCGCCCCCCGACTAGTACTGTCCGGGAATCACCTGCCATATCCGGTGGTTCAGGTTTCGGAGGTGCATGCCAGTGCCGCGACGCTTCCCCCGGCGGATCGCGACCATCAGTGTGCACACCTCGCCGCTGGAACAGCCAGGTACCGGGGACGCCGGGGGCCTGAACGTCTACGTGGTCGAGGTGGCCAAGCGGCTGGCTAGCCGCGGCGTTGAGGTCGAGATCTTCACCCGGGCGGTTTCCCGTGACGCCCCGCCCGAGGCTGAACTCGTGCCCGGGGTGCTGGTCCGGCATGTGCCGGCTGGGCCGTTCGAGGAGCTGGACAAGGCCGATCTGCCCGCTCAGCTGTGCCACTTCACGTTCGAGGTGCTGCGCGCCGAGGCGGCTTTCGCGCCCGGTCGGTACGACCTGGTGCACGCGCACTACTGGCTGTCTGGCCAGGTGGGCCTCGTGGCCCGGCAGCGCTGGGGAGTACCGCTGGTGCACTCCATGCACACCCTCGGCCGGGTGAAGAACGCGGCGCTGGCCCGGGGCGACCGGGCCGAGCCGGAGGTGCGGCTGCGCGGCGAGACCGAGGTGGTGTCCACCGCGGACCGGCTAGTGGCCAACACGGATGAGGAAGCGCATCAGCTGGTCGGGCTGTACGGCGCCGACCCGGCCAAGGTGTGGACGGTCAACCCGGGCGTTGACCTGACGGTGTTCCGGCCGGGGCCGGTTGCCGCGACGCGGCGCCGGCTGGGCCTGCCCGCCGACGGGGTGGTCGTGGTGTTCGCCGGCCGGGTGCAGCCACTCAAGGCCCCTGACGTGGTGCTGCACGCCGCGGCCCAGCTGGTCCGGGACGACCCGGAGCTGGCCAGCCAGCTCAGCCTGGTGTTCGTCGGCGGCCCGAGCGGGACCGGCCGGGCCGACCCGGACGGGCTGACCGAGCTGGCCCGCAGCCTGGGCATCGCCGACTTGGTCCGGCTAGAGCCACCGTGCCCGCAAGCCGAGCTGGCCGACTGGTACCGGGCCGCGACGGTGGTCATGGTGCCGTCCCACTCCGAGTCGTTCGGGCTGGTCGCGGTGGAAGCCCAGGCGTGTGGCACGCCAGTGATCGCGGCCGCGGTGGGCGGGCTGCGCACCGCGGTCAAGCACGGCGAGTCCGGCATCCTGGTCGACGATCACAACCCGGCCAGCTACGCGCGGGCGCTGCGCGAGCTGATCAGCACGCCGGGCCGCCGCGAGGCGCTGTCCCAGGGCAGCGTCGCGCACGCCTCCCGGTTCGGCTGGTCGCGCACCGTGGACCGGCTGCTCGGCGTGTACGCCGGCGCGATGAGCAACGCGCCCACCCCAGCCCGCGCCCTGCCCTCCTGACCGACCCCGGTACTGCCGCCACCGCCGCGGTTCCCGGGCCGCCGCGCGGCAGATTCCCTATCCGAGCCGCTGATCATGGATGAGTGACTTTGCATGCGCGCGGTGCGCCAGAATCCTGACAAACCGGGCATCAGGCGGACGTCGCGCATGCAAAGACGTCTGATCCTGATCCGGGGGTGACGCGATGCGTGGGGTGGGTGGCGGAGCGGACGTGTTTCGGGCGGGCAGTGCGGGTGAGCTGAGTTCACGTGACCGCCCGGTCTGTGCCGACGGGTGGCAGGTACTGGTTGGATGGGGAGGCATGAGTGAGCCGGCGCCGGGGACCCGGGAAGCGGCGGCCGCGGCCATCGAGAAGGCCCTGGCCGAGCTGGGGCTGAGCTGGCAGAGCCCGCAGCCGGGCAGCTTCCTGGTCCGGCTGGAAGGACAGCACAAGCTGGCCACGATGACCTGGCTGATCGCGGGCCGGCACAGCCTGCATGTGGAGGCCTTCTTCTGCCGCCAGCCGGACGAGAACCACGCCCGGTTCTACCGCTTCCTGCTGGAACGCAACGGCCGCATGTACGGCGTGCACTTCGCGCTCGACCCGACGGGCGACGTGTACCTGGTCGGGCGGCTCCCGCTGAGCTCGGTGGACACGGCCGAGGTGGACCGGATCCTGGGCTGCGTGCTGACCTACTCAGACGACAACTTCGACCCGGCGCTGGCCATCGGCTTCGCCTCGTCGATCCGCCGCGAGTGGGCGTGGCGGGTCAAGCGCGGGGAGAGTCTGGCCAACCTGCGCGCGTTCGCCCGGCTGGCCGACCCGGAGCACGACTGGGCCCGGGACACCCGGAGCTGAGCCAGCTGCTCGCTCAGGACTTGACCAGCCGGGAGATGGCCGCGGCCGCCTCGCGCACCGACTCCCGGCCCTCGTCGCCGCCGGCCCGGACGGCTTCGGTCACGCAGTGGCCAAGGTGCTCTTCGAGCAGCCCGAGGGCCACCGCTTGCAGCGCCCGGGTCACCGCGGACACCTGGGTGAGCACGTCGATGCAGTAGACGTCCTCCTCCACCATCCGCTGCAAGCCGCGCACCTGGCCCTCGATGCGGCGCAGCCGCTTGAGGTAGGCGTCCTTGTCCTGCGTGTAACCGCGCATGCAGCGAGAATACGCTGCAGCTCGGGCGGTTCTGCTGGATTACGGCGCCGGGCTGACCGATCCGGGCGGGGGTATCGTGCCCGCGCCATTGGTGCTGCAGGCCATCGCCCCCGGGTCGGTGGCCAGCAGCGGCTGGGCCAGCCGGGGCGGGGTGCGGAACGCCGGATAGCGCAGGTCGATCATGTCCAGCATCGGGTTGGCGTTGGCGTCCCGTAAGGTCATCGCGGGCAGGTTCCACTTGGCCTCGATTAGCGCGCAGATGCCGGTGTGGTCGCTGACCTGGTGCGAGACGTAGTGGCGGCGGGCCCACGGCGATACCACCGCGAACGGAACCCGGAAGCCGTACCGGTGGAAGCCGTCGTAGCTGGACTGCCCGGCCGGCACCGCGGGCGGGATGCTGTCCGGGGCCAGCGCGGGCGGCGGCGGCACGTGGTCGTAGTAACCACCGTGCTCGTCGTAGGTCCAGATCAGCAGCGTGCGGTCCCAGCCTGGCCCGGACATCACCGCGTTGATCACTCCCGCCGCGAACTGCTCGCCGACTGCGACGTTCTGCGGGTTCTCCTCGGACTGGGTGCCGTAGTTCGGCTCGACCAGGCATATCCCGGGCAGCGTGCCAGCCGCGGCGTCGGTGTAGAACTGGGCGATCGGCACCACCTTGGTGCCCGCGTTCTTCAGGTACAGCGGCGGGTACAGCTCGACCGTGGGCAGGTCGGTGTAGTAGTCCCGCCAGCTGACGCCCTGCGCGTCCAGCCGGTCGAAGATGGTGCCGTTCGGCGGATAGTCGGACAGCGCGGGCGTGATGTCGTCTACCTGGCCGATCGAGGTGGCCGAGATCAAGAACCGCCGGTTCGGGTAGGTCTGGCCGAGCACCGAGCAGAAGTACCGGTCCGAGATCGGGAAGACCGAGGCCAGCGAGTAGTAGAACGGCTGGTCGGGCTGCGCCCAGTAGCCCATGGCCACCGGGCCGCTGCTGGACTCGACGAAGCCGTCCAGCTTGCCGTTGTCGTACTGCACGTGGCTGGCCAGCCAGTCCTGCGCGGGGTGCCCGTCGAGCTGGCAGGTGGTCGGCATCCGGAAGGCGTGCTGGATCTCGCCGTTGGCATAGGGGTTGCTGGCCAGCGGCAGGCCGCCGCGGCCGAGCCGGAACCCGTCCGCGCCAGGCCGCCGGAGCATGCCGAGCCTGTTGTCGTAGGAATGGTTCTCCATCATCAGGATGACGATGTGCTCGATCTGCGGGATCGTGTCGGTGCCGGCCGGCAGCCTGGGATACGGCAGCGAATCCGGCTGGCGCAGCCGGTCGGCGGGCCGGCCCGCGGCAGCCGCACCGGGCGCGAACCGCCACGCCCCACTGCCCGCTAAGGCGCCAGCGGCCAGCCCGCCCTTGAGCACATTGCGCCTGCTCGGCCTGGAAGTCATCCTGGGCTCCCTTCACGTGGCTGCCGGCGAAAGTGTGCCAGCCACGCCGTACTACGAAGTAGCCACCGGGTGAAGAGCCACGAAACACCGGCCTTGGGCCGCGCACTAGGCTGCGGCCGAGGCGGCAGCCGGACCGGCGTTAAGCAAAAGAAGGGGTCGGTTGATGGGACCACTGCATGGCGTGCGGGTGATCGAGCTGGAGAGCCTGGCGCCCGCGCCGTTCGGCTGCATGGTGCTGGCCGATCTCGGCGCGGACGTGCTGCGGGTGGACCGGCCTGGGGCGGGCGGCCACCCGGTGGTGCAGCCCAGCGATCCGCTGGTCCGGGGCCGCCGGTCGATCCGGCTCAACCTCAAGGACCCGGCCGGCCTGGCCGTGCTGCTGCGCGTGGTGGAGGGGGCCGACGTGCTGGTGGAGGGGTACCGCCCCGGCGTGGCCGAGCGGCTCGGTTTCGGCCCAGAGGTGTGCCTGGAGCGGAACCCGCGGCTGGTCTATGCGCGGATGACCGGCTGGGGGCAGCAGGGGCCGCTGGCCGGGGTGGCCGGGCACGACATCGACTACATCGCGGTGGCCGGCAGCCTGGACCCGATCGGCCGGGCCGGTGAGCGGCCGGTCCCGCCGCTGAACCTGCTGGGTGACTTCGGTGGCGGCGGCATGCTGCTGGCCGTCGGTGTGCTGGCCGCGCTGCTGGAGCGGGAGCGGTCCGGCCGCGGCCAGGTGGTGGACGCGGCCATGGTGGACGGGTCCGCGCTGCTGGCCACGTTCATCCACGGGCTGCGGGCAGCCGGCGCCTGGCAAGACCAGCGGGGCAGCAACCTGCTGGACGGCGGGGCCCCGTTCTACGACACCTACCAGACGGCGGACGGCAAGTTCATCGCGGTCGGCGCGCTGGAGTCGAAGTTCTACGCCGAGTTGCTGGACCGGCTCGGGCTGGATGCGGCCGAACTGCCGGCGCAGCTGGACCGGTCCGGCTGGCCGGTGCTGCGGGACCGGCTGACCGCCGCGTTCGCTCAGCGCACGCAGGCCGAGTGGGTCGCGGTGTTCGACGGGTCGGACGCCTGCGTGACTCCGGTGCTCAGCATGGCCGACGCGCCCGGGCACCCGCACAACCTGGCCCGCGGCACGTTCATCGAGGTGGGCGGGGTGTGCCAGCCCGCGCCCGCGCCCCGGTTCAGCCGCACCCCGGCCGCCGTGCCGGATCCGCCCCCGGTCCCCGGCAGCGACACCGAAGCAGTCCTGGCCAGCCTGGGCTACACCCCGGCAGAGATCACTGCCCTGCGCGAAAAGCAGATCGCCAGTTAGCGGTGTACTTCACTGCCCCTGGGCGGGCAGCGAAGTACACCGCTGATCCTCAGTGCGCCAGGGAGAGCTGGACGATCTTGACGATGACCAGCGAGACGGCGATCGGCTGTCCCGTCTCATCCCCCGCCCAGCCGGACGGCCTTGACGACGAGTAGGGCCACCGAGACCACCAGGTAGCCGCGGAGCAGCAGCACGCCGAGCTTGATGCCCGGCGACCACTGCACCGGCTTGAGTAGGGCCAGCGGTGGCATCCGCCAGTTCAGCCGCTGCTGCGGGGTCATCGGCTCGGGCCGCTGACGGGGGTGCCCGGAGCGCCGCTGGATGATCTCCAGCACGCCGATGGTCAGCCCGCCCGACACGACCAGCGCGATGGCCAGCACGATGGCCACCAGGCCGACGTTCAGGCTGGGGAAGACCGTGCTGACCACGAGCGTGCCGGACAGCGTCAGCAGCACCCCGATGATGATCCCGGCCAGCGTGTTCAGCCAGGGCTTGTTGCGCCACGGGCCGAGCACCTCCGGGTCGTTGCACAGCAGCAGCAGGAACACGCTGGCGCTGGGCAGCAGCACCCCGGCCAGGGCCTGCACGCCGGTGGTGATCAGGCCGAGCGGGGCGTGCGGGATGAGCACGATGGCCGCGGCCACCACGACCAGGGCGGTGTAGCTGGCGTAGAACTGCTTGGCATCGCGCCAGCTGCGGTTCAGCGAGTGCTTCAGGCCGAACACGTCGCCGAACGCGTAGCTGGTGGACAGCGTCACCGCCGAGGCGCCGATGATGCTCGCGTCCAGCAGCACGATGGCGAACAGCGCCCCGTACCAGTAGCCGTGCGTCTGCAGCGCCTGGGCCACGCCGAGCGCGTTGGTGAACTTGCCGGCCAGGTCGGTACCGCGGACCGCGAACACGGCCACGATGATGATCGCGATGGCCCCGATGACGACCACGAATGCGCCGAACACCGTGTCGGCCCGCTCGTAGCCGATGAACCGGGGCGTGATGCGCTTGTCGATCACGTTGGACTGCTGGAAGAACAGCTGCCAGGGCGCCACCGTGGTGCCCACGATGGCGATGATGAGCAGGATGGCGGTCGAGCTGGCGCCACCCTGGATGCCCGGCACGAACAGGTGGTAAGCGATCGCGCCGTAGTGCGGATGGGACGCCAGGGCCAGCGGGTACAGCAGCAGGGTGGTCGCGATGAACAGGAAGATGGCCCGCTCCCAGCGGGCGAAGCTGCCGCTGGCCGTGATGCCGACCAGCAGCACGGCGGTGATCGGCACCGAGATGTACGGGCTGATGCCGAAGTAGCGCAGTGCGAGCGAGACCCCGATGAACTCGGTGACGATGGTCAGGAAGTTCAGCAGGAACAGGTCGCCGACGCTGAACCAGCCCCAGAACCGGCCGAACCGCTCGTTGATCAGCCGGGCGTGACCGACCCCGGTCACCGCGCCGAGCCGGACCACCATCTCCTGGTTGACCACCAGCACCGGGATGAGCAGCAGCAGCACCCAGAGCAGGCTGTAGCCGTAGTTCTGCCCGGCCTGGGCGTAGGTGGACACCCCGCCGGCGTCGTTGTCCCCGACCATGACGATCAGGCCGGGACCCATGATGGCCAGGAAGGTGATCAGCCGACGGCGCAGTCCCGGCCGGCCGGTGTCGTCCTGGTCGACCCGGATCGAGCCCAGCGCGCCGTGGATGTCGCCCAGGTGCGCCTCGTCCAGCACCGCGCTCGGCCTGGTCAGGCTGGGCGCGGGTTCGGCCGGGCGGGCCGGCTTGGCGGGGCGGGGCGCGGCCTCGGCAGGGCGGGGCGCGGCCTCGGCGGGGCGGGGCGTGGGCTCGGCGGGGCGGGGCGACTTGGCGGGACCGGCCGGCTCGGCCGGGCGGGCCGGCTTGGCGGGAGCGGCCGGCTCAGCCGGGCGGGGCGACTTGGCGGGACCGGATGGCTCCGGCGGGCGCGGCCGCTGGGGCGGGATCGGGGTGCTCACCGGTCAGCGCCGCTTACCGCTCGCCGCCGACTTCCGCTGTGCCGTCGTCCGCACCGCCGCGGTGCGCGTCCGGCGGCTGCGCGGTCTCCCGCCGCCGCCAGTCCTCCGGCAGCGTGACCTCCAGCACGTCGTCCACCGTGATCACGCCGATCATCCGCCGGTCCTCGTCGACCACCGGGACCATGATCAGGTTGTAGTCGCTCATCAGCACGGCCACGTCGACCACGTCGGTGTCCGCCCCGACCCGCACCGGGTCACGGTCGCAGACATCCAGCAGCTGGGTGCCCGGGTCGGCCTGGATCAGCCGGACCACGGTGGCCACGCCGCGCAGCCGGCCGCTCGGCCCGACCGCGTACACGCTGGTCAGCGCCTCGGGCTGGACACTCTCCGCGCTGGCCACCGCGGCCAGCGCGTCGGCCACCGCGACGTCGCTGGCCAGGGTGAGGAAATCGACACCCATCAGCCCGCCCGCGCTGGTCGGGTTGAAGCCCATCAGGGTCAGCACTTTGGTCCGCTGCGGGGCCGGCAGCAGGTCGAGCACGGGCTGCCGCCGCTGCTGGGGCAGCTCGGCGATCGCGTCCGCGGCGTCGTCGGCCCGCATCCGGGCCAGTACCGAGGCGATCTCCGCGTCGCTCCGCTCGGCCAGCAGCCGGGTGGCCTGGTCCTCGTCTAGCTCCTCGAAGACGTCCGCCTCCAGCTCGGGATCGGCCCGCACGTGGCCGAGAATCTCGGTCTCCTCGTCCCTGGACGCGTCCTCTAGCAGGTCGGCGATCTGGGCAGGCTTGAGCCGCCGGATCCGGCCCAGCGGGCCGCGCAGCCCCGCAGTGCCGGTGTGCCCGATCAGCGGCTCGAACCGGGACCAGTCGCGGAAGATGTGCTCGTCATGGTCGGCCCCGCGGCGCAGCAGCCGGAGCAGGCCGCGAGGCCGGCGGCGGATGTCCACCCCGGCCAGCACCCACTCCCCGTCCGGTTGCTCGCGCAGCTCCAGGTCGGCCGCCCGGACCAGCTGCGCGGTCTGCACGTCGATCAGCCGGTGCCCCAGCACGTCCCGGCGGAGCAGCACCTCGCCATCCCGCCGCTCGAAGCGGCGCAGGTCCAGCTGGCTGCTGGTCAGCTTCAGCTCGCCGCCGTCGAACGGCCCGGTCTGGTCCACCGGCACGAACACCTCGCGCCCGCCCACCTTGGCCACCAGCCCGGTGACCACCGGGAGGCCATGACCGCCCAGCCGGACGATCACATCCTGCACCCGGCCCAGGGACTCCCCGTTGCTGTCCGTGATCGGGCGTTTGAGCAGGTCCATGAGGTGGATAGTGCGGCCGCCCCGGGTGGCGGCCGGGGTATCCGGCTGTGTCGCGGCCATAATCGTCAGTGTTTCACCCGCCGCAGGTCGACCACTTGCGACCGGGTAAACACGAAGTCGCCGGGGAGTGAACAGAACCGTGCGGCTTGGTGGCCAAGATTCCGGATTACTGCGTAGTCCGGGGTACTGTCACGGGGTACGGCATTCAGCCGGGAGTACGCGCAGCGAGGCGAGGAGGTGACGGCCGTGCTGGGTGATCCTCTTAGTACCACCCCGGCGATCATGGCCCTCACCCTGGGCCGGGTCGCCGGGTGGTGCTTGATTCCATCCCGCCCATTGCCCGCCGGCTGCCCCGTGCTGGGGCTTGTGCCCTAGCCGTGGCCGGGCCGGCGGCCGGAGGAGGCTGCTGTGTCCGAACGGTTCTTCGGTAGTAACCGCGCCCCCGCCCGGTGGCGGCGCCGGGACGGGTCCTCGCTGGCTCGCCTGATCCAGCCGTCCGAACGCACCCTGGCGTCCCGCCAGCTCAGGCAAGACATCGTGTCGCTGGCCGGACTGATCACCCGCCCGGTGCTGAACCAGCACGGGGACGAGGTCGGCCATGTGGCCGACCTGGTGGCCCAGGTGCATGGCAGCGGGGAGACCTATCCCCTGGTCACCGGCATCGTGATCCGGGTCGGCCGCCGCCGGGCGTTCCTGGACAGCTCGGCCATCGACCGGATGCGCCGCCGGTCGGTCACGCTGCGCACCGCCCGGCTGGACCTACGCGAGTTCGCCCGCCGTGAGGGTGAAGTGCTGCTGGCCCGGGACATCATGGATCACCAGCTGGTGGACACCGACGAGATCCAGGTGATCCGGGCGGCCGACCTGTACCTGGCCCAGGTCGGCGAGCAGATCCACCTGGTCGGCGTGGACGTCAGCCTGCAGACGCTGCTGCGTCGGCTGGGCCCGCGCCGGTTCCGCTGGCATCCCACCCCGGACCGGGTGATCGACTGGGCCTCGATCGAGTCGTTCGGGGAGGACTCACCCGAGGACCCCGCGGCGGTGAAGCTGCGCACCGGCCATGCCGCGCTGCGCCGGCTGCGCCCGGCCGAGCTGGCCGACGTGCTGGAGGGGCTGGGCCGGTCCGGCCGCCAGGAAGTGCTGGACAGCCTGGACGATGACCTGGCCGCGGACGCCTTGGAGGAGATGGAGCCGCACGAGCTGACCGCCCTGCTCCGTGAGGTGACACCGGCCCGTGCCGCCGAGCTGATCGCCGGGATGGAACCGGACGAGGCGGTGGACGCGCTGCGTGATCTGGACGACGAGGAACAGGCCACGCTGCTGGCGCAGATGCCCGCACCGGTGCAGCGCGAGCTGGTCAAGCTGCTGGGCTATCCGGGCGATGAGGCCGGTGGGATCATGACCAGCGTGCTGGCCACCGCCGGGCCGGACGAGACGGTGGCCGAGGTGAGCCAGCGGCTGGCCGAGCAGGCCAGGCACCGCACCGAGATCGACTCGGTGGCGGTGCTGGATGAGGCGGGCACGCTGCTCGGCGACGTGTCCGCGTTCGATCTGCTGGTCAGCGACCCCGGGAGGCGGCTGGGCGAGCTGATCGACCCGGACAATCCCCCGGTGACCCTGCATCCGGACGCCGACCTGGACCTGGTCGCCACCGAGCTGGTCGAGTCACGCCGATCCTCGCTGCTGGTGGTGGACGACGGCGGGCGGCCACTGGGCCGGATCCTGGCCGACGATGTGCTGGACGCGCTGGTGCCCGGGCACGGCCGCCTGCACTTCCCGAGGCTGCTGCAGTGAGTTTCCAGGACCAGGAGTCGGTTGAGATCGCCCGGGCCCGGGCCCGGACCGGGTTCACGTCGCTGACCCGGGTCCGGGCCGGTGGGGTCCGGCTGATCCGGTCCCGGCGCGGCCGGATCTGGCTGATCCTGGCCATCGCCGGGCCGGGCGTGGTGGCGGCCAACGCGGGCAACGACGCGGCCGGCATCGCCACCTACGCCTCGGCCGGATCCCAGTTCATCTACCGGACGCTGTTCTTCATGGTGCTGGTCACCATCGCCCTGGTCCTGGTGCAGCAGATGGCGGTACGGCTCGGTACGCACACCGGCAAGGGCCTGGCCGCGCTGATCCGGGAGCAGTTCAGCCTGCGGCTGACCGCGCTCGCGCTGTTCTGCGTGCTGCTGGCCAACACCGGCCTGGTGGTGTCGGAGTTCGCCGGCATCGGGGCCGCGTTCGAACTGCTCGGCGTGAGCCGGTACGTGATCATCCCGATCGCGGCGGTGGCTATCTGGGCGCTGGTGGTGTTCGGCTCCTACCGGTACGCCGAGCGGGTATTCCTCATCCTGTCGCTGGCTTTCCTGGCCTACCCGGTGGCCGCGATACTCGGCCACCCCAACTGGGCCGTGGTCGGCAGCAACCTGGTCATCCCGCATTTCCTGTACACCAAGAGCTTCCTGCTGCTCGGCGTGGCCCTGATCGGCACCACGGTCAGCCCGTACATGCAGCTGTACGCGGCGGCCGGCGTGGTGGACAAGGGCGCCGACGCGGCCGACTACCCGCGGGCCCGGATCGACGCGATCTCCGGTGCGCTGTTCGCCTGCGTGATCTCCATCACCATCATCATCGCGACCGCGGCGGCCATCGGCGGCACCGGCCCGCTCACCTCGGCCAAAGAGGCCGCGATGGCGCTGCGCCCGGTGGCCGGGCCAGCCGCCGAACTGCTCTTCGCGTTCGGCCTCATCGGGGCGTCCGCGCTGGCCGGTGCGGTGGTCCCGCTGTCCAGCGCGTACGCGATCAGCGAGGCGGTCGGGGTGGAGCGGTCGGTGTCCCGCCGGTTCACCGAGGCCCGGCTGTTCCTCAGCCTGTTCACCGTGCAGGTGATCATCGGCGCGGGCCTGGCGCTGACCCCGATCAACCTGATCACGCTGCTCATCGGCACCCAGGTGCTGCAGGGCCTCGTGACGCCGGTCATCCTGGCCTACATCCTCATCCTCACCAACCGGCGCAGCGTACTCGGCGCGGCGGCCAACGGCACCGCGTTCCGGGTCGCCGCCACCGTCTGCACCCTGGGCATATCCGCGATGAGCCTGCTGCTGCTGGGGTTCACCGTGCTGGGCTGGTTCGGCGTCGGCTGACTGGCCTGCCCGCTAAAGCTCCGCTAAGACCCGGCTACGTAGTGAGCCGTAGGGGTATCAGGCAAATGCCCCCTTGGCCTGAGCACGCCGCCACGGTGGTACAAAGGCCAGGTCAAGCATATGAAGGGCAGACCAGGTGGCAATGCGGCGAGCGGTAGGCGTCCTCAACCGGGGCGATGACCTGCGCGAGGGCTTCGGGTACACGCTGAAGCGCAGGCTGCTCGGGCCGCCCATGGTCAACGAGCAGCTGGGTGAGCAGCGGCTGTCCAACGTGCTTGCGCTCGGTGTGCTCGCTCCGGATGGGATCTCCTCGTCGGCCTACGGCACCGAGGAAATCCTCATCGAGCTGCTCAAGGGTGGCCTGGCCATCACCGCGTTCACCCTGATCCTGCCGATAACCGGCGTGGTGCTGTTCGTGATGGCCCTGGTGGTGCTGTCCTACCGCGAGGTGGTCACGGTCTACACCCGGGCCGGCGGGTCCTACGTGGTGGCCCGGGACAACTTCGGGCCCCGGGTGGCGCAGGTCGCCGCGGTCGCCTTGCTCATCGACTACGTGGTCACGGTGGCGGTACAGGTCGCCGCGGGCACCGCGGCGGTGGCGTCGGCCTTCCAGCACACCATCCCCCAGCTAAGCCAGCCGGACGTGCTGACCATCATCTCGGTCTGCATCGTCGTGCTGATGTGCTACGGCAACCTGCGCGGCATCCGGGAGGCGGGCAAGTCGTTCGCGGTGCCCACCTACCTGTTCTCCGCCGTGATGATCCTGGTCATCATCGTCGGCCTGGCCAAGGAGGCGTTCGGGGCGCTCGGGCACTATCACTATCCGCTGCCCGGACAGTACGGGTACGGGACCGCGCACAACTACAGCTCGCTGATCTCGTTCGGGCTGGTCTTCGTGCTGCTGCGCTCGTTCGCCAACGGCGGCTCGTCGCTGACCGGCATCGAGGCAGTGTCCAACGCGGTCAGCGCGTTCCGGCCACCCGAGGGCATCAACGCCCGCAAGGTGCTGGTCACCGAGGGCCTCATTCTGGGCACGCTGGTGGCCGGGATCTCCTGGCTGGCGCACGTCACGCACGCGGCGCCGTTTACCAACGGCGTGCCCACCGTGATCTCCCAGGAAGCCCGGATCGTCTTCGGTAACACGCTGTTCGGCAACATCATGTTCTACCTGGTACAGGCGGCGACGGCGCTGATCCTGTACACCGGCGGGAACACCAGCTTCAACGGGTTCCCGTTCCTGGCCAACTTCGTGGCCGAGGACGCATTCCTGCCGCGCTGGCTGACCAAGCGCGGGCACCGGCTGGTGTTCTCCAACGGGATCATCGTGCTGGCCGTGCTGTCCGCCGCGCTGCTCGGCGCCGTCGGCGCGAACGTCAACAAGCTGGTGCCGTTCTACGCCATCGGCGTCTTCACCGCGTTCACCATGGCCGGGTTCGGCATGGCCAAATACCACTACACGCACAAAGAGGCGCACTGGCGGCGCAAGCTGGTGATCAACTTCTCGGCCGGCGTGACCTCGCTGGTCATCGTGCTGATCTTCGTGGTGGTCAAGTTCACCGAGGGCGCCTGGCTGGTGGTGATCCTGTTCGCCATCGGGGTGCCCGCGCTGATCCGGCTGAACCGGGAGTACCGGGTGGAGAGCCAGGTGCTGGAAGGCATCGGCGACCGGCCCAAGCCGCCGGAGCCGCCGAAGTACACCCGGCGGACGGTCTTCGTCCTGGTGGACAGCTGGGACCTGGCCACCATCGCCGCGCTGCGCTACGCGCGCAGTCTGCGGCCGACCACGCTGCGCGCGGTCCATTTCGTGATCGACAACCAGCAGGCCGAGCAGCTCCGCGAAGAATGGTCGCGCACCGACCGGGGCGTGGTGCTGGACTTCTTCGACTGCCCGGACCGCCGGGTGGCCCGCTGCGCGGCCGAGCTGGCCAGCGACGAGGCGAGCCAGCCCGGCACCCACGTCACCGTGGTGCTGCCGCGGCGCAGCTACGCCCCGTTGCTCGGCCGGCTGCTGCACGACCGCACCGCGGACCGGATCGCTGGTGTGGTCAGCCGGATCCCGAACGTGACGGCCACCATCGTCCCGTTCGACGTGCGCAGCCGGATCGAGGTACTGCACGAGCGCCAGCTCGCCGCCCAGGCGGACAAGCTGGCCGGCGCGGTCACCGGGAACGGCTCGGCGGCCGTGGCCAGCGCCAGTGCGGGATCTGACCGGGCCGGCTCGCTGCCCGCCGGGCCGGCCGCCCGGACCGGCCCGGTGAGCGAGGGCTCGGCGGGCACCGGCCCGGCCGTCCCGGAGACCGCCCCAGCTGGGCCGGCCGGGGACGGGGCCAGCGGGGTCGGGGACCCGGCCGCCGACCTGCCACCGGTGATCGCCGCACCGCAGCCATCCCGGCTGCGCGGCCTGCTCCGGCACCGCCGGCCCAGCCGGGCCAGTGAGCCTGGGACTGACTCGACCCGGCCTGCCCGGGCCACCCAGGCCGGGGACAACCCGGAGTACAACCGGCCCGCCCCCCCGGCCGGGGTGAACCCGATCGGCTCGCTGCACGGCCCGGGCCGGGCCACCGTCGAGGGCCGGGTCCGCGCGGTGGAGATCCGCCCGGTCGAGCGGAACTCCGTGCTGGCGACCGAGATCGCCGACTCCACCGGGGACCTGACCGCGCTGTTCTACGGCCGGTCGCACATCCCGGGCATCATCTGCGGGGCCCGGGTACGGTTCCGTGGGCCGGTGGGCATCCGCGACGGCCGCCCGGTCATGATCAATCCGGCCTACGAGCTGCTGTTCCCGGGTATGCCTGAGCCGGGCGACGTGACGGGCGGGGACCGCGACGACCAGCCGGGTACCTAGCCGGACGAGGGAGCTGTCACCGGCGATGACGGCCGGACATGGGCATGACCACGGACCTGCGCTGACCGCGACCGGGCGGCACCGCGGCAGGCTGGCCGCCGTGCTGGCCATCACCGTCACGATCGCCGTCGGCGAGGTGGCCGGCGCGGCGCTGTCCGGGTCGCTGGTGCTGTTGGCCGACGCGGCGCACATGGCGGCCGACGCGGCCGGGGTGGGGCTGTCCCTGCTGGCCGCGTACTTCGCCAGCAAGCCCGCCACCGAGCGGCGCACCTTCGGCTATGCCCGGCTGGAGATCCTGGCCGCGACGGCCAATGCGCTGCTGCTACTCGGCATGGCCGGGTTCATCGTTTTCGAGGCCGCCCAGCGGCTCGCCACCCCAGAGCCGGTGAGTACCGGGCTGATGGCGTTCTTCGGCGTTGTCGCGCTGGCCGGTAACGGCGCGTCGCTGATGCTGCTGCGTGGGGCGCAGGCGGAGAGCCTGAACGCGCGGGGCGCGTTCCTGGAAGTAGCCTCGGACACGTTCGGTGCGGTGGCGGTCATCGTGACCGCGGTGGTGATCACGCTGACCGGGTTCACCCGGGCCGACCCGATCGCGTCGCTGCTGGTCGGGGTGCTCATCCTGCCCCGGACCTGGCGGCTGCTCCGGGACGCGGTGGACGTGCTGCTGGAGGCCAGCCCACGGGGCATCGACCTGACCGAGGTGCGGCGGCACATGATCGGGCTGGACGGCGTCATCGACGTGCACGACCTGCACGCGTGGACCATCACGTCCGGCCTGCCGGTGCTGTCCGCGCACGTCGTGGTGGACGCGGCCACGCTGAGCCGGGGCTGCGGGCCGGGCATCCTGGACCAGCTCCAGGAATGCGTCCGCGGCCACTTCGACGTCGAGCACTCCACGTTCCAGCTCGAGCCGTCCGGGCACGCCGACCATGAGCCGTCGGTACACGACTGACCCGCGGCGGGATTGCGCCCGACCAGACTCACCCGCCGCAGGGATTGCGCCGACACTAGTTACTGGGTAGTAATGAAGGCAGCCAAACCCCGGGCGCTGGAGGCCGCCGTGAGCACCTACGACCACTACGCCACCCCCGTCGAACCCGGCACCTGGGACGTGCCCGCCGCCGGGACGACCAAGTTCAGCTGGGAGTACGACGACGGCCGTAGCCGCCTCCTCGACCTGTACCAGCGCGGCAAGGACAAGCAGTGGGACGCGGCCAAGCGGATCGACTGGGACCTGCCGGTGGACCCGACCAACGTGATGGAGACGCCGGATGACTTCTGCCCGATCTTCGGGTCGCGGCAGTGGGACGTGCTGAACGACGCCGAGCGCAAGGAACTCGGCCACCACCTGGGGTCCTGGCTGTTCAGCCAGTTCCTGCACGGCGAGCAGGGCGCGCTCACGGTGGCGGCCCGGATCGTCGAGTCGGTGCCGGACATGGACTCGAAGTTCTACGCCGCCACCCAGACCATGGACGAGGCTCGGCACGTGGAGCTGTACTCCCGGTTCATGCGGGAGAAGGTCGGGCTGTACTACCCGGTCAACCCGGATCTGGCCCAGCTGCTGGCCGACGCGCTCAGTGACTCCCGCTGGGACATGCCGTATCTGGGCATGCAGGTGCTTATCGAGGGGCTGGCCCTGGCCGCGTTCGGGGTGCACCGCGACATCGCCGCCAACCCGCTGGTCAAGCAGTTGCTGGCCTACGTGATGCAGGACGAGGCCCGGCACGTGGCGTTCGGCCGGCTGGCGCTGCGCGACTACTACGCCGGACTGACGTCGGCGGAGCGGGCGGACCGGGAAGAGTTCGTGGTCGAGGGCTGCTACCTGATGCGCAACCGGTTCCGGGCCCAGGAGGTCTGGGAGCGGATGGGCTATGACGTGGACGAGTGCCTGGAGTTCACCGAGCACTCCCCGGTCCAGCAGGCGTTCCGCATGCTGCTGTTCAGCCGGATCGTGCCGTGCGTGAAGGACATCGGGCTGTGGGGGGCCAAGGTGCAGCACGCCTACGCCGACCTGGGCGTGCTGGACGCGGCCAAGACCGATCTCGAGGCGCTGATGCGTGACGACGAGGACATCGCCGACCGGATCGACCAGCAGAAGGCGGACGACGCCCGCTACGCGGTCGAACTGGCCGTCCGGCACGCGGAGGTGGACGCCGCGGTGGCCGACGGCGCCAGCTGAGCGCGAATGCCATGAGTGCGGTGACTTATGCCCGCAGGTGGGGCATAAGTCACCGCACTGCTGATTTCTACCAGCAGATGGCGGGGGACTCGCGGACGTAGCTGCCGTCGGTCAGGGTGCGGATCATGAAGGCGGCCACGTCGGCCCGGGAGATCTTGGTCAGGCCGGGCGGCGGGTAGTCCCGGCCGATCCGGTACTCCCCCCGGGCCGGGCTGTTCACCAGCCGGGTCGGCCGGACCAGCGTCCAGTCCAGGCTGCTGGCCCGGATCACCTCCTCCATGGCCCGCACGTCGGCGAATGACTTGGCGAAGACGCGCGGCAGGATCAGCTTGACCAGCCCGCTGGTCTCCGGGTCGTCCTTGATGAACGCCCCGGCCGCGGACACGCAGATCAGCCGGGCCGTCCCGGTCTTGGCCATGGCCTGGGTCAGCACCGCCGCCGCGGTGGCCAGCAGCTGCGGCGTCTTGGCGCCGCGCGGGCCGAGCGCGGACAGTACCGCGTCCGCGGCGGCCACCGCGTCAGCTACCGCCACCGTGTCGGTCGCGTCGCCCTCGATCACGGTGACCCCCGGGCGGCGTGGCACGGCCGCCGGGTGGCGGGCCAGCACGTGCACCGGGTGCCCGGCGTCGGCCGCCCAGCTCAGCACGTGCCCGCCGATCCCGCCGGTGGCACCGAGGATGGCCAGTCGCAGCGTGCCGTTCCCCGGGTGGCTGGCCGCGGTCATGCTTCCGCTCCCTCGCTGGCCGTGCCGGCTGGGGCCAGTGACCGGTCCCCGGGGGCCGGTTCCGGCACCGCCGCCCTGGTGTGCTTGCCCGCGCCGGCCGGTATCCCGAGCATCAGCAGGAAGCTGAGCACGAACACGCCGACCTGGAACCACAGCGTGCGCACCAGCGAACTGGCGAAGTCGGTACGCAGCGCGGTGCCGCCGGCGCTGGCCAGCACGGGGTGCGCGGCGGCGGGCAGCACCTGCCCGTGGGGCGGCTGGCACGCCGCCGGGGTGACCGTCGGGTCGGCGGCCACCAGCCGGGCGTGCAGGCAGTCACCGAACTGGCTGACGACGCGCCCGGTGTACTGGGCCGGCACGCCCGCCGCGACCAGCCCGCTGCGCAGCTGCGGGGTGACGGTGCGGGCCGCCGCCGCGGACTGGCTGCCGAGCAGTGCGAAGAAGATCACGCCGATCAGCGCGATGCCGATCGAGTTGCCCAGCTGCAGGCCGGTGTTGAACACGCCGGACGCCGAGCCCGCGTCCCGGTGCGGGACGTGGGCCAGCACGATGTCGGCCAGCGGCGCGATGACCGCGCCCAGGCCGAGCCCCGCCGCGGCCAGCCCGGGCACCAGGTCCCAGGTGGTCACGGCCGCGCCGAAGTGGTGCACGGTGCCGATCAGGGTGGCCATGCCCGCCGCGGTAAGCAGCGCGCCGACCATGGTGACGCCGCGGCCGAACTTGGGCGCGAGCCGGGCCGCCGCGCCGGAGGACACCAGCACGCCGGCCGAGAACGGCAGGAAGGTCAGCCCGGCGTGCAGCGGGGAGAAGCCGAGGCCGAGCTGCAAGAACAGGGTGAGCACCAGGGCGAACGAGGCGATGCCGAGGAAGAACGTCAGGGCCACGGTCATCCCGGCGCTGAACGCCCGGTCGCGGAACAGGCTGAGCTGGACCAGCGGGGAGCCGTCCCGGCGGGCCTTGATCCGCTCGTATCCGACGAACGCGGCGAGCACCGGCACGGACAGCGCCATGGACACGAACGTCCAGGTCGGCCAGCCGAACTGACGGCCCTGCACCAGCGGGTAGAGGAGCAGCAGGAGCGCGGCCGAGATGAGCGCCACACCGACCGGGTCCAGCTTGGGTGGGTTGGCCGCCTTCGACTCGCGGACCAGGTAGGCCGAGGCCACGAACGCGATGATGCCGACCGGGACGTTGATCAGGAAGATCGGCCGCCAGCCCAGGCCGAACAGGTTGTGCTGGATGAGCAGCCCGCCGAGCAGCGGCCCGCTGACCGTGCCGAGCCCCGCGGTAACCCCGAACCCGGCCAGCGCCTTGATCCGCTCCTTGGGCGGGAAGATGACCTGGATGACCGCCAGGACCTGGGGCACCATGATGGCGCCCATGGCGCCCTGGAGCACCCGGCAGGTGATCAGCATGCCGGGGCTGGTGGCCGCGCCGCACAGCGCGGACATGATGGTGAAGCCGGCCACCCCGATCAGGAACAGCCGTTTCCGGCCGAACGTGTCGCCCAGCCGACCGCCGGTGATCAGCACCAGCGCGTAGGCCAGCGTGTACCCGGCCAGCGCCCACTGCACGTCCGCGTAGCTGGCGTGCAGGTTGCGCTGGATGGACGGGATGGCGATGTTCACGATGGACACATCGAGCAGGTTCATGAAGCCGGCCAGCAGCAGGATGACCAGCGTGAGCCAGCGGCGCGGGTCGGGCTGCTCGCTGGCCGCGGCTCGGGGTGCCAGGATCGGTGCGTCTGATGTCATGCTCGGTCACCGCCTCTTACCAGGAGGATTTCGCTGTATTGTGCTTTCACAAGCGACGCTAGCATCTTGGTTAGCTACTGTCTAGGTTGCTTAGATAATAGGAGAGTTGAAGTATGCCTGAAAAGCCGTACGGCGGCGAGTGGGAACTACCCTGGGCCGAGCCGTTCGCCCCCACCGACCCGGAGCGGGCCGAGCTGGCCACCGCGTTCGCCGCGGCCATCCGGCGGACCGGTTCGCTGATGCAGCTGATGAGCCAGGCCGCGGCCGACCGGATCGGCATCAACTCGACGGACCTGAACTGCCTGAACATCCTGAGCTTCCGCGGCCAGATGACGGCCGGCGAACTGGCCCGGGAGACCGGGCTGACCACCGCGTCGATCACCGGCGTGGTGGACCGGCTGGAGGAGGCGGGCTTCGTTCGCCGGGAACGGGATCCGCGGGACCGGCGCCGGGTGGTCATCCGGCTGGTACTGGAACGCGCCGTACGCGACGTGGCCTCGGTGTTCCTGCCCATGGTGCGGGACTGGGGCGAGATGGCCGCCCGGTACAGCGATGACGAGCTGCGGTTGATCGTTGACTTCTATGACCGGATGCAGCAGGTGCTGCAGAAGCATCTGACCCGGCTGCGCGAGGGGAACCGGGAGCCGCGCTGACCGGGAGCGCCCCGGTCAGCGCGCCCGCCTGGTCAGCGGGTCAAGCGACGTGCAGGTCGGCCAGGGCGGCGCGGGCCGCGCCCGCCCCGCACATGCCGTGCACGCCGCCGCCCGGCGGAGTGGACGCGGAGCACAGGTAGACGCCGGGCAGCCCGGTCCGGTACGGGTTCCAGTGCACCGGCCACGGCCACGGCGGTAGCGGGCCGAGCAGCGTCTGGCGCAGCGTCCCGGCCCCGCTGTTGATGTCCCCGCCCACGTAGTTGGGGTTGTACTGGTCCAGGTCGGCCGCGGTGCGCACGGTCCGGGCCAGGATCAGGTCGCGAAATCCAGGGGCGAACCGCTCGATCTGCGCCTCGATCCGGCTGGATACGTCGGCCGGGCAGCCCGCGGGCACGTGGCAGTACCCCCACAGCGTGTGCTGGCCGTCCGGGGCCCGGCTGGGGTCCACCACACCCGGCTGGGCGATCAGGCAGTACGGACGCTCCGGCAGCCGCCCGGCGGTCACCTCGGCTTCGCTCCGGGCCACTTCAGCCAGCGTGCCGCCCAGGTGCACGGTGCCCGCCTCCCGGCAGGCGGCCGCGCGCCACGGCACCGGCCCGCTCAGCGCCCAGTCCACCTTGCACACCCCGGGCCCGTAGCGGTAGCGGCCCAGCGCCCGGCGCTGCCGGGCGGGCAGCCGGTCACCAGCCAGCCGCAGCAGCTGGCGCGGCGTGACGTCGAGCAGCACCGCGCGGGCCGGCGGCAGGCCGTCCAGCGACGTCACCCACCGCCCCGTCTCCAGCTGCCCGCCCAGCGCGCTGAGCTCGGCGAGCAGCGCCGCGGCGATCCGTTCGCTGCCGCCCGCCACCACCGGCCAGCCCACGGTATGCGCGGTCATCATCAGGACCAGACCGAACGCCGCTGTCCCGGGACTGCTGAGCGGCAGCATCGAGTGTGCGGCCGCCCCGGCCAGCAGGGCCCGGCCCGCCTCGGTGCGCAGCCGCCGGGCCAGCAGGCTGGCGGGCAGCAGCCCGGCCGCGCCGAACCGGCCCAGGGCCAGCGGATGGGCCGGGACGGAACTGAGCGGGGCCAGGACGTCCGGCAGGATCAGCCCGGCGTCGCGCACCAGCGGGCCGAGCAGCCGCCGGTAGGCCGCCTCGTCGGCGCCCAGGCTGCGGGCCGTTTCCTCGACCGAGCCAGATACCGCGGCCGCCTGCCCGCCGTCCAGCGGATGGGCGAACGCGACCTTAGGGGTACAGAACGTGACCCCGTGCGCGGACAAGCTGGTGCCGCGGAAGAACGGGGACGAGGCGGCCAGCGGATGTACCGCCGAGCAGACGTCGTGCTGGAACCCGGGCAGGGTCAGCGCCGCGGTGCGGCAGCCGCCGCCCGGTGTCGCCGCCCCCTCGATGACCCGGACCGCCAGCCCCGCCCGGGCCATGGTCAGCGCGGCGGCCAGGCCGTTCGGCCCGGAGCCGACCACGATCACATCGGCCGGCTCGGTCATGGCCCTGATTATCCCGCCGCCAGCCAAGCCGCAGACGGCGCCCCTGGCCCGGGGGGGTAGGGACCAGGGGCGCCGTGGCTAGGCCGGCTGCTGGGGGGGCGCCCGCACGGTGTCGCCAGGGTGACTCGCCCTGGCCAGACGATGACCCGGCCAGGGCGAGCCTGATGAGCCGGTCCCCCGTATCATCGTTGGGTCCCCCAGAACATGATCGCACGTCAGGGCCCCGGTGCCAGGTTGGGGGTGCGGCGAGCCCGGCCACGGATGGGAACAAGTGCAACCCCTGGACAGTCAGCTGCGGTTCCTGCTGGAAGCCGACCGGCTCAAGGGCGTGCTCCGGCAGAGCCAGATCATCGACGGCAGCAGGCGGGAAAATTCGGCCGAGCACTCCTGGCACCTGGCGCTGATGAGCCTGGTGCTGGGCGAATACGCGCCAGCCGGTACCGACCTCGGCCGGGTGACCGCCATGACGGTCGTGCACGACCTGGTGGAGATCGACGCGGGCGACCTGTTCGTCTACGCCGGTGAGCAAGCGCAGGCCCGCCAGGAGGAAGCGGAGCGGGCCGCGGCGGACCGGCTGTTCGCGTTGCTGCCGGCCGGCCAGGCGGCCAGCTTCCGGGCGCTGTGGGATGAGTTCGAGGAGCGGCGCACGCCGGAGGCCAAGTTCGCCCGCGCGCTGGACCGACTGCAGCCGATGCTGGCCAACTATCAGCTGGGTGGGGGCACCTGGGCGCAGCACGGGGTGACCGCCGACCAGGCGCTGACCAAAGTGGCGCTGATCGAGGATGGCTCCGCCGCGCTCGGCGCGTTCGCCCGGGAGCTGGTCTCCGCGGCGGTCAGCCAGGGTTTTCTGGCCGGCTAGTTCCCTGGCCCGCTAGATTCCTTGGCCCGCTAGCTGCCCTCGGCCGCGCGCTCGATCAGGTCCGCGGCCCGGCGCAGGCCCTGCTGGGCCTGGATCTGGGCGGCGCCGGTGGCCAGCCGGTCGCGCAGCGCGCGGTCGCCGAGCAACTGGCGAAGCGCGCCGTGCAGCTCGGCGTCGGTGAACCGGTAGGAATCCAGCCGGGCCCCCAGCCCTAGCTCAGCCACCCGCTGCGCGTTGTCGTGCTGGTCCCAGAACAGCGGTAGCACGATCATCGGCTTGCCGAAGTGCAGGCATTCCGTGGTCGTGTTGTTCCCGCCGTGCGTGATGACCAGGTCAGCCTGCGGGATGACCGAGGTCTGCGGCAGGAACTCGGCGCCGGCCATGTTCGGGGCCAGTGCCAGCTCGGCGTGCAGCGGGCCCATCGACACGATGTACCGGTACGGGGTGGCGGCCAGGCAGTCGATCAGGCGGCGCATCAGCGGCACGTCGGCCGAGCCGAGCGAGCCCAGCGAGAAGTAGATCAGCGCCCCGTCCTGGCCGGCCAGGGCAGCGGGCATGGTGTACTGCTCGTCGGTCTCCCGGACCGAGGAGGCCAGCCGCTGCCAGCGCGGGCCGAGCGGCCTGGTCCGCGGGTAGTCGGCCAGTTCCGGGTAGACGTACAGGTTCAGGTCCGCACGGTGGATGAACTCCAGGTCCGGCAGTGCTGCGGCGCCCTGGCTGATCACCCAGTCGTTGAACTCGGTCCACAGCGCCCGGTGTACCCGGTCGTACTCGGCGCGGAACTCGGCCCACCCGGCCGGACTGGCCACCGGGTAGCCGGAGAACGCCGGGGGCAGCCCCGGGTCGGCTATCTCCAGCGGGTTGCAGGACACGATGCGGACGAACGGCGCGCCCGCGGTGAGCAGCGCCGGGAAGCTGATCACGTTGTCCTCGACGATCACGTCCGGACGGGTCCGGGCCACGATCGCGGCCAGCTGGTCCTGGCAGTACCGCGCGCCGCCGATCAGTTCCGCCCACACCGGCTTGATCCAGGTTTCCAGCTGCTCGATGGTGGGCTTGCGGAACTCCGGCGCGGTGCTGGCGATGAAGTCCTTCCAGAACTGGCCGGCGTCCTGATCGGCAGCGGCCGGAGGCGACAGATCGACCAGGTCTTCCTCGAAGCCCAGCGGCTCCAGGCGGCCCTTCCAGGACGCCTCGGCGGCGAACACCACCCGGTGCCCGCGGCGGCGCAGCACGTCCCCGATGCCGATGCAGTTGTTCGTCGGGCCGTACGCGCTCTCGGGCATGAACAGGACGGTCAGCGGCCTTCCGGCCATGGCGGCTCCTTCCCGGGCAACACTCACCGGAGCCACGAAGGTAGCAGAACCGCCGCCCCGCCAAGCGGGCTAGCCCAGCTGGGAGATGGTCCGGTCCACGGCGTCGTCGACCATGCTGACCGGCTCCCCGGCCTCGTCCGCAGGCCGGCCGGCCGAGGCGGCGGGCCGCCGCCCGCCATCCGTGCCGCCGTCGCTGGCTGGGTGCTCCACCAGGGCGAGAACCCGGCTGGCCATGAACCGGGCGGTACGCACCACCGAGCCGCCCCGGGTGACCTCCATGACTTCCACCACGCCCCGCCCGGTGACCACCTCGACCCGGCGGCCGGCCTTGGTCGCGGTCACCTCATAGGTCCGCGAGGCCCCGCCCGCGTCGATGACGATCTCGACCCGGTCCCCTTTCATGCCAGCTGTGTACCCGTTACGGCCGGGTTGACGCTACTGGGCCGCCCGGGCCGACCAGCGCCCGCCGTGCCGCTCCAGGATCAACGGCAGGCCGAAGCACTTGGCCAGGTTGGGCTCGGTGAGCACCTCGTGGACCGGGCCGGCGGCCAGCACCGCGCCGCGGCGCAGCAGCATCGTGTGGGTGAAGTCCTCCGGCACCTCCTCCACGTGGTGGGTGACCAGCACCGTGGTCGGGGCGAGCGGATCGCGGGCCAGCAGCGAGATCCGGCGGAGCAGGTCCTCCCGGCCGCCCAGATCCAGCCCGGCTGCGGGCTCGTCGAGCAGCAGCAGCTCAGGGTCGGGCATCAGGGCGCGGGCGATCTGCACGCGCTTGCGCTCACCCTCGGACAGCGTGGTGAACCGGCGCCGGATCAGGTGCGCGCAGCCCAGCGCGTCGAGCAACTCGACCGCCCGGGTGACGTCGGAGGACTCGTAGTCCTCCTTCCACCGGCCGACGATCGCGTAGGACGCGGTGAGCACCAGGTCGATCACTTTCTCGCCGGGCGGCACCCGGTCGGCGACCGCCGCGCTGGCCAGCCCGATGCGCGGCCGGAGCTCGAACACGTCCGTCTCACCGAGCCGGCTGCCCAGCAGCTCGGCACTGCCCTCGGAGGGAAACAGCTGGCACCCGGCCACTTGCAGCAGGGTGGTCTTGCCGGCGCCGTTAGGCCCGATCACCACCCACCGCTCGTCGTCGTAAACGGTCCAGTCCACGTCACGTAGCAGCATCGACCCGCCGCGCCGGACCCCGACACCACGCAGCCGCACCACCTCGTCGGACATCCAGCTCCTTCCCGCGACCCGCCGGCGCCTTGTGAACAACGCTCCGTGTCAGACCTGAACTTACGTCATGGCGGACGGCCAGCCCACCGGTGCGCGCCGGCCGCTCCGCACCGGTAGCGTTGAGCAGCGATGAACGCGCACACCACACTCCTGGTCACCCTGACCGGCCGGGACCGGCCCGGGGTGACCTCCCGGCTGTTCACCGCCCTGACTGGGCAGGAACTGACCGTACTGGACATCGAGCAGGTGGTGATCCGGGGACGGCTGGTGCTCGGCGCCCTGCTCGGCTGCGGCGGCGATCCTGACCTGACCGCGATCCACCGGGCCATCCGCGCGGTCGCGGCCGACCTGGGCCTGGATGCCGAGATCACGATGGGTTCCGGTGAGCAGGCCCGGCGCCGCGGCCGGCTGCATGTCACCGTGCTGGGCAGCCCGCTGACCCCGGCCGCGGTGGCCGCCATCGCGGGCCGGATCGCGGCCAGCGGGGCGAACATCGACCGCATCGACCGGCTCGCGCACCGACCGGTGACCTGCATCGAGCTGGACGTATCCGGCGCCGATCCGGGAGCGCTGCGGGTAGCGCTGGCCCAGGAGGCGACCCAGCAGGGGGTGGATGTGGCGGTGCAGCGCAGCGGCCTGCACCGGCGGGCCATGCGCCTGGTCGTGATGGACGTGGACTCCACGCTGATCGCCGGCGAGGGGATCGACCTGCTGGCCGCGCACGCCGGGTGCGCGGAGCAGATGGCCAAGATCACCGAGACCACGATGCGCGGCGAACTGGACTTCGCCGCCTCGCTCCGGGAGCGCGTCGCCATGCTGGCCGGGCTGGACGAGGCCGTGCTCGACACGGTCCGCGGCCAGCTGGAACTGGCCCCCGGCGCCCGGACCCTGATCCGTACCCTGCACCGGCTCGGCTTCCGGTGCGGCATCGTCAGCGGCGGTTTCACCCAGATCACCGGGCCGCTAGCGGCCGAGCTGGGCATCGACTACACGGCGGCCAACACGCTGGAGATCACCGCGGGCAAGCTGACCGGGAAGCTGACCGGGCCGGTCATCGACCGGGCGGGCAAGGCGGACGCGCTGCGCCGGTTCGCCGCGCAGGCCGGCGTCCCGGTCAGCCAGGCGGTGGCCATCGGGGACGGCGCCAACGACCTGGACATGATCGCCGCGGCCGGCCTCGGCGTGGCGTTCAACGCCCGGCCGGTGGTCAAAGACGCGGCCGACACCTCGGTCAGCGTGCCCTATCTGGACTCGGTGCTGTACCTGCTGGGCGTACCCCGCGACGAGGTGGAGGCGGCGGACGAAGGCGACCCAGCGGCCGCGCCACCGTCAGCCAGCCGGGCGGACTGACCCGCCCTTCGGCGTCCACACCGTTTCCAGCATCCCGGACCCCGGCGCCACCCCGGCCCAGCCGCCCCCGAACCCGATGACGGCCAGGGCCGAGGTGGGGAAGCTCAGCTCGCGCTGGCCGGCCAGCGCCAGCACCAGTTCCGCGGCGCCCGGGTTGTGCCCGACCAGGGCCAGGATGGCGACCTCGTCGGGGGTTTCCTGGATGACGGTGAGCAGGTCGCCGGGGCTGGCGTCGTACAGCCGGGGGTCGTAGTGCAGCATCCCGGGCTCGTCGCCGACCCAGCCGAGCTGGTCGCTGACCAGATCCCAGGTCTGCCTGGTGCGCTCCGCGGTGGAGCAGGCCACCAGGTCGGGGGCCAGGCCCTCGCCCCGCAGCCACCGGCCTACCGCGGCCGCGTCCCGCTGGCCCCGGGCGGACAGCGGCCGGTCCATGTCCGCGGTGCCCTCCGGCCAGGCTGACTTGCTGTGCCGCAGCACCAGCAGCGTGCGCTCGGTCATGACTTCTCAGTATGGACGATCCCCCGGCTACGCCACGATGGCCGGGGGATCACCCACGCCGTACGGGAACGCTCCGGGCTGGTCAGCCCGGGGTGCTGGCCGGGGCCTGGCCCGATGGCTCGGCTGGCTCGGCCGGGCTGGCCGGCTCGGGCGGTGCTCCCGGGCCGCCCGAGGACACGCTCGTCGACCGCCGCTTGGAGATCACGACCGCGGTGACCACGATGGCCACCGCCGCGACCGCCACGCCGGTCCGCAGGCCGAGGTTGTGGCTGTACTTGACCACGCTGGTGGCGATCAGCAGGGAGACCAGGTTCATCACCTTGATCAGCGGGTTGATGGCCGGGCCAGCGGTGTCCTTGAACGGGTCGCCGACGGTGTCACCGATGACCGTGGCCGCGTGCGCCTCCGAGCCCTTGCCGCCGTAGTTGCCGTCCTCGACCAGCTTCTTGGCGTTGTCCCAGGCACCGCCGGAGTTGGCCAGGAACACGGCCATCAGCGCGCCGGCCGCGATCGCCCCGACCAGGAAGGAGCCGAGCGGGGCGTAGCCGAACGCGAAGCCGACCGCGATCGGGGTGAGCACCGCCAGCAGCCCCGGGGTGATCAGTTCGCGGAGCGAGTCCTTGGTGCAGATGTCCACCACCCGGCCGTACTCGGGCCGCTCGGTGTAGTCCATGATCCCGGGGTGGTTGCGGAACTGCTGCCGGACCTCCCACACGACCTGGCCGGCCGCCCGGCCCACTGCCATGATCAGCAGACCGGAGAAGAAGAACACCACACTCGCGCCGACCAGCACTCCGACCAGCACGTTGGGCCGGTCCACGGACAGGCTGAAGGTGCCGGCCGCCCGGCCCAGCGCCTGTTCCACGGTGGTGCGGAATGAGCCGAACAGCGCGGTCGCAGCCAGCACCGCGGTGGAGATCGCGATGCCCTTGGTGATGGCCTTGGTGGTGTTGCCGACCGCGTCCAGCTTGGTGAGTACGACAGCACCGTCGCCCTCCACGTCGCCGGACATCTCGGCGATTCCCTGCGCGTTGTCCGACACCGGGCCGAAAGTGTCCATGGACACAATGACGCCGACCGTGGTCAGCAGGCCGGTGCCGGCCAGCGCCACGGCGAACAGCGCGAGGGTCGCGTTGCCCGTGCCGAGCAGGAATGCGGCGTACACCGCCCCGGCGATGAGCAGCGCCGAGTACACGGCCGACTCCAGCCCGACCGAGATGCCGGACAGGATGACGGTAGCCGCGCCGGTCTGCGAGCTTTCCGCGATCTCCCTGACCGGCTTGCGGTTGGTCTCGGTGAAGTACCCGGTGAGCAGCTGGATGGCGCTGGCCAGCACCAGCCCGATGAGCACCGCGCCGATGGCCAGCCAGCGCGGGCTGCCGCTGTGATGCAGGATCGCCGCGGCGCCCGCCCCGGTCACGCCCTTGAGCTCACTGAAGTGGGCCGGCAGGTACAGGAACGCGGCGCCGATGACCAGCACCAGGGAGATGACCGCCGAGATGAAGAAACCGCGGTTGATCGCGGTCATCCCGCTCCGGTCGCCCTTGCGCGGCATGACCAGGAAGATCCCCGCCACCGCGGTGATCACCCCGATCATCGGGATGATCAGCGGGAAGACGAGGCCATCATTACCGAACGCCGCCTTGCCCAGGATGAGCGCCGCGACCAGCATGACCGCGTACGACTCGAACAGGTCGGCCGCCATCCCGGCGCAGTCACCCACATTGTCCCCGACGTTGTCGGCGATGGTGGCCGCGTTCCGCGGGTCGTCCTCGGGGATGCCCTTCTCGACCTTGCCGACCAGGTCGGCGCCGACGTCGGCGGCCTTGGTGAAGATACCGCCGCCGACTCGCATGAACATGGCCAGCAGGGCCGCGCCGAAGCCGAAGCCCTCCAACACGTTCGGCGCGTTCTCCCGGTAGAGCAGCACCACCAGCGCCGCCCCGAACAAGCCGAGCCCGACGGTGAACATGCCGGCCACCCCGCCGGTGCGGAACGCGATCCGCATCGCGGGCCGCTCGCCATCGAACCCGGCGCGGGCCGCCGCGGCCACCCGGACGTTGCCGCGCACCGCCAGCCACATACCGGTGAACCCGGTGGTGGCCGAGAACAGCGCGCCGACCAAGAAGAAGATGCTGCGGCCCCAGCGCACCGAGGATCCGTCCGCGGGCAGCAGCAACAGCACGAAGAAAATGACAACAACGAAAACGCCCAGGGTGCGGAACTGGCGCCGCAGGTAAGCGGCGGCCCCTTCCTGCACCGCATGGGCGATCTCCTGCATCCGTTCGGTGCCCTGGCTGGCGGCGAGTACCTCACGTACCAGCACGCCGGCCACGGCCAGGGCAAGCAGTGCGACGACGGCGACAACGATGACCCATGTCAAGTTGCTGCCGCTGACACTGACCGCCCCGCTCCCCGCGGCGAGTTTGAGCCCAGACATCCTTGTTCTGTCCTCCTAGACAGTGGCACGCGGCCGCCCTGGCACGCGCCCGGCTATTCCCCGGCCTGGTCGGCCAGCCATGGATCGGCCGGCCGCTGATCGACCAGCGCCGGAAACGGCCAAGGACGGACAGGATGGACACAGTGCCAAAAAAGCAGTGCCGGGAGTCTACGCATGTCGGCCGCCGGATGCGAGGCGGGGCCAAGCCCGCTAGAGGGCCGCGCTGCTCCCCCTGCACAGGTAATCACATTAGTGCTGCGGCTGGCAGAGATGTCCGCACATCGGCCGCCAGCCCGCCTGCCGTGGCTGGTCAGCCGCCAGTGCCGCCAGATGGCCAGCTCATCCTGATGCTGAGCCCGGCGGGCGTACGGGTGAACTGGACGTCGTCGGCCAGGCCCGCGATCACCGCGAGGCCCAGGCCTTCCTGCGGGAAACCACCCGCAGTGTGAGCACTATCACCGTTGGCTACCCCATGGCCGGCCCAGCCGCCGGGCGGCGCGGGCGCACCGGTCCCGGGGTCTGCGGACGCGGCGATCGCCGCGTCCGTGACGACAACCTCGAACCGTCCGTCGGACCCGGTCAGCTCGATCCGGACCGGCTCAGCCGGGCAGTGCGCCTGGTGCGCCTCGACCGCGCGGGAGCAGGCCTCACCTACCGCGAGGCGGACCTCGTCGAGGAGGGCCTCCTGGACACCGCTGCGCCGCGCGACGGCGGTAGCGACGAGCCGGGCCGTGCGCACATGCACAGGCAGCGGCGTAAAGCTCATTTCGACAGTGGCCATGACCGGATGAAGAGCGTACGTCGCCGCTACTTCTCCGACTTCCGCGCGGTGATCGCCTCATCGACGCTGTCGTGAATCCCGAAGACCTTGGTCAGCCCGGTGATGCGGAAGATCTTGAGGATGCGCTCCTGGGTGCAGACCAGGTCGAGCGACCCGTCGTGGGCGCGGACCCGCTTCAGCCCGCCGACCAGCACCCCGAGGCCGGTCGAGTCCAGGAACTCGACCTTCTCCATATTCACCACGAGCTGGTAGTGACCGTTGTTCACCAGCTCGATGAGCAGCTCACGGAGCCGCGGCGCGGTGTAGACATCGATCTCACCCTCGACGTCGACAACCTCAATCCCGTCCGTGGTGTGATGGTCAAGCTTCAGATCCACAAATCCTCCAGCACCATGCAGCCCGTGTCGGTCGGACTATGTCTATCTCATTAGTGGTCGGGCGTCCCGGGGCAGCGCTCCGGGGAGGCATCTGGTCCCGTGGCGCATTCAACCACGCTCTGACGTCATGTCTACACGAGTTCACGCTTCGAGGCACCCCGGGTACAGATGTCACACTGGGAGCCGATGACTACGCTCACTCCGCTCCGGGCTGGCGAACCCCCGCTCGCGGCGTCCTCCCCCGCCGACCTTGTGCTGCGCCACGGCGCGCAGTCAGGACGCCTGATCCACGTAGAGTACATGGCCGGCCACGAAGGGCGGCAGGTGCCCTGGCCCAGCTGGGCGCCGGCCGCCGTGACCGAAGGCTTTTCCGCGCGCGGCGTGCCCGCACCATGGGCGCACCAGGCCGCCATGGCCGAGCAGGCCCGGTCCGGCCGGGACGTGATCATCGCCACCGGCACCGCGTCCGGGAAGTCGCTCGGCTACCTGCTGCCCGCGCTCACCGCGGTGCTGGAAGCGGGCACCGTGCTCTACCTCGCGCCGACCCGGGCGCTGGCCGCGGACCAGTTGCGCGCGCTCGGCGAGCTGGGCATCCCCGGGGTGCGGGCCGCGGTGCTGGACGGCGACACGCCCGCCGCGCAGCGGGACTGGGCCCGCAGTCACGCCAACTACCTGCTGACCACGCCGGACATGTTGCACCAGACCCTGCTCCCCCGGCATGCCCGGTGGACCGGGTTCTACCGGCGGCTGCGCTACATCGTGGTGGACGAGTGCCACACCTACCGGGGCGTGTTCGGCTCGCACGTGGCCCAGGTGCTGCGCCGGCTGCACCGGGTCGCGGTGCATCACATCGAGGCCGCGGTCACCAAACCAGCCAGCGCAACACCAGGCAGCACCCGACCGGCCAGCATCGAGCCGGTGTTCCTGCTCGCCTCGGCCACGGTCAGCGACCCGGCCGACTGCGCGCGGCTGCTCACCGGGCGGCCGGCCCAGGCGGTCACCGAGAACGCCGCGCCCCGCGGGCCGGTCACCTTCGGCCTGTGGGAGCCACCGCTCACCCGGGCGCACGGTGAGGCGGACGCGCCGGTCCGGCGCAGCGCGACCGCGGAGGCGGCCACCCTGCTGGCCGACCTGGTGGCCGAGCAGGTCCCGGTGCTCGCCTTCACCCGGTCCCGGCGCGGCGCCGAGGGGGTGGCGCTGGCCGCGCGGCGGGCGCTCCGCGAGGCGGGCGCGGCGGCCGAGAGCGAGCGGGTGGCCGCCTACCGGTCTGGGTACCTGCACGACGACCGCCGGGCGCTGGAGGAGGCGCTGCGCACCGGCGCCATCACCGGGCTGGCCACCACCACCGCACTGGAGCTGGGCGTGGACATCACCGGCCTGGACGCGGTGCTCATCGCCGGCTGGCCGGGCACCCGGGCCGCGCTGTGGCAGCAGGCCGGCCGGGCCGGCCGGGCGGGCCGTCCCGCGGTGGTGGTGCTGATCGCCCGGGACGACCCACTAGACACCTATCTGGTGCACCACCCCGAGGCGCTGCTGCGCCGCCCGGTCGAGGCGACCGTGCTCGACCCGGCCAACCCGTACGTGCTGGCCCCGCATCTGTGCGCGGCCGCCGCCGAACTACCGCTCACCCAGGCGGACCTGACCACGTTCGGCCCCGGCGGCAGCGAGATCGCGGACGCGCTGGCCCGGCGCGGGATGCTGCGCCGCCGCGGTGGCGCGCTGTACTGGACCAGCCGGGGCCGCCCACGGCACACCGGGCTGCGCGGCACCGGGACCCGCCCGGTCAAAATCGTCGAGCTGCCTACCGGCCGGCTGGTGGGGACGGTGGACGAGCCGTCCTCGCACCTGCTCGTGCACGCCGGGGCGGTCTACCCACACCAGGGCGAGATGTACCTGGTCGAGGAGCTTGACCTGCCCGGCGGGGTGGCGCTGGTGCGGCCCGCCGACCCTGGGTATGCCACCTCGGCCCGGCAGGTCACCGCGATCGAGGTCAGCCGCGCGCTGCGCAGTGAGAGCTGGCAGGACGCCACGGTGCATTTTGGTGACGTCCAAGTGCGGCGCCAGGTAACCGGCTACGTTCGGCGCAGCGCCCGGACCAACCGCCCGCTCGGCCGGTTCCCGCTCAGCCTGCCGCCGCAGACGCTGCGCACCCGGGCGGTGTGGTGGACCATCTCGGCCCGCCAGCGTCGGGACCTGCTCGATCAGGGGGTGGACCTGCCGGGGGCCGCGCACGCGGCGGAACACGCCTCGATCGGGCTGCTGCCGCTGTTCGCGGCGTGCGACCGGTGGGACGTCGGCGGCGTGTCGGCCGACGAGCACCCGGCGACCGGGCAGCTCACCGTGTTCGTGTACGACGGGCACGACGGCGGGGCGGGCTTCGCCGAGCGCGGCTTCCAGGCCGCCCGGGACTGGCTGTCGGCAACCGCGGACGCCATTCGCAGTTGCGCGTGCCAGACCGGCTGCCCGTCCTGCATCCAGTCACCCAAGTGCGGGGACGGCAACGAACCGCTGTCCAAGCAGGGCGCCCTGCCGCTGCTCGACTGCCTGCTGGCTACCGGGGGGCCCGGACAGTAGTGTCCTGGGCAGTTGGATGGACCCGCAGAACCCTGGCCTGACCAGGGGAAATAGCCACAATACGGCGGTAAGGGGGCGACCCCCGCCGGGGGGGAGAGCGGGGGTCGCCAAACGGTCCGGCCCCGGGGGGGCAGAGCCGGTCCCGTCACTCAGCAAAGCCTACGTGTATCCGGGCCAAGTTACCAATTGGTCAGGGCTAGATGCCAACGATTGCACGCATTCGGCTCTAGGCTCCGGTGCTGTGACTAGTTCCGTCGCCGGCGGTGGCCGGCCGGTCGCAGCGTTCTTTGACCTCGATAAGACGATCATCGCCAAGTCGGCCACGCTCGCCTACGGGCCCTCGTTTTACCGCAATGGCCTGATCAGCAGGGGTGACGCGGTCCGCGGCGCGGTGGCCCAGCTGCTTTTCAGCCGGCACGGGGCCAGCCACCAGCGGATGGAGCGGATCCGGGAGCAAGCCGGCCAGTTGTGCCGGGGCTGGCCCGCCGAGCGGGTACGGGACATCGTCACGCGGCACCTGGACGAACTCATCTTGCCGTACATCTACGACGAGGCACGCGCGCTGCTCAACCGGCACCGCGCGGCCGGCGAGGACGTAATCATCGTGAGCACGTCCGGGCAGGAGATGGTCGGGCCGATCGGCGCCCTGCTCGGCGCCGCCCTGGTCATCGCTACCCGGATGGAGATCGCCGAAGGCTGTTACACCGGGCAGATGGAGTTCTACGCCTACGGCGAGGCCAAGGCGCAGCGGGTCCGGGAGCTGGCCGCGGAACGCGGCTACCAGCTGGCCGACTGCTACGCCTACAGCGACTCGGTCACCGACCTGCCGATGCTGGAGGCGGTCGGCCGGCCGCACGCGGTGAACCCGGACCGGGCGCTGCGCAGGCTGGCCCAGCAGCGAGGCTGGCCGGTACTGACGTTCCGCGAGCTGCCCAGGGCTGGCGAGCCGCGACCTGGGGCCTGACCAGCCGCACCAGACAGCCTGCACTGCGCCGCCCAGGAATGTGACAGCGCGGATCGATCAAGATAACGAATCCATCACGGCCAGGTCTTTCGCTGCCCGCTGATCCGCCGTAGAAAGGTGACTAGTACAAGCGTCCTGGCACGGCAGCCGGGTACCCACGCGACCAGCAGCCGCGGAAGGCGGCCGAGGCAGGCCCAGGTCCAGACCACGTCAGCACTTAACGTCGGCTCGGGACTGCCTCATGATGAGGTGCACGCTTGGTAGCCCGACCTGCCGTGCCAGGCGGTGCTAGTCGGGGGGGCGACCCCCCGGGCCCCCCGATCGCCGCTTCGCGGCGAGCGGCTGCTCGGCGGGGACACGGCTTCGCCGCGCCCCGCCTCGGCGCCGCAAGGCGGGGGGGATCCCCCCGCACCCCCCTGTTCCCGTTCCGCTGGCTCGGCGGGGACACGCCTGCGGCGCGCCCCGCGTCGCCAGCGGAATGGTGCTCTGGCTAGCATCACCCCTACGCTAGAAAAATCGGCTGTGCGCTGGTCATTGGTGATGCTCCCGCGCAATAGCGGAAGGCCGCGCTGAAGTGCGGGCGGGTAATCCCGTAAGATCACGTCCCGAGGGGACCGCTGTTCCCGGGATTTAAGGGCAATTCCTGGCGCCTCGCGCCCGGACTGACCTGCTGCCCGCCCTGTGCACGGTGAATCACAGGGAAAAGTGAGCGGCACCGATCGCGCGAGGGGAGTGCGGATGGCCAGGCCGGCAGTTACGCAGTCACTGGGCAATGCCAGCGAGCCGTCAATCGGTGATCTCGTCTCGCAGGCCATCAAGGATGTCAGCACGCTGGTCAAGTGCGAAATTGACCTGGCCAAGGTGGAGTTGCGCGGTGATGCCCAGCGGGTCGGCCTGGCGGTCGCCCTGGCCGCCACCATCCTGTTCTTCGGCTTCCTCATCCTGGTCATGCTGAGCTTCGCCTACGCCTACGGGCTGATCACGGTGGGCATCTGGAACTGGGCGGCGTTCCTCATCGTGGCCGGGACGTGGGCCGTGCTGGCCGCCCTCTGCGCCGTGGTGATATGGCTCAGGGTGCGCGGAATCAGTGGGCTGCGCCGGACGCGTGAGTCCGTCCGGGAGGACCTGGCCATGCTCAAGCAGGACGAGGAGACGCCGGGGCGGCCGGCGGTCGAGGCGGGCTGAGATTCCATGACCCTGCGGGGCGAGTCAGCCATCTACGTTGATGGCCCGTGGTCGCACCGAGCCATCAGCGCGAACGGCACCCGGTTCCACATTGCTGAGGCCGGCGACGGCCCGCTGGTGCTCATGCTGCACGGCTTTCCGCAGTTCTGGTGGACCTGGCGGGGCCAGCTGGTCACGCTGGCCGAAGCCGGCTACCGGGCGGTGGCCGCGGACCTGCGCGGCTACGGCGGCAGCGACAAACCGCCGCGCGGCTACGACCTGATCACCGCGGCGTCCGACGCGGCCGGGCTGATCCGGTCGCTGGGTGAGGCGAATGCCGTGGTCATCGGGCACGACTGGGGCGGCCTGGTGGCCTGGACCATGGCGGCGTACCACCCGAAGGTAGTCCGGCGGCTCGCGGTCGTCTCGATGGCGCACCCGCTGCGGATGCGTAATGCGCTGCTCACCGACCCGCTCGGTCAGGGCCGCCGGAGCGGCTACGCGTTCGGCTTCCAGGTCCCGGTGCTGCCCGAGCACAACCTGGTCCGGGACCATGCCCAGCGAGTCGGCCAGATGCTGCGTGCCTGGTCTGGCCCGGGCTGGCCGGATCCAGACACCGAACGCCGGTACCGGACCGCCATGTGCATCCCCTCGGTGGCGCACTCCGCCCTGGAGTACCACCGCTGGTTCATGCGCTCCCGGCTGCGGCCGGACGGGATGCGCTACGCGCGGCGGATGCACGCGCCGATCCAGGCACCCACCCTGCACTTGCAGGGCTCGCTGGACACTTGCGTGCTGCCCGTCACCGCGCGCGGCGCCGGCCGGCACGTCGACGGGCCGTACCGCTGGCGGCTGCTCGACGGGTCCGGGCATTTCCCGCACGAGGAGCAGCCGCAGCGATTCGACACCGAGCTGCGCGGCTGGCTGGCCGACCCAGAACCCGAACGATGACGGCAGGCGCCCCCGACGCTGGGCCGGGCCGGGACCGGGATAGCTCCGGGCGGCCGCGTAGTGCCCGGCCCCGGGACGAGCTGGGCCGGCCACTGCGCCGCGGTACGTCCGGCGCGGAACGGGTTCCCGACGATCTCTCGCTCCCGCCAGCCGAGGCGCTGGCCCTGGCCCAGCAACTGCTGGACAGCGGCCGCGCGTTTCACGCGCACGAGGTGCTCGAGGCGTCCTGGAAGCAGGCCCCCGCCGCCCAGCGTGAGCTGTGGCGCGGCCTGGCCCAGCTCGCGGTGGGCCTGACCCACGCGCAGCGGGGCAATGCCCGCGGCGCCGCCGCGCTGCTCCGCCGCGGCGCGGAACGAGTCGGCGGCTACGCCGGGACGGCGCCGTACGACATCGACGCGGCCGGGCTGAGTTCGGCCGCGACCGAGCTGGCGGACCGCATCGAGGCGACCGGGCTGGCCGGGCTGGATCCGCACCTCATGCTGACCCGTTCGAACTGATCACGGCGGCCGCGGGTCGCGGGGACGGCCGTTTCCTGGGGGGCGGCCGCGCGAGGGTGGGTGGCCGGTACCGGCGTGCGCGGGAGGGCCGGGCCGGGGCGGACGGCTGGTCGCAGGTACCGCCCGCCGTACGCCGGGGCGGCTGCGCGCGAGTGTCGGCGGGTCGCGGGTACTGGCGTTGAGCTAATTAATCGCAGGCCTGGGTCGAGGCGGCCGCGGTTGCGTTGGCGCCCTGTCTGGCGTCCGACCTGACCTCCGCCGCGGTCAGCGCGTAACCGGTGTCCTTGACGCCGACCGCAGCGGCGAACACCACCCCGTCGACCGTGCCGTTCGGGTTCAGCAGCGGCCCGCCGGAGTTACCCGCCCGGACGTCGGCCCGGATCGAGTAGATCTGCCGGGTGACTTCCTTCGACTGGTAGATGTCCGGTGCCTGGGCGAGCTGATCGTCGCCGATCCGGGCGGGCACCACGGTGAAGTTCTGGTCCAGCGGGTATCCAGCGACCATCGCGCTGGCGCCCAACTGGGCCGGGCCGGCGAAGGACAGCGGGGCCGCCCGCAGGCCGGGCACGTAGAGCACGGCCAGGTCACGCTGCGGGTCGAACAGCACCACGGTGGCGGCCAGGTGACGGCCCAGCCGGGTGATCACCGTCTGGGCCTGGGTGACCCCGGCCACCACGTGCGCGTTGGTCAGGATGTGCTGCGGGGAGATGACGAACCCGGATCCCTCGATGCGCCGGGAGCAGCTCGGCGCGACGCCGATGACCTTGACGATGCTGTCCCGGGCGCGGACCAGCCCAGCCGAGTTGAGCACCGCGGGGTCCGGCGCGGCCACGGTCAGCGCGGGCTCCGCGCCCAGCGCCCCGAACACCTGCACGTACGGACCGGTGGCCAGCAGGCTGCGGAAGTCGGAGAACATGGTCCGCGCGGCGGACGGCATGACCCCGTCCACCGTCTTCAGTACGGCCGAGCGGTTGACCTGGTTGGTGACCGTGGCAAACGGCGCGTTGACCACCGCCGAGCCGATCAGCCAGGCGATCAGCAGCACGGACAGCACGCTCACCACGGCCCCGGCCACCGAGTCGATCAGGGTTGCCGGGCGCCAGTTCACCCGGGAGCGGACCGCGGCGCCGACCGCGGACGCGAGGAGCTGGCCGATCATGGCCGCGACGAACACCGCCACGATCGCGACCAGGGCCTGCTGGGTCGTGCCCTGCACCAGTGAGCGGGCCAGCTTAGGCGCGAACGTGGCGCCGATGGCGGCCCCGCCGAGGAAGCCAGCGAAGCTCAAGATGCCGACAATGAAGCCCTGCCGGTAGCCGGCCACGGCAAACGCCGCGGCGAGCGCTATCAAGATCAGGTCAAGCACGTCACCCGACACCCGCCCACCGTATAGCGCCTAGCCCGGTGGTTGGTCGCACTGTGCTAATAGGCCAGGCCCTAACCGCGCGCGGCCTGGGCTTCAACTCCCGGCGGCGAGTGTCTCCGGGGGTAGGTCCTCGACCTGGCCGCGGTCCCAGGGCCGCTCCCAGCCACCCAGCGCGAGCAGCCGGTCGACCAGCGCGGCGGTGAACCCCCAGACCAGCATGCCGCGGACCCGGAAGGCGGGCCCGGTCATCCCGGACGGGTGCCGGATGCGCAGCCGCCGGGCCGGATCGGCCAGTTCGCTGAGCGGAACGCGGGCCACGGCGGTCACCTCGGGCGGGTCGGCCGCCGCGACCGGGACCGGCCGGCGCCACCAGGCGAGCACCGGGGTGACCGCGAACCCGCTGCGCGCGATGAACAGGTCGGGCAGCACGGTCAGCACGTCTACCCCGGCCGGGTCCACCCCGGCTTCCTCGGCCGCCTCCCGGAGCGCGGCCGGAACCGGGCCGCCGTCCGACGGGTCGATGGCACCGCCGGGGAAAGCGGGCTGGCCGGAATGACGGCGCAGCCCCGGGCCGCGCTGTACCAGCAGCAGATCGGGGCCCTCCGGCCCGTCGCCGAACAGGACCAGGACGGCCGACGGGCGGCCGCCGTCCGGCGGCGGCCGCAGCAGCGGCGGCACCGGGCTCCCGGCCACGGCCACGGCCAGGTCACGCAGCCAGGACGGCGGCCCGCCGCCACTCGGCGCGAAGCGGCGATCCGGGGGCTCCGGGTCGTCCCTCCGTACAGACACGTTCATGAGAACGGGCCCGACTTCACCAGGGCACGGGCCGTCTTTTCGTCGGTGGGGCCTTCGCCGAAGGACGGGCACAGCCGGGCCAGCTCGCAGGCCCCGCAGGCGGGCCTGCGAGCGAGGCACACCCGCCTGCCGTGCCAGATCAGCCGGTGCGACAGGATCGTCCACTCGGACTTCGGGAACAGCGCGCCGACCTCCTGCTCGATCTTGTCCGGCTCGGTCTGGGTGGTCCAGCCGAAGCGCCGGGACAGCCGGGAGAAGTGCGTGTCCACCGTGATGCCGGGCACCCCGAAGGCATTGCCCAGCACGACGTTCGCGGTTTTCCGGCCCACCCCAGGCAGGGTGACCAGTTCCGCCAGCGTGGCCGGGACCTGCCCGCCGAACCGGTCGCAGAGCGCCTGGCCCAGGCCGATGAGGCTGTTGGTCTTGGCCCGGAAGAACCCGGTGGACTGGATGATCTTCTCCATCTCGGCGCGGTCGGCCGCGGCGTAGTCGGCGGCCGACCGGTACCGGGCGAACAGCACCGGAGTGACCAGGTTGACCCGCACGTCGGTGGTCTGCGCGGACAGTACCGTCGCGACCAGCAGTTCCAGCGGCGAGCCGAAGTTGAGCTCGGTGTGCGCATCGGGATAGAGCACCGCGAGTTCCCGGTTGATGCGCCGGGCCCTGCGGACGAGTGCGGTCCGTGAGGGGTTATCGGAGATCACGGGGTCAAGCCTATTGAGCGGCGGCAACTCATGTACCGCGCAGCGGTCCAGCCGGAACTGCTGGCCCAGGCCGGGCGGCAGCCGGTCCAGGTGACGGCCGAGCACCACCACGGCCACGTGCCGGGCGCCCGCGGCTCGTAACGCGACCGCCGCGGCCTGTGCGCTGCCGCCGGACGTCCAGGTGTCGTCGAGCAGCAGCACGGCGGCGCCGGGCAGCGGGCCGGTGGCCCGGAACCGGCCCGGATCGAGGTCGTGGCCGCCCGGGCCGCCCGGGGCGTCGGCCACGGCCAGCCCAGCCCAGGGCAGCGCCAGGTAGGGCCGGATCAGGGCGGCCAGCGGGTGCGGGCCTGGCCGGCCGCGGCCGCTGGGCACCACGGCGACGTGGCTGGGCGGCGGCATCGCGGCGCCGCGCCACACGCACGGCCCATGATCGCGCAGGAAAACAAGGAGCAGCGCGCGGAGCAGGCGCTGCGCCCCGGACTGCCCGGACTTGTACTGCCACAGCTGCCGGGCCAGGCGGCCGCCCTTGGGCGCGTAAGCGACCGGGACCGCGACGTCGGCCAGGCTGCCCGGGGCGGTCTCGGCGTGCAGGCCGCACTGGAAGCAGCGGGTGTAGCCGCCCTGGGCCGGGCCGCGGCAGGTGCGGCATTGCCCCGGCCCCGGCGGCCGCGGCGTGGCCAGCCCGGCCGCCTGCAGCCTGACCTGGGCACGCAGCGACGCCCAGGACTCCGACCCCGGGTGCGTGAGCGTGACGGGCATGGGGAGATGCTAGGCACGAGGACTGACAGCCTGGGTGGTGCCAGCGTCCGGCTAGCTGGCCGGCCCGGCTGGCGCGGCGGACAGGGGCCGGGCCGCTAGGCTGCTGCCGGAGTTACCAAGAGTTCCGTTACGCTTACAAAAAGCTTCCGGGGGGGCCATGCGAGCGATTCCTGCCCGGGTCCGCGCCGATCCGGCCGACCCGCGGGCCGGAGCTACCGCCCGGGCCGGCCCCGGCCGCCTGGGCGGGCTGGCCGCCGCGCTGCGGCGGCACTGGCTAATCGTCATCCTGCTGGCCGCGGGCCTGGCGCTGCGGGTGGTGACCCAGCTCGCGTACCGGCCGGCCCTGGTCTACATCGACTCGATCAAGTACCTGTTCGGCGCCTACCCGGGCAACGACCCGCCGGGGTACCAGCTGATGCTGCAGGCGTTCCTCAAGGTGGGCACGCTGGCCATGGTGGCGGCGCTGCAGCACCTGGCCGGGCTGGCCATGGCCGTCGTGCTGTACCTGGTGCTGCGCCGCCGCGGGGTGCCGAACTGGCTGGCCGCGCTGGCTACCGCACCGCTGCTGCTGGACGCGTACCAGCTGCAGATCGAGCAGTCGATCATGCCGGACACCACGTTCGAGGTGCTGATCGTGGCGGGCCTGGCCGCCCTGCTCTGGGAGCGGCGGCCACCGACCGCCCTGGTGCTGGTGGGCGGGCTGGCCCTGGGCGCGTCGGCCACCGTGCGGCAGGTCGGTGAGATCTTCATCCTGCCCGCCCTGCTCTATCTCCTGGTCGCGGCGGCTGGCTGGCGGCGCAAACTGGTGCAGGCGGTGGCGCTGGCCGCCGCGTTCGCGCTGCCCATCCTGTTCATCAGCTACCGCAACTACGTGACCATCAAGCACTTCGCGCTGGCCCCGTACGCGGCCGGCACGATCTACGGGCGGACCGCCGCGGCGGCCGACTGTGCCACGCTCACCCTGCCGCGCTACCAGCGCCCGCTCTGCCCGCCGCACCGGCAGCAGGTGCTGGGCCCGGACTGGCTGGACCACGGTGCCGGATCGCCGATCAAGACGGCCGTCCCGCCCAAGGGCGTGCCGCACATCACGTTCGCCGACGGCTTCAGCCGCCAGGTGCTGGTGCAGCAGCCGTTCCGGGTGGCCGCGGCGTGGGGCAGGGACTCGGTCAAGCTGTTCGCGCTGCGCCGGGTGAAGGCCCGGGGCGACGTGTCTATTACCCGGTGGCAGTTCCAGCACGACTACCCGGTCTATCCGCCGTACATCAGCCTGCAGCACGGGCGGCTGCAGTTCGTCCACCTCACCCCGGCGGGCAAGGCCAGGGTGATCCAGGCCGGCCATCGGTACGCCGACCGGCCCGCGGTGGACGCTGGGCTGGCCGGCTTCCTGCGCAGTTACCAGCTGACCGGGGGGTACACGCCCGGCCCGCTGTTCCTGCTGGCCACGGTGGCCGGGCTGGCCGGCTGCGCTGGGCTGCTGCGCCGCCGGGCCAGTGCCGAGCGGCGCGCCACGGCGGAGGCCTGCCTGCTCACCATGGCCAGCGCGGTCGCGGTCCTGCTCGCCTCGGACTTCTTCGAGTTCAGCTGGCGGTACCAGCTGCCCGGGCTGGTCACGCTGCCGCCGGCCGGCGCGCTGGGCATCATGGTGGTGGCCGGTTATCTAGCTGACCGGAGGCGGCCAGCCCCGGACGCGGGCTAGGACGGGCTGTCCTGGCTGTCCTGGCTGTCCTGGTCGGCGGCCGGGCGCGGCCCGAACCGGGCCGACGCCAGCCAGACGACCAGCGCGATCGGCGCCAGGACCACGATCGGCAGCAGTGCGGGCTGGTACATCGTGATAAGCGCCGAGAGGATCGCACCGGTCACCAGCGCGGCGAAGATGCCCAGGCTGCGGCGCAGCCCCTCGGGCGTCCGGCCGGTGGCCAGCGCGGAGATCAACCCGGTCAGCGTGCCGGTCAGGTAGGTGGTGGATACCTCGCCCAGCTGGCGGATGGATGCGGCCTGGATGCCCATGCCCACCCCGGCGGCGGCCAGCAGCAGCCGCTGCGCCACGCCCGACGGCCGCCCGCTGGTCAGTTCCCAGCCCAGGGAGAACAGGGCCAGCAGGCAGAACTCCACGGCCAGCGCGACGGTGAGCCAGGACGGCCAGATCTCGTGGTGCTTGGTGGCCCGGTGCCAGCGGCGCACCGGCCAGCCCTCCAGCCAGCGGCCCGCCCGGCGGACCGCCAGCGGCGTCCCCGCTACCACCCCCACGATGTAGCTGACCAGGGCCACTCCGCAGTTCAGCGCCAGCGCCGGGTCATGGGTGCCGACCGAGACGCCGAGCAGCACCATGGTCCCGGTGATCACGCTGCAGAACACGTGGCCCAGGTACAGGAACGAGGCCGCGTCCACCGCACCTGTGGTCACGGTGAGCAGTACGACCAGCCCGTCCCGGGCGGTGGTCCGCCAGTCTGCCGGCACGCTCACTCCTAGGCCGGGCGGTCGCCGGCCAGCAGCCGCTGGAGATCCCGGATGGCGTCGGCCACCGGCCGCAGTTCCTCGCGGTACGGCAGGGGTTTGGCGGCCGGCGGCCGGCCGGCCCGGATGCTCTCCGCCATCGCGTGCAGCGCATCCACGAGCAGTTTCCGGTCCGCGCCCGAGGGCCGCCAGCCAGCTTGCTCTGCGTGCACCGATGTAGCGATCACCATGTCCATGACATGCTCCAGGCCAATCAGGGCCGGCCACAACCTGGCGGCCCGCCTGCTCACTGACGGAGGCTCTGCCATGGTCCGCTGGAACTCCGCGCGGAGGTCAGAGAGGGCCCGGTAGGTGTCCCGCCGGAGCGCGGAACGGCCGGTCGCACCGAGCAGTGCCTGGTCCGTGTACCGGGTCACCATATCGAGCGTGGTGGCCAACTGCTGCGGCAGGTGAGCGTGCCAGCTCGATGGCCACGGCGCATATCCCACCAGCAGCACGATGGCGCAGCCGACCAGCGTGTCGATGAGCCGGTCCACGGCCAGCGACCAGCCGACCCGGTGCAGCAAGTCGATGAGTAGCACCACCAGCGGGGTCAGGAACGTGCTGAACAGCCCCCAGTTCCGGTCCCGGCCGTAGGGCAGCAGCGCGGCAAACAGAGCGCACGGGATCAGCAGCAGCGGCCCGCCGGGTATCAGGACCAGGATGACCGCGCCCAGGACGGCGCCGACCACGGTCCCGATGCCGCGCTGCAGCGCGCGGGCGAATACCGAGCCCAGATCGGGGCGGAGCACGATGGCCACGGTCAGCACCACCCAGTACGAGCGTGGCGGCGCGATGGTCTCGCTGATCGCGGCGGCCACCCCGACCGACGCCATCAGCCGCAGCGCGAAGATCCGGGTCAGCCGGCCGCCCACTGTCTCGTCGACCATGTCGTGTACGCGGGTCCGGAGACCCGGCCGCGGCACCCTGGCCATGCGGCCGGGCCGGCGCCGGCCGGCCAGCACATCGGCCGCGGTGGCCACGGCGGCGGCCAGCGCACGCTCGCCCGGGCTGCGCCCGGTCACCGGCGGCGGCGCGGGCACCGGCGTGCCGAACTGGAGCGTGTCGGCAATCCCGTCCATCGCGTCGAGGGTCTCTGGCGCGACCTGTACCCCTTCCTGCACCGCGGTCACTGCGGCTTCGGTGAGCGGGTGGGTCAGGTTGAGCAGCGCGGCGATCCGGACCAGCCCGGGGTCCTTCCCGCTGGTCCGCGCGCGGCGCGAGGCGAGGTCGTCCCAAGCGGCGTTCAGCGCGGCCACCACCTGCTGGTGCGCGGTGGCGAATTCCGGCGTCCCGGCGGCACGCAGCGCGCCGGCGATGGCCCGGTAGACGGCTGCGGTGCTGCGCTGCTCCGCAGCCAGTGGACTGGCCAGCCAGCCGGGCAGCAACAGCAGCAGCGACCAGGCCAGGCCGGCCAGCAGCAGGGCGGGCGGCCACCACCAGGGCCGCAGCGCGCCCAGCGGGCCGGTGCCGAGGATGGTGTAGACGAGCAGTTGCAGGCTGGTGATGGCCGCGGTGGCCCCGGCCACGGACAGCACCGCGGACAGGCCGGCCACCAGCACCAGCACCAGCACGGCCAGCCAGCCGCGGCCGTGCACCAGCATGCCGAGCAGCAGCCCGGTGGCGCCGCCGAAGACCCCCGCGGTGGCGACCCGCTTGATCCGGGCCGGGTACGTGCCGCCGCGGTCCACCACCGCGCCGAGCAGGCCACCCATCGCGCCGAGCAGGCCAGCCGGCTGGCTGCCGAGGATGTAGCCGAGCGCCAGCGGGCCGCAGACGGCCAGCGCGGCGCGCAGCATCGCACCCCACGGCGGGGGCGCCGGAACAGGCCGGACCACCTCGACCAGCCAGGGCGGTGGCATGGCCTTGGCGGGGACGCGCGGGGGCTTCTTCAGCACGGCCGGCCTACGACCCGGCTCGCCTCGGGCGGAAGGACATGCCTGACATAGCCATGCATATAGGACTACAGGCCGGGAAAGTCCAGGTCGTGCCGCCCCCCGGCTAGCGGGCGGCCGGCGGCGGGGTCACGCCGCGCGGCGCCCCGATGGTGGCTTCGGCCGGGCGGTCAGGCGGCGTGCTGGTCGCGCCCGGCTGCCCGGCTGGCGATCATTTCCGCCACGCTGCTGACGGTGCTGCTCAGCCCGCCCTTAGCCGCGCGGCCTGCCACGCCTTGCGCCACGGTGACGGCATCTGACATGAGGCGGCGGACCTCAGGTGAGTTCCTGATCGCCTCCAGCGAGGCGCGGGCCCGTTTCAAGCCGTCCCGTCCCTCGCTCATGCCGGTCAGGTAGCCGGCAATGAACCCGATGATCGTTTCCATAGTTCTGCCTGCCTTGTCGGGCCGTGCGCGAGGGCTACATCTCGCGCAGTTCGAGATAGCGCTTGATGTCGGGAAGCGACTGGATGAGCACCGTGAGAAGCACGGCCACCACCCCTGCCTTGACGAGCCTGCCGATCATCCTGGTCCTCCTCTGCCAGATGGATGAGTTGCCTGGTTAGCTCGTGGCCCTAAGGGGCTCTACTTCGTCCGGGCCGAAGTACAGGAACCTGCCGTGGCTGCGCTGTAGGTCGGCGGCAGGGTCGTCGTCCGGGAGCAGAGCCAGGTGCACCTGGCCGTCCACGTCGAACAGCACCGCCTCGACCTGCGCGGTCCGGCCGGCCAGGAAGAGATCCTGCGCGTCGGCCCGGCGGCGGCCCGGGCACATCCGCACCCGGCTGCCCCTGGCCACCTTGACCCCTGCGATGACCACGTGGTCGGTCTCCGGGGACACCGACTGGTCCATGCCCGGGTCCCACCAGGGTGCCTGCCCGCCGATGGCCGGATCTGGCGCCGGCCCAGCCGGCTCGGGTGCCGTCGTACCGCCGACCGGCCGGAGATAGCGGATGGCGCCGTGCATCCGCTCCAGCATCTCGGGCGGCAGGTCGTCGAGCCGGTCCAGCAGCTCGGCGGCCCGCGGATCGGTGGCCCGGGCCTCCTGCTTCTCCGCGTCGGTCAGGGCCAACGTGCGCAGGGTGAGGATCTCGTCGATCTCGGTGGAGTCGTACAGCTGGCCCGCACTCTCCGCGGCGATCTCCGGATGGTCGTACAGGATGATCGGTGAGGACAGGATCAGCTCGGCGCAGCCGGCCGGCCCGCCCAGGACGGGCCACGTGCCGGTGTTCACGCAGCCGCTCACCGCGGGCGCGGCCCACTCCGGCGGATCGGTCATGGACAGGAACCGGCCGCCAGGGACGGAGATCAGCGAGTGAGCGGCGACCAGGGCGAACGGCAGTCCGTCGGCGCGCCGGGCGAGTGGCCGGACCGGCTCGGTAGCGTTGGCCAGCACCAGCCGGACCCGGAGCGCGCCATACGGCCCGGGCAGCCGTTCCGCGGTCAGCCGGATCACCGCGGACAAGGGCTCGCGGCGGCGCACCAGCCGGCCGGCTAGATGCCCGTCTGGCCCGGTCAGGTTCTCCTCGTCCACTCCGCCGGGCACGGTGAACGGAACCTCGACCCCGCCGGCCAGCAGCTCGCTGACCGGGGCGGTGACCTGCTGGTCGCGTTCGGCCGCCTCATCCCATGGCGCGTACTCGGTGCCGCCCACCCGCAGCGACCCGACCTCGGCCCAGTCTGGCGCGGCGCGTACCGTGCGCCGCTGCAGCTGGAGGAACCGGACGGTCACGGTCAGCTCGGTGGCGGCCTTGCCGTCCAGGATGCACTCGGTCTGGCTGGCGGCCGGCTCCCCCGGGTCGACCTGCGCGTAGGCCGGCGGCATGAGCACGCCGAACTGGAACCGGTCCTGGTTCTTCTGCGCCGAGGCCCGGTAGGGGTAGAGCAGGTAACCCTCGTAGAGGATGGCGTCGGCCACCTGCCGAGCATGGTCCAGGGCAGCCTGATCCCGCTCCGTCATAACTCCTCCCGGCCAGCCTCGGCGAGCAGCGCCGCCACGGTGGCATCCCAGGTGGGCAGCGCATGACGGGTCTTGAACCGGATCAGCTCATCCAGGGTGTGGCGGCTCATCGTGATCCAGGCTGCGTCCGGGAAGTGCACGTCCACCACCTCGCGCCACAGGCTGACCGGCAGCCGGAACGTGGTCTCCTTGCTCCACGGCACCTGCTGCACCTGGAGCCGCCCATCTGCCTGGCCGAAAATGGTGCCGCTGAACAGCAGCAGCAGCGGGATCTCGCCATCGTCCAGCGAGCTGAAATACCGCGTCGAGGCGATCTGCAGGTCGTAGCTGAACGGCACCGGAAGGTCAATTTCGATGCTGCCGGTAAACCCGGGCACCATGGTGGAGATCATCGCGAACTGGAGTGGCTTGAGCGTGTCCGACCAGCGCTGCCGCTCGCCGAACAGGTCGTGCAGCCGATCCGCCTCGGCGTCGGAATAGCCGCGCCGGAATGGTTCGATGCGGAGCTGGACGCGCAGCGCGATCGCGTCCACCTGCTGCCCGCTTGTCTCGCTGATGCGCAGCGCCAAACTGAACGACGGAACGACCGCATAACGCTCCGGTCGGGCGCCGATGCAGTCGAACACGAGCTCAGCCATGGCCGAGATCCCGCGGGGCGTCCCTGGCCCGCTTCCGGACACCGGCCAGGAACTCCGCGATGCTCTGCCGGGCCTCGGTGCCGCCGTCGAAGCCGCGCCACAGCATCCGCATCCGCCCGGCCAGCTCGTAGCAGGCGTCTACCGGCACGATGAAGTACTCGACGCCACCTGACTTGTCCTGGCTGATGAGTACGGCTTCCACGTCCGGCTCGGCCTGGCCCAGCAGCGGGTGCGCGGCGGCCAGCTGCTGCCAGGCGGGTAGGTCCAGCGCGCACTCGGTGGCGCCGGCCGGGCTTGGGTAGAAGCAGCCCAGCTCGCCGGGTTCCGAGCGGTACAAGAAGAACGCCAGCCCGACCGGAATCTGCAGCTCATCCCACTCGGCCGTGCTGAGCACGCGGTCCGGGTCGCGCAGGTACCGGTCCGGCACGCTGCGGTAGCGGGCCCGGCCCGCGCCGGCCTGGGTGAACAGCAGATAGCAGGCCCGGCAGGCGCACATCAGGCTGGACTGTTCCAGGTCGGCCACGTGACCGTGTCCGGCCGGGATCGCGGTCGCGCAGAACTCGCAGTGCTCCTCGCCGGCCCCGCCCGGCTGGCCCACCCCAGCTGGCCCGGGAGCGGCCGGGGGTGGCTGGGGCGTGGCCGCCGCCGGCCGGGCTGCGGCCTGCTGCGGCGGCACGGCAAACCGGCGCAGCCCGGACGGCCGGCTCACGACCGAATCGCCTCCTGCTGGGTGGCCACCGCGACCCGCACGCCCTGACTGTCGGCCAGCAGCGGCAGCGGGTCGAGGTGGGCCGCGGGGTCGCCGGTGCTCCGACCGGCCGCGCGCACGTCATACCGGGTGCCGCAGCTGGCGCAGGCCAGCTCGCCCACGGTGAGGGTCCCGTCGGCCAGCGAGCCCGCGCACACCGCGCAGGCGTCCCGGTAGGCGTAGAGCGTGCCGCGGACCGCGCAGACCAGCACCGGCACGCCGGCCGCGAAAGTGCTGACCGGCTTGCTGCTCGGCGGCCCGATGTCCGGCAGGGTGACCCAGGACGCACCACCCGGCAGGTCCCCTGTCGCACTGGGCTGGCGGTCCGCGGCAACTCCGGAGGCCGGGCCCGGCGGCCGACTGCCGATCTGCAGCAGCGGGCCCGCCCCGGCCGAGGTCATCCCCTCCACCACGACCTCGGTCACTTCTGGTGCCGCGTCCTCCACCGCGCCCTTCAGGGCCAGCTGCACGGTCACCGTGGAGGACGGGCAGCCGTGGCAGCTACCCTCCAGCCGGAGCCGGGCCACCCCCTCCTCGGTGACGCCGAGGTATTGCACGCCGCCCGCGTGCGAGCCCAGGTAGGGACGCACCTCGTCGAGCGCCCGCTGAATGCGGGCGTCCACATCCAGCGGGTGCAGGTCGTGCAGCAGCAACAGGCTCTCCACCAGCGGGTCGGCCAGCAGCCGGTCCAGGATGTCCGCGCCCGCCTCGCCTTCGGCGCGGAGCGCGGACATGATGTGCCGGAGCCCGTCGCCGTACAAGCCGAGCAGCAGCCGGACCAGTTCCTCGGCGGCCCGGGCGGTCGCCTCCCCGCCCTCGGATTGCAGGACACCGAGCAACTCCTCGACCCGGGCCCCGACCTGGCGCGCGTCGGCCATCAGGTGGCCAGGGTGGCAGTCATCGGCGAGTGCACCTTCTCCAGGACCTTCCCGTTGCCGAGGTACATGTGCACGCCGCAGGGCAGGCAGGGGTCGAAGCTGCGGACGGCCCGCATGATGTCGATGCCCTTGAAGTTGTCCGGCGGGTTCTCCTCGAAGATCGGTGTGTTCTGCACCGCGTCCTCGTACGGCCCGGGCGTGCCGTAGCTGTCCCGGACGCTGGCGTTCCACGGCGTGGGCGGGTACGGGTGATAGTTCGCGATCTTCCCGTCCCGGATCACCATGTGGTGCGACAGCACGCCGCGCACCGCCTCGGTGAAGCCACAGCTGTTGGCCTCGTCCGGGACCTCGAACGGCTCCCAGGTCTTGGTGCGCCCGGCGCGCACCTCGGCCAGCGCCTTCTCCATGAAGTGCAGCGCGCAGGCCGCCGCGTAGGCCTGGAAGTAAGTCCGCGCCCGGTCCCGCTCGATCGCGTTGGATAGCGGCTTGCCTTCCTTGTCGGTGGGTATCGTCCACTCGAAGGTGACCTCCGGCTTGGTGACCGTGCGCGGCAGGTTGATCAGCACGCTGTGCCCGGTGGACTTGACGTAGCCGAAGTCGACCAGGCCGCCCAGCGCGGTGGCCCACAGCCGGGCGATCGGGCCGCCGCCGGTGTCCGCGGCCAGGTAGTTGGTGCCGTCGAACCAGCGTGGTGACATCACCCAGCTGTACTTGCTGTCGAAGTCACGCTTGGCCGGCCGGGGGATCGTGTGCTGGTTCCACGGGTGCCTGCGGTCCACCGGGTTGCCCAGCGGGTCGCGGGTCACGAACATCTCCTGGTCTTCCCAGTCCTCGTAATAGGAGCTGCCGAGCAGGATGCGGATGCCCAGGTTGATGTCCACCAGGTCGTTGGTGAGCAGTTGCCCGTCCCGGATGACGCCGGGGCTGACAAACATCTTCCGGCCCCAGTCGGTCATGTGGTCGTAGCGGAAGTCGCAGTACTCGGGGTCGTTCAGGCTGCCCCAGCAGACCAGGTCGGCGCGCCGGCGGCCGACTTCCTCGTACCCGGGCAGCGCCTCGTAGAAGAAGTCGAACAGGTCGTTGTGCAGCGGCACCACGCGCTTCATGAACTCCACGTAGCGCATCAGCCGGGTCAGGTAGTCGGTGAACAGCTGGACCGTCGCAGTGGTGCCCACCCCGCCCGGGTACAGCGTGGACGGGTGCACGTGGCGCCCTTCCATCAGGCAGAACATCTCCCGGGTGGATCGGCTGACCTGGAGCGCCTCCCGGTAGAAGTCGCCTTCCAGCGGGTTCAGCGCGCGCATGATGTCGCCGATGGTCCGGTAGCCGTGATCACCCGCGTGCGGGGCCTCGGTGCTGTTCGCGCGCTCCAGCACGCCGGGGTTGGTCTCGCCGACCATCCTTTCGCAGAAGTCCACCCCGACCAGGTTCTCCTGGAAGATGTTGTGGTCGAACATGTACTCGGCGGCCTCACCCAGGTTGATGATCCACTCGCCGAGGTGCGGCGGGCGTACCCCGTAGGCCATGTTCTGGTTGTAGACCGAGCAGGTGGCGTGGTTGTCCCCGCAGATGCCGCAGATGCGGCTGGTGATGAAGTGCGCGTCCCGCGGGTCCTTGCCCTTCATGAAGATGCTGTAGCCACGGAAGATCGACGAGGTGCTGTAGCACTCGACGACCCGCTTCTGCTTGAAGTCGATCTTGGTGTAGATGCCCAGGCTGCCCACGATCCGCGTGATGGGATCCCAGTTCATCTCGACGAGGCCGGTGTCCTCGGCAGTAGTCATCGCTCATCCCTCTCGCTGCTGGCCGGCGCCCTGCCCGCGGGCGGGCGCTTGTCGGTACTACCGGGTACTGCCGGTCACCAGGGCTTCTGGTAGCCAGTGAGCAGGTCGTTGCCATTCTTCCGCCACTTGGGCTCTTCGTCGGCGGTCTTGGCGGTGAAGCCGCGGAGGGTACGGATCACCGTCCCGTAGAGCGTGGACGCCGTGGTGGACACCCGCGCGCCCGGCGGCTCGTCCATGAACGGCATGAACTTGTCCGGGAAGCCGGGCATCGTGCAGGCGATGCAGATGCCACCCACATTGGGGCAGCCGCCGACGCCGTTGATCCAGCCCCGCTTGGGCACGTTGCACTTCACCACCGGCCCCCAGCAGCCCAGCTTGACCAGGCACTTGGGCGAGCCGTACTCGGCCGCGAAGTCGCCCTGCTCGTAGTAGCCGGCCCGGTCACAGCCTTCGTGCACGGTGGCGCCGAACAGCCAGTTGGGCCGGAGCGCCTCGTCCAGCGGGATCATCGGGGCCTGCCCGGCCACCTGGTACAGCAGGTAGAGGATGGTCTCGGACAGGTTGTCCGGATGCGTCGGGCAGCCAGGCACGCAGACGATCGGCAGGCCCGCCTTGGACCGCCAGTCCCAGCCCAGGTAGTCGGGCACGCCCATGGCGCCGGTCGGGTTGCCGGCCATGGCGTGAATACCGCCGTAGGTGGCACAGGTCCCGGCGGCCAGGATCGCGGTTGCCTTGGGTGCGAGCCGGTCCAGCCATTCATTGGTCGTCATCGGCTGCCCGGTGGCCTGGTTGTTGCCGAACCCGCACCAGTACCCCTCGGACTTGATCGCCTCGTTGGGGATCGAGCCCTCCACGACCAGGACGAACGGGTCCAGTTCGCCGCGGTCCGCCTTGTGCCACCACTCGATGAAGTTGTCCGCCCCCTGCTCGGGCCCGCACTCGAAGTCGATCAGCGGCCAGTGCACCGCGATCTTGGGCAGCCCGGGCAGCGCCCCCAGGACGATTTCCTCGATGCTTGGCTGGGTGGCCGCGGTCAGCGCGACCGAATCCCCGTCACAGCCGAGTCCTCCGTTCATCCAGAGAATGTGCACGAGCGGCTCAGTGGCCGAGCCCGCCGATGTGTCGCTGGCTTCTGCGGCTGTGGCCATTGCCCAGCCACCCCCTCGCTGTGGTTCGGAGACTCACTGTGATCCGGGGACGCGGGTGCCGGTGCGGGCGTGCGCCGCAACGCAGCGGCTGGCTGCGACGGACTGACACCGGGAATCAGCCGTCTGGCGGGCCCCACAGACCGCCGGACGGCCAGGACCGAGGTGCGCGTGTCAACGCCAGGGAAATGGGTCATGACCGGCCTCACCTGCATCATGCGCAGGTGCCGTCATGCTAAACCCCTCCACCATGCGTATCAAGATGGTAGCGGCAGGTTGCCGGACAGATCTGTCTGGCCAACGAGACAGACTTGGCCACGACGATCGGCTGACCATGCGCATCACCTGGCACAATGGGCTAAAGCCGCCGTTCCGTTAGCACGCTGCGTCGTATTGACGCGTACGCTGTGTTCAGGCTGACTGAGTTGCGGCCTGCAGTTGGTAAGGGAGATATACGAGTGCCTGAGCTGGGCAACGGGCATGCGGATGGGCCGATCGAGGTCGTCCCCGTGGTGGTTCTGTCGCAGACCTTCCCTGCCCGGCCATCCTGGATCCCGGAGATCCGCGACTTCGTCCGGCGCTGCCTGGCGGAATCGCCGCTGACCGAGGAGGGCAACCGGGAGGTCGGCGAGACCGTGTTCCGCGCCCTGCTGGACGCGGCCGGGCCGACCGGTGCGATCCAGGTCTCGTTCCGCATCTTCCCGGAGCATGTCGAGGTCGACGTGCTGCACTCCAACCAGCCGCCAGCGGAGCTGGTGAACCGGAACGTCGCGGTCGCGCCGCGGGCCGCGGCGGCCAGCGCCGGGCCGGTCAGCGCGCCCGCCACCGCCCCGGCCGCGATGGCCGACGACGCCGGCCGGCCTGCCACGTTCGCCGACTGGATGTCCACCGCGCTGCGCCGGGAGGGGCTGACCCAGGAGGCGGCCGCCCGGCAGCTGGGGGTTTCGGTCAAGACGGTGGGCCGCTGGGTCGGCGGGGAGACCGAGCCACGGCTCCGCGACCTGCGCCGCATCCAGGAACTCTTCGGCGAGCTGCCGTTTAGTTAGTCCGGGGGACGACCCCCTGGACCCCGATCGCCGCTTCGCGCCAAACGCCGGCTCGGCAGGCCTCCCCGGCGAGGTCTGCCCGGTGCGGTAACAGCCGACATGCTGCGTCACTCGTATCTCATTAACCCGACAGGTCAGACCTGTCCCTTTGTTTGGGCTGGACGTCCCCCCACATGTGTCCTACGGTTCTGCCATGGCAGTTCCTACGGGACGCTACCGGCTGGGCACGAAGAGCGGCCGGATTGTCCTGCGCACATACCGCGATGGACTGGCTGCCACCGCCGGGCATGACTTGATCATTGACCTGCCCAACTGGTCGGGCGAGCTCACCGTGGACGACGACAAGGCCCCCGAAACGCTCGAGGTGCATATCGACATCGGGGCGCTCAGCGTCCGGGACGGCTCGGGCGGCCTCAAGCCGCTGACCGACCGTGACCGGCGTGAGATCGCCACCACCGCGCGCCGCCTGCTGTCCACCGAACGGCACCCGGAGGCGGTATTCACCGCGAACCGGTTCGAGATCGGTGCTGAGAGCGGGGTCATCGAGGGGAACCTGACCTTGCGGGGGGTGTCCCGGCCGTTCCGGCTCCATGTAGTCCAGAGTGAGATGGGTACGTACCTGGGTACGGGGACGGTCGTACAGTCGGCCTACGGGATCAAGCCGTACACCGCGTTCTTCGGTGCGCTGAAGGTCCGTGACACGGTCGATGTCGAGGTCGAGGTCACGATTCCGGCGCCGGGAGACGACACGGCCTGAGACTCTCCCGCGAGAAAGCGGCGCAACAGAGCGGAGGAAGTGACCCCCAGGACATGACCACAGTGCCGCCGGCGCCATTGCGGGACGATGACGTCGCCAGGTTGTTCGACCGCCGGACGGCCCCGCTCAGGGAGTTCGCGGAGCACGCGGGCACAGTGGCGGCTGCCTGCCATGACATGGCGGTCCGCTTCCATTCCGGGGGCAAGCTCGTCGTGTTCGGCGCCGGGGCGTCCTGCCCCGACGGCCAGCATGTGGCGGTGGAGTTCATGCACCCGGTGATCGTCGGCAAGCGGGCCCTGCCGGCCATCTCGCTGACCGCGGACGTGGCCACGGTGACCGGCGTCGCCGAGCGGGACGGCCTGGGCGCGATCTTCGCGCACCAACTCCGCTACCTGGCCGCACCGGCCGACATCGCGCTGGGCATCTCGGCCGACGGGAACTCGGAAAGCGTGCTGAACGGGCTGCTCACCGCGCATGGCATAGGCATGCTGACGATCGCGCTGGCCGGGGCGGGCGGCGGCACCATCGGCAGCAGCCCGGCCGTGGATCACCTCATCGCGACGACGGCGGCCGACCCGCGGGTCGTCAAGGAGGTACAGGTGACCGCCTATCACGTGCTGTGGGAACTGGTGCACGTATTCTTCGAGCAGCCCGGCGTGCTTGGCCCCGCGGTGGTGGCATGAAGCCTGCTGAGCACTGCACCGGCGACGTGTGCATCACCTGCTCGGACACCGCGGTGCAGGTCCGGGTGGCCAAGCTGCTGCCGGATGGGCTGGCCCTGGTGGACACCGGCGCGGGCCAGGAAGAGGTCAGTGTCGCCCTGGTCACCGCGGCGGTCGGGGACACCATCCTGGTGCACGCGGGTGAGGCCATCGGGGTGGTGACCGACCCGTGACGGCCAGCCGGGGCAGCCAGGACAGCGCGGCCGGCGCGGCCGAGATGGCGGCGCTCTACCCGTTCCTGTACGCCGGGGAGCAGTCCGGCCTGGACGCGGTGCTGGCCGAGGTCCGCCAGTCCACGGCGGCCAAGGCGGCCGAGATCATCGAGCTGCGGACAGCCATCGCCGGGCGAGACGCCGTCCGGCTGATCGCCTGCGCCGAGGCGATGGCCGCCCGGTTCGCCGCGGGCGGCCGGGTGCTTGCGTTCGGCAACGGCGGCAGCGCCACCGACGCGCAGGAACTGGCCTCGCTGTTCCTCGACCCGGGCGCCGGTGAACGGCCGCTGCCCGCATTCTGCCTGGCCAACGACACTGCGGTGATCACCGCGCTGTGCAATGACATCGGCGTCGAGGTGGTCTTCGCCCGGCAGATCGCCGCCCTCGGGCAGCCGCAGGACATCGCGGTCGGCCTGTCCACCAGCGGGAATTCGGAGAACCTGCTGCGCGCCCTGGACGAGGCGACGCGGCGCGGCCTGCTCACCGTGGGCATCGCGGGCTACGACGGCGGGAAGATGGCCGAACTGGACAGCCTCGACTTCCTGTTCGTCGCGCCGTCGACTTCGGTGCACCGGATCCAGGAAGCCCAGACCACTATCTACCACCTGCTCTGGGAACTCACCGTGCGGACCCTGGGTGATGCCCGGTGAGTGGCGGGCAGACCGGCCGGACCCTGGTCGCCTGTCTGGGCAACATCTTCCTCAGCGACGACGGCTTCGGGGTGGAGGTAGCCCGGCGGCTGGCCCGTTACGAGCTGCCCGACGGGGTTCGGGTCACCGACTACGGCATCCGCGGCATGCACCTCGCCTACGACCTGGCCGAGGGGTTCGACAGCACCATCCTGGTGGACACCACCCAGCGCGGCGGCCAGCCGGGCACCGTCTACCTGATCGAGCCCGAGCCAGGCCCGGAGCCCCGGCCGGCTGAGCCGGCCTCGGCGCGCAGCGCCGATCAGGGGGATCCGGGGGGGCACCCTCCCGGACTGGAAGTCCTGAGCCTGCTCAACGCGCACGGTATGCAGCCCGACCTGGTGCTCAGCCTGGCCGGGACGCTGGGCGCGGACGCCGGGCGGGTGCTGGTGGTGGGCTGTGAACCGGCCACCCTGGAAGAGGGCATCGGGCTGAGCGCGCCGGTGGCGGCCGCTGTGGACGACGCGGTGCGGATGGTCACCAGGCTGCTGACAGAGCCGGTCCGGGGGGACGACCCCCCGGAACCCCCCGATCGCCACGCCGCGCCGAGCGGCGGCAAGCCGCCGCGGCAAGGACCCG
>DASXIN010000039.1:0-13848 GCA_036497945.1 Streptosporangiaceae bacterium | reverse complement strand
CCGGCGGGCAGCGCGCCCACCATCGCGAACACCGCGGCCAGCCCGGACTCGTCCGCGGCGAACAGGTGCCAGTCCGCGTCCGGCGCCGGGAAGATCTTGCCCCGGGGCCCGATGCCCTCAATCGTGTCGCCCGGCCGCGCGGCGCGCACCCAGGTCTCGCCAGGGCCGTTGCCGTGCCGGACGATGTCCATGGTCAGCCGCTGCCGGGCCGGGTCCAGGTCCCGGATGGTGTACCGGCGGCGCAGCGGCCGGTTGCCGTCCACCGCCACCATCAGCATGACGTCCTGGCCCGGCTGGTAACTAAAGGAGGCCAGCTCCGGGGCGGTCAGCACGAGCCGCTGCATATGCGGGGTGAGCAGGTCGTTCGCCACGACCTCCAGCCGCATCCGGACGGTCCCGGCCAGCGACCCGGTCAGCTGGGCAAAGGGGTCATCGAGTTCAGGCACCCGGCCAGTGTATGTGTCGCCCCGCCCACGGCCCGGACCTCCCGATCGCCGCTCCGCGCCGAGCGGCGGCACGCCGCCCGGGGGGTCGTCCCCCCGGGCCAGCAGAGTCTCAGTCGGCAAAGCGCTCTACCAGGCGCATCTTGTTGGTCGCGTCCAGCGCCGCCACCTTGTACGACTCGGCCAGCGTCGGGTAGTTGAACACCGCGTCCACCAGGTAGTCGACGGTGCCGCCGCAGCCCATCACGGCCTGGCCGATATGCACCAGCTCGGTGGCGCCGGTGCCGAACACATGCACCCCCAGCAGCGTGTGATCCTCCGGGGAGACGAGCAGCTTGAGCACGCCGTACGAGTCGCCGATGATCTGGCCGCGGGCCAGCTCCCGGTACCGGGACACGCCGACCTCGAACGGCACGCAGTCCGCGGTGAGCTGGTCCTCGGTCCGGCCGATGAAGCTGATTTCCGGGATGCTGTAGATGCCGATCGGCTGCAGCAGCTGCGCGGTGTGCACCGGCTCGCCGCAGGCGTGGTGCGCGGCCAGCCGGCCCTGCTCCATCGAGGTGGCGGCCAGCGCGGGGAACCCGATGACGTCGCCGACCGCGTAGATGTGCGGCACCTCGGTGCGGTAGAACTCGTCCACCGAGATCCGGCCGCGCTTGTCCGCCTTCAGCCCGGCCGCCTCGAGCTGGAGGCCGTCGGTCGCGCCCTGCCGGCCCGCCGAGTACAGCACGGTTTCGGCCGGGATCTTCTTGCCGCTGCCCAGCGTGGCGATCGCGCCGTCCTCGCGGGCGTCCACCGAGGTCACCGTCTCGCCGAAGCGGAACGTCACGGCCAGGTCGCGGAGGTGGAACTTGAGCGCCTCGACCACTTCCAGGTCGCAGAACTCCAGCATCCGGTCGCGCTGCTCGACCACGGTCACCTTGCAGCCCAGCGCGGCGAACATGGACGCGTACTCGATGCCGATCACCCCGGCGCCGGCCACCACCATGGTCCGCGGCACCCGCTCCAGGTACACGCAGCCGTCCGAGTCGATGATGGTGCGCTCGTCGAACGCCACGCTGGGCGGCCGGGCCGGCCGGGTGCCGACCGCGATCACGGTGGCGTCCGCGGTCACCGTGCGCACCCGGCCGTGGCCGTCGTCCACCTCGACCGTGTGCGGGTCGGCGAACCGCCCGGTGCCGGACAGGATCGTCACCCGGTTGCGGGTGAGCTGGCTGCGCACCACGTCGGTCTCCCGGCTGACCACGTGCCGGGTGCGGTTGGCCAGGTCGGCGATGGTGATCTCGTCCTTGACCCGGTAGCTCTGCCCGTACATCTCGCGCTGGTCCAGACCGGTCAGGTAGAGCACCGCCTCGCGCATGGTCTTGGACGGGATCGTGCCGGTGTTCAGGCACACCCCGCCGATCATCTCGGGCCGTTCCACGACGGCCACCCGCCGGTCCAGCTTGGCGGCCGCGATGGCCGCTTTCTGCCCGCCGGGACCAGAACCGATAACTACCAGGTCATAATCGTGCACGATCTCAGTCTGCAATCGCCACCCCGGTTAGAGCCAGCCCACGCGGGCTGAGTTAACAGGCTCTTCGCCCGGCGGCCGGCCAAGTTCGCCCGCCCGGACCTGGTCGAGCAGCCGGGTAAGGGCGTTAAGCACCTCGGGCAGGCAGTTGCGCAGGGCCTGCGCGTCCCGTGCGTCGGCCGGCTGGCCGCCCGCGCCCGCCTGGGCCAGCAGCCCGTCCAGATCGGCCAGCTTGGCGCCGACCCACTCCACCGGGAACGCGGACAGCTCCCGCTCGAACACCCGGTGCCCCGGCTCCCAGCCGTGCTCAACTACCGGGTGATGGTGCGTCCGGTCGAAGCTGCCCGCTGGCCCATCCACCGATTCCAGCAGGTCAGCCCGCCAGATCAGCTCGCCGATCTCGATCGGCTGGGCCGAGTAGATGGATCCCTTCAGCTCCCCGGGCCGGAGCAGCCTGACCTCCAGCCGGGCGCCGTGCTCCGGGCTCTCCTGCCCCGGCATCGGGTGCGGGTCCACGAAGTACAGGTCGCTGAGCACCACCGCTGTCCGCTCGAAACCGAACACGTACAACACGCACGGACCTCCTATACCTAACGCCAGCACCCGCCCGGGCCATCCGCCGGTACGCCCAGTCTGCGGCAGCCCGGCCCAGCCCGGGAAGCCCACCCCGGGCCGGGCCGGGCCATTCCGGTTCTTTACCGGATCCTCAGCGACACCAGAGCGCCGCTTCACCGGCGTGGCCCGGGCCTCGCATAGTCTGGAGCCATCCCCGAAGACCTCCGAGCTGATGGCGGAAACTCATTCATGGCTAGCCTGCTCATTGTCGGTGTCGTTGTCGCGGTAATCGCTCTCTACCTGGCCGAACGGTTCATCAAGGCGCGGGCCCAGGCCCGGCGGCGGCAGGAGATGAACGACCGGCTGACCGCGGCGACCGCCAGAGTCGACGAGCAGCAGGCGGAGGAACGGGCGGAAGTCAAGGCCAGCGCGGAGCTGACCAACGTCATGCCGGCCATCAACCGGCCGCCGCTGGGCCTGCCTGGCATGGCGGCGCACGGCCCGGCCCGGCCCACGCCGTCCTGCGAGCGGCCGGCCCGCCGCGGCGCCCGCACCGGCGAGCGCTCCAGCTCGGGCGACCACGGGGCGGCGCGCGCCAGCGAGCGCCCCGGAGCCTAACCGGGGGGCCATTCGGCCGGCCTCAGCAGGGGGGAAAAATCCCCCATAGCGGACAGAGACGGACGAGCCCGTACTAGTTAGACTCGTGGGCAGAGTACCTCTGTCGGTTGCCCTTTGTTAACCTGCCGTTAATCCTTGCTTCGCTGACCCAAGCCGAGGTCCCGCACCGTGCCGGCGTTTTCCCAAGTTGTCGTCCTGGCGGCCAGCGATCGTGGCCAGCCGGGCGAGCTCGGTGTGCTGGACACGCTGGCGCCACGGTTCTCTGTGCACAGCGCCGGGCGGTCGCGCACCGTGCGCCGGGCCTGGCTGGACACCTTCGACTGGCGGCTGCACCGGGCCGGGCTCACCCTGGAGTACGTCACCGGCCGGCGACCGGCCGAGCTGGTGCTCACCGGCCCGGTGGGCGATCAGGTCACCCAGCAGGCCAGCCGGCTGACCTGGCCGGCGCTGGCCGGGGACCTGCCGGCCGGGCCGGTCCGTGACCGGCTGTGTGCCGCGGCCGGCATCCGTGCCCTGCTGCCCGCCGCCCGCGCGGTGAGCACCGTGCAGGAACTGCGGGTGCTCAACGAAGACACCAAGACCATCGCCTGGCTCACCGTGGACCGCACCGCGGTGAGCTACCCGGAGGCGGCCCAGCTCCCGGCCCGGCTCCAGGTCACCGCGGTGCGCGGCTACCAGCCGCAGGCCGACCGGGTGGCCCAGCTGCTGGCCGACGCGGCCGGGCAGGATGGCGCGGCCAGCGGCCCGCTGGACGCGGCGCTGGCCGCGGCCGGGCGGCACGCCGAGGACTACAGCAACAAGCTGAACATCCAGCTGTCCCCGGACATGCCGGGCCGGCTGGCGCTGCGCACCATCCTGCTGGACCTGCTGGACACCATCCAGGCCAACGTGCCCGGCACGCTGCGCGACATCGACACCGAGTTCCTGCACGACCTGCGGGTGGCGGTACGCCGCACCCGGTCCGCGCTCAAACTGGCCGGGGACGTGCTGCCTGCCGGGCTGGCCGCCCGGTTCGCCCCCGAATTCAAGTGGCTCGGCGACCTCACCACGCCGACCCGTGACCTGGACGTCTACCTGCTGGATTACCAGGACATGGCGGACGGCCTGGTGTCGGCCAAGCCGGCCGAGCTGGCCCCGTTCCACGATCACCTGGTCGGCCAGCGCGGCATCGAGTACCGGCGGCTAATCCGCGGGCTGCGCTCGGCCCGGTTCGCCCGGCTGATCAGCGACTGGCGGGCCGCGCTCAGCGGCCTGGGCCCGGCCCGGAGCGGCCCACGGGCGGTCGACCTGGCCACCGCCCGGCTGCGCCGGGCGCACCAGAAGGTGCTCCGCCAGGGCCAGGCCATCAGCCCGGACTCTCCCGCCGAGCGGCTGCACGACCTGCGCAAGAAGTGCAAGGAGCTGCGCTACCTGCTGGAGTTCTTCGTGTCGCTGTTCGACCCGCAGGCCTACCAGCGTGCGGTCAAGGACCTGAAGGGCCTGCAGGACTGCCTGGGTGAGTTCCAGGACCGCCAGGTCCAGCAGCAGGAACTGCGCGAGTTCGCCAGCCAGATGATGGCCGACCGGGACACCCCGGCCACCGCACTGCTGGCCATGGGCGAGCTGGCCGGGCGGCTCGGGCTGCGCCAGCACCAGGCGCGGGACGAGTTCGCCGGCCGGTTCCGCGACTTCGCCAGCCCGGCCAGCGAGCAGCGGTTCCGCGTGCTGACCGGCGGGGCCAGCCAGTGAAGGTCCTGGCCACGTACAACATCAAGGGCGGCGTCGGCAAGACGGCCGCCGCGGTCAACCTCAGCTACCTGGCCGCCATGGACGGGCTGCGCGTCCTGCTCTGGGATCTGGACCCGCAGGCCGCGGCCAGCTTCCTGTTCCGGGTCCGGCCCCGGGTCAAGGGCGGCGGGAAGGCGCTGATCCGCGGCAGCCGGGAGATCGACGCGGCGATCAAGGGCACCGACTTCGACCGGCTGGATCTGCTGCCCGCCGACTTCACCTACCGAAATCTCGACCTGGTGCTCGGCGCGACCAAGAAGCCGACCCGGCGGCTGGCCCGGCTGCTCGCCCCGCTGGCCGCCGACTACGACGTCATCTTCCTGGACTGCCCGCCCGGCATCTCGCTGCTGTCCGAGAGCGTGCTGCAAGCCACGGACGGCCTGCTCGTCCCGCTCATCCCGACCGTGCTGTCGCTGCGCACCCTGGACCAGCTGACCGAGTTCATCGGCGGGCTGAACGGCAAGCGCCCCGATGTGCTGGCGTTCTTCTCTATGATGGACCGGCGCAAGCGGCTGCACCTGGACATTGCCAGCCAGCTGCCCACCGAGCGCGACGACGTCGCGGCCACCGCCATTCCCTCGCTGTCGCTGATCGAGCGGATGTCGCTGGAGCGGGCGCCGGTGGCCGCGTTCGCGCCACGCAGCCGGGCCGCAGAGTGCTATCGCCAGCTCTGGGCGGAAGTCAGAGACCGGGAACTCTGATACCGCCGCGCCCCGCCAGCCACTCTTGTGTCGTTATTCGGCTGCGCTCCGTAACTGTGCAGGTCTTTGTCGCGGAAATGACCACCGCTGCCGCGCGACGCCGGAGCATGCTAGTAATTTGAGATACGTACGGGCATAGGGGGGAACACATGAGCCGTCGGCTGATCCGACTGGAAATGCCTGTGTTTCCTGACCGCCGGATGTTCCGGGTGCACGACTCGACGGTCGACCCCGATGCGCCCGGCGGCCCACTGGCCCCGGTCGGCACGCTGGTCAGCGTGAACCGGGAGCAACTGTGGGTGGGCAGCCTGCAGGAACACATCGGGGTCCGGCTCACCATCGAGGAGTGGGACACGCCGCCGCCGCTGTTCGGCGACGCCTGGGAGGACGAGGCCAAGGCCACCGTGTACCTGCGCGGGCAGCTCACCGTGGACCGGGCGGTGGACCGGCTGACCCTGGCCGGCGGGGTGGGCGACTACGTGATCCGGGTGTACGCGCGGAACCGGCGCGAGGTCATGCGGCTGTACGAGGAACTCTTCGAGCGAGGTGTGGACCCGCTGAGTGACGAGTTCCAGCGGGCGCGCATGGACCTGGAAGGCCTGGAGCAGTACCTGCTCCAGCTCTGGCGCGAATACTGACCGGGCCGGCTACTGCGAGCCGACCGCGTGCGGTACCGGGCTGGCCGCCACGTCGGACGAGGTAGCCGAGATAGCCGGGGTAGCCGGCTTGCCGGTCGCGGCGGACGGCGCCAGCTGAGCCTGGTGCGCCGGAGACGCACTGGCCCTGCCGCCGGCCGGCCGGTCCGCCCCGGCGCGGAACGGGACCACCGCGTACACCACGAGCGATACCACGGCGACCACCAGCAGGGTGCTGAACGAGGCGAGCAGCCGGATCCGGCGCATCCGCGCGGTCAGCGGCCCGCGGGGCGCACCGAACGAGGCCATCCTGGACGCCAGCGTCGGGTCACTGCTGGCCAGGCCACGCTCGATCTCATCCAGGATGCGCTGCTCATCCATGGATAGCGCCATGAGGGCTACCTCCACCGCCGGGCCGGAGCGGACTTTCTCTTACTATCCCCCACAGCAAGATCGTTAGCCTTAGATCCCGTTGCTGTGCTGTGATTTGCGCCGTTGCGGTCGGGACATAACGCACCGCACAGCGCGCCGCGGGTGACTCGATCAGGGTGCCGGGCCAGGGACCGGCGTTTGCCAGTAGTCGAACACAGATTCTATAGTGGCCAGCATGCGCTGGGATGGCATGCGGATCGAGCCGGACGGGACGCTGCGCGGCGACCAGGGCGCGGCGCCTGCGCTGTTCGAGCGCGGCGCCATCGCCCGCACGTTCGACACGCCGGGCTTTCGTGGCCAGACCTACTTCGAGGTACAGGCCAGGAGCGCGATCAACCGGGTGCCGGACGCCTCCCGCATGCCGTTCCGCTGGACTATTAATCCCTATCGAGGATGTAGCCATGCATGTGCCTACTGCTTTGCCCGGAACACGCATACTTACCTGGACCTGGACGCGGGGCACGACTTCGACTCGAAGATCGTGGTGAAGGTGAACGCGCCGGAGCTGGTGCGCAAGGAGCTGGCCGCCCCGAAGTGGCCCGGTGAGCACATCGCGATGGGCACCAACGTGGATGTCTACCAGCGGGCCGAAGGCAAGTACCGGCTGATGCCCGGCATCCTGCAAGCGCTGCTGGATGCGCGCAACCCGTACTCGATCCTGACCAAGGGCACGCTGATCCTGCGCGACCTCGACCTGCTCACCGCGTCCGCGGACGTCACCGACGTCGGGCTCAGCGTGTCGGTGGGCTGCACCGACGAGGAGCTATGGCGCACCCTGGAGCCGGGCACGCCCAGCCCGCTGCGGCGGCTCGGCGTATGCGCCACGCTGAGCGAGCACGGGCTGCGCTGCGGCGTGCTGATGGGGCCGGTGGTGCCGTTCCTGTCCGATTCCCCGGCCCAGCTCGAAGCCACCGTGCGCCAGGTGGCCGAGGCGGGCGCCACCCATGTCAGCCCGATCGTGCTGCACCTGCGGCCCGGCGCGCGGGAGTGGTTCCTGGCCTGGCTGGCCGAGCACCACCCGGCGCTGGTCCCGCGCTACCGCGGGCTGTACGGATCACGCGCCTACGCGCCGCGGGACTACCAGGAGCGGATCGCCGGGCAGGTGCGCGAGCTGGCCGAGCGGTACCAGGTCGGCCGGGGCAGCCCGCCGCCCACCCGGCGCTGGCGCGGGCCCGCCGCGGCGCCCGCCCCGGCCCCCGCGGCGGAGCAGCTAACGCTGCTCTGAGGGTCGTGCAGCACCGTCGCTTGCGGCGGGTCTCTCGGGCCCGGGCGGCCAGCGTGATGAACAGCGTCTGCTGCACCGCGCCGAGCTGGGTCCGCTCCTTGCCTGCCGTGTTTTCGCTCGTCATCTCCGCATCCATCTATTCGTTGCCGTTCCGTCCCGCGGCCCGGCTCAGCTGCCCAGCAGCCAGCCGTTCGCACTGGCCAGGCGTACCGCCTCGGCCCGGGTGCGCGCGCCGGTCTTGCCGATGGCCGCGGACAGGTGGTTGCGCACCGTACCCTCGGACAGATGCAGGGCCGCGGCGATGTCCGCCACGGTGCCGCCGTCCCGGGCTGTCCGCAGCACTTCGGTCTCCCGCGGGGTGAGCGGGCTGTCCCCGGCGGCCAGCGTCTCCGCGGCCAGGCTCGGGTCCACCACCCGCAGCCCGGACGCTACCCGGCGGACCGCGTCGGCCAACTGCCGGGCCGGGGTGTCCTTGACCACGAAGCCGCTGGCCCCGGCGGCCATCGCCCGGCGCAGGTAGCCGGGGCGGCCGAACGTGGTCACCACCAGCACCCGGCAGGACGGCAGCGCCGCGCGCAGCTTGCTGGTGGCGGTGATGCCGTCCAGGCCGGGCATCTCCACATCGAGCAGCGCGACGTCCGGCCGGGTGCGCCGGGCCGCGGGCAGCACATCGTCGCCCCGGCCCACCTCCGCCACCACCTCGAGGTCCGGTTCCAGCGCGAGCAGAGCGGCCAGCGCGCCGCGGACCAGGGCCTGGTCGTCCGCGAGGAGCAGCCGGATCGGTGTGGTCACGGCCCGATCATGGCACCCGCACCCGGAGCAGGAAGCCACCTAGCGCGGACCGGCCGACGCTGACCACGGCGCCCTCGGCGGTGGCCCGCTCGCGCAGCCCGGTCAGGCCGTGCCCGGCAGATGGCCGGTCAGAGCAGAGATACTGGAAGCCGTCCTCAGCCACGTGCCCGCCAGGGACGGCCCCAGCCGGGACGGCCCCAGCCGGGACGGCCCCAGCCGGGACGGCCCCTCCAGGGGCCTCGGCGCGGAGCGGCGATCGGGGGCCGGGGGTTCCGGGGGTAGTCCCCCGGGGAAGCGGAGCGGGGGGTCGTCCCCCCGGGCCAACACCGTCGTCGCTGATCTCCACTTCGTCGGGGGTGACCCGGATGACGCAGCGGGTCGCCCCGCTGTGCCGGATCACGTTGGTCACCCCTTCGCGGACCGCCCAGCCGAACAGCTGCTGGCGCAACCGCGGGATGGTATTGATCTCGTGGTCCGGCAGGTCGGCCTCGATGCCTGCGGCGGCCAGCGCGGTGCACGCGCTGGCCAGCTCCCCGTCCAGGGTCACCTCGCGGTAACCGCCCGCCGCGGCCCGCACGTCGGCCAGCGCCTGCCGGGCGATCCGCTCCACGTCGGCGATCTCGGCCTCGGCCCGCGCTGGGTCCAGCCGGGACAGCCGCCCGGCCAGCTCGGCCTTGACCGCCACCACGGTCAGCGAGTGGCCCAGGATGTCGTGCAGGTCCCGGGCGAACCGGTTGCGCTCGTCGGCCAGGGCCAGCCTGGTCAGCTCGTTCCGGGCCGCGGCCAGCTGCATGTTGCGCTGGATGAGCTGGACCACGCCGAACGAGGCCAGCGCCGAGACGACGATCTGGAAGGCCAGCGTCCCGTCTGGCTGCCAGCCGCGCATGGCGGGCACGGCCAGCGAGGCCCCGACGGCCGCCGCCACCACGGCCCAGCCGGCCCGGGCGGGCAGCAGGAACACGGCCATCACGCTCAGGTAGATGAGCAGCGCTGAGGCGTCCCGGCCGATGGTCAGGTAGCCGACCGCGATCAGGGCCGCCTCGGCGGACAGCGCGGCCACACCGAACACGCGCGGCACCTGGCGGTCGGCCCGCCGCCGGGACAGCGCGAACGTCACGATGAACACCGCCGCGAACGCGATCAGCGTGGCCAGCCCTAGGTAGCGGGGCACCAGGTCATGCTGGGCCCAGACGGTGCTGGCCGGCTGGGCCAGGTAGACCAGCCAGATCGCGGCGAACATCCAGCCGTACCGGCGCCACCGGGAGCTGGGCAGTAGGCCGTCTAGCGCCGGGTCCGCGACGGCGGGGCCGGTGCGGGCGTCGGCTTCGGCGGGCAGCCGGGCTGGGGCCTGGGTCATGGCCCGGAACTGGGCCAGCCACCGGCCCGGCCGGCGGCCCAGCGCGGCCTGGTCACGAAGCAGCACATAGGACGAGTCTGCTCGATCCGCGCGCTCTGGGCCACCTGACCGGTTCCCCGTGCCGGTGGGGGCGGCGCCGGCGCGTGCCGACGCCCCCGCGGTCAGCATCGCGTCGGACATACCCCGATCCTGCCCGCTGATCGGCCGCCCGGCCGCTGCCGTGCGTCACCGCCGGACCATGACAGATGTCATGGGCGGCCGCTCGCTAGCTGACCGGCTGGGTACGGACCACGGGGAGGCCGGCGGCGGCCCAGGCCTGGAAGCCGCCGGCCAGGTCGGTCGCCGCGGCCAGGCCGAGGTCTTGCAGCGAGGCCGCGGCCAGGCTGGACGTGTAACCCTGCGAGCACATCACGATCACCGGCAGGTCGTAGCGGCCAGCCTGGGGCAGCCGCGCGTCCGAGGCCGGATCGAACCGCCATTCCAGCAAGTTGCGCTCGATGACCAGGGCACCCGGCACCTCGCCCTCGGCGGCCCGTTGCGCGGTGGGCCGGATGTCCACCAGCAGCGCCCCCGTCTGCATCGCAGCCTGTGCCTGGTCCGGGCTCAGCCGGTCCAGCCGGGCCCGGGCCGCGCCGAGCAGCTCATCGATCGTGCGTGCACTCGGCGGCCTCAGCTCGCTCACCATCGCTCCCCGGCGGCCTCCACGGCGGCCAGCACCAGGCCGCCGCTCGTCAATTCGTAGCGCCGCATCCCGGCTAGCGGCGGGGAGTAGGCGTGAATGCTCACCGCCGGCCCGGTGCACCTGTTCACCACCTCGTGCACGTGAGCCGGCCCGAACGACCGGGCCTGCCCCACCGCGAAGTCGGCACCAGCCGGCCGCCCGGTCCCCCGGCCGCCCGCCGTGATGTACTCGCGCAGTTCGCCGTGCAGCACCGCGAACGCCCCCGCGGACCCACAGTGGTCATGGAACCCGGTGCGCTGCCCGGGCAGCCAGCTGAGCAGCCAGACTTCGTAGTTGTCGCCCTGTTCCAGGCGGTGGTACCAGCGCTCGTCCTGGCCGTACTGGACCAGCCCCGCCCAGTCGTGCCCGGTCGCGGCGGCCTGGGCCAGCGCGGCCAGCCGGGGTGGGCTCAGCCGCTGGCGGACTCCGTTGTTCGCGAGAAGCATCCTAGTTATCCTACCGTTATAATAGGCAATGACGTACGCAGAGGCTAGCACGCCCTGGCCAGCCGGCCAGGCGGAACGCACCACCAGGTCAGCCGCCGCGGCCGGAAACGTGTTTGCCGGTGCCCGCGCCCGGCTGCCAGACTGGGCGCAGGGCGCACGGGGACTTGGCGCCCGGACCGGCCGCCCGCCAGGCTGGCCGGCCCGGCAGGACCGGCCGCCGCGGCGGCCCGATCCCAGGGTGACGCCGCTGGCCAGCGGCATAAGCGGAACGTTCTGCAGGCATCGGCCGGCTCCGTCATGCCCGGCGCACCGGCGCCAGGCCCAGCAACGCGAAGCCAGTCAAGTTCGCACAACACTCGCGATATGACTTGACATCGCCGTCAAACGCGATACATCGTGTATGCGGTGCCAGCCGGACCGGCCGGCGGCACCGGTCGGGAGGATTTCGTGGCCACGGGGGCAACCAGCGCAGGACAGGGCAGCACGGGGAAACGCAGCTGGGGCCGCCGCATCGCGGCCTTGCCCAGCGGGCGGCGGACGAAATGGGCCGTGCTCGCGTTCTGGGTGATCGTGATCGCGCTGACCGGGTCACTGGCCGGGAAGCTGATGGGCGCGGAGAAGAACGATGCCTCCGCCTACCTGCCTGCCTCGGCCGAGTCCACCCAGGCGCTCAACTTGCAGGGCCACTTCACGGCCAAGAACCTGAACCCGGCCGTGATTGTCTACGTCCGGCCATCCGGGCTGACCCAGGCCGACCGGGCCAAGGTGGCCCAGGACGCCCGCACGTTCGCCGCGCTGCCGCACGCCGGCCAGGTCCTCGGCCCGGTGCCGGCCAAGGACGGCAAGGCCGCGGAGATCCTCATCAACGCCCACCTCGGCTACAGCAATGCGATCACCAACTTCGTGAACAAGCTGCACAGCGTGGCCGGATCGGGCGACCCGGGGTTGTCCGCCTACGTGACCGGCCCGGCGGCCAGCGCGGCCGACTCGGTCAAGATCTTCAAGGGCATCGACTCCACGCTGCTGTACGCCACGCTGGGCGTGGTCATCGTGCTGCTGCTGTTCACCTACCGCAGCCCGATCCTCTGGCTGCTGCCGATCATCTCGGCCGGGGTGGCGCTGATCACCGCCGAGGCGTTCATCTACCTGCTCATCCAGCACGCCGGGCTGGTGGTGAACGGGCAGAGTGCGGGCATCCTGGTCGTCCTGGTGCTGGGCGCGTCCACCGACTACGCGCTGCTGCTGGTCGCGCGCTACCGGGAGGAACTCCGCCGGCATGAGGACCGGCACGAGGCGATGGCCATCGCCATGCGCCGGGCCGGGCCAGCCATCATCGCCAGCGGGCTGACCGTCATCGCCGGCATGCTGTGCCTGCTCGCCGCGGACTCGGCGGACATCTCCGGGCTGGGCCCGGTGGCCGCGATCGGCATCGCGGTCGGGCTGCTGGCCATGGTCACGCTGCTGCCCGCGCTGCTGGTCATCACCGGCCGCTGGGTGTTCTGGCCCTACAAGCCCCGGTACGGCTCGGCCGACCCCACCTCGCGCGGCCCGTGGGCCCGGATCGGCCAGCGGATCGCAGGCCGCCCCCGGTCCATCTGGATCCTCACCGCGGTCATCCTGGCGGTGTTCTCGCTCGGCCTGATCGGCTTCCGGTTCGGCACGCTCACCCAGGCCCAGTCCTACCGCGGCACGCCCAGCGCGGTGGCGGGCGAGAAGGTGCTGGCCGCGCACTTCACGGCCGGCTCCGGCCAGCCGGTTCAGGTGTTCGGCAAGGCCACCGCGGCGGAACCGCTGCGCGCCGCGCTGGTCAGCACCAAGGGGATCGCCGCGGTCAGCCCGCCGCAGGTGCGGGACGGGCTGGTGCTGGTCCAGGGCACACTGACCGTGCCGCCGGACAGCCAGGCCGCCTATGACACGGTCAACCGGGTACGTGACGCGGTGCACGCGGTGCCCGGCGCGGACGCCAAGGTCGGCGGGGCCACCGCGATCAACCTCGACGTGGAGAACTACGCGATCCGGGATCGCAACGTGATCATCCCGCTGGTGCTGGTGGTGGTGCTGATCATCCTGGGCTTGCTGCTCCGCGCGGTGGTCGCGCCGTTGCTGCTGATCGGCACCGTGATCCTGTCGTTCTTCGGCTCGCTCGGCATCTCCGCACTGTTCTTCAAGTACGTGTTCGGGTTCGCCGGGGCGGACAACTCGATGCCGCTGTTCGCCTTCGTGTTCCTGGTCGCGCTGGGCATCGACTACAACATCTTCCTGATGACCCGGGTCCGGGAGGAGACCATCAAGGCCGGGACGCACCGCGGCATGCTGGCCGGCCTGGCCGCCACCGGCGGGGTGATTACCTCAGCCGGGCTAATCCTGGCCGGCACGTTTGCCACACTGGGCACGCTGCCGCTGGTCATCCTCACCGAGGTCGGCTTCACGGTCGCGCTCGGCGTGCTGCTGGACACCCTGATCGTCCGGTCCGTCCTGGTCACCGCGCTGACCCTGGACATCGGACGGCACATCTGGTGGCCCAGTGCGCTGGCCCGGCCGCGGGCCGAAGAGGCGGTCACGCCACCCGTGCAGCTGTCCCGCACCTGGTGACCCGGGTGATTTGCCGGGTGACTGCCGGCTCCCCGCGGCCCGGCCTGGGCT
>DASXIN010000038.1:0-73111 GCA_036497945.1 Streptosporangiaceae bacterium | reverse complement strand
GAAAGGAAACGCAATGAATACCCGGAGTCCATACCCAGAGGCCGAGGTCCTGGAGATCCCCCAGCCCAGGTTCGTCCTTGACCGATCTGATGAGCGGGGTGCAGCGGTCCCACTCATGGGTCCCGCCGACCCGGGCACGGTCACGCCGCTGATGCTTCCAGGCCGGTAATGCCTCGCTCAGACCGCAGAACGGGCAGATCGGGTTACGGCTGGGGTGGGGCCGGCGGCGGAAGGTAGCCCTGGGTGATCAGGCGCTGCGCTCCGGCGGCGTAGCGTTCCGGGTCGTCCGGGGCCACCGTGGCCAGCCCGTCCACGTACCGGTTGAACATGCAGAACATGGCCGCGATCAGCACCGTGTCGTGGATCTCCAGGTCGGTCGCGCCCTCGGCGCGGGCCGCCGCCACGTCGTCCTCGGTCACCGCCAGCCCGCTCTGCTGCACCGCGGCCGCGATCCGCAGTAACGCCCGCAGCTTGGCCGACACCGGCGCGCTGGCGGCGTCGGCCCGGACCTGCTCGACCACGGCCATGCCGCCCGGCAGCTGGGCGGCGGCGCAGGCCGAGTGCGAGCCCGAGCAGTACCGGCAGTCGTTCAGCCCTGACACGTAGGCCGCGATCAGCTCCCGTTCGCCGCGGGTCAGCGTGCTCGGCCCGCGCAGCAGCACCTCGGCCAGGTCGCTCAGCGGCCGGGCGGTCTCCGGGCGGTACAGCAGCAGGCCACGGATCCCCGGCTCGGCGGAGTTCAGGGTGATGTGCGGCATGAACGCTCCAATCGGGGGCGGCCGTTACCGGCCGGTGAAGCGGGACAGGTCAGCCACCGTGCCCGGGCGGAGTTCCACGTGGTCGGTCATCCACGCATCGTCGCACAGCGGGCAAGCGGGTGGCGGGCCGGATATGCCGGATATTCGCTGGCTGCGGCAGGGTTCACGTGCCAATCTTGCGGGTGGGGAGTGGCCCTCCGGAAACCGGGGAGCTGGGGAACGTGAACGAGGAACTCCGCACCGAACTTCTGGAGCGCGCCGACCGGGACCAGACCGCGCGGAAGTCGCTGCCGCCCACCCAGCGAGCCGAACAATGGGAGCAGGTCATCGCCCCAGTCGACCGGGACAACACGGCCCGGATGCGGGAGATCGTGGCCGAGTACGGCTGGCCGGGGTACGCGCTGGCCGGGACGGATGGCGCGCACGCCGCCTGGCTGCTGGTCCAGCACGCGCCAGCCGGGTTCCAGGAGGAGTGCCTGCCATTGCTCGAAGACGCGGTCTGCCGCGGCGACGCCGCCCCGCGGGACCTCGCTTACCTGACCGACCGCGTGCTGATGCACCGCGGCGAGCCGCAGGTCTACGGCACCCAGTACCAGGTCTTGGCGGGCATGCTGACGCTATGGACGGTACGCGAGCCAGCAGGCCTGGACCAGCGCCGATCCGCACTCGGCCTGCCCCCCGAAGCCGAGAACCGGGCGCGCCTCTCGGCCGCCGAGCGGCTCACCGGATGAGCCGGTGCTGAGCGCCGCCTACGCCGACACCCGGCTGGCCGCCCTGTACGACGCGCTGAACCCGCCGGGCGACGACACCGAGTTCTACCTCAGCCTGCCCGGTAAGCCGCCGCAGACGATCCTCGACATGGGCTGCGGCACCGGGCTGCTGGCCTGCGCCTTCGCCGCGCGAGGCCACCAGGTGACCGGCGCGGACCCGGCGGCGGCCATGCTCGCGGTGGCCCTCGGCCGGCCGGGCGGCGACCAGGTGCGCTGGATCGAGACGGACGCGGCGGGGCTGTCCGTGCCCACCCGCTTCGACCTGGTCGTGCTGACCGGTCACGTGTTCCAGTTGCTGCTGGGTGACGACGACGTCCGGGCCGCCCTGGACACGCTCGGCCGGCATCTGGCCCCGGGCGGCCGGATCGCGTTCGAGACCAGGAACCCCGAGGTCCGGGAATGGCAATACTGGACGCCACGGGAAACCCAGCAGCGGATCGAAACCACCGCCGGGCCGGCCGATGTCCATTACGACATCAGCTCGGTGACCGGCCCGCTGGTCAGCTACGAGACCTGTATCCGGTTCCCGGACGGGGAACGCGTCGTGGTCCCCGACACGCTGCGTTTCATGGACCAGGCTGAGCTAGCCGGATTCCTCACCGAAGCCGGCCTGGCCGACGTCACCTGGTATGGCGACTGGGACCGGTCACCGGTCGGCCCAGCCAGCGCCGAGATCATCGCGATCGCCTGCTAGCACCCCGCACCGCCTGGGTGGAACATGGGGGCAGCGGATACGCGCCCGCGGGGCGCTGTGGCCGCGGGGCTGGAGGAATTCGCCATGATCGAGCCTTATCAGGCCGTGGGCCTGGTGCCCACCATGCGCGGCATCCGGCGCCGCGACGAGATCGCCACCAACCTGGAGCATCTGTCGCACCTGATCAAGGCGGCGTCCTGGCTGTCCAGCCTGGAGCTGCCGGTGCGCCTCATCGCCATTCCGGAAGGCGCCCTGCAAGGATTCAACGACGAGGTGCTGGACCTAGACCACGAGGAATTCGCCCGGGAATGCGCGATCGACATCCCGGGCGCGGAAACCGATTACCTCGGCCGGCTGGCCCGGCAGTGGAACGCGTTCATGATGGGGCAGGCCAAGGCCCGCCATCCAGAGTTCCCGGGGCGGTTCTTCAACGTCGGGTTCGTCCTCGACCCGGAAGGCGAGATCATTCTCCGGCACCACAAGGTCGTGCCGCTGTTGCCGGTCGAGCACTCGGTGAGCCCGCACAACGTCTGGGACCGCTGGATCGAACTGTACGGCCGCAACCTCGACGCGTTCTACCCGGTGGCCGACACGGAGATCGGCCGGCTCGGCTTCCTGATGGCGAACGAGGGCTCATACCCGGAGAATGCGCGCGGCCTGGCCATGAACGGCGCCGAGGTCGTCTACCGCGGCCCGTACCCGCACCCGCACGTGGGCAACGGCCTGTTCGAGATCCAGAACCGGGCCCGCGCCCTGGACAACAACATGTATCTGATCGCCTGCAACGTAGGGACATATTTTCTCAACGCCGATTCCGACGTGGCGATCGACACGTTCGGCGGGGGGTCTGCGGTAATGGACTACCGCGGGCAGATCGTCGGCCGGCAGGACTACAGCGGCGGGTCGTCCTGGGTGGCCGGGACGATCGACGTCGAGGCGCTGCGCCGGTTCCGGGCCAACGCGCAGTGGGACAACTGGCTCAAGGATCTGACCACCGAGCAGTACCAGATCATCTACGAGGAGCCGGTCTACCCGAAGAACCTCTACCTGGACCGGGCGCCGTACCAGCACGCGGAGTACCGGCGTGAGGTGATCGAGCGGCAGATCGAGCTGATGCACAAGCGGGACATCTGGCGGCGGCCGTCCGGGGACGGCGTCAGCGGGTGAACACGATGTGCCCTTCGGCGTGGCTAACGGCCAGGCCGATGGCGATGTAGCGCACCGTGCAGGCGGCGGCGCAGCGGACGTCGATGGTCTGCGCGCTGCCCTCGGTCGCCACCAGCAGGTCGCCCGGCCGGACATCGGCCTTGATCAGCTCCGCTCCCGGCAGCCGGAGAATGCTGTCCGTCCCCGGGTGCTTGTTGCCTCGGGAGAACCGGTCGGCCAGGTAGGCCGAGCCGCCTGGGCCGAATCCGGGCGGCACGAATCCGGTGCTCTCCACGCCGATGTCCCCGCCGTGCGGCAGCCGGGACTGGATGAGCGTGCGGACCGTGCCGTCCGGCGCGATGGCGTAGACCCGGCCGGTGGACTCGTCCGGGCCGATGAGGTCGCCGCCGTACCGGCCGAACGAGGCCGGCGCGACCGATATGCCGCCCTCCATGTGCGGGGCGGTCGCGGTGATCGTGCGCACCCGGCCGGTGCAGCCGATGGCCAGCACGGTCGTCCCGGTGCCGTTCCGGGCCGTGACGAGCAGGGCGTGCCCGAACCGTCCCACCGTGTCGGCGGTGATGCCGTTGGGCCCGAGCGTGCCGGGCAGGGTCACGAACCGGCTGGCCCGGCCGCCGGCGCCGATCATAATGACGCCCGGGGGCCGGGACGGCTGGATGGCGAAGATCGCGCTGGTGGAGAACGAACACCGGGTCCCGGCGACCTGCCCGGCGGCGGGCACCGTGAGGTAGGGCTCGGGGCCGATGGCGGTGACGTAGCCGCGCGGGCCCCGGGCGAACGGCCGCATCGTTCCTGCCTGGCTCAGGATGAACAGCCGGCCCGCGGCCGCCACGGTGAACGAGCCGTCGCTGGCCGGCCCGGCAAGATCCACCACGCCGGGCAGATGCCGGAACCGGACCCAGTGCGCCGCTGGCGTGGCCGCACCGCTGTTCGCACCTCCGCCGCCGGAGGAGCACGCAGCCAGCACCAGGCCCAGCGCCAGGCTGAGCCACCCCATCCAGGAACGGCGGCGTGCCATTGGGCTCACATCTCCAGGATCAAGGTGACCGGGCCATCGTTGACCAGGCTGACCTGCATGTCGGCGCCGAACACGCCGGTCTGCACCCGGGCGCCCAGCCCGCGCAGCGCCGCGACCACCTCGTCTACCAGCGGTTCCGCGACCGGGCCGGGCGCGGCCGCCTGCCAGGTCGGCCGACGGCCCTTGCGGGTGTCGGCGTACAGCGTGAACTGGCTGATCACCAGCAGCGGCGCGGCCACGTCGGAGGCGGACTTCTCGCCGTCCAGGATGCGCAGCCCCCACAGCTTGGCGGCCAGCTTCCCGGCCTGGGCCGGCGTGTCGTCATGCGTCACGCCGACCAGGACCACCAGCCCGGGCTCGTCGATAGCGCCGGCGACCTGCCCGTTCACCGACACGCTGGCCTGCGTAACTCGTTGCACCACAGCTCTCACCCGAGCACTCTAGGACCCATGCTGGAGTCGAGCGACGTCATCGCGTTCGCGGCCGCGACTGACCTGGACCGGGCCCGGGCCTTCTACCAGCGTACGCTGGGCCTCACCGTGACCGAGCAGAACGATTTCGCCTGCGTGCTGGACGCGCATGGCACCATGCTCCGCGTTACGGCGGTGCCCAAGGTGTCGCCCGCCGGGTACACCGTGCTCGGCTGGCGGGTCACCGACATCACCGCCACAGTCCGCGACCTGGCCGCCCGGGGCGTCGAGTTCCGCCGGTACGACGGCATGGACCAAGACGACGACGGCATCTGGACCACCCCCGGCGGCGACCAGGTGGCCTGGTTCTCCGACCCAGCCGGCAACCTCCTGTCCCTCACCCAGTTCCGCTGACGGCCACGGTCCGGCCGGGTCGGGTCGTGCCGGTTACGGGACGAAGATCAAACCCTTGGGCGAGACCACCCCGCTGACGGCGACCGTGCCGACCGCGCCGGTCTTCAGATTGATCGTGCCCAGGGAGTTGCCCGGGAAGGCGGGCGGGGATGGGCAGACGTCCGGGGCGTTGTTGGCGTTGCACGGGGCCACCGCGGTGTATGCGGTCCCCGGCTTGAACGAGCCCGTAATGGCATCGACCGTGTCGGCACTGGAGTCCGTCGTGTACAGCGAACCGCTGGCCGAGGTCGCCCAGGCGGTGTCGTCGACCGGGTTAGAGATCTTCAGGACCTGCAGGTTCTGGCCACTGGCACCGGAGAAGATCAATTCCTTGTCGCCCTGGGCGTTCAGCATGAAGTCCCCGGCGAACTCCGGCGAGCTCGACGGGACGATCACGTTCGAGTCCGGGTCGGTGAGCGCGAGGGTGACCTTCTGGCCGGCGCTCGAGGCGTTTACCCCGGTGGCCGATGCGTTGTCAGCGAAGAACGGAGCGACCGCGGCGGTCTTGGCCCCAGCGTTCAGCGTGACCGCGAACACCGCCGGAGCGGACGCCGGCGCCTTGCCGGAGGTGCCCGGCGCGGACGCGCTGATCAGGATCTTCCCGTTGAGCACCGCGACGGCGTCGGACCCGCCCTTTTGCGGCAGCGGCGACGGGGTGTACGTGTAGTGCGTGAAGGTCCCGCCGGAAACCGTGTACAGGCTGGATTTCGAGTCCTCGTTGACAGTCACGATGACCTGCCCGGTCGCCGGGTCGGCGCCCATCCCGTCGATCTTGCCCGTCACGTCCCACTGCTTCACGACGGAACCAGCAGGCGTGTATTCGACCAGGGTGCTGTCCAGGTTGCCGGAACCGCTCGGCTCTCCCTGCGAGCCGACGCCATTCTGGAACCCGACGTAGAGGTGGCCGCCCAGGGCCACGATGTCGTCCGGCTGGGTAAGGTGCTCGGTTCTCGCGGTGCCCTTGCCGCCCGGCTGGAAGCTGTGCTTCAGCAACGTGCCAAAGGCGATCTGCTTAACGGAAAGCGTCTTACTAGACGCGCTGGGGCTGGCGCTGCCGCTTGCCGAGCCAGAGCCAGAACTAGAGCATCCCGCGATACCCAGCAGACCCGCCGCGACGACTGTCGTACCTAGCCACGTAGCTGTACGCAGGTTGAAAGTATTCACGGAACTGTTTGTATGCGATCCGAGTGACGCACGGCGCAGCGGAGTTAAACGCTCAGGTGAACGGCCTATGGCAAGAAAAGGGCCAAACTCTTAAGATCTGGTCAACGCTCCGATTATCCCTGTGCTCAGGCGGCGTAGGTACGCAGCACCCCGAGCGCGGCGGCGCCGTGCGGGCCCTGGACGGCCAGGCCGGAATCCCCGGGTGCCAGCCGCTGCGCAGCGACCCGGCAGAACGCGCCGGCCGGGCCGGTGATCGAGGAATCGGCGGCCTGCGGGCCGAGTTGCCAGACCGTCGTCCCATCCGGGGCGGTCAGCTCGCAGAACACGTCGTACGGCTGGCCGCCGCTGCGCGCGAGAGCGTACGGCAGCGTGCGGTGCGCCAGCCAGGCCACGTTGCGCAGCCGGTCGGTATCCGGGAAGTCGATGCCGAGCGGCCCGGTGATGTCCAGGCCGTGCGCCCAGTACTCGGCCAGCCGGGTGGTGGCCAGCGTGGCCGGCTTCATCGGTGTCTCCACCCAGGCCATCGGCTGCTTCGGGTCGGCCGCGCGGAGCGCGGCCAGGGCGGCGGCCCGGCCCTGCTGCCAGTGCCGGAAGACTTCGGCCGGGGCGGCGCGCTCGGCCTGGACGAGAAGATTCATGATCTCGTCCACGCTGGCGCCGGAGCCGGGCCCCGCCCGCAGGGTTTCGCCGGCCGCGCTGGCCACCACCGCGCCGTCGCTCTGCGCCAGGTGCAGCACGACGTCCGCGACAGACCACCCGGCCGCGGCGGACGGCGCGGTCCACTGCGCTTCGCCCAGGCCGGCCAGGATGGCGGCCAGCCGGTCCTGCTCGGCTTCCAGATCCTCGAAGATGGCCATGCGGGGACTATGTCACAAGCCCCGGCGCCGCTCGATGGCGTCGGCCACCAGGGCCAGGAAGCGGTAGCCGGCGTGCACGAACCTGCTGTATGGGGCGATCAAGAAGCAGACCACGATCGTGGCCAGGTGGATGAGCAGGATCAGGCCGAACGCCGGGGTGGCCCCGAGCAGCAGGGTGAGCAGGCCGGTCAGCGCGAGCAGCCCGAGACCGAACAGCAGCCCGTAGTCCGCCACGCCCTGCTCAGCCGGCCCGCCGCGCCGCTTCAGCGCGGTCAGCCCGGCGCAGCCGGCCAGCATGCTGAGCCCGCCGGCCGTGCCCAGGATGACCGGGACGGACAGCACCGGGTAAGGCGGCGGGCTGCCCAGCACGTCCTGCAGGAACGCGGCGCTGCCCTACAACGAGATCGGCAAGGCGCTGCACCGTGAGCTGAACCACGGGCAGGCCGGCCCGGTGCACCTGATCTTCGACGAGGGCTACCGGGCCCGGTACCCGATGCCCGGGGTGCCGGCCGGCGGCCCGGTGCCGGACTGGGTCGGCCGCGGCCGGACGCTGGCCGCGCTGGCCGCGCGGATCGGCGCCAGCGGGGTGGCGCTGGCCGAGACGGTGCGCCGGTGGAACGCGGGCTGCGCCGCCGGGGCGGACCGGGAGTTCGGCCGCGGCGAAGGGGCCTATCAGCGGTTCTGCGGTGATCCGGCGGTCCAGCCGAACCCCAGCCTGGGCCCGCTCGACCGGCCGCCGTTCTACGCGGTGCCGGTGCTGGCCGGGACGATCGGCACCAAGGGCGGGCCGGTCACCGACGTGCATGGGCGGGTGCTGCGCCCCGATGGAAGCCCGGTCACCGGGCTGTACGCGGCGGGCAACGCGGCGGGGTTCTGGACCGGGGACGGGTACCCGGGGCCGGGCGCCACGCTGGCGGCCGGCATGACGATGGGATACCGCGCGGGCCTGCACGCAGGGCGGACCGTACGCTGACGTACGTGACGACGGACACGGGGAGAGGGCTGATCGGCTCGCTGCTGCACGGTCTGGAGATCCTGGACATGTACGAGCGGGACCGGCCCGAGATCGGCATCGGGGAGATGGCCCAGCAGCTCGGCCTGCACCGGTCCACCACGTCCCGGCTGGCCGCCACGCTGGCCGTGGCCGGCTACCTGGAGTCAGCCGGGGAACCGGGCCGGTACCGGCTGTCCGGCCGGCTGGCCGCGCTGGGCGAGCTGGCCGCGGCGGCCGGCGACGTGCGCCGCGCCGCGCTGCCCTACCTGCAGGGCCTGGTCCGGGAGCTGGGCGAGACCGGGCACCTGGGCGTGCTGGAGGGCACCGAAGCGGTCACCATCGAGGTGGTGGACGGCTGGCAGACGGTCCGGATGCACTCCTGGGTGGGCAAGCGCTCGCCCGCGCACTGCAGCTCGATGGGCAAGGCGCTGCTGGCCGGGCTGGGCGAGGCCGAGTTCGCCGCGCGCTACCCCGGCCGCCGCCTGGAAGCCAGGACGGACCGGACGATCATCGACACCGGCGCGCTCCGGCAGCAGCTGGCCGAGGCGCGGCAGCGCGGCTACGCGGTGGACCGGGGCGAGCTGGAGCCGCACCTGTATTGCGTGGCCGGCCCGGTGTTCGACCGCACCGGGGCGGTGCTGGCCAGCATCAGCGTGTCCGGTCCCGACTCACGGATCGACGAGGCGAGCATCCCGGCCATCGCGGCCACGGTGCGCCGCGCCGCCAGCCAGATCAGCGCCCGGCTCGGTGCCCCCCGCGACATACCGGACTGGCCCAGCTAGATGTTGCGGCCGCGGGCGGTGACCGGCCAGACGTCGACGACCTGGGCGTCTTCCGTGATGTAGAGCGAGTCGACCAGGTTGACCACCGTGCAGACGTGGTTGGGCAGCACGGCGACCTGGTCACCGACCTGGGGCAGCGGCTGGCCGGCCGGGTGGCGGACCACCGCGTGGTGCTCCCACAGGCCGGTGATGACCGACTCCGCGAAGTCCGGCAGCAGCCCGTGGCCGGGCGCCCAGGCGGGCCGGTCCTGGCCGAGCACCTTGGCCCCGGAGTCGAGGATGAACCGGTCCGCGGTGGGCACCGAGACCACGGTGGCCAGGATGGCCAGGGCCACCTGGTCCACCGCGCACGTGCCCAGCACCACCTGCTGCGCGTCGTTGAACGCGTACACGCCCGGGCGCAGCTCGGTGACCGGGCCGTCGTCCGCCGGGCCCAGGGACAGCGCGGCGCTCGGCGTGGAGCCGCCGCTGCGCACCGGGCAGGGCAGCCCCGCCTCGGCCAGGCTGGCCGCCGCCGCGGCCAGCGCGGTCTCCTCGTCGGCCGCGGCCGGCACCGGGGCGCCGGGGGCATAGCTGTGCCCGGGAAACGTGAACACGCCGGCCAGCCGCAGCCCGGCGGCGTCGGCCGCGGCCGCCACCAGGCCCGCGTCGGCCGGGGCCACGCCGCTGCGGCGCAGCCCGCAGTCCACTTCGACCAGCACCTGAGCGGGCGCCCCGGCCAGCGCGGCGGCCAGCCGCTGCACCCCGGCCACCGAGTCCGCGCCGACCGACAGCTGGATCCGCCCGGCCAGGTCACGCAGCCGCCCGGCCCGGCCGGCGTCGGCCCACACCGGGTAGGCGACGAAGATGTCGGTCACCCCGGCGGCGGCGAACGCCTCGGCCTCGCCGACCGTGGCCACGGACAGCCCGGCCGCGCCCAGGGCCAGCTGGCGGCCGGCTATCTCGGCCGACTTGTGCGTCTTGCCGTGTGGCCGCAGGGCCATCCCGCGGTGCGCGGCGCTGTCCGCCATCGCGCGCAGGTTGGCGTCGAGCGTGCCGCTGTCCACCACCACGGCGGGAGTCACCACCGCGCCGGGCGGCAGCTGCCATCGGCTGGACACGCGGGCGCTCAGGACGGCCTTGCCGCGGAACCGCCGGCCACCTCGTAGGACCACAGCTCGCTGGCCACGCCGACCGGCCCGCGGCCCGGCCCGCCGGCCGGGCCACCGGCGGAGCCGCGGTGGCCGTGGCCGAACGCGGGGGAGTTCAGCCAGGCGGCGAAACTGTCTTCGTCCCGCCACCGGGTCACCACCAGCCAGGTGGTCCGCTCGTCGGTGGGCTTGAGCAGCTCGAACCCCTCGAAGCCGTCCTGGTCGTCCACCGCACCGGCCCGGGCCGCGAACCGGCGGGCCAGCTCGTCGCCGCTGTCCGCCGGGACGGTAATCGCGTTGATCTTGATGACGGTCATACGCCCGATGATGCCAGCCGGTGCCCGGCAGGCGGCGGCCGGCAGGCGGCGACCAGGTAGCCGTCCGGCCAGTCGGTCAACTGTGCGTAACCCAAGGGCGCTTATCTTGGCCCCCATGGCACGAACCCGTATGTACCGCAATGGCACCCTGGCCGACGAGGGGTTCCCGGTCAGCAAGGTGTCCGACTACCTGGCCGAACCCGATGCCGTGGTCTGGTTCGACCTCTGCGAGCCGACCGCCGCCGACCTCGCCTCGATCAGCGAGGAGCTCGGCCTGCACCCACTGGCCGTCGAGGACGCGGTGGCCGAGCACCAGCGGCCCAAGCTGGACCGCTACCAGTCCCACCTGTTCGTCACGTCCTACCAGGTCAGGCTCGACACCACGAGCGGCGAGCTGGACACCAGCGAGATCGACGCGTTCATCACGGAACGCGCGCTGGTCACCGTGCGGCGCGGCCCGGAGTTCGACATCGACGCCGTGCTGAGCCGCTGGGACGGCTCACCTGACCTGGCCCAGTGCGGGGTCAGCTTCCTGCTGCATGGGCTGCTCGACTACGTGGTGGACACCCACTTCGAGGCGGTCCAGCAGCTGGACAGCCAGATCGAGGCGCTGGAAGACCAGCTCTTCGATGACCACCCGAAGGACAAGGAGCTGCAGCGGCGCACGTTCGAGCTGCGCAAGTCCCTGGTGCTGCTGCGCCGGGTGGTGCTGCCCATGCGCGAGGTGCTGAACAGCGTGCTGCGCCGCGACCTGCACGTGGTCGACGAGCACATGGTGCCCTACTTCCACGACGTCTACGACCACGTACTGCGGGCCACGGAATGGACCGAGTCGCTGCGCGACCTGGTCACCACCATCCTGGAGACGCACCTCACAGTGCGCGGCAACCGGCTGAATGTGATCACGAAGCAAGTGACCAGCTGGGCCGCGATCATCGCGGTGCCGACCGCGGTGACCGGATTTTACGGGCAGAATGTGCCGTATCCCGGATTCGGGCATACTTCGGGTTTCGTGGTATCCACCGCCATCATCATCGGGATGTCCGTCGGGCTGTTTACCCTGTTCCGCCGCAAGGACTGGCTCTGAGCGGACGGCGCGAGCCGTAATTCGCGGCCCGGGCACGGAACCGGCCAACCCGGGCATCCGTTCCTTAATGGCGGGCATGGTCTGAGGCGAGCACTGGCAACGTAGGGAGCGGGAGTTGCGGATTCCAGCGTGGCGTCGGGGGACGGCGGGATCGGGGGACACGGCGGCGTCCGGGGACTCAGCCCCAGCTGCGGATACGGCGCCAGCTGGGGACCCGGCCCCCGAACCGGCCGCCGCCACCGAACCGGCCGCGGCGGACGCTGCCACGGCCGCCGCAGCCGCGGCCGCGGCTCCGGCCGCAGTCCCACTGCCCGCTGCGGCAGCCGCTTCCCCCACGCCACCCCCCGCGCGCAGCGGCCTGGGCAGCCTGAGCCGGTTCAAGGTGGCCGGGCTGGCCGCCGCCGTGCTCGGTGTGCTGGCCGTGGGCGGGATCGCGGCCAGCACGCTCGGCGGGCAGCGCGCGGCCGGCCGGACCACCGCCGACGCTTCGCAGCCCGCGCACCCGGCCAGCCCGGCCGCCCCGCTCTCGGTGGTCTCGGTGACCCAGGGCGGCGCGACCACCGGCACCGACGGCGCCGACCCGGTCCAGGTGATGCTGTCCACGCCGCTGGCCGCCACCTCACCCATGCCGATCGTGCGCCCGCACGTGGCCGGGACCTGGAAGCAGACCGGCCGCACGCTGACGTTCACCCCGGCCACCCCGTTCCAGCCGAACACCGCGGTCCGGGTCCGCTTCCCGGCCGGGCAGGACGGCCTGCGCTCTGCGGCCGGCGGCCTGCTGGCCAGCCCGGTCGTGGAGCACCTGCGTACCAAGGGCTGGTCCAACCTGCGGCTGAAGCAGCTGCTGGCCCAGCTGGGCTACCTCCCGCTGAAGTGGACGGCGCAGGAGGCCAGCACACCGCAGCCGGACAACATGGCCACCGAGCTGGCCGCTGTGTACGCTCCGCCGGCCGGCAGCTTCAGCTGGAGGCATGGCTACCCGAAGATCCTCACCTCGTTCTGGGGCGGGCCGTCCAGCCTGATCATGGAGGGCGCCATTCGGGCCTTCCAGGCTGACGAGGGGCAGACCATGACCGGCGTGGTGACCTGGAGCCTGTGGCAGCACCTGCTCAAGGCGGCGGCCAAGGGGCACACCAACCCGCACGGCTACACCTACGCGGTGGCCAGCAAGGGCAGCCCGGAGACGCTCACCGTGTGGCACAACGGCAAAGTGGTCATGCACACGCTGGCCAACACCGGCATCCCGGCCGCGCCCACCGTGGACGGCACGTTCCCGGTGTACCTGCGCTACCAGTACCAGATCATGAAGGGCACCAACCCGGACGGATCCAAGTACGCCGACCCGGTGTGGTGGGTGGCCTACTTCAACGGCGGCGACGCGGTGCACTACTTCCCGCGCGGCTCCTACGGGTTCGAGCAGAGCCTGGGCTGCGTCGAGCTGCCGTGGACCCAGGCCCATCAGGTCTGGCCGTACCTCAGCTACGGCAGCCTGGTCACCGTCACTGGCTGACCGGGCCGATATCGAGGCGCGGCCCCGGCTGGGCCTCGATAGCATCAGGAGGTCAGGGCACCAGCCCGACACACCTACGACCTTGGAGCCACCGTGCCTGCCCAGCCACCACTGCACATCATCCTCGCCGGACGCGAGCATGAAGTGGCCGCGGGCACTACGGCGGGCGAGGCCCTTAACGCCGAGTCCCCGGTGATCGCGGCGCGGGTCAACGGCGAGCTGCGCGACCTGGCCAGCCCGCTGGCCGACGGCGACTCGGTCGAGCCGGTGGACCTGGCCAGCCCGGACGGCCGGTCCATCATGCGGCACTCCACCGCGCACGTCATGGCGCAGGCGGTCCAGGAGCTGTTCCCCGAGGCCAAGCTCGGCATCGGCCCGCCGGTGGAGAACGGCTTCTACTACGACTTCGACGTGGCCCAGCCGTTCAGCCCGGATGACCTCAAGGCCATCGAGCAGCGGATGCGGCAGATCGTCAAGCAGGGCCAGTGGTTCTCCCGGCGCGAGGTCAGCGACGAGCAGGCCCGCGAGGAACTGGCCGGCGAGCCGTACAAGCTGGAGCTGATCGGCATCAAGGGCGGCTCGGCCGCCGCGGCCGCCGACGCGGGCGCCGCCACCGCCCCGTCCGAGGTCAGCGTCGAGGAGGCGGTCGAGGTCGGCGGCGGCCAGCTCACCATCTACGACAACCTCGACCCGGCCACGGGCGAGCTGCGCTGGAAGGACCTGTGCCGCGGCCCGCACCTGCCCAGCACCCGGCAGATCCCGGCGTTCAAGCTGATGCGCTCGGGTGGCGCGTACTGGCGGGGCAGTGAGCAGAACCCGCAGCTGCAGCGGATCTACGGCACGGCGTGGGAATCCCGCCAGGTGCAGGACGACTACCTGGCCATGCTGGCCGAGGCGGAGAAGCGGGATCACCGCAGGCTGGGCGCCGAGCTGGACCTGTTCTCGTTCCCGACCGAGATCGGCTCCGGGCTGCCGGTGTTCCACCCCAAGGGCGCGATCATCCGCCGGGTGATGGAGGACTACGCCCGCCGCCGCCACGAGGAAGCGGGCTACCAGTACGTCAACACCCCGCACCTGACCAAGGAGGAGCTGTTCCAGACCTCCGGTCACCTGGGCTTCTACGCCGAGAGCATGTACCCGCCGATGGAGCTGGACGGCGCCCGGTACTACCTGAAGCCGATGAACTGCCCGATGCACGTGCTGATCTACCAGTCCCGCGGGCGGTCCTACCGGGAGCTGCCGCTGCGGCTGTTCGAGTTCGGCACCGTGTACCGGTACGAGAAGTCCGGCGTGGTGCACGGGCTGACCCGGGCCCGTGGCTTCACCCAGGACGACTCGCACATCTTCTGCACCCCGGAGCAGCTGGCCCCGGAACTGGCCTCGCTGCTGGACTTCGTGGTCGGCCTGCTCCGTGACTTTGGGCTGACCGAGTTCGAGGCCGAGCTGTCCACCCGGCCGGCGAAGTTCGTCGGCGAGCCCGCGGAGTGGGCGGCGGCCGAGGCCGCGCTCAAGCACGCGCTGGACGCCTCGGGCCTGCCGTACACGGTGGCCGAGGGTGAGGGCGCGTTCTACGCGCCCAAGATCGATGTGCACGTGAAGGACGCCATCGGCCGCCGCTGGCAGCTGTCCACCCTGCAGGTGGACTTCCAGGAGCCCGGCCGGTTCGGCATCGAGTACCAGGCCGCGGACGGCTCCCGGCAGCGCCCGTACATGATCCACCGGGCGCTGTTCGGCTCGATCGAGCGGTTCTTCGGCATCCTGGTCGAGCACTACGCGGGCGCGTTCCCGCCGTGGCTGGCCCCGGTCCAGGTGGTCGGCATCCCGATCACCGACGGGCACGTGCCGTACCTGGAGAAGGTCGCGGCCAGCCTGCGCGATGCGGGCATCCGGGTCGAGGTGGACACCAGCGACGACCGGATGCAGAAGAAGATCAGGAACGCGCAGCGGCAGAAGGTGCCGTTCATGCTGCTGGCCGGCGACGAGGACATGGCCAAGGGCGCGGTCTCGTTCCGGTTCCGGGACGGTTCGCAGCGCAACGGCGTGCCGGTCGAGGAGGCCATCTCCGAGATCGTCTCCGCCGTGCAGCAGCGGATCCAGGTCTGACCGGCGGGCCATGTCGGACGAGCTCACCAGCGGGGTTCCCGGGCAGGACGGGATCGGCGTACCGGACGGGTTCGCCCGGCTGTGGATGCCGCACCGGATGGCCTACATCAAGGGCGAGAACAAGGTGCCGGCCGGCCACGAGGACGAGGAATGCCCGTTCTGCCGGATCCCGCTGCTGTCGGATGAGGACGGGCTGATCGTCGCCCGCGGCGACGTGGTCTTCACCGTGCTCAACCTGTACCCGTATAACGCCGGGCACCTGATGGTGCTGCCGTACCGGCACGTGGCCGGCTACACCGACCTGGACCTGGGGGAGACCGCCGAGCTGGCCGACCACACCAAGCGGGCGATGACCGCGCTGCGCGCCGCGTCCGGCGCGCAGGGCTTCAACATCGGGATGAACATGGGCTCGGTGGCCGGCGCCGGCATCGCCGCGCACCTGCACCAGCACGTGGTGCCCCGGTGGGGCGGCGACACCAACTTCATGCCGGTGGTTGGGCACACCCGGGTGCTGCCGCAGCTGCTCCGGGACACCCGCAAGCTGATCGCCGACGCCTGGCCGGCCAGCCCGGCCTAACCCGACATATGTAGGCGCTAAACCTACATATGTCGGGTTGGCGTTGGGTCAGCTGTCGTCGGACTGGCTGGCCATCTTGTCGGCCAGGTGCGCGGGCAGTGGCTCGTAGCGCAGGTAGCCGCGGCTGAATGAGCCGGTGCCGTGCGACATCGAGCGCAGGTCGATCGCGTACCGGGTGATCTCCAGCTGCGGCACCTCGGCCTTGACCAGGGTCCGCCCGCCGGCCACCGGCTCGGTGCCGAGCACCCGGCCGCGCCGGGACGACAGGTCGGACATGACCGCGCCCACGTAGTCGTCGGCGACCAGCACGGACAGCTCGTCCACCGGTTCCAGCAGCAGCACCTTGGCCTTGTCCGCGGCGTCCCGCAGGGCCAGCTTGCCCGCCTTCTGGAAGGCCATGTCGGAGGAGTCCACCGAGTGCGCCTTGCCGTCGAACAGGGTGACCCGGATGTCCACCATCGGGTAGCCGGTCAGCACGCCGTGTTCCAGCTGGGCCCGCACGCCCTTCTCCACCGACGGGATGAACTGGCGCGGCACCACGCCGCCGACCACCTTGTCCACGAACTCGAAGCCGTCGCCGGACGGCATCGGCTCGATCTCGATATGGCACACGCCGTACTCGCCGTGCCCGCCGGTCTGCTTCACGTTCCGGCCCGTGCCCTGGGCCTTGCCGGCCACCGTCTCGCGCAGCGGGACGCGCAGCTCCTTGGTCTCCACGCCCACCCCGTAGCGCGAGGACAGCCGGTCCAGCAGCAGGTCGGAGTGGGCCTCGCCCATGCACCACAGGACGAGCTGGCGGGTTTCCGAGTTGTTCTCCATCCGGAGCGTCGGGTCCTCGGCCACCAGCCGGCCGATGGCCTGGGACATCTTGTCCTCGTCGGCCTTGGACTTGGCCGATATCGCGACCGGGAGCAGCGGGTCCGGCATCGACCAGGACTCCATCAGCAGCGGCTGGTCCTTGTCGGACAGCGTGTCCCCGGTCTCCGCCGTGCCCAGCTTGGCCACCGCGCAGATGTCCCCGGCCGCGCACTGGGCTACCGGCCGCTGCTGCTTGCCCAGCGGCGAGGTGAGCGCCCCGATCCGCTCGTCGCTGTCGTGGTCGGCGTGGCCGCGGTCGGCCATGCCATGCCCGGATACGTGCACCGTGACATCCGGCCGCAGCGTCCCGGAGAACACCCGGACCAGGCTGATCCGGCCCACATAAGGGTCGGAGGTGGTCTTGATCACCTCGGCCAGCAGCGGGCCCTTGGGGTCATAGCTCAGCCCGGGCACGCTCTTCCCGTCCAGCGTGGTCACTCCGGGCATCGGGTGCTCGCTGGGCGCCGGGAAGGCCTGGGTCATCACCTCGAGCAGCTCGGCGAAGCCGACCCCGCCCTCGAAGCTCGACGCGGCCAGCACCGGGTAGAAGCTGCCCCGGGCCACCGCCTTCTCCAGGTCCTCGATGAGCACCTTGGGGTCGATGTCCTCGCCGGACAGGTACCGGTCCATCAGGGACTCGTCCTCGGACTCCTGGATGATCCCCTCGATCAGCGAGCTGCGCAGCTCGTCCGCGCGGTCGGCGTAGGCCGGATCCGGGTCCCGCTCGGTCCGGGTGCCGTCCGAATAGTCGAAGAACTTGCCGGTGAGCAGCCCGATCAGGCCACGGACCTGGCCCGGGCCGTCGATGACCGGCAGGTACAGCGGCGCGACCGACTCGCCGAACGCGTCCTGGCAGGCGCGCAGCGCCTCGTCGAAGTCGGCCCGCTGGTGGTCCAGCTTGGTGATGACCACGGCCCGCGGCATGCCGACCCGGGCGCACTCTTCCCAGAGCATCTGGGTCAGGCCGTCCACCCCGTCGGTGGCCGGCACGGTGAACAGCGCGGCGTCCGCCGCCCGCAGCCCGGCCCGCAGGTCCCCGGTGAAGTCCGCGTAACCAGGCGTGTCCAGCAGGTTGACCTTGACCCCGGCGTGCAGCACCGGCGCCAGGGTGAGGTTCACCGAGCGCTGCTGGCGGACCTCCACCTCGTCGAAGTCGCTGACCGTGGAGCCGTCCTCGACCCGGCCGGCGCGCTGGATCCCACCGGTATACGCGAGGAGTGCCTCGACCAACGTGGTCTTGCCTGACCCTGAGTGGCCGACCAGCGCGACATTCCGCACGCTGTCGGGCTGGCCGGCCGCTGCTGTACCGCCAGCGGCTGTCGGTCCTTTCTTATCGGTCATGAGCCTCGCCTCCAACGACTCTGTTCGGCTGCCTCACAACCAGCCTTTACCTCCCGGCCACCCGATCACAAGCCCTGAGACGGAATCATCCGAGCTGTCCCCTCGCCAGTAGGATCGGACGGCCATGCTGAACGCGCTGAGACCACTGTTCGCCAAGCTGCTTACGCCGCTCGGCCAGGCCCTGGCCCGCACACCAGTCACGCCCAACATGGTCACGGTGGCGGGCGCGGTGGGCGTGGCCACCGGCGCGCTGTGGCTGTTCCCCACCGGCCACCTGTTCGCCGGCACGCTCGTGTGCTGGGGCTTCGCCATGTTCGACATGCTCGACGGGCTGCTGGCCCGGATGAAGGGGGCCTCGGGTAGCTGGGGCGCCTTCCTCGACTCGACCCTGGACCGGGTGGGTGACGCCGCGGTTTTTTCTGGCCTGGCTATCTATCTGGCCCGGAGCGGGCATCAGTGGGGCCTCGCCGGCGTTGCGCTCTATTGCCTGGTTGCGGGGAACATGGTGTCCTACGCGCGGGCGCGAGCAGAAGGGCTGGGGGTACGGGCCGACGTGGGCGTGGCGGAGCGCTCGGAGCGGCTGGTGGTCGCCCTGGTGGCGGCCGGGCTGACCGGCCTGGGGGTGCCGTTCGTGCTGGCCATCGGGCTGTGGGCGGTCGCGGTGGGCAGTACGGTCACGTTCGGCCAGCGAGTCTGGGTGGTGCGCAAGGCGGTGGGGCCTGGTGCCACGGCCGAGACCGGTAGAAGGGAACAGGGGTGACTTCGGTTAAGGACCGGCTCGGGGCGGCTGGGTACGCGCTCGGCTGGAAGCTGGTCTGCCGGCTGCCCGAGTCCTGGGCCCGCGCGGGCTTCCTTTTCTTCGCCGACCTGGCCTGGCGGCGGCAGGGCCCCCGGGTGATGATGCTGGAGGGCAACCTGCGCCGGGTGCTCGGCCCGGCCGCGTCGGGCAAGCAGTTGCGCGCGCTGTCCCGGCAGACCATGCGGTCCTACTCGCGGTACTGGCTGGAGGCGTTCCGGCTGCCGGTCATCCCGATAGACCGGATTATGGCCGGCATGCACGTCATCGACGAGGAAACGCTGCTGGCCAACCTGGTGTCTGGACGCGGGGTGATCGTCGCCCTGCCGCACATGGGCAACTACGAGCAGGCCGGTTACTGGATCATCAATCGTGGCGCGGGCTCATTCACGACGGTGGCCGAGCGGCTCAAGCCGGACTCGCTGTTCCGGCGGTTCCTGGCCTTCCGGGAGGGGCTGGGCATGGAGGTGCTGCCCGCGACCGGCGGCGCCAGCCGGTTCGGCGTGCTGGCGCAGCGGCTGCGGGCCGGCCGCCTGGTCTGCTTGGTGTCCGACCGGGACGTGACCGGCGGGGGTATCGAGGTGGAATTCTTCGGGGAGAAAGCACGGATGATGGGCGGCCCGGCCGCGCTGGCGGTGCAGACTGGCGCCGCCCTGCTCCCGGTGACCCTGTGGTTCGAGGACTCCGGCTGGGGCGCGCAGATCCATGACGAGATCCCGGTGCCCGCCGAGGGCACCAGGCGGGAGAAAATCGCCGCGATGACTCAGCAGCTGGCTGACGTGTACGAGGCGGGCATCCGAGCCCACCCGGAGGACTGGCACATGCTGCAGCCGGTGTTCACCGCCGACCTCGACCCGGACCGGCTGGCCGCGGCGGAGGCCCGCGCGGCGGTGGGCGGCGGGCCGTGAGAGTCGGCATCGTCTGCCCGTACACCTGGGATGTGCCCGGTGGCGTGCAACAGCACATCCGGGACCTGGCCGAGGCGCTGATCGGGCTGGGCCACGAGGTGTCGGTCATCTCGCCGGCCGACGACGACACACCGCTGCCGGACTACGTGGTGCCCGCGGGCCGGGCCGTCCCGGTGCCGTACAACGGCTCGGTAGCCCGGCTGGCGTTCGGCTTCCTGTCCGCCAGCCGGGTGCGCCGCTGGGTCAAGGAGGGCGGCTTCGACGTGCTGCACGTGCACGAGCCGGCCGCGCCCAGCCTGTCCCTGCTGGCCTGCTGGGTGGCGGACGGGCCGATCGTGGCCACCGTGCACACCGCGACCCCCCGGTCCCGGGTGATGCACGCGGCCTACCCGGCGCTGCAGACCGCGCTGGAGAAGATCACCGGACGGATCGCGGTGTCCGAGGCAGCCCGTACCACGCTGGTCGAGCACATGGGCGGCGACGCGGTGCTCATCCCGAACGGGGTGACGGTCAGCCGGTACGAGAAGGCCAGCCCGCTGCCCGGCTGGCCGGGCGACGGCGGCACGCTCGGCTTCCTGGGCCGGATGGACGAGCCGCGCAAAGGCCTGGACGTGCTGCTCCGCGCGTTCACCCAACTGGCCGGCGAGCGGCCCGGGCTGCGGCTGCTGATCGCCGGGCCGGGTGACGTACCCGACGTGCTGGCCCGCGTGCCGGAGCCGCTGCGGCCCCGGGTCATCCTGCTCGGCCAGGTCACCGAGGAGGACAAGGCCCGGGTGTACCACTCGGTGGACGTGTTCTGCGCGCCGAACACCGGCGGCGAGAGCTTCGGCATCGTGCTGGCCGAGGCGATGGCCGCGGGCGCGCCCATCGTGGCCAGTGACCTGGACGCGTTCCGCCAAGTGCTGCGGGGCGGCCGGGCCGGCGAGCTGTTCGAGACGGGCGACCCGGCCGCGCTGGCCGCAGCGGCCGGGCGGCTGCTCGACGACCCGGCCCGGCGGGCCAGCTTGTCCGCCGCCGCGGCCGACGCGGTGCGGGTGTACGACTGGCCGGTGGTCGCCCGCGACGTGGTCGAGGTATACGAGGCCGTGGTCGCTGCGAGCGGTCAGGTCGGGGTGGTCAGGTGAGCCGGCCGTGCTAATCGACGTCATCCTCATCGCGGTCGCGGCCGTGCTGGTCGGCGTGTACGTGTCCTGGCGGGCCTGGCGGCTGGACCGGCTGCACAAGCGGACCGAGACGGCCCGGGCCGCGCTGGACGCGGCGCTGGTCCGGCGCAGCTCGGTGGCCCAGGAACTGGCCGCCTGCGGGGTGCTCGACCCGGCCACCAGCCTGCTGCTGGCCGGCGCCGCGCACGACGCCCGGGCCGCGGGCCAGCCGGATGAGCTGACCGAGAGCGACCTGACCCGGGCGCTGCGCGCGGTGCTCAGCCAGCCCGGCTTCCGCGACTCGCTGGCCGGCCGGGGCAGCGCCGACGAGCTGCTGGCCGAGCTGGAAGCCGCCGCGCACCAGGTGTTCCTGGCCCGCAAGTTCTACAACGACCTGGTCGCGGCCACGCTGGCCGCCCGGCGGCGCTGGCTGGTCCGGGTGCTCGGGCTGGCCGGCGGGGCCGACCTGCCCGGCTTCTTCGAGATGGACGACACGCTGGTGGCCGCGGGCGGTGACGGGCGCGGGTCCGATATGCCGCATTTGACCGGTTGACCGATCGGGTCCGGCTGGCCAAGCGCCTACCATGGAACCTGCATAGTGCGGCAGAATTGAACAGTCAGTCAGCCTGAGGCAAGTGAGGTTCACCGTGTCAAGCAGTACCGCGTCCGGTCCCGAGGACTCCGCCCCGCACATCGGCACCGCGCGGGTCAAGCGCGGCATGGCCGACATGCTCAAGGGCGGCGTGATCATGGACGTGGTGACGCCGGATCAGGCCAAGATCGCCGAGGACGCGGGCGCGGTCGCGGTGATGGCGCTGGAACGGGTGCCGGCCGACATCCGGGCCGAGGGCGGGGTGGCCCGGATGAGCGACCCGGACATGATCGACGAGATCATCCACGCAGTGTCGATCCCGGTCATGGCCAAGTGCCGGATCGGGCATTTCGCCGAGGCGCAGGTGCTGCAGGCCATCGGAGTGGACTACATCGACGAGTCCGAGGTGCTCACCCCGGCCGACGAGGCCCATCACGTAGACAAGTGGCAGTTCACCGTCCCGTTCGTGTGCGGGGCGACCAGCCTGGCCGAGGCGCTCCGGCGGCTGGCCGAGGGCGCCGCGATGATCCGGTCCAAGGGGGAGGCCGGCACCGGGAACGTGGTCGAGGCGACCCGGCACATGCGGCAGATCTCGGCCGACATCCGCCGCCTGACCACGCTGCGCGCGGAAGAACTGTACGCCGCGGCCAAGGAGCTGCAGGCGCCCTACGAGCTGGTCGCCCACGTGGCCCGGCTGGGCAAGCTCCCGGTCGTGCTGTTCACCGCGGGCGGCATCGCCACCCCGGCCGACGCGGCCATGATGATGCAACTCGGCGCGGAAGGGGTGTTCGTCGGCTCGGGCATCTTCAAGTCCGGCGACCCGGCCCGGCGCGCCGCCGCGATCGTCAAGGCCACCACGTTCCACGACGATCCAGATGTCGTGGCCAAGGTCTCCCGCGGGCTGGGCGAGGCCATGGTCGGCATCAACACGGACACCCTGCTGCCCGCCGAGCGCTACGCCGGCCGCGGCTGGTGACCTGACCCCGCGCGCCCACCGACTGTGCGGAGCGGTACATGTTCGAGCGGTTCACCGACCGGGCCCGCCGGGTCGTAGTCCAGGCGCAGGAAGAATCCCGGCTGCTCAACCACAGCTACATCGGCACCGAGCACCTGCTGCTCGGCATCCTGCGGGAGGACGCCGGTGTGGCGGCCGAGGCACTGGCCGCGCTGGACGTCAGCCTGGACGCGGCCCGCGAGCAGGTGGCGGAGATCGTCGGCCGGGGCCAGACGGCGCCGTCCGGGCACATCCCGTTCACCCCGCGGGCCAAGAAGGTGCTCGAGCTGTCGCTGCGCGAGGCACTCAGCCTGGAACACCAGTTCATCGGCCCGGAGCACATCCTGCTCGGTCTGATCAACGAGGGGCACGGGGTGGCGGTCGAGGTGCTCCGCACGCTGGGCGCGCCGCCGGAGCAGGTCCGGGCCCGGGTGCTCGAGCTGGCCCCGCCGGCTGGCGGCGACCCGCGCGAGCTCCCTGAGCCCGGCCGGCCGGTGCGCCTCGCGGTCACCCCGGCGCAGCTGGACCAGCTGCTGGCCCGGCTGGAGGCCATCGAGAGCCGGCTGAATGCCATCGAGCGGCAGCTGGGGCTGGGCCAGCCGCCTGCCACGGCCGCGCCGGAATGACCCGGCCGGGCCGGGAGAGCGGCCCGGGAAGAGCAGCCCCCTTCCCGCGCGTTGTCCAGTAATCACCCGCACCCACAGGAGGAAGACCATGCCCGAGCCCGGCGCGCAGATCGGCACCGGACCGGTCGTCGGCGTGCTGTCGCTCCAGGGCGACGTGGTCGAGCACGTCCGCGCGCTCCGCTCGGCCGGCGCCCGCCCGGTGACGGTGCGCCGCCCGGACGAACTCGACGCGGTGGACGGCCTGATCATCCCGGGTGGCGAGTCCACCACGATCTGGAAGCTCGCGGTGATCTTCGAGCTGATGGAGCCGCTGCGTAAGCGGATCAGTGGCGGGCTGCCGGTGTTCGGCTCGTGCGCCGGCATGATCATGCTGGCCGACCGGCTGCTGGACGGCATCGGCGAGCAGCAGACGTTCGGCGGCATCGACATGACCGTGCGGCGCAACGCGTTCGGCCGCCAGGTGGACTCATTCGAAGCCGACATCACCCTGGCCGGGCTGGGCCACGACCCGTTGCGCGCGGTCTTCATCCGGGCACCGTGGGTGGAGGAGACTAGCCAGGACGTGGAGGTTCTCGGCCGGGACCCGGGCACCGGTAGGATCGTCGCCGTCCGCCAGGGTCCCGCGCTGGCCACCGCCTTCCACCCTGAGCTGACCGGGGACCCGCGGGTGCACAAGCTTTTCGTTGACATGGTGAGGGATCGGATATGAGCGGCCACTCCAAGTGGGCCACGACCAAGCACAAGAAGGCGGTCATCGACGCCAGGCGGGGCAAGCTCTTCGCCAAGCTAATCAAGAACGTCGAGGTGGCGGCCCGGACCGGCGGGGCTGACTCGGCCGGCAACCCGACACTGTACGAGGCGGTGCAGAAGGCCAAGAAGAGCTCGGTGCCGAACGACAACATCGACCGCGCCATCCGGCGCGGTGCCGGGCTGGAAGCGGGCGGCGCCGCCTATGAGGCGGTCAGCTACGAGGGGTACGCCCCGGGCGGGGTGGCCGTGCTGGTGGAATGCCTGACCGACAACCGGAACCGGGCCGCGGCCGACGTGCGCACCGCGCTCACCCGGAACGGCGGCTCGATGGCCGACCCCGGCTCGGTGTCCTACCTGTTCCACCGCAAGGGCGTGGTGATCGTGCCCAAGGTGGCCGGAGTCAGCGAGGACGACGTGCTCATGGCGGTGCTGGACGCGGGGGCCGAGGAGGTCAACGACCTGGGCGAGTCGTTCGAGGTGATCAGTGAGCCGGGCGACCTGCTGGCGGTGCGCAGCGCGCTGCAGCAGGCAGGCATCGAGTATGACTCGGCCGAGGCGGCCTTCCTGCCCACCGTCGAGGTGGAACTGGACGCGGAACAGGCCAAGCGGGTGTTCCGGCTGATCGAGGCGCTGGAAGACTCCGACGACGTGCAGGACGTGTACGCCAACTACTCGGTGCCCGATTCGGTGCTGGAGAGCCTGGACTAAGCGAGCGCCCTGAGGTGGATATCAGGGAGCTGGACTCCGGTGACGATCTCGGCGCGCTGCTGGACCTGAGCAGCCGCGCCTTCGGGCCGCACCGGCCGGCCGACCGGCCGGGCTGGTACGCGGAGGCCGAGTCGGTGGTCCGTGACCGGCGCTGGCTGGCCGCGTTCGACGGGCCGCGCCTGGTCGCCGCGGCCCGCTATCACCAGATGCGGCAGTGCTGGCACGGCCGCTGGCAGCCGATGGCCGGAGTGGCCAGCGTCATGGTCGCGCCAGAAGATCGCGGCCGCGGCACCGGCCGGGCGCTGATGACTGCCCTGCTGGAACTGATCGCCAGCCGCGGCTACCAGATATCCGCGCTCTACCCGGCCACCTCGGCTATCTACCGGTCGCTGGGCTGGGAGATCGCGGGGGTACGGGATCAGGTCCGGTTCCCGGCCCGTTCGCTGCGCGCGCTGGCCGCTCCGGACCCGCTGCTCAGCTCTCCGGCCGCGATGCCGGACGGTCCGCAGCCGCGCCGCTGCGGACCAGACGACTCGGCGGCGGTGCTGGCCGCGCTCAACGGCGTGCACCAGGCGCTGCGGGAGAGCGGGCCAGTCACCCGCGATGAGGAGACCATGCGGCGCTGGCTGGCGGACGAGGACCGGTACTGCTACCTGGCCCCGGACGGGTTTCTCAGCTACCGCTGGCGCAACGGGAACGACGAGATCGCGGTGGATCGCCTGGTGGCCGCGTCCGCCGCGACCACCCGGGCGATGTGGGCCATCGTGGCGTCGCACGGGACGATCGCCGACACTGTGCTGGCCTGCGTGGGCCCGGCCGACCCGGTGTCCTGGCTGACCCAGGAGCCCGACGTGGACACGGCCGGCCAGTACCGGTGGATGCTCCGGGTGCTGGACGCGCCCGGGGCGGTCGCCGAGCGCGGCTTCCCGGCCGCCGCCGAGCTGACCGCGGCGTTCGAACTGGCCGACCCGGCCCGGCCGGGCAACGCGGGACGCTGGACGCTTGAGGTCAGCGGGGGCAAGGCCGCGCTCAGCCACGGCGGAGCGGAGCCGGTGGGCGGTGCGCCGCTCATCGTCGGGCCGCGCGGGTTCGCCGCGCTGTACGCGGGCACCCCGCTGGGCACGCTGCGCCGGGCCGGGCTGGCCACCGGCGGGACATCGCAGTCCGACGCGGCGCTGGACACCGCGTTCGCGGCCAGCCCGTTCCTGCACGACTACTTCTGAGGCCGGGGCGCGGCGCGTCCCCAGGCGCTGGCCGGCCCGGGCCGGTAGTGTCGGTGCCTGCACCGAACATGTGTTCGTCGGCCGGCCGGAGCTAGGGGTGCGGATCCACAGATGCGGGTACTCGGCGTCGATCCCGGGCTGACCCGGTGCGGACTGGGCGTGGTGGATGGCGCCCCGGGCCGGCCGCCGTCCCTGGTCGCGGCCGGGGTGGTGCGCACCCAAGCCGGGGACGACCTGGCCGTCCGGCTGCTCGCACTGGAAACCGAGATCAGCCGCTGGCTGGCCGAGCACCGCCCGGACACGGTCGCGGTGGAGCGGGTGTTCAGCCAGCACAACGTGCGCACCGTGATGGGCACCGCCCAGGCGAGCGCGGTGGCCGTGCTGTGCGCGGGCCGGCTCGGGCTGCCCGTCGCGCTGCACACGCCCAGCGAGGTGAAAGCGGCGGTGACCGGGAGCGGCCGGGCCGACAAGGCGCAGGTGACTACGATGGTGATGCGGCTGCTCCGGCTGACCGACCCGCCCCGGCCCGCGGACACGGCCGACGCCCTGGCGCTGGCCATCTGCCAGCTGTGGCGAGGCGGGACGCAGTCCCGGCTGGCCGCGGCCGCGGCCCGGTACACGCAGTCAGGAGAGCTACGGTGATTTCGCATCTGGACGGGCTGGTCGCCGCGATCGCGCCGGAAGGCGCGGTGATCGAGGTCGGCGGGGTCGGGCTGCTGGTCCAGGCCACTCCGGGCACGCTGGCCACGCTGCGCAGCGGGGAACGGGCCCGGGTCGCGACCTCGCTGGTGGTCCGGGAGGACGCGCTGACCCTGTACGGCTTCGCCAGCGACGACGAGCGGGACGTGTTCGAGCTTCTGCAGACGGCCAGCGGGGTCGGTCCCCGGCTGGCCCTGGCCATGCTCGCCTCGTTCAGCCCGGACGGGCTGCGCCAGGCCATCGCGGCCGAGGACGTGGCCGCACTGACCCGGGTGCCCGGGATCGGCCGGAAAGGCGCACAGCGGATCGTGCTGGAACTGGCCGGGCGGCTGGGCTCGCCCGGCGCGCCCGTGGTCCCGGCCGCGGCCGGGGGAGCGGCGCGGCCCACATCCTGGCGGGACCAGGTCCGCACCGGGCTGGTCAACCTGGGCTGGCAGGCCCGCGACGCCGAGCAGGCCATCGCCGCGGTCGAGGCCGAGCTGGCCGAGGCGGCGACGGGGGACGGCGCTGAAATCGACGTCAGCACGGCGCTGCGGGCGGCGCTGCGGAAGCTGAGCCGGACATGAGCGCGCCAAAGGGCCGTGGCGCCGATCACTCAGCGGCCGAAATGGCCGCCAGAGAAGCTCCTGAGCTGTCTGAGGCCGAGCAGGAGCGGCTGGTGTCTGCGCTAGCGAGCGCGGATGAGCGGGTCATTGAGGGGGCGCTGCGGCCGAAGCGGCTGGCCGAGGTGATCGGCCAGACCCGGGTCCGGGAACAGCTCTCCCTGCTGCTGGAAGGCGCGGTGCGGCGCGGCCGGGCGCCGGACCACGTGCTGCTGTCCGGACCGCCCGGACTGGGCAAGACCACCCTCGCGATGATCATCGCCACCGAACTGGGCGCGCAGCTGCGCATCACCAGCGGGCCGGCCATCGAGCGGGCCGGTGACCTGGCCGCCATCCTGTCCACGCTGGGCGAGCGTGACGTGGTGTTCATCGATGAAATCCACCGGCTGGCCCGGCCGGCCGAGGAAATGCTCTACCTGGCCATGGAGGACTTCCGGGTGGACGTGGTGGTCGGCAAGGGGCCGGGGGCCACCGCCATCCCGTTGGACATCGCCCCGTTCACCCTGGTCGGCGCGACCACCCGGGCCGGGCTGCTGCCCGCGCCGCTGCGCGACCGGTTCGGCTTCACCGCGCGCCTGGACTTCTACCAGGCGGCCGAGCTCGAGGTGATCGTCCGCCGGTCGGCCGACCTGCTCGGGGTGACGCTGCGCGGCGACGGCGCCGAGGAGATCGCCCGGCGGTCCCGGGGCACGCCGCGGATCGCGAACCGGCTGCTCCGCCGGGTCCGCGACTACGCCGAGGTGCGCGCGGACGGGACGGTCACCCGGGCGCTGGCCCGGGCCGCCCTCGAGCTGTACGAGGTGGATGAGGAAGGGCTGGACCGGCTAGACCGGGCCGTGCTGAATGCGCTGGTCACCCGGTTCGGCGGTGGGCCGGTCGGGCTGAGCACGCTGGCCGTCGCGGTCGGCGAGGAAGCCGAGACGGTCGAGGTGGTGGCCGAGCCGTTCCTGGTCCGCGGCGGCCTGATGGCCCGGACCCCGCGTGGCCGGGTGGCCACCCCGGCGGCCTGGGCTCACCTGGGTCTCGACCCGGCCGAAGCGCCCGGCCTGGCCGTGCCGGGGAGCCTGTTCGAGTGATTCCGGGCCGGCCAGTTGGTCGCGGAGATGTCACGATCAGTCGTTAGACCCCGTAGCCTGTTGGTGCGCCGCCTGCGCGCCGCTACACTTCGGCAGTTGGTCAACGACTGTCCGCTGGCCATGGATCCCGGCCCCGCCGGCTCACGGCCCGGCGCGCGGCCAGCGGAGCAAATTCAAGTGGAAGGATGCCCCCGCGATGATGGGGAACATGTATCTCGCAGCTGCCAAAAGCTCCTCAGGGAACTACACGTTCCTGATCGTCATCGTCGTGCTGTTCGGCCTGCTCTACTTCGTCATGATCCGGCCGCAGCGCAACAAGCAGCGCCAGGCTCAAGCGATGCAGAGCCGGGTGCAGCCCGGCCAGCGCGTGCGCACCACCGCGGGCATGTACGCGACCGTGGTCGACGCGGATGACACCGACGTGGTGCTGGAGGTGGCGCCCGGCGTGCACCTTCGCTTCCTCCGCCGGGCCGTCATGGACGTGCTGCCCGACGAGGACGGGACCGCGGCCACCGACACGGTGAGCCCGGAGCAGGCCGAGCCGGCCGCCGGGCACCAGAACGGCTCCGCACCGGACAGTTCCGCCGACTCCAGCCCGGCCGACCAGACGGCCTCTGGCGAGCACAAAGCGGACTGACCGGCAGCCCCGCGCCGGCGTCCCGGGGCGGGCGACACGCGAAGCGAAGGACTGGCAGAAGTGGCTCCCCCTAGCGGTAACGTCTCCCGGCCCGGACGCGCGCTGGCCGCGCTGGGCGTGCTCATCGTGGTGCTGTTCCTGGCCATCGTCGGCGGCAACATCGTCCAGCCGTCGAAGTGGGGCAGCGATCTCAAGGTGCACCTCGGCCTCGACCTGACCAGCGGCACCACCGTGGCGCTCTCGGCGCAGGCGCCCAGCGGCGTGTCGCAGGCCCAGTTCGCGTCGGACATGACCCAGGCGAAGAACATCATGGAGAGCCGGGTCAACGGCGCAGGCTTCACCGAGGCGCAGGTCCAGCAGCAGGGCAGCAACATCATCAACGTGGCCGTCCCCGGCGCGGGCAGCCAGAAGGTGATCAACCTGGTCGGCACGACCGCCCAGTTGCTGTTCCGCCAGGTGCTGCTGATAGCACCGAACACCGCGACCGCGACGGCGACGCCCACCCCGACCCCGTCGGCCTCCGGCACGGCCACGCCGTCGGCCGGTGCGAGTGCGAGCCCCTCGGCCAGCACCAAGGCCAAGGTGAGCATCTCGCCCCGGGGTGGTACGCCGGCCGCGGCCGGCCGGGCCCAGCTGCTCGCCGCCCAGGCCAAGGCTTCGGCCACCCCGTCGGCCACCGCCTCGGCCACCCCCACCCCATCGGCCAGCGGCACGCCTACCTCCGGGCTGTCCACTACCGCGGACGGCTCGGGCAACGCCGCCCTGCTCAGCCCGCACATCAAGGCCATGTTCGACAAGCTCAACTGCGCGAACAGGAACTGGAAGTCGGAAGTCGGTTACACCGGCACCCAGTACAACGACCCGAGCAGCCAGATCGTCTCCTGCGGCACGCTCAACGGAGTGCGGTACAAGTACGCGCTGGACAAGTCCGTGGTGCTCGGCAAGATGATCAAGTCGGCCACCGCCGGGCTGGCCAGCACCAGCGTGAACTGGCAGGTCAACCTCAACTTCAAGCCGGACGGGGCCAAGAACTGGGGCAACCTGACCACGACGATGTTCAACAAGTACGGCACGTCGTCGGCGCTGGACCAGCTGGCCGTGGTGCTGGACGGGGCGGTGATCTCGTCGCCGGTGGTGGAGGGCGCGATGACCACCGGGACGGCCCAGATCACCGGCAACTTCACCGAGAACCAGGCGACCCTGCTGGCCAACCAGCTCAGCTACGGGGCGCTGCCACTCACCTTCACGAAACAGTCGATTCAGACCATCTCGCCGCAGCTGGGCAGCGACCAGTTGCGCGCGGGCCTGCTGGCCGGCGCGATCGGCCTGCTGCTAGTCGTGCTGTACTGCCTGCTCTACTACCGCGGGCTGGCCGTGGTCGCGGTGTCCAGCCTGATCATCGCCGGGGTCCTGGTGTTCGAGACGATCATCCTGCTCGGCAAGTACCAGAACCTGGCGCTGGAGCTGTCCGGGGTAGCCGGCCTCATCGTGGCCATCGGCATCACCGCGGACTCGTTCGTGGTGTTCTTCGAACGGCTCCGGGACGAAGTGCGCGACGGCCGCACGCTGCGTACCGCGGTGGAACGCGGCTGGAAACGGGCCCGGCGCACGGTCCTGGTCTCGGACACGGTGTCGTTCCTGGCCGCGGCGCTGCTCTGGTACTTCTCCATCGGCGAGGTCAAGGGCTTCGCGTTCACCCTCGGACTGACGACGGTCATCGACGTGGTGGTGGTGTTCCTGTTCACCAAGCCGATGATCACCCTGCTGGCCCGGACTAAGTTCTATGGCCAGGGCCACCGCTGGTCCGGCCTGGATCCGGCCCGACTCGGCGCCCGGGCGCCCTGGCGATCATCCCGGCCGGCCCGGGTCACTTCCGCCACCCCGGCGAAGGAGGCGTGATGTCGCAGCTGGGCAGCTTCGGCAACCGGCTGTACCGGGGTGAGGTCTCCTTCGACTTCGTTGGCCGGCAGCGGCTCTGGTACTCCATCTCCGGCCTGATCCTGGTGCTCAGCCTGGTCGGGCTGTTTGCCCGCGGGCTGAACTTCACCGTGGACTTCAAGGGTGGCTCGGTCTTCAAGTTCCCGGTGGGGAACAGCAGCATCGTCCAGGTGCAGCACGCGGTCAGCAGCTCACCGGCGGGCAGCGACGCGATCGTGCAGCAGGTCGGGTCGGGGAGCAGCGCCAGCTGGCAGGTGCAGACCGGCAAGCTGCCGTCGTTCAGCCAGCAGCAGGCGGTGCAGGCCACGCTGAGCCGGGACCTCGGCGTCCCGCAGAGCAAGATCAGCATCAATTTCGTCGGGGCCAGCTGGGGCTCGGACATCACGCACAAGGCAATTCAGGCCCTGATCGCTTTCCTGATCGTGATCGTCATCTACCTGTCGATCGCGTTCGAATGGCGGATGGCCATCGCCGCGCTGATCGCCCTGGTGCACGACATCGTGATCACCATCGGGGTGTACGCGCTGGCCGGCTTCCAGGTCAGCCCAGCCACCGTGATCGGCCTGCTGACCATCCTGGGCTACTCGCTGTACGACACCGTGGTCGTCTTCGACAAGGTCCGGGAGAATACCGCCGGCCTGCTCAGCTCGACGCGCAGCACCTACAGCCAGGCGGCCAACCTGGCGCTCAACCAGACCCTGGTGCGGTCCATCAACACCTCGATCATCGCCCTGCTGCCGGTGGCGGCCATCTTGTTCATCGGCGGCGGGGTGCTCGGCGCGGGCGAGCTCAACGACCTCGCGCTGGTGCTGTTCGTCGGCATGCTGTCCGGTACCTACTCCTCGATCTGCATCGCCACCCCGGTGCTGGCCGACCTCAAGGAGCATCAGCCGCAGTACCAGGCGCTGGCCAAGCGGGTGGCGCTCAAGGCGGCCGGCGGCCGGGCGGCCAAGCGTGCCGCGGCCAAGGCCAGTGGCGGCAGCGCGGCCAGCCCGGGCGGGGTGACCGCCAGCGCGCTGGCCAGCGACACGCCGGCGGGCGAGGCTGATCCGGACGACCTGACCGACGCGGAGCTGGCTGGGACTGAGGCCGAGGACGACGAGACGGCGGCCCCGGGGGAGCGGGTCCCGGCGGGCCGGGCCGCGCCGCGGCCGCCTGGGCCCAGCGCCCGGAGCGGCCCCCGGCAGCAGCCCCGGCGAACCAGCTCGGCCAAGCGCCGGCCCGGCGGCAAGAAGAAGCGGCGTTAGATGCGGCCAGCGGACACTCCCGGCCAGCCCGGCCCGGACAGCGAGCTGGCCGCGCTGATCGTCGTCCGGGTCCGGGACATCGCCGGCTACCCCCGGCCGGGTGTGCTGTTCAAGGACATCACCCCGCTGCTGGCCGACGGTGCCGCGTTCAGCGCCGTGGTGACCGGGCTGGCCGCCGGGCAGCTGCGCCGGGGTGAGCCCGGCGGGGTGGACAAGGTGGCCGGGATCGAGGCCCGCGGCTTCATCCTGGCCGCCCCGGTCGCCCTCGCGCTCGGCGCCGGTTTCGTGCCGGTCCGCAAGCAGGGCAAGCTGCCCGGCCCGACCTACGCGCAGAGCTACGGCCTGGAGTACGGCAACGCCACCATCGAAGTGCACCAGGATGCGTTCGCGCCCGGTGAGCAGGTGCTCATCGTGGACGACGTGCTGGCCACCGGCGGCACCGCGGCCGCGACCGCGGAACTGGTCCGCAAGGCGGGCGCCGAGGTGACCGGGATCGCGGTCCTCCTCGAGCTCAGCTTCCTGGCCGGCCGGGACAAGCTGCCTGACACCCTGGTCCGCTCGCTTCTGGTGGTGTGACCGGCCGCTGTCCTGACCGAGCGCGCCGACCTGGGCACTTTCTGGATCTTCCGCCGGTAGAATGATGGCTTGGCGGATGTGAGGAGTACCTGTGGCCGGTGATGTGGCACCGTCCGGCCCGGACAGCGCTGGCCGGGTACCCGGGAATGGCCGGAGCCCGTCAGACGCTGCTTCTCTTATGACGTCCGCTGCCCCCGCCACCAGCCCGGTTCCGCCGGCTGACGCCCCGGTCCCGGCTGAGCCCGGTACCGGCCGCGGGCCGGCGGCTGGCCGCGGCTCCCGCACGGGCACCGGGCGTGGCTCGGTGGTCGGCCGGGCCGCCGGGGCGGGGCGGCTGACCGGCAGTGGCGGTGAGGCGGGCGGGGGTGCCGCGGTCCGGCGCAGGCTGGCCCGGCTGGGCGCGCCGCGCGGCGGCGGCGGCAACCCGGTGCTCGAGCCGATGGTCAAGACGGTACGGGCCACCCACCCCAAGGCGGACGTCCGGCTGATCGAGCACGCCTACGAGGTGGCCGCGCACTGGCACGCCGGCCAGCAGCGCAAGAGCGGCGACCCGTACATCACCCACCCGCTCGCGGTGGCCACCATCCTGGCCGAGCTGGGCATGCCCCAGGAGACGATCTGCGGCGCGCTGCTGCACGACACGGTCGAGGACACCGCCTACACGCTGGCCGAGCTCCGCGCCGATTTCGGCGACGAGATCGCCAACCTGGTGGACGGCGTGACCAAGCTGGACAAGGTCAAGTACGGCGAGGCGGCCGAGGCCGAGACGGTGCGCAAGATGGTGGTCGCGATGGCCCGGGACATCCGGGTCCTGGTGATCAAACTGGCCGACCGGCTGCACAACATGCGCACGCTGCGGTACCTGGTCCGGGAGAAGCAGGAGCGCAAGGCGCGGGAGACCCTGGAGATCTACGCCCCGCTGGCGCACCGGCTGGGCATGAACACGATCAAGTGGGAGCTCGAAGACCTGTCCTTCGCCACGCTCTACCCGAAGCGGTATGACGAGATCGCCCGGCTGGTATCCGAGCGGGCGCCGCGCCGTGACGTGTTCCTGCAGGAAGTCATCGAGGACGTCTCGGCCGACCTGCGCGAGGCCAAGGTCAAGGCGAGGGTGACCGGCCGGCCCAAGCACTACTACTCCGTGTACCAGAAGATGATCGCCCGCAACGTGGGCTTCGACGACATCTACGACCTGGTCGGCATCCGGGTCCTGGTGGACTCGGTACGTGACTGCTATGCGGCCCTCGGCACGGTGCATGCCCGGTGGAACCCGGTGCCCGGCCGGTTCAAGGACTACATCGCGATGCCGAAGTTCAACATGTACCAGTCGCTGCACACCACGGTGATCGGCCCCGGCGGCAAGCCGGTCGAGCTGCAGATCCGCACCTGGGGCATGCACCGGCGGGCGGAATACGGCGTCGCCGCGCACTGGAAGTACAAGGAAGAGACGGTGACCGGCAACGGCCACGGCGGCGACGGTGCCAGTGACATGGCCTGGCTGCGCCAGCTGGTGGACTGGCAGCGGGAAACCGCCGACCCAGCCGAGTTCCTCGAGTCGCTCCGGTTCGACCTGGGCGCGGCCGAGGTCTACGTGTTCACCCCGCGCGGTGAGGTGATCGCGCTGCCGCAGGGCGCGACCGCGGTGGACTTCGCGTACGCGATCCATACCGAGGTCGGTCACCGCACCATCGGTGCCCGGGTCAACGGGCGCCTGGTGGCGCTGGAGAGTGCCCTGGACAACGGCGACACGGTGGAGATCTTCACCTCCAAGGCCCAGGACGCCGGGCCCAGCCGGGACTGGCTGACGTTCGCCAAGAGCGCCCGGGCCCGGAACAAGATCCGACACTGGTTCTCCAAGGAGCGCCGCGAGGCGGCCACCGAGACCGGCAAGACGGCGATCGCGCGGGCGCTGCGCAAGCATGGCCTGCCGCTGCAGCGCCTGGTCACCGGCGACGCGCTGCTGGCCATCGCTACCGAGCTGCACTACCCGGACCTGTCTGCGCTGTACGCGGCGGTGGGCGAGGGGCACGTGAGCGCGCAGTCGGTGGCGGCCAAGCTTGTCCAGTCGGCCGGCGGGATGGCCGGCGCGCAGGAGGACCTGGCCGAGGCCACCCTGCCGACCCGGCCGCCACCGCAGCGGCCGATCGGCGACTCCGGTGTGGTGGTGGAGGGCACCTCGGACGTGTACGCGCGGCTGTCCAAGTGCTGCACCCCGGTCCCTGGCGACGAGATCACCGGGTTCGTCACCCGCGGGCACGGCGTGTCGGTGCACCGGGCGGACTGCCTGAACTTGCGGCACCTGCTGGACTCACAGCCGGAGCGGCTGGTCGCGGTGCGCTGGTCGCCCACCGAGGACTCGCTGTTCCTGGTGGCCATCCAGGTCGAGGCGCTGGACCGGACCGGGCTGCTGTCCGACGTCACCCGGACCATCTCCGACCAGCACGTGAACATCCTGTCCGCGTCGGTCACCACGACCCGGGACCGGGTCGCGGTCAGCCGGTTCACCTTCGAGATGGGCGATCCCAAGCATCTCGGCCACGTGCTGCGCGCCGTCCGCGCCATCGACGGCGTCTACGACGTCTACCGCGTTACGTCTTAGTCCGGGGACGGTCCCCCTGGACCCCGGGTGCCGCGCGTCACCCAGACAGTTCGGCCAGCGTGCGTTCGGCTTCTTCGAGCCAGGACTGGCGGGCGGCGATTGCCTCGGTCGCCTGCTCCGCGGCCCGGGTGTCGCCGCGCTGCTCCGCCTTGGCCAGCTGGTCCTCCAGGCTGGCGATGGCCGTCCGGATCTGGTCCACGGTGCCCTTGGCCCGGGCCAGCGCCTCCGGGTTGGACCGGCGCCACTGCGCGTCCTCGGCCTTGCGCACCGCGTCCTCGACCCGGCGCAGGCCCTGCTCCAGCCGGTCGTGCGCCTCCCGGGGCACCGGCCCGGCCTGCTCCCAGCGCTCCTGGATGGAGCGCAGCGCGGCCCGGGTGGCCCGCACGTTGCTCGCCGGGAGCAGCTGGTTGGCCTCCTCGAGCAGCGCGGCTTTGACCGCGGCATGCTCGCGCAGCTCGTTCTCCTTGGCCGAGTACACATCCGAGCGGGCCGCGAAGAACTGGTCCTGGGCCGCCTTGAAGCGGCTCCACAGCTCTTCCTCGTCGGAGCGGCCGGCCCGGCCCGCCGCCTTCCAGGACCGCATCAGGTCCCGGTAGGCCGCCGCGGTCGGGCCCCAGTCGGTGGAGCTGGCCAGCGTCTCGGCCTCCACCACCAGCTTCTCTTTGCTCGCCTTGGCCTCCTCGCGCTCGTCTTCCAGCCCGGCGAAGTAGGCCTTGCGCCGCTTGGCGAAACTGTTCCGGGCCGCGGACAGCCGCTTCCAGAGCGCGGTCTCCATCGCGCGGTCGGCCCGTGGCGCGGCCTTCCACTCCTCGAGCAGTTGGCGCATCCGCTCGCCACTGATCTTCCAGTGGGTGGCTTCGGCCGCGATCTGCTCGGCTTCGGAGACGATCCGCTCCTTGACCGCCTTGGCCTCGACCCGGGCGTGCTCACGGGCCGCGCGCACTTCCTCCCGGCGGCCCTCCACCTGGCCGGTCAGCGCATCCAGCCGGCCCTGCAGCGAGTCCAGGTCGCCGATCGCGTTGGCCGTGGCCACCGCCTCGAGTAGCCGGTCGATGGTGGCCCGGGCCGCGCCGGGGGACAGGTCGGTGCCGGTGACCCGCTGCTCGAGCAGGGTTACCTCGGTCTCCAGCGCGGTGTACTTGCGCTGGTAGAAGGCCAGCGCCTCATCCGGGCTGCCTGCCTGCCATGAGCCAACCACCCGCTCGCCGGCGGCGGTACGCACGAAGACCGTACCGTCGTCAGCTACCCGGCCCCACGGATCGTTGGCGGTAGTCACCGCTAACCTCCTGCCCTGCCCTGCTCCAGGCGGCATCGCCTGGCTCAGGTCTTCTTAATAGTGACGCTTTCGATGACGACTTTCTCCTTCGGGTGCCCATCCCCGTGGCCATTGGCGTTGTCACTTCCTGCCTTGGCCACATTCTGGATGATCCCGAGTCCTTTGACGACCCTGCCGAACGGCGTGTAGTTCGCGCTCAGCGTGGAGTTCTTGTAGACGAGGAAGAACTGGCTGCCGTTCGTATCCGGTCCCGAGTTGGCCATGGCCAGCGTGCCTTGGCCGTACTTCGCGCCGGCCAGATTCTCGTCGTTGAACTTGTACCCAGGGCCGCCGCTGCCGGTCCCGGTCGGGTCGCCGCACTGCAGCACGTACAGCGGGCTGACCGTGGTCAGCCGGTGGCAGTCCGTGTTGCTGAAGTAGTTCTTGCTGGCCAGGTACACGAACGAGTTGACCGTGCAGGTGGCCTTGCTGTTCAGCAGGTCGATGACCACGTCGCCGCGGTTGGTGCGGATGGTGGCCTGGTACGTGGCCCGCCAGTCCGGCTTGGTGGGCGGCCGGCCGACGTTGCGGGCGGCCGTGCCGGACGTCGGGTAGCTGCACGTCTTGGCCGGCTCCGCGGCCAGCGCCGGGGCGGCCGACGGTGTCGGCGTGGCGGCCGCGGTGCTGGACGGCGAGGCCGAGGCGGTGGCCGACGCGGCCGCGTTGCTGGTCGCGCCGGGCTGGCTGAACAGGAAGAATCCGCCTACGCCCAAGCCCACGACGACCAGGCAGACCACGGATATCATCGTGATCTGCCGGGTCCGCCGGGCCTGATCGGCCCGCCGCGCCTGCTGCCGCAGCATGTGCTCGCGGGCTAGCTTGCGCTGCCGCTCCTTCTTGCCCACAGGTTCGTTCCTCCTGGCTGCTTGTTGCCTGCTTACCAGCGAAACTTCGCGAATGGTACCGGCACCCGTGAGGTCGTGACGTCGCTGTTACCGGTTCGCCGCTGGCCTGAGCAGATCGGTAGCCTGGAGCGGCGGTCAGTGACCCGCATCCCGCTATCTGTCCGGAACGCCCCGAGGGAGGTCGGCCCGTGCTTGTTGCCGGGTTCCCGGCCGGCTCGTTCGCCGCCAATTGCTACCTGGTGGCCGCCGAGCCGGGCGCCGAGTGCCTGATCATCGACCCGGGTGAGGATGCCGAGCCCGGAATCGCGGAGATCGTCGAGCGGCACCGGCTGAAGCCGGTCGCGGTGCTGCTTACCCACGGGCACATCGATCACGTCTGGTCGGTGGCGCCGGTCTGCGGGGCGAAAGGCATCCCGGCTTACATTCATCCGGCCGACCGGGCGCTGCTCTCCGACCCGGCCCGCGGCCTGTCTCTGCGCCCCGGGGTTGAGCTGTTCGGCGGCCTGGAGTTCAGCGAGCCGGACGACGTCCGGGAGCTGACCGACGGGACCGTGCTCAGCCTGGCTGGCCTGGAGATAACCGTGGATCACGCGCCGGGGCACACCCCGGGCTCGGTGGCGTTCCGCTCCGGCGCCGCCGTGATGTTCTCCGGTGACCTGCTGTTCTCCGGCTCCATCGGGCGTACCGACCTGCCCGGCGGCGACCCGGCCGCGATGATGGACAGCCTGGCCCGGGTCTGCCTGACGCTGCCGGACGAGACCACGGTGCTGCCCGGGCACGGGCCGCAGACCACCATCGGCGTCGAGCGCGCCAGCAACCAGTTCCTGGCCGGGCTGCGTCCTGGCGCGGGCCCCGGCGCGCAGCCCGCGCGGCCGGGCCGGGCGACCGGGCTCTGACGACCCGGACTTCAACAGGGGAGATCCATGATCCGAACGCACGAGGCGGGCACGCTGCGCGCGGCGCAGGCCGGCCAGACAGTGACGCTGGCCGGCTGGGTGGCCCGCCGCCGTGACCACGGTGGCGTCACGTTCATCGACCTGCGCGACGCCAGTGGGGTGGTCCAGGTCGTGTTCCGCGGGGAAGGCGAGGACGGCCCCGCGCATGCGCTGCGGACCGAGTTCTGTGTCCGGGTGACCGGGCAGGTCCGGCGCAGGCCGGCCGGCAACGAGAATCCCGAGCTGCCCACCGGCGAGGTGGAGGTGGCCGCGGACGACCTGGAGGTGCTGGCCGAGTCGGACCCACTGCCGTTCCCCATCGACGGGACCGGCGAGCTGAACGAGGACCTCCGGCTCCGCTACCGCTACCTGGACATGCGGCGGGCCGAGACCGCGGCCGCACTGCGCACCCGGTCCGAGGCCGGCTACCTGCTCAGCGACGTGCTCCGGGAACACCGCTTCAACTACGTGGAGACCCCGTACCTGACCAGGTCCACCCCGGAAGGGGCGCGCGACTTCCTGGTGCCGGTGCGGCTGCAGCCCGGGCACTGGTACGCGCTGCCGCAGTCGCCGCAGCTGTTCAAGCAGCTGCTCATGGTCGGCGGCTTCGAGCGGTACTGGCAGCTGGCCCGCTGCTTCCGCGACGAGGATTTCCGGGCTGACCGGCAGCCGGAGTTCACCCAGGTGGACATCGAGATGAGCTTCATCACCCGGGATGAGGTGATCGCCGTGGCCGAGGACCTGGTCGGCCGGCTGTGGGCGGGCATCACCGGCTACCAGCTGCCCCGGCCAGTGCCCCGGATGAGCTACGCCGACGCGATGGCCCGGTTCGGCTCGGACAAGCCGGACCTGCGGTTCGGCTCTGAGCTGACCGAGCTGACCAGCTACTTCGCGCAGACTTCGTTCCGCGTCTTCCAGGCGCCCTACGTCGGAGCTGTGGTCATGCCGGGCGGGGCTAGCCAGACCCGCCGGGAACTGGACGGCTGGCAGGAGTGGGCCCGGGCCCGCGGCGCCCGCGGGCTGGCCTACGTGCTGATCGACGCCGCGGGTGCGGTGTCCGACTCCGGCCCGGTGGCCAAGCACCTGTCCGCGGACGAGCGGGCCGGGCTGGCCGCCGCGGCCGGCGCGCAGCGAGGTGACTGCGTGTTCTTCGCGGCCGGCCCGCCGCAGCAGGCCCGGTCGCTGCTCGGCGCGGCGCGGCTGGAGATCGGCCAGCGGCTCGGCCTCATCGACCCGGACGCGTGGGCGTTCACCTGGGTGGTGGACGCGCCCATGTTCGAGGAGGACGGGGCGGGTGGCTGGACTGCGGTGCACCATCCGTTCACCGCGCCGCTGCCGGAGTGGGCGGGCAAGTTCGCCGACGAGCCGGGCGGTGCCCTGGCCGACGCTTACGACATGGTCTGCAATGGCACGGAGATCGGCGGCGGCTCGATCCGTATCCACCGGCCTGACCTTCAGCAGAAGGTCTTCGACGTGATCGGGCTGGCGCCCGAGGAGGCCCGGTCGCAGTTCGGCTTCCTGCTCGACGCGCTGCGCTTCGGCCCGCCGCCGCACGGCGGGATCGCGTTCGGCTGGGACCGGCTGCTCATGCTGCTGACCGGACGGGAGACGATCCGCGACGTGATCGCCTTCCCGAAGGCCGCGTCCGGGGCCGACCCGCTCACCGGGGCACCCACCCCGATCACTGCCGAGCAGCGCCGTGAGGCCGGCATCGACGCGCCGCCCGAATAGCTGGATCAGCCCGTCGGCCTAGCGGGATAGTGTCAGGTTGTGGTAAAGAGCACGGACGGTGCCGGGCAGGCGAGCAGCCTGTTCGACGCCGCTGAGGAGGAAGCGGCCCGGGCGGCGGCCCCGCTGGCCGTGCGGATGCGACCGCACACCCTGGACGAGGTGGTCGGCCAGGCCCACCTGACCGGCCCGGGTACCCCGCTGCGCAAGCTGGCCGAGAACGACGCGGGCATGTCGGTCATACTGTGGGGCCCGCCGGGCACCGGCAAGACCACGCTGGCCCACGTCATCAGCCAGGTGACCCGCCGCCGGTTCACCGAACTGTCCGCGGTCACCGCCGGGGTGAAGGACGTCCGCGCGGCGATCGAGGCGGCCCGCCGGGAGCTCGGCCTGACCGGCACCCAGACCGTGCTGTTCATTGACGAGGTGCACCGGTTCAACAAGGCGCAGCAGGACGCCCTGCTGCCCGCGGTGGAGAACCGCTGGGTGTCGTTCATCGGCGCGACCACCGAGAACCCGTCGTTCTCGGTGGTCGGCCCGCTGCTGTCCCGGTCCCTGCTGCTCACCCTGGAGCCGCTCAGCGACGAGGACCTGCAGCAGGTCATCGAGCGGGCGCTCAGCGACGACCGCGGGCTGGGCGGCACGGTCAGCCTGGACGACGCCGCGCTGGCCCACCTGATCCGGCTGGCCAGCGGCGATGCCCGGCGTGCGCTGACCTATCTGGAGTCGGCCTCGCTCGGGCTGCCCCGCGGCGCGGTCATCGACACCGCCACCCTGGAGCGGGCGGTGGACCGGGCCGCGGTCCGCTACGACCGGGACGGCGACCAGCACTACGACGTGATCAGCGCGTTCATCAAGAGCATCCGGGGCAGCGACCCGGACGCGGCCGTGCACTACCTGGCCCGGATGATCGAGGCGGGTGAGGACCCGCGGTTCGTCGCCCGGCGGCTGATCGTGCACGCCAGCGAGGATGTCGGGCTGGCCGACCCGTCCGCCCTCGGCGTGGCAGTGGCCGCGGCACACGCGGTCGAGTTCGTCGGCCTGCCGGAAGCCCGGATCAACCTGACCCAGGCCACCATCCATCTGGCCCTCGCGCCCAAGTCCAACTCGGTGATCAAGGCGATCGGGGCGGCCCAGGCCGACGTCCGCGCCGGGCTGGCCGGCCCGGTGCCGTCGCACCTGCGCGATGCGCACTACCCAGGGGCGGCCCGGCTGGGCCACGGCGACGGTTACGAGTACCCGCACGACTTCCCCGAGGGCGTGGTGGCGCAGCAGTACGCGCCGGATGCGCTGGCCGGCCGGCGATATTACGAACCGTCCCGGCACGGCGCCGAGGCCCGCTACGCCGAACGGGCCGAGCGGATCCGGGCCATCCTGGACAAGTCAGGCCAGCCGGACGGTTCGTGACCGCTGCGGGGGGTAGCCGCTCCGGTCGCGCAATGCGAGCGGCCGCCGCGAGATAAGGTCAGGCAGATGAGGGAGCAGGCATGCTGAACGCGGTCTGGGTGGCGGTGATCATCGCTGCCTTCTGCTGGGCGTTCCTGGTGGCTGCCGCGGTGTATGTGCTGGTGAAGCTGGCCCGGCTGATCAACCAGACGTCCACCGCCGTATCGGATCTGCGGCAGAGCAGCGACGCGGTCATCGACCGGGCGCACGCCACCCTCGACGCCACGGCAGGCCAGCTCAGCCGGACCGACGAGATCACCGCCAGCATGGATGAGGTGGCCGGCAACATGGCCGAGCTCACCGGCCGGGTCACCCAGTTCGCGCCGCTGGCCAAGTTGGCCGCGGCGCAGGCCGGCTCCCGGTTCGCCCGGGTCTCCGCGTTCGTCTACGGCGTCCGGCACGCCGCCGAATTGCGCGGTGCCGGCCCGGTGGGGCGACCCCCCGGAACCCCCCGATCGCCGCTCCGCGACGAGGCAGCACGCGCCATCGAAGGCGGGGGGCGGCGGTGATCCGGCGGCTGTTCTGGCTGACCCTGGGCGCGGTGCTGGGCATTACCGGCTACCGGCGGGCCACCGCGCTGGCCCGTGCGATCATGCCCGGCCCGCGGGCCCGGGAGATCACCAGCTTCGCCGGGGACGTGCGTGAGGGCATGGAGATCTACCGCCAGCGCCAGCTCCAGGCCTCGCGCCCGGCCCTGGAAGGGCGCCCTGACCAGACAGAGGATGGCCGTTGATGGAGTCGGCAGAGATTGCCCGCCGTTTCCTTACCTATTTCGAGAACCGCGGGCACACCGTCGTCCCGTCCGCCTCGCTGATCGCCGACGATCCCACGCTGCTGCTGGTGAACGCCGGGATGCAGCCGTTCAAGCCGTACTTCCTGGGCCAGGCCACGCCGCCGTTCAACCGGGCCACCAGCTGCCAGAAGTGTGTCCGCACGCCGGACATCGAAGAGGTCGGCAAGACCACCCGGCACGGCACGTTCTTCCAGATGCTGGGCAACTTCTCGTTCGGCGACTACTTCAAGGAGCAGGCCATCCCGTTCGCCTGGGAACTGCTCACCACGCCGGAACGGGACGGCGGGTTCGGCTTCCCCGAGGACCGGCTGTGGCCCACCGTGTACCTCGACGACGACGAGGCGTTCCGCATCTGGCATGAGGTGGTCGGCATGCCGGAGAGCCGGATCCAGCGGCGCGGCATGGCGGACAACTACTGGTCGATGGGCGTGCCCGGGCCGTGCGGGCCGTGCTCGGAGATCTACTACGACCGCGGCCCGGACTACGGCCTGGAGGGCGGGCCGATCGTCGACGAGGACCGGTACCTGGAGGTGTGGAACCTCGTCTTCATGCAGTACCTGCGGGGCGAGGGGGCGGGCAAGGAAGGCTGGCCCATCCTGGGCGAGCTGCCCAAGCGCAACATCGACACCGGCATGGGCCTGGAGCGGATGGCCGCGATCCTGCAGGGCGTGGACAACATCTACGAGGTCGACACGCTGTGGAAGGTGCTCGACCGGGCCGCCGACCTGACCGAGCAGAAGTACGGCCGGGACCACCGGACCGACGTGGCGCTGCGGGTGGTCGCCGATCATGTGCGCACCGCGGTGATGCTGGTCGGCGACGGGGTGCTGCCGTCCAACGAGGCCCGCGGCTACGTGCTGCGGCGCATCCTGCGGCGCAGCATCTACAACCTGCGGCTGCTGGCCGGCGGCCAGCGCGGTGGCGGCAGCGACGGCCGCTTCCTGCACGACCTGGCGGACACCGCGCTGAACGCGATGACCGACCTGTATCCCGAGCTGCGCACCGAGGCGCCGCGCATCCTCGGCGTGATCGACGCCGAGGAGGGCACGTTCCTGAGCACGCTGCGCACCGGCTCGGCCATCTTCGACGCGGCGGTGGGCGAGACCCGGCGGCGCGGGACCGCGACGCTATCCGGCGCGCAGGCGTTCCAGCTGCATGACACCTACGGCTTCCCGATCGACCTCACCCTGGAGATGGCCAACGAGCAGGGCCTGGCCGTGGACGAGGACGGGTTCCGGCGGCTGATGGCCGAACAGCGGCAGCGGGCCAAGCAGGACTCGCTGGACAAGAAGACCGGGAACGCGGACATCTCCGTGCTGGCCAGCCTGCTGACCAAGTCGGGACCGGTCACGTTCACCGGCTACGACCTCACGTCCGGCGAGGCCACCGTGACCGGGCTGCTGGCCGATGGAGTCAGCGTGCCCGCGGCCGGCCAGGGCACCGAGGTGGAAGTGGTCCTGGACCGCACCCCGTTCTACGCCGAGGGCGGCGGCCAGCTGGCCGACGCCGGGCTGATCCGGGTGGCCAGCGCGCCGGGCGCGCCGGGTGGCCTGATCGAGGTGCGCGACGTGCAGCAGCCGGTGCCCGGGCTCATCGTGCACCGCGGCGTGGTGGCCAGCGGTGAGGTGGTGGTGGGCGCGGCCGCGGCGGCGGAGATCGACATCGCCCGGCGGCGGGCCATCTCCCGGTCGCACACCGCTACGCACATGGTGCACCGGGCGTTCCGCGGCGCGCTGGGCGAGTCCGCCGCCCAGGCCGGCTCGGAGAACTCGCCGGGCCGGATGCGGTTCGACTTCACCGCGGCCGGCGCGGTGCCGCACTCGGTGCTCCGCGACGTGGAGGACGAGGTCAACCAGGTGCTCATCGACGATCTCGCGGTGCGCGCGTTCGTCACGCCGATCGACGAGGCCCGGTCGATGGGCGCGATCGCCCTGTTCGGCGAGAAGTACGGCGACGAGGTCCGGGTGGTCGAGGTCGGCGACTACTCCCGGGAGCTGTGCGGCGGCACGCACGTGGCCCACTCCGGCCAGCTCGGCCTAATCAAGATCCTCGGCGAGTCGTCCATCGGCTCCGGGGTGCGCCGGGTGGAGGCGCTGGTCGGCACCGACGCGTTCCGCTACCTGGCCCGGGAGAGCCTGCTGGTCAGCCAGCTCACCGAGCAGCTCAAGACGCGCCCGGACGACCTGCCAGACCGGGTGGCCGGGCTGGTCAGCCGGCTCCGGGACGCCGAGCGCGACCTGGAGCGGCTGCGCAGCGAGCAGGTGCTCGGCGCCGCGCCCGGCCTGGTGGCCAGCGCCGAGGACATCGGCCCGGTGGCCTTCGTCGCGCATCGGGTGCCGGACGGCACCACCGCTGACGGCATCCGCAAGCTCGCCCTCGACGTACGCGGCCGGCTGCCCGCGGAGCGCCCCGCCGTGGTGCTGATCGCGGGGGTGCCCGCCGACCGGCCGGCCATCGTGGCGGCGGTCAACGAGGCCGCCCGCGGGCGCGGCTTGGCGGCTGGCGCCCTGGTCCGCGCGGCGGCCGGCGCGCTGGGCGGCGGCGGCGGCGGCCGGGACGACATCGCCCAGGGCGGCGGCGCGCCGCAGGGCGACCGGTCTGGCCAGGCAATCAGTGATGCTTTTGAGGTGGTTAGGGCGGTTGTGAGGGACACGGCGTGATCCCGTGCCGTACCTTTGGACCGTGCTGCAGCTATCCCGTTACGCCCACAAGGCCGCTGACGTGCGGAGTTCGGCGCTGAGGACCGGCGTGCGGCTCGGTGTCGACTACGGCTCGGCCAGGATCGGCGTCGCCCGCAGCGACCCCGACGGCCTGCTGGCCAGCCCGCTGACCACCCTGCCGCGCGGCCCCGGTGACATCGACAGCCTGGTCAGCCTCGCGCTGACCCATCAGGTCATCGAGGTCGTCGTCGGGCTGCCCACCAGCCTGTCCGGGCGCGCCGGGGCCGCGGCGGCCGCGGCTACGGACTTCGCGACCACGCTGGCTGGCCGGCTGAACCCGCTGCCGGTGCGGCTGGTCGATGAACGGTTCACCACCGTGCTGGCGCACGACGCGCTGCGCCAGGGCGGCCGGGGGTCCCGCGCGCGGCGGCCGGTGGTGGACCAGGCGGCCGCCGCCCTGCTGCTGCAGGGCGCGCTGGACGCCGAGCGAGCCACCGGCCGGCCGCCCGGGCAACCCGTCTCCCCGGCCCCGGGGGGGAGCGGGTGAGCCGCCACTCGCGGCGGGGAACACGGGGAGAGCAGGACTGGGAGCCGGAGGATTACCCGCCGGCTGACCACGGCGAGCCGTTCCCCGGCGGTGGCTACCCGCCCGCCGATGACGGCTGGGATCCCGGCCCGCGCGGCGACGAGTCCGGCTACCCCGCGGACACCGGCGGTTACCCGGCCGGCGGCGGCTACCCGGAGCCGTCCCCGTGGGCGGACCGCGGCGCCCCCGGCGGCCAGCAGCCAGCCGGGCCGGCGCACCAGGACGACCCGTACACCTGGGGACCGGATCCGCGCAGCGGCGACCGGACGGCCCGGCGGCCCCCGGCGGAGCCGATGGCGCCGGAACGCTGGGAACGCCAGTCCTGGGATGACCAGTCCTGGGGCAGGCCGGGTGAGCAGGGCCGGGAGCAGCAGCCGCAGCCGTGGCAGGAGCAGGCCACCGGGCCGCAGTCCTGGGCCGAGCCGTCCTGGGACCCCGGCCCCGCCGCGTCCGGTGGGTTCCCGCCACCGCCCGCGGCCATGCCCGGGCCCGGGCATCCGTCCGGCCCGCTGTCCCCGCTGCCGGACTATGACTGGTCCGGCCCGGCCTCGGGGCCGCTGCCCCGCGTGCCTGAGCGCGGGTATCCGGGGTATGAGGGCTACGTGGATGACCCACGTGAAGTGGATCTCGGCCCGCAGGAACCGGGTGAGTACCCGGCCACCGGGGACTGGTACGAGGACAGCGGGCAGCCGCCCGCGTGGACGGACCCCAGCGACCGCCGTGACCTGCTCCCCGGGCTGAACGAGGGCAAGAAAGGCCGCGGTGGCGGCGGGCCGCCGGCCAGCCCGTCCGGCCGCAAGCGGCGGCGCCGCGGCCGGGTCGCCATCCTGGCCTCGCTGTTGGTGTTCGTGCTCGTCGCCGGGGCCGGCGGGGCGGTGATCTACCACTACTACCGGACGTACATCAACCCGCCGGACTTCTCCGGGGCGGGCACCGGTTCCGTGCTGGTGCAGATCATGCCGGGCCAGAGTGCCAGCGCGGTGGGCGAGCGGCTGGCCGCGCTCGGCGTGGTGGCCAGCGGCCGCGCGTTCTCCAACGCGGCCAAGGCCAGCCCCAAGGGCAACGCGCTCGAGCCCGGCACTTACCGGGTGCACAAGCACATGAAGGCGTCGCTGGCGCTGGCCCTGCTGCTCAAGCCGTCCAGCCGGATCCAGGTCAAGGTGACCATCCCGGAAGGGTTCCGGCTGTCGGAGATCATCGCCCGGCTGGGTCAGGCGACCGGCAACCTCAAGGGGTACCAGCAGGCCATGGCGGACCCGGCCGGCCTGGGCCTGCCCGCTTTCGCGCACGGCAAGCCGGAGGGATACCTGTTCCCGGCCACCTACGACATCCAGCCGGGCACCTCGCCGACGGCCGTGCTGAAGAGCATGGTGCAGCAGTTCGACCAGCAGGCGGCCAGCATGGGGCTGCCCGCGGCAGCCGCCCGGGCGCACGAGAGCCAGGCCGCGGTGATCACCGTGGCCAGCATCATCGAGGCCGAAGGCAAGATACCGTCCGAGTACCCGGACATCGCTGAGGTGGTCTACAACCGGCTCAACGCGGTGCCGCCGATCAAGCTCCAGCTCGACACGACCGTGCTGTACGCGATGAGCCTGAAGCACAGCAAGGCCGCGTTCAGCACCACGTTCCCGTCGCCGTACAACACGTACCAGCACGCGGGCCTGCCGCCGGGACCGATCGACAGCCCGGGGAAGACCGCGATCGAGGCCGCGCTGCACCCGGCGCACGGCAACCTGCTGTACTTCCTGACCATCAACTCGAAGACCGGGCAGACGCTGTTCTTCAGCAGCGCCCAGGCGTTCGACGCGGCGGTGGCCAAGTACGGCAGCACCGGCACCGGCACCGGCACGCACACCGGCGCAGGCTGAGTTAGCGGGATCATGAAAGCGGCGGTACTGGGGGCGCCGATCGCGCATTCGCTGTCGCCGGTGCTGCACCGGGCCGCCTACCAGGCAGTCGGCCTGACCGGATGGTCTTACCAGGCCATCGAGTGCGACGAAGCCGGGCTGCCCGGGCTGATCGCCGGGTGCGGGCCGGACTGGGCCGGGCTGTCCCTCACCATGCCGCTCAAGCGGGCCGTGCTCAGCCTGCTGGACGAGGCCGAGCCGCTGGTGGGCGAGGTCGGCGCGGCCAACACGGTGCGCTTCGACGCCGGGCTGCGGCACGGGCACAACACCGACGTGCCCGGCATAAGCGACGCTCTGCTATCCCGTGGGGACGACCCCCCGGAACCCCCCGATCGCCGCTCCGCGCCGAGTGGCGGCGAGCCGCCGCGGCAGTGGGGGGACGGCCCCCCGGAACCCCCCGATCGCCGCTCCGCGCCGAGGCCGCTACCGCGGCCAGGGTACGGGCTTGGGCTAACCCGGGAATCTCTCCGTACGCTGATCGAGGAAGGCGAGCCCGGGGTTCTTATCCTGGGCGGCGGGGCGACCGCGTGCTCGGCGCTGGCCGCGGTGCGCGGGCTGGGCGCTAGCCAGGCCACCGCGGCGGTCCGCGACCCCCGGCGGGCCGGTGACCTGCTGGCCGCCGCCGACCGGCTGGGCCTGCCCGTCCGGCTGGCCCCGTTCGACGAGCCAGCGCAGCCCGCGCCCGGGCTGCTCATCTCCACCGCCCCGGCCGGCGCGGCCGACCGCTACGCGGAGCGCATCCGGCAGGGCACGCTCGCCCCGGGCTGCGTGCTCGACGTGGTGTACCACCCCTGGCCCACCGCGCTGGCCACCGCCGCGCAGCAGGCCGGGGTGCCCACGGCGGGCGGATTCGCGCTGTTGCTGCACCAGGCCGCGCGGCAGGTCGAGCTGATGACCGGCAAATCGGCCCCGGTCGAGGCGATGCGCGCCGCGGGGCTGGCCGCGCTGGCCGCCCGCCGGTAAGCGGATTGCCACCCCATTCCGGTGGACGTGCCCTGGCCGGGAACATAGCGTGATCACATGCGTGACGGGGGATGGTTGCGGGGATTGCGGCTAATGATCCGGTGGCGCTGGGCGCCGCCTACGATCGCAACCAGGCGCGCACGCTGGCCGCCCGCGGCCGCGCCCACCTGGAGAGCGCGCTGGGCGCGCTGCTGGTCACCCGGTCCCGCCAGGGGCCGTGCGGGGAGCTGGCGCAGATCCTAGCCAGCGGGGACGGGGAGCTGACACCAGCCCTCCGCAAGCAGGTGGCCCGGCACATCACCGGATGTGACTGGTGCGGTGAGCGGCGCCGCCGTGAGCTGAGCCCGGTGGCCCTGCTCGGCCTGCTGCCGGTGCCCGAGCTGCCACCCGGCCTGCGCGACCAGGTGCTGTCCCTGGTCAAGGACGACTCGCCGGACGCGGCGGTGCTGCGCGGCCAGCTGGCCCGGCGCGCCGAGCCGTTCGCCCGGTCTGGGTTCCCGGTGCCGCTGGACCGGCTGGCCGCGGCGCACGGGCCGGCCACGTTCATCCCGGCGGCCGGGGTGCTGGTGGCGGTGTTCGCGGTATTCGGCGGCGGCGCGGTGCTGGTGTCGAACGCGCTGCCCAAGTCGGGATCGCCCGCGGTCTCCGCGCTGAGGCCGGTGGCCCCCTCGGCCAGGCCGGCCCCGTCGGCCAGCCCGCCCGCATCCGCGCAGGCGCGCGGCGGCCGCCAGGGCGGTGCTCAGCTGCGCCAGGCCCGGGCCGGGGGGACGCTGACCGCCCGGCCGAGCGGGTCGCGGCATTCCGCGGGCCAGCCGAACCCGTCGAAGTCCAAGACGGCCTCGCCGAGCCCCAGCCCGGCCAAGTCGCCGAGTCACACGCCCACGCCGACACCGACGGCACCCAGTCCGACGCCGACCCCGACCCAGACGCCGACCCCCACGCCGACCCCCAGCCCGCCGCCGACCCCGAGTCCAACCCCCACCCCGACGCCCAGTGGGTCCGGCACGGCGGCCGCGCCGGCCGCGCCGGCCACGGTGGGCTCGGCCTGAGTCAGCGGCCCGCTGGGGCGGCCGCCGGGAATACCACGGGGCGGTGTATTGCTGTTACTCTTAACTACGACCAGCCCGGCATGTCCGTGTTGGGCGTGCAAGCGGAGGACCACCTCCCACCTAGCCGGCCACTAGGCTGGCGGGTAGCCTGTCGGCCTCCTGGGCTGGCCAGGCAGGCCGGGCGAACCGCCCCCCGAGTGACCGTCTTTGTGCGGGCATTCGGTAGGGGGCTGCCAGTTCCGGTCGACGACCTCTCCTGCTGCGGGAGTCCGGAGCAGGGGTTGTGTGTTAGGTGGGCTTCGCATGCACCGGTGCGGGGCCCTTTTTCGTGCGGCAGGAAGACGCCGCCGGGGAGAGTTCCGCGGGATGGTCGCAGCGCAGCCGATCCGGGCATGGGGCCCGGATGGTGACCAGGCCCAAGGAGGTCACATTAGCGCCGAACCCCGTATCAACGATCGTATCCGCGTCCCCGAAGTGCGGCTCGTCGGTCCCAACGGCGAGCAGGTCGGGATCGTCGCACTAAACGACGCGCTCCGGCTGGCTCAGGAATCCGACCTCGACTTGGTGGAGGTTGCGCCCACCGCGCGCCCGCCGGTCTGCAAGCTGATGGACTACGGAAAGTTCAAGTACGAGTCCGCGCTCAAGGCCCGCGAGTCACGCAAGAACCAGGCGCAGACGGTCATCAAGGAGATCAAGCTCCGGCCGAAGATCGACCCGCACGACTACGGGACCAAGAAGGGTCACGTTGAGCGGTTCCTCAAGCAGGGTGACAAGGTCAAGGTGACCATCATGTTCCGCGGACGCGAGCAGTCCCGGCCCGAACTCGGGTTCCGGCTGCTGCAGCGCCTGGCCGGTGACGTCGAGGAGCTCGGCTTCGTGGAAGCCCAGCCCAAGCAGGACGGCCGGAACATGATCATGGTGATCGGACCGCACCGCAAGAAGAGCGAGTCCAAGTCCGAGCGCAGCGCGGCCCGGGACGCGGCTGAGGCACCGCGGCCGGTGCCCCGGCCACGCCGACCGGCGGCTCCGCCCGGCGGGGCCAGCCAGCCCAGCGCCAGCCAGCCCAGCGCCAGCCAGGCCAATGGCAACCAGCACAGCTCTGGCCAGAATGGGGCGGCGGGCACCGGGGAGCAGGCGGGCGCCTGAGCAAGGACCGGACCGCACCTCAGTCTTAGCTGCCGGGGGCACCAATGACAGCGGATGCCGGCAGGCATCCGAGGCACCCGTGCCGCCACGGCACGCAACGAACACGGAGACAACGGCCACCATGCCGAAGATGAAGACGCACAGCGGCGCGGCCAAGCGGTTCCGGCTCACCGGGACCGGCAAGGTGATGCGCCGCCGCGCCAACATGAACCACCTGCTGGAGCACAAGTCAAGCCGGCGAACCCGGCGGCTGAACCGCAACCTGACGCTGGCCCCGGCGGACGTCAGGAAGACCAAGAAGCTGCTGGGGAAGTAACCCAGCCCGGCCCGCAAGGGAGTCAGTGAAATGGCACGCGTGAAGCGGGCTGTCAACGCCCACAAGAAGCGCAGGGTTGTCCTTGAGCGGGCGAGCGGTTACCGGGGCCAGCGCTCCCGGCTCTACCGCAAGGCCAAGGAGCAGGTCCTGCACTCGATGACGTACGCCTACCGGGACCGCAAGGACCGGAAGGGTGCGTTCCGGCGGCTGTGGATCCAGCGCATCAACGCCGCGGCACGAGCCGACGGCATTACCTACAACCGGTTCGTGCAGGGCCTCCGGCTGGCCGACATCGAGGTGGACCGGCGGATGCTGGCCGAGCTCGCGGTGAGCGACCCGGCCGCGTTCTCCGCCCTGGTCGAGGTGGCCAAGGCCGCGCTGGCTGAGGCCGGCCCGGACGCGGCCAGCGCGGCGGCCTGACGCCGGCCGCGCAGCACACGGGGGCGATCTGATGCGGCCGGCCGGCGCCGAGCTGACCAGCATCCGGTCGCCCCGGGTCAAGGCGGCCCGTCAGCTGGGCAAGCGGGCGCTCCGCCAGCGGGCCAAGGCGTTCCTGGCCGAGGGACCGCAGGCGGTCGGTGAGGCACTGGCCGCCGGTGACGTGGTATCCGAGCTGTTCATCACGGGCACCGCGCAGGCCCGCTACGGCGAGCTGGCCAGCCGCGCCGCCGCGCAGGGGGCCGAGGTGTACCCGGTCAGCGGCGAGGTCATGGCCGAGCTGGCGCAGACCGTCACACCGCAGGGCGTGCTGGCCGTCTGCCGCTTCATCGACGTCCCGCTGTCTGCGGTGCGCAGCCGCGCGCTGCGGCTGGCGGTGATCCTGGCCAACGTCCGCGACCCGGGCAACGCCGGCACCGTGCTGCGCACCGCCGACGCCGCCGGTGCGGGCGCGGTCCTCTTCGCCGGGTCCTCGGTGGACCCGTACAACAGCAAATGCGTCCGCGCGTCCGCGGGCAGCCTGTTCCATCTGCCGGTGGTGACCGGCACACCGGTCCCCGAGGCGGTCCAGGCGCTGCGCGCGGCCGGGCTGCGCGTGCTGGCCGCCGACGGCGGCGCTCGCCGGACCCTGGATGACCTGCACACCGACGGAACACTCAGCGACGGGACCGGATGGCTGTTCGGCAACGAAGCGTGGGGCCTGCCGGCCGAGGTCCGCGCGCTGGCCGACGACATCGTCGCGGTGCCCATCTACGGCCGCGCGGAGAGCCTGAACCTGGCCGCCGCGGCCGCGGTCTGCCTGTACTCCTCGGCCCGGGCGCAAGGCCAGCGTGCTGCGCCCAGCCTGGTGGCCGGAACCCTGGGAGAGCAGTGACGGGCTGCGAACAGCTGCCCCGGGGGGCTGCCGCTGCCCCTTGCGCAGGCGCTAGAGTCTGATCACGTTGCGTCATTCACGGTGCAGCCCCAGCAGAGCACAGGAAGCTCCGAAGGCCGGACGGAGGCGGCGGTCTGATGGACAGGCTCATGCCCGACCGGGCGGCCGCGCTGGCCAGCGTGCCGACCCGGCAGGTGCTGGCGTCTGGCGGCGTGGTCTGCCCGGACGACCTGCCGGACGGCCTGGTCATCGCCGATCATGTCGGCCGGATCGTCGTGTTCAACCAGGCCGCTGCCCGGCTCACCGGCATCGCCGCGCAGCACGCGCTGGGCCGGGACATCCGGCAGTTGCTCCCGCTGCAGGACAGCGAGGGGCACAGCTGGTGGGCGTGCGTCGATCCGTACCGGGGCCTGTCCACCCGTACTAGGCACCCCGAGCTGCCGCTGGTCATGCCGGACGGCACCGAGTTCCTGGTCACCCTGGGCTACGTGCGGGTACCCCGGGGCAAGCCCGGAGTGAGCTGGCCCGGCTCGGTGCAGCCCGGCGCGGTGCAGCGCATCGTGGTCAGCCTGCGCGGCGCGGAGCAGCGGGTCCGCCTGGAGCGCAGCCGGGCCGACCTGGTGTCCACCGTGGCCCATGAGCTCCGCTCCCCGCTGACCAGCGTCAAGGGCTTCACCGCCACGCTGCTGGCCAAGTGGACCCGGTTCACCGACGACCAGAAGCGGGTGATGCTGGAGACCGTCAACGCCGACGCGGACCGGGTCACCCGGCTGATCACCGAGCTGCTCGACGTGTCCCGGATCGAGGCCGGCCGGATCGAGATCCACCGCCAGCTGGTGGACATCCCGCAGCGGGCGGAGAAGATTGTGGCCGGCCGGGTGGCCGCGGGTGACCCGCCGGAGCGGTTCCGCGTCGAAGCCCCCGCCGAGCTGCCGGAGACCTGGCTGGACGCCGACAAGGTGGACCAGATCCTGGGCAACCTGGTGGAGAACGCGGTCCGGCACGGTGCTGGTACGGTAACAATCGTGGTACAGCCCGCCGACAACCTCGGCCCGCGCGCGGTGAGCCGGGCCAGCGCTCCGGGGTCGGCTGGTGCCCAGGCCACAGCGGTCGCGGTCAGCGTCCGCGACGAGGGCGACGGGATACCCCCGGAACTGGTCCCGCGGATCTTCCGGCAGTTCTGGCGGGCCAAGCGGCGCGGCGGGGCCGGGCTGGGCCTGTACATCGTGAAGGGCCTGGTCGAGGCGCATGGCGGGTCGATCACCGTGCAGGGCGCGCCGGGCGGCGGCGCCGAATTCCGATTTACCATGCCCGCCGGACTGCCCGACTTCGGGTAGCTGGCGGGCGCAGCGCGGCGGCCGCGGCTGGCCTCCCGCCCTGGCGCGGGCTTCTTCCGGCACCCGTGGGCTGCCGCACGTCAGCTGCCCAGTGACCAGTAAGCCCACAGCTAGCCATAGCGCGCAGCAGGAAGCAGAACGATGTCCGCACCGAACAAGCAGTACGACCCGGTCGAGGTGACCGCCCTGTCCGCCGCGGAAGTCGCCCGCAACCGGGATGAGGCGCTGGCCGCCATCGCCGCCGCGGGCACGCTCGACGAGCTCAAGGCGGCCCGGCTGGCGCACGCCGGGGACCGCTCGCCGCTGGCCGCGGCCCGGGCCGAGATCGGCGCGCTGCCACCCGAGGCCCGGGCCGAGGCGGGCAAGCGGGTCGGCGCCGCGCTGCGCGAGGTCGGCGACGCCCTCGCGGTCCGCCAGGCCGACCTGGAAGCCGAGCGGGACCAGCGGGTGCTGATCGACGAGGCGGTGGATGTCACGCTGCCCTGGGACCGGCAGCCCGCCGGCGCCCGGCATCCGGTGACCACGCTCGGCGAGCGGCTGTCCGACGTGTTCGTCGCCATGGGCTACGAGATCGCCGAAGGCCCCGAGGTCGAAGCCGAGTGGTACAACTTCGACGCGCTCAACTTCCCGCCGGACCACCCGGCCAGGGAGATGCAGGACACCCTGTTCGTGGCCGGCCCGGACGGGTCGGACCGGTCCGGGGTGGTGCTGCGCACGCACACCTCGCCGGTGCAGATCCGGGCCATGCTGACCCGGCCGCTGCCGCTGTACGTGGTCAGCCCGGGCCAGTGCTACCGCAGCGATGCGCTGGACGCCACGCACAGCCCGGTGTTCCACCAGATCGAGTGCCTGGCCGTGGACGAGGGGCTGACCATGGCCGACCTGCGCGGCGCGATCCGCGCGTTCGTGGACGCCATGTTCGGCGAAGGGCTGCGCACCCGGCTGCGGCCCGACTTCTTCCCGTTCACCGAGCCATCCGCGGACGTGTCCATGGAGTGCCACATCTGCCGCGGCGCGTCCACCCGGCCGGGTGGTGCGCCGTGCCGGGTGTGCCGCTCCCAGGGCTGGATCGAGCTGGCCGGCTGCGGGATGGTCAACCCCGCGGTGCTGGTCGCCTGCGGCATCGACCCGGACCGGTACAGCGGCTTCGCGTTCGGCCTGGGCATCGAGCGGACCCTGATGGTCCGGGACGGGCTGGCCGACATCAGGGACACCCTGGAGGGCGACGTCCGGTTCAGCCGCGCGTTCGGGATGGAGGCCTGATGCGACTCCCACTGTCCTGGCTCGCCGAGGCAGCCGGCCTGGCGCCCGGCCAGGATCCGGCCGAGGTGGCCCGGCGGCTCACCGCGGCCGGGCTGGAGGTCGAGTCGGTGGAGCCTGCCGGGCAGGACATCACCGGGGTGCTGGTGGCCGAGGTGACCGCCATCGAGGAACTCACCGGGTTCAAGAAGCCGGTGCGGTACTGCCAGGTCAGCACCGGGGAAGCCGAGCCGCGCGGGGTGGTCTGCGGGGCCGTCAACTTCGCCGTGGGGGACCGGGTGCCGCTGGCCCTGCCGGGCGCTCACCTGCCCGGTGGGTTCGAGATCAGTGCCCGGAAGACTTACGGGCACATCTCGGACGGGATGATCTGCTCCGCTGCCGAGCTGGGCATCGGCGAAGATCATTCCGGCATCCTGGTGCTGCCGCCGGACGCGCCGCTGGGCGCGGACTTCGTGGCCTACGCGGGCCTGGCCGACCACGTGCTGGACATCGCGGTCACCCCGGACCGCGGCTACGCGCTGTCCGTCCGCGGCGTGGCCCGGGAGCTGGCCATCTCCTACGAGCTGCCGATCCGCGACCTGGCCGACGCGGAGCGGCCTGCGGATGTGGCCGCGGTGTCCGCAGAGGTCTACCCGGCCAGCATCGAGGACCCCACCGGGTGTGACCGGTTCGTGCTGCGTGAGGTGCGCGGGTTCGACCCGGCGGCGCCCACCTCGCTGACCATCCGGGTCCGGCTGGCCCGCGCGGGCCTGCGCTCGGTGTCGCTGGCCGTGGACATCACCAACTACGTGATGCTCGAGCTCGGCCAGCCGCTGCACGCGTTCGACCGGGACAGGCTGCGCGGCCCCATCGTGGTCCGCCGGGCCCGCCCCGGCGAGCGGCTGGAAACCCTCGACCACGTGCTCCGCGACCTGGACCCGGAAGACATCGTCATCGCCGACTCGTCCGGCGCGATCTCGCTGGCCGGCACGATGGGCGGGCTGGCCACCGAGATCTCGGACAGTTCGAGCAACCTGGTCATCGAGGCGGCGCACTTCGACGCCCGGGGGATCGCCCGGGAGAGCCGCCGGCACAAGCTGTTCAGCGAGGCGTCCTACCGCTTCGAGCGGGGCGTGGACCGGGAGCTGCCGCTGCGCGCCACCGCGCGGGCGGTGGCCCTGCTGGCCAGCCTGGGCGGCGGCACCGTGCCGCCAGGCTGCACGCACGCCCAGGTGGACGTGCCGGAGGTGTCGATCGCCATGGCGCTGGACTACCCGGACCGGGTGGCCGGCATGGCGTACGGCCAGGACGCGGTACTGCGCAGGCTGCACGAGGTGGGCTGCATGGTGACCGAGGCGGCCAGCGTGCTGGCCGTCCAGCCGCCGTCCTGGCGGCCGGACCTGCGCTACCCGTGGGACCTGGCCGAGGAGGTCATCCGGCTGGAGGGCTACGAGAACATCCCGGTTCGGATGCCGCGGGCCACGGCCGGCCGCGGCCTGACCGACCGGCAACGGCAGCGCCGGCGCACCGGCCGCGCGCTGGCCCTGGCCGGCTACACCGAGGTGCTCAGCCAGCCGTTCAGCTCGGCCGCGGATCATGACCGGCTGCTGCTGCCGCTGGACGACCCGCGCCGCCGGGCGCCGCGGATCGCCAACCCGCTGAACGACGACGAGCCGCTGCTGCGCACCACGCTGCTGCCCGGCCTGCTCCGGGTGCTGACGCGCAACATCGGCCGCGGCTTCGGCGACATCGGCCTGTTCGAGAGCGGCCATGTCTTCCACGAGCCGCCGGGCGGCCCGCGCACCGCGCCCATCCTGCGGGTGGACCGCGGCCCGACGGCCGAGGAGGTGGCCACCCTGGACGCGGCGCTGCCCGACCAACCGCTGCACATCGCGGCCGTGCTGACCGGGGAGCGCGAGCTGGGCGGCTGGTGGGGCGCCGGGCGGCTGGCCGGCTGGCAGGACGCCATCGAGGCCGCCCGCGAGGTGCTCCGGGAAAGCCGGCTCAACTTCGAGATCCGGGCCGGCCAGACCGCGCCGTGGCATCCCGGCCGGTGCGCCGCGCTGTTCGTGCAGGCCGGCGACGGCCGGGAGTGGCTGGCCGGGCACGCCGGGGAGCTGCACCCGCGGGTCGTCACCGCGTTCGGCGTGCCCCCCCGGACCTGCGCGATGGAGCTGGACATGTCGGCTATCGAGGCCGCCGCGTCCGGGCTGCCGCCGGTCCAGGCCCCGGAGATATCGCCCTACCCGGTGGCCACCCAGGACGTCGCGCTGCTGGTGCCGCTGGCGGTGCCCGCCGCGGCCGTGCAGGCCGCCCTGGTCACCGGGGTCCAGGGCAGCGACTACCCGGGCCTGCTCGAGGAGGTCCGGCTGTTCGACATCTACACCGGCGAACAGGCTGGGGCGGGGCGCAAGTCGCTGGCCTACTCGCTGCGATTCCGCGCGCCGGACCGCACGCTGACCGTGGAGGAGACGACCGCGGCCCGGGAGGCCGCGGTGGCCGAGGCGGCCCGCCAGGTGGGCGCGGTGCTGCGCGGCCCGTCCTGACCGCCAGCCCGGCTAGTCCCGGGCCAGCTCACTGCCCGGCAGCGGCGCGGTCACCGGACCAAGCAGAAAAGCCAGCACCAGCACAACGCCGGCTAGTGACAAGGCCTGCAGCACACCGACGTGGTTGCCGAGGAACCCGATCGCCGGGGGCCCGGCCAGGAAGGCTACGTAGCCGATAGAGGAGGCGGTACTCACCCGGCCGGGGGCATACCGGGGGTCGTCAGCCGCCGCGCTGAGGCCGACCGGGAAGCCGAGTGAGGTGCCCAGCCCGAGTAGTACGGCGCCGACCAGGGCGGCCGGCAGGAACCGGCCGAACACGATCAGCAGCAGGCCTGCCAGCGCGGTGGCCGCGCCGGCCCGCAGCATCCTGACCCGGCCGAACCGGTCGATGAACCGTGGGCCGAACCACCGGCCCACGGTCATCGCGGCCAGGAACGTGGCCAGCGCGAGCGTGCCGACCACCGGCGTCGCGTGATAGCCGATTATCACGCCGAGGCTGAGCCAGTCGTTGCCGGTTCCCTCGGTGAACGCCATGCACAGCACGAACAGGCCGATGAGCAGTGTCCGTGGCTCGGTCCAGGCGCTGAGCGGGCTGCGCCGGGTGGCCGCCGCCCCGGGATCCGGCGCCGAGGCATGCGGCAGGAAGCGGCGGGTGGCGGCAGGCACCGCGATGGCCACCACGGCCGCGACCGCCAGCAGGTGCGCGGTGACCGGCACGCCGGCCGCGACCATGATCGCGCCGAGGCCGGCCCCGGCCACCGTGCCAATGCTCCAGCCGGCGTGGAACCTGGGCATGATGGACCGGCCGAGGGCCTGTTCCACGGCGGCGGCCTGCACGTTCATCGCCACGTCCCAGTTGCCCGTGCCGAAGCCGAACAGGAACAGGCCGGCCACCACCGGCTGGATCCCGTGCTGGTAGCCAACCGCGACGGTGGCCAGGCCGAGAGCTGAGATCAGCGACATCACCAGCACCGTGCGCCGTTCCCCGATCCTGGTGATGACCAGCCCGGACAGCGGCATCGCGATGGTCGAGCCAACGGCGATGCTGAGCAGGATGAGCCCGAGCACGCCCGGGGTCACTCGCAGCTGGCTGCGCACCTGCGGGATCCGGGCGGCCCAGCTGGCGAACGCGAAGCCGGCCGCGGTGAAGACGATGTAGACGGCGTTGCGGGCGCTGCGGGTCCGCGAACCGGGGGATACCGCCGTTATCGTCTGCACGGCCATCATGCTGTCACGCACGGGGGAATGCCCTTCGATCCGGTGCGGATGTCGGTAGCCTTCATACGAGAGGTTGGCAAGTGATTACGAAGCGTGATCAGAACGGTCAGCGCGCCCGAGGTGGCTCGATTCCGGAGGGAGGCGCCGATCAGTAGCCGGAAATTCCGGATCTCGCCCGATGCGCGCAACCCATTGGGGATGGCCGGTGCTGGCGAGCGGGCCACGTTCGGTGAGGTCTTCCGGATCGGCGAGTTCCGGGCCCTGTGGATCGCCCAGGTCCTGTCGGTGGCCGGCGATCAGCTGGCCCGGGTGGCCATCACCTTGCTGGTGTTCGAGCAGACCCGGTCCGCCCTGCTGGCCGCGGTCGCGTTCGCGGCCAGCGTGGTGCCCACGTTCGCGGGCGGGCTGCTGCTGTCCGGGCTGGCCGACCGGTGGCCGCGCCGGCAGGTGATGATCGGCTGCGACCTGGGCCGCGCCGTGCTGGTCGGCCTGATGGCCCTGCCCGGGATGCCGCTCGGCGTACGGGTCGGCCTGCTGGTCCTGGTCACCTTGATCAGCGCGCCGTTCACCTCGGCCCGGGCCGCGCTCTACCCGGACATCCTGGCCGGCGACCGGTATGTGCTCGGCACCGCGGTCACCCTGACCACGCTGCAGTTCGCCCAGGTGCTGGGGTTCGCTGCCGGCGGGGCAGTGACCGCCTTCTTCGGCGTCCGGACCGCATTGCTGGCCGACGCCGCGACGTTCATTCTCTCCGCGCTGATAACCGCGTTCTGGGTCCGCCCCCGGCCCGCTGCGCAGGCCGGTCGGCCGGCCACCGGCCCCGCCCACCCGGCAGGTCACCATGGCCGCGGGCTGCTGGCCGGCCTCAGGCTGGTCTTCCTGACCCCGGCGTTGCTCACGCCGATGCTGTTCGGCTGGCTGGCCGCCTTCTACAACGTGCCCGAGGGGGTGGCTGCGCCGCTGGCTCACTCACTGGGTGGCGGTGCCGCCGCGGTCGGCCTCATCCTGGCCGCCGAGGCGTTCGGCGCCGCGCTGGGCGCTGTCGTGTTCAGCCGCCTGGTTCAACCGCAACGGCGGCTGCGCTGGATGAGCCCGCTAGCTGCGGGCAGCTGCGCTGTGCTGGTGCTGTTCGTCTTTCGCCCGACGCTGCCCTGGGCACTGGTACTGCTCATGATCAGTGGCTTGTGTGACTGTTACCAGCTGGCTGCCAATGCCGCGTTCGTCCGGGCGGTGCCAGACGGCCAGCGCGGCCAGGCATTCGGTATCGCCCAAGGGGGCATGAGCCTCGGCCAGGGCGCAGCGATGATCCTGGCTGGCGCGGCAGCGCAGCAGTTCCGACCCAGCCTGGTCATCGCGGCCGGCGGCGTCCTGGGCCTCGCCGGAGCCCTGGCCATCGCGCTGTCGCGGCCGCGGGCCGGATGAGCCCGTCGCCGATCACTGGCGGCCGGGTGGTGGATGGTCAGCCCCAGGAGGTGGTCGCGGTCATCGGTGGCTCCTTCCGTGCGGTCGGTCTGCTGGCGGGTGGTGGATGGGTCAGCCCCAGGAAGTGGTGGCAGTCATCGCGATACTCCTCTCTTCATCGGGTATGTGAGCTGGTGACTTCGGCAAACCCTGTAGTAAAGGGTGCATACCACGCATTACGGTCCCATACGAGGGGTCGGCTGGAGATCGCCGCATTTCAACCTGCTGACCCTAGCTGCTAGAACTTGCAGTCAACTGATAACCTAGAGTCACGTAGGTCCCGCATCTACCGGATCGTAGTATCAGTGCGTAATGGAGGCTTGACAGACGGCGCACTAGCTCTGTGACAATACGGGGCAGCGTTCTTACCGGTTGCCATGAGGCGAGCGGTCCAGGTACGGAGGAGGCTCGGATGCGACTTGGCGTCTGCACACGCGTGCGCGCCGCCATCCGAGCTGCCCATGCCTGGCCGATCTGGGAGCTGCCGCGCTGGCTGATCCTCTTCATCCTCGCGACCACCACAGCGTGTACCGCCGCGGTGGTTCTGGCCGCGGCCAGAACCACGCTGCACGGCCGTGACCTGCTGCTGTTCGGGGCGCTGCTGGCCTGCATCGCCAGCACTGTCGAGCTGACCAGGCGTGCCGGCGAGAACGCGGGTGCCATCAAGGATGTCTACGCGGTCTGGGAACTGCCGATCGCGGTCCTGCTGCCGCCGCTCTACGCCCTGCTCGCCCCGCTGATCCGGTTCGCGCTTATCCAGTGGCGGATCCGCCGCATACCACTGCATCGCCGCGTGTTCAGCGCGGCCGCGGTCTCGCTGTCCTTCGGCGCCGCCTCGATGGTCTTTCACCTGACGGCCCGGCAGTTCACCGGGCAGGGGCTGAGTGTCGGCGTTCATAGCTCTATGTTGCTGCTGGTCGTGGCGGCCGTCGCGGCACTGCAGTGGGCGATCAATACCTTCCTGGTACTGCCTGCGGTCAAGGCATCGGATCCAGGCCTGCGCATCCGGGACATGCTGCTACAGCGGGAGCAGGTACAGAACGACGTTGTCGAATTGTGTGTCGCCGTCCTGGTAGTGCTCGGCATAGCCATCACCCCCTTGACCATCATCTTCTCACTACCTTTTGTGACGCTACTCCAACGTTCTGTGCGTCATGCCCAGCTGGTGAACGCGTCCCGGATCGACTCGAAGACGGGGCTGCTGAACGCCGGGACGTGGGAACGCGAGGCCGCCTCCGAGGTGGCTCGTGCTGTCCGTACACGTACCCCCCTTGCCCTCGTCCTGATCGATATCGATCACTTCAAGCTGGTCAACGACCTGCACGGTCACCTGGCCGGCGATAAGGCTCTCCGGGCCATCGCGCACACTTTCCAGATTTTCCTGCGCGATTACGACCTGGCCGGCCGGTTTGGCGGCGAAGAGTTCGCGCTGCTGCTGCCGCAGACCAGCGCCACCGACGCGCGCCAGATCGCGGAGCGGGTGCGGAAGCACATTGCGGCCATGCCGATCAGCGTGGATGATGATCCAGCTACCGAGCCACTACAGGTTACTGTCTCCGTCGGGGTGGCTGCACTAGGTGTGAGCTGGGAAAGGACAACTGGCAGCCAGCTCACCGACCTGCTGGCCGGCGCGGACAGCGCGCTGTACCGGGCCAAGCACGCGGGCCGGAACCAGGTGTGGATGGTGACCGACACGGCCACCGTGGGGGCCGGTCGAGGACTGGGTAACTCTGCGGATGTGAGCGTTAACCACCAGTAGCCATGCGGTGGATGCCCGGTAAACGGCCCGGCCTGGGCGCGGGATTTAGGCAGGCGTTCCGGCGGGGAATTCAGGAGGACGGCGACGCCGAGGGGCTGGGCAGCACGGCCACGATCTCGGCGCCGTCCCTGGTGCATTTCGAGGTGTCCCCGGTGCGCAGGATTTCGGGCGTGTCGAACCCGACGCAGACCCAGCCGGTGACCGTGATCGGCCCGCCGCCGCCGTTGCCGGGCGCCTTGCCCGACGCCACCTCCGCCGCGTAGGCCCGCTGCAGCTTGATGGCCACCGGGCAGCCCACCGGTCCCCGCACCACCTGCACCTGAACCGGGACGCCGGCCGCGGTCTTGCCCATCCCGCACGGGCGGCCACTGGGCACGGGTGACGCGGACTGAGCCGCAGGCGAAACCGGCGCGGCCCCGGCTGACCCGTGCCCGCTGCATCCGGTAAGCATGACCAATGCCAGCACGACGGGGAAAGCCGCGTCGGCGGGCCGAATGGAACGGCGCATGGGGGGCTCCTTTCGCGCCCCTCATCATGCCGCTAGCCCAGTGGCCCTCCGACGCCGGCTCCCCGTGTCGGACGCGCCCCCGAGTGCGTCCGTTGTACGCATTTAAAGGTACGTATTTAAAGATCCTTTGGGGTGCCAACCCTGCCCGGCTTCACCAGCCCGGAAACACATCTTGCATAACTAGTCATCCTCATGCATAATCTTGCGGGAGGGTCGGAGAACCGGATCCCAGGCGCGAGCGGCAGGAGGGCGGATGGGAGTCCGGGTGGCGGTAGCCGGTGCCAGCGGCTACGCCGGGGGAGAACTGCTCCGCCTGATCGCCGGTCACCCCGATCTCGAGCTCGGCCCGGTGACCGGGCACGCCAGCGTGGGCGCCGCCGTCACCGATCTGCACCCGCACCTGGCCGGCCTGGCCGGGCTGACCTTCGAGCCGACCGAGCCGGCCCGGCTGGCCGTGGCCGACCTGGTCTTCCTGGCTCTGCAGCACGAGGAGTCCGCGGCCATCGCCGCCCGGCTGCCGTCCGGCGTCGCGGTCATCGACCTGAGCGCCAGCTTCCGGCTGGCCGACCCGGCTGACTGGGCGGCCTTCTACGCCGGCCCGCACGCCGGGCGCTGGGTCTACGGCCTGCCCGAACTGCCCGCGGCCCGGGACCGGATCCGGGCCGCCCGCCAGGTGGCCGCCCCGGGCTGCCATGCCACCGCGGTCATCCTGGCCCTGGCGCCGCTGCTGGCCGCCGGGCTGGCCGACCCGGCCGACATCGTCGCGGTCGCCGCCTCCGGCACCTCCGGTGCGGGCCGCACCCCCCGGCCCGGCCTGCTGGCCACTGAGGTGATGAGCGCGATGTCGCCGTACCAGGTGGGCGGCGTGCACCGGCACACCCCGGAGATCGAGCAGGCGCTCGGCGAGGCCACCGGCACCCGGCCCACCGTGTCGTTCACCCCGCTGCTCGCGCCCATGCCGCGCGGCATCCTGGCCACCTGTACCGCCCGGCTTCGGCCTGGCGCAACGTCACCAGACCTCCGGCAGGTACTCGCCACCGAGTACGCCGGGCAGCCGTTCGTCCACGTGCTGCCGGACGGGCGCTGGCCTAGCACGGCCGCCACTATCGGGTCCAACGCGGTGCACCTGCAGGCCACCGCGGACGCCAACGTCGGCCGGGCCGTTGTGGTGGCCGCCCTGGACAACCTGGTCAAGGGCGCGGCCGGGCAGGCCGTCCAGATCGCCAACCTGATGCTCGGCCTGCCCGAGGGGGCAGGCCTCGCCGTGAATGGAGTCTCCCCGTGAGCGTGACCGCCCCGCTCGGCTTCCGCGCGGCCGGCGTGGCCGCCGGGCTCAAGGCATCCGGTGAGCGGGATGTCGCGGTGGTGCTGAACGACGGGCCTTCCCGCGCTGCGGCCGGCGTGTTCACCAGCAACCGGGTCAAGGCCGCCCCGGTGCTGTGGTCGCAGCAGGTGCTCCGCGGCGGCCGGGTCCGGGCGGTAGCGCTCAACTCCGGCGGCGCGAACGCCTGCACCGGCCCGCTCGGCTTCCAGGACACGCACGCCACGGCCGAACGCCTGGCCCAGGCACTCGGCACGCAGCCCGGCGCGGCCGCCGGGTCAGCCGGTGAGATCGCCGTCTGCTCGACCGGCCTGATCGGCGAGCGGCTGCCGATGGACCGGCTGCTCGGCGGGCTTGGCGCCGCGCTGGCCGAGGCGTCCCGGAGCGGCGGTACCACGGCGGCGGACGCGATCCGGACCACCGACACGGTGAGCAAGATCGCGTTCGGCAGGGCGGCCGGTTACACCATCGGCGGCATGGCCAAGGGCGCGGGCATGCTCGCTCCCGGCCTGGCCACCATGCTGTGCGTGCTGACCACCGACGCCGACCTGCCGGCCAGCGGGCTGGACCGCGCGCTACGCGAGGCCACCCGGGTGACGTTCGACCGGCTGGACACCGATGGCTGCATGTCCACCAACGACACCGTGCTGCTGCTGGCCAGCGGGGCCGCCGGGGCGGTGCCGGACCGGGCCGAGTTCACCGCCGGGCTGACCGAGGTCTGCGCCGACCTGGCCCGTCAGCTGCAGGCGGACGCGGAGGGCGCCAGCAAGCTGATCGCCGTCGAGGTGGTCGGCGCGGCCAGCGAGCAGGACGCGGTCACCGCGGGCCGCGCGGTAGCCCGGTCCAACCTGCTTAAGTGCGCCATCGGCGGGGAGGACCCGAACTGGGGCCGGGTCCTCGCCGCGGTGGGCACCACCGACGCGGTGTTCGAGCCGGACCGGCTGAGCGTCGCCATCAACGGCGTCTGGGTGTGCCGCAACGGCTGCCCGGGTGACGACCGGGCCAAGGCGGACCTGCGGCCGCGGCAGGTGACGATCACCGTGGACCTGTCCGCGGGGCCGCACGCCGCCACCATCGCCACCACCGATCTGACCGTGGCCTACGTGCACGAGAACTCGGCCTACTCGACGTGACCGCACCGGCTCATTTTCCCGGCCCCGCGCCGAGCGCACCGCCCGGCCGGGACGACGCGCTGGCCAAGGCGGCCACGTTGATCGAGGCGCTGCCCTGGCTGAGCCGGTTCCACGGCCGGATCGTGGTGCTCAAGTACGGCGGCGCCGCGATGACCGACGACGGCCTGCGGCACGCGTTCGCCCAGGACGTCGTGTTCCTCCGGCACGCCGGGCTGCGCCCGGTGGTGGTGCACGGCGGCGGCCCGCAGATCTCCGCGCAGCTGGACCGGCTCGGCGTGCCCAGCACGTTCAAGGCCGGGCTGCGGGTCACCTCGCCGGAAGCCATGGACGTGGTCCGCATGGTGCTCACCGGCCAGGTCAACCGGGACCTGGTCGGCCTGGTCAACCGGCACGGCCCGTTCGCCGTCGGCATGTCCGGGGAGGACGCCAACCTGTTCACCGCCCGCCGCCGCGGCGCCGTCGTGGACGGCCAGCCGGTGGACCTCGGCCAGGTCGGCGAGATCGACGCGGTGGACCCGGGCGCGGTGCTCGCGCTGCTGCGGGACGGCCGGGTGCCGGTCGTGTCCAGCGTCGCCCGGGGCGTGCACGGCGAGGTGTACAACGTGAACGCGGACACCGCCGCCGCCGCGCTGGCCGTCGCGCTGGGCGCGGCCAAGCTGGTCGTGCTGACCGACGTCGAGGGCCTGTACCCGGACTGGCGCGGCGGCGACGGGGCCAGCCGCGGCGAGGTGATCAGCCGGCTGAGCGCGGCCGAGCTGGCGGCCATGCTGCCCGGGCTGAGCGCCGGGATGATCCCGAAGATGGAGGCGTGCCTGCGCGCGGTCCGCGGCGGGGTGCCGCAGGCGCACGTGCTCGACGGCCGGCTGCCGCACTCGGTGCTGCTGGAGATCTTCACCGACTCCGGCATCGGCACCATGGTCGTGCCCGATCCCGCCGCCGGACAGGAGGCCACCCAGTGACTGCGACGGAGCGGCTGCAGGCCCGGTTCGAGGCTGCGCTGATGGGCAACTACGGCACCCCGCCGGTCGCCCTCACCCGCGGCGAGGGATGCCGGGTCTGGGATGCCGACGGGCGGGAGTACACCGACCTCATCGCGGGCATCGCGGTGAGCTCACTGGGGCACGCCCACCCGGCCATCGTCGACGCGGTGAGCAGGCAGGTCGGCCAGATCGCGCACACCTCGAACCTGTTCCTGCACGAAGGCGAGATCGCGCTGGCCGAACGCCTGCTGGCGCTGCTGGACGCGCCTGGCCGGGTCTTCTTCTGCAACTCGGGCACCGAGGCCAACGAGGCCGCGATCAAGCTGGTCCGCCGTGCCCAGGGCCCGGCCCGCCCGGTGTTCGTGGCGGCCGAGGGTGGCTTCCACGGCCGGACCCTGGGCGCCCTCGCGCTGACTGGCAAGAGTTCCATCCGGCGGGCGTTCGGCCCATTCGGCCTCGACGTCAGGTTCGTGCCCTACGGCGACGCGGCGGCGCTACGGGCGGCTACCCGGGCGGACGTGGCCGCTGTGTTCCTGGAGCCCTGCCTCGGTGAGGGCGGCGTGGTGCCGCCGCCGCCCGGCTACCTGCGCGCCGCCCGGGAGGCCTGTGACGCGGCGGGCGCGCTGCTGGTGCTCGATGAGATCCAGAGCGGGATCGGCCGGACCGGGAGCTGGTTCGCGCATCAGCCCGAGCAGGTCCGCCCGGACGTGCTCACCCTGGCCAAAGGGCTGGGCGGCGGGCTGCCCATCGGCGCCTGCGTCGGGCTGGGCGAAGCCGGCCCGGTGCTGCGCCCAGGCGACCACGGCAGCACGTTCGGCGGCAACCCGGTGGCCTGCGCCGCCGCGCTGGCCGTGCTGGACACGATCGAGGCCGACGGGCTGCTGGCCCGGGCGGCCGCGGTAGGCCAGCAGCTGGCCGACGGGCTGGCCGCGGTACGCCATCCGCTGCTGGCTGGGGTGCGCGGCCACGGCCTGTGGCTGGCCGCGGTGCTGACCAGCCCGTCCGCCGCCGCCGTGGCGGCCGCCGCCCGGCAGGCCGGCTTCCTGGTCAACCCCGTGCAGCCGGACGCGGTCCGGCTGGCCCCGCCGCTGATCCTGACGGCCAGCCAGGCGGCCGCGTTCCTCGATGCGCTGCCCGCCATCCTGGCCGGGGTACCCTCACCGGAAGCTGCCACCGCCGGAGGGGGTCCGCGATGACCCGGCATTTCCTGCGCGACGACGACCTCAGCCCGGCCGAGCAGGCCGAGGTGCTGGACCTGGCCGACAGCATGAAAGCAGACCGGTTCACCCGCCGGCCGCTGGCCGGGCCGCGCACCGTGGCCGTGCTGTTCGACAAGCCGTCCACCCGGACCAGGATCTCGTTCGCCGTCGGCATCGCCGAGCTGGGTGGCCAGCCGCTGATCATCGACGCGCAGACCACGCAGCTCGGCCGGGGCGAGCCGGTCGCGGACACGGCCCGGGTGCTGGACCGCCAGGTGGCCGCGATCGTCTGGCGCACGTTCGGCCAGCCCCGGGTCGCGGAGCTGGCCGCGGTCAGCCGGGTACCGGTGATCAACGCGCTGACCGACCAGTTCCACCCCTGCCAGGTGCTGGCCGACCTGCAGACGGCCCGGGCCGCGCACGGCCGGCTGGCCGGCCTGGTGCTCACCTTCCTGGGCGACGGGTCCAGCAACATGGCGCACTCCTACCTGCTCGGCGGGACCACCGCCGGGATGCGGGTGCGGATCGCAGCCCCGGCGGAGTACCGCCCGGACCCGGCCGTGCTGGCCGACGCGGCCGCCATCGCGACGGCCACCGGCGGGTCGGTCGAGGTCACCAGCGACGCCAAGGCGGCCTGCGCCGACGCTGATGTCCTGGCCACCGACGTGTGGACCTCGATGGGCCAGGAGGGGCAGGAAACCGAACGGGTCGCCGCGCTGCGGCGTTACCAGCTGAACGAGGACAAGCTGGCGCTGGGCCGCCCGGACTGCGTGGTGCTGCACTGCCTGCCCGCGCACCGCGGCGAGGAGATCACCGCCGCTGTCCTGGACGGGCCGCGCAGCGTGGTCTGGGACGAGGCGGAGAACCGGCTGCACGCGCAGAAGGCGCTGCTCGCCTGGCTGCTGGCGGCGCCGGCATGACGCCGGTGAACCCGGTCAGCCCGGTCACCAAGACGGCCCGGCAGGCCCAGATCACCGCCATCCTGGCCCGCACCGCGGTGCGGTCCCAGGACGAGCTGTCCCAGCTGCTGGCCCAGAACGGGGTGGAGGTCACCCAGGCCACGCTGTCCCGCGACCTGGACGAGCTGGGCGCGGTGCGGCTGCGCGGGCCGGACGGTGCGCTGGTCTACGCGCTGCCCGGCGAGCCGGGCGGCCCCGGCTCCCGGCCCGGCGGGCTGGCCGGCGCGCTGGCCGGATCGACGGAACCGCGGCGCGGCCGGCCCGGGGTGCCCGCTGGGGTACGCGGCGGCCTCGGCCCGCTGGCCGGGCGCGGCGGTTCCGGGCCGGCGTCCGGCGCGGGCCAGGGTGCGGCCAGCGGGCCGGACCGCGAGCCGCCCAGCCGGCTGGCCCGGATCGCGGCCGACTTCCTGCTCAGCGCCGAACCGAGCGCGAACCTGGTCGTGCTGCGCACCCCGGCCGGGGCGGCGCAGCTGGTGGCCTCGGCCATCGACCACGCGGCCTGGCCGACCATCCTGGGCACCGTGGCCGGCGACGACACCGTGCTGGTCATCACCCGGGAGCCGGCCGGCGGCCAGGACGTGGCCCGCGCGCTGCTCCGGATCGCCGAGCGGCGGGCCTGACCGCCGCGCTCGATCACCGGTGCGGTGCCCCCGGTGCCGGGACCGCACTACTATTCCCAGGCAGCACGGGCATTCCCAGGCAGCACGGGCACTCCGGGGCAGCGCAGCACGCGATGGAGAGGAACGCGGTGGCAGACGAGGAACGCACGCCGACCCGGCTGTGGGGCGGCCGGTTCGGGTCCAGCCCGGCCGAGGCGCTGGCCCGGCTGTCGGTGAGCGTCCAGTTCGACTGGCGGCTGGCCCGCTACGACCTGCTCGCCTCCCGGGCGCACACCAGGGTGCTGCACCGGGCCGGGCTGCTCTCTGACGCCGAGCTGGACCGGCTGCTCGCCGCGCTGGACAGCCTGGACGCGGCCTGCCAGGACGGCAGCTTCCGGCCCACGGTGGCCGACGAAGACGTGCACACCGCGCTGGAACGCGGCCTGCTGGAACGGGTCGGCGCGCTCGGCGGCAAGCTGCGGGCCGGCCGCAGCCGCAACGACCAGATCGCCACCGACCTGCGGCTGTACCTGCGGGACCACGTCCGGCGGGTGGTGTCCCGGGTCGCCGAGCTGGAGACCGCGCTGCTGGCCCAGGCCGAGCAGCACGTGCATACGCCGGCCCCGGGCATGACCCACCTGCAGCACGCGCAGCCGGTGGTGTTCGGGCACCAGTTGCTGGCGCACGGCCAGGCGCTGGCCCGGGACGTCAGCCGGCTCCGGGACTGGGACAAGCGGGCCGCGGTCAGCCCGCTCGGCGCGGGCGCGCTGGCCGGCTCGTCACTGCCGCTGGACCCGGAGGCGGTCGCCGCCGAGCTGGGCTTCGACCGTGCCGCGGAGAACTCCATGGACGCGGTGAGCGACCGGGACTTCGCGGCCGAGTTCTGCTTCGCGGCGGCGCTGCTCGGCGTGCACCTGTCCCGGCTGGGCGAGGAGATCGTGCTCTGGTCCACGTCCGAGTTCGGCTGGGTGGAGATCGACGACGCCTACGCCACCGGCTCCTCGATCATGCCGCAGAAGAAGAACCCGGACGTGGCCGAGCTGGCCCGGGGCAAGGCCGGCCGGCTCATCGGCGGCCTGACCGGCCTGCTGGTCGCGCTCAAGGGCCTGCCGCTGAGCTACGACCGCGACCTGCAGGAGGACAAGGAACCGGTGTTCGACGCGGTGGACACCCTGCTGGTCGTGCTGCCCGCGATGGCCGGCCTGGTGGCCACCATGAATATTCATGCCGAACGCCTCTCAGCTGGTGCGAGTACCGGCTTCTCACTGGCCACCGACCTGGCGGAACTGCTCGTCCGGCGCGGGGTGCCGTTCCGCGAGGCGCACGAGGTGGTCGGTCACCTGGTGGTGTGGTGCCAGGTACACGACTGCGACCTGCCCGACGTGACCGACGAGGACCTGGCCAAGATCTCCGAGTACCTCACCCCGGACATTCGCGAGGTGCTGTCCGTGCAGGGCGCACTGGCCGCACGGAAGGCGCCGGGCGGCACCGCACCGGAGCGGGTCGCCGAGCAGTTGGTGGCGTTGCGTGCGGTGGTGGACGAGCACGCGGCCTGGGCGGCGCGCTGACCGTGGAGTCCGGTGCGCTGCTGCCGCGGGAGTTCTTCGCCCGCCACTCGCTGCAGGTGGCGCCGCAGCTACTCGGCTGCGTGCTAGAGCATGAGACGGCCGAGGGGCTGGTGGCGTGCCGGCTCACCGAGGTCGAGGCGTACGAGGGCGCGGTCGACCCGGCCTCGCATTCCTACCGGGGCCGGACCGCGCGGAACGCGGTCATGTTCGGCCCGCCGGGGCATTCGTACGTGTACTTCACCTATGGCATGCACTGGTGCGTCAACCTGGTCTGCCTGCCGCCCGGCACCGCGTCCGCGGTGCTGATCCGGGCCGGGCAGGTGATCGACGGGGTGCCGCTGGCCGTGGCGCGCCGGGCGGCCGGGCGGGCCCGGCCGTCTTCGATCACTGAACGGGAACTGGCCCGCGGGCCGGCCCGGCTGTGCCAGGCGCTCGGCATCGACCGGGCGCAGAACGGGCTCGACGTGGTCGATCCGTCGTCCCCGCTGCGGATCCGGGCCGGGACCGTCGCTGGCGACCCTGGCCAGATCAGCCAAGGCCCGCGGGTGGGCATCGCCAGGGCGGCGGAATGGCCCTGGCGATTCTGGCTGACTGGGGACCCGACCGTCTCGGTGTACCGGCCGCATGTACCGCGGGCCCAGGCCAAAGCGGTTTCACCTTCGGCCGGCGAAGATGGCACGATGAGCCGGTGACCGACATCATCGACGAGCTGACCTGGCGCGGGCTCATCGCGCTGTCCACCGACCCCGACGAGCTGCGCAAGGTGCTCGACGCTGGCCCGGTCACGGTGTATGGCGGCTTCGACCCCACTGCCCCCGGGCTGCACATCGGGAACCTGGTCCTACTGCTCACGCTGCGCCGCCTGCAGCAGGCCGGGCACCGGCCGATCGCGCTGGTCGGCGGGGCGACCGGGCTGATCGGGGATCCCAGTGGCAAGTCGGTGGAGCGGGTGCTCAACTCCCGCGAGATGGTGGCCGGCTGGGTGGACCGGATCCGCGGTGAGGTGTCCCGGTTCCTCGACTTCTCGGCTGGTCCTACCGGTGCGCTGGTCGTCAGCAACCTGGACTGGACCGAGCCGCTGTCCGCGCTGGAGTTCCTCCGCGACATCGGCAAGCACTTCCCGGTGAACCAGATGCTCGGCCGTGAGTCGGTCAAGGCCCGGCTGGAGGCGGGCGGGATCAGCTACACCGAGTTCAGCTACCAGGTGCTGCAGGCCAACGACTTCCTGGAGCTGTACCGCCGGCATGGCTGCACGCTGCAGGTCGGCGGCAGCGACCAGTGGGGCAACCTGGTGTCCGGGGTGGACCTGATCCGCCGGGTGGACGGGGCCGCGGTGCACGCGCTGGCCACCCCGCTGATCACCAAGCCGGATGGGACCAAGTACGGCAAGACCGAGGGCGGCGCGATCTGGATCAGCGCCGACCTGATGAGCCCGTACGCGTTCTACCAGTTCTGGGTGAACCGGGCCGACGAGGAGGTGCCCGGCCTGCTCCGGGTGTTCACCTTCCGGTCCCGCGGCGAGATCGACGAGCTGGAGCAGCAGATCCGCGAGCGGCCCGCCGCCCGGATGGCGCAGCGGGTGCTGGCCGCCGAGGTGACCGAACTGGTGCACGGCCCGGCCGAGACGGAGAAGGCCATCGCGGCCAGCCACGCCCTGTTCGGCCAGGGTGACCTGGCCGCTGTGGACGAGGAAACGCTCGGGGCCGCCATCGCCGAGATCCCGCACCGGACCGTGCGCGTGCCCGTCGCCGAACTCGTCGCCGAGCTCGTCCCCGTACGGTCCGCGGCCGTCGGCGAGCCGGATGAGCTCGTCATCGTGGTCGAGGCTGGCGCAGGCCTGCCTCCGGTGGCCGACCTGATGGCGGCGATCGGACTGGTGCCTAGCAAGTCCGCCGCCCGGCGGGCCATCGCCGAGGGCGGCGCCTACCTGAACAACCACAAGGTGACCGAGCCGGACGCCCGGCCCGGGGCGGCCGATCTGCTGCACGGCCGGTTCCTGGTGCTGAGGCGGGGCAAGCGCACCGTCGGCGGCGTCGAGGTCGTCCGGGGCTGATCCCCGGGCCGCTCCGGCTCACCGGCCGGTTCAGCCCCTCGGTCCGTCATCCCCACCGCCACGGGTTCACCGGCCGCCCGGGGCGTCGCCAGTCCCGCCCGGGGCGTCGCCAGTGCAGAAACAGCAGCCGCTTTGCGTGACAATATTCACGTTGGCCTGCCAGGGCCCATCAGTAGCCTGGGCGCCGCCGCGATGATCTCCCCGCCAATCGTGATGGTCCGGGACTGGAGCGGGTTTCCTGGTCCCAGCCCGGTGCCCGTAGGCCGGTGCCGGGCAGCACAGCGAGTCCGGGGCCCACACGCCGTCCTGCAGATCCGGCGGGCTGGCCGCAGACTCCAGCTCTGGCTCCTGGCTATGCATGGGCCAAGCTGGTCGGGAATTTTCTGCTGGGCCGGTCAGGAATTTTTCTGCCGGATTTTTGCTCCCGGGACGGCGAAGCGGGGTTAGCGGTACGCCTGCGGTGGGTCGCTGGAGACCTTGCTGCGCAGGTCAGCGCGCAGGTGAACTGGCGGTGACCGGCGCGGGAAGCGTCGATTTGACGGAAACCGCTTTGCTGCCTAATGTTTCACCTGCCCCGAGGGACACGGAACGCCGCTGGCGGACCAGCCTCCTCGGATCAGCCAGAAGCGAGCAACACAGCTTGCGGGACGGAGCCCGGACACGGGTGGTCCCGAACCGCAGGTAAGCTGAAGCTGGCCGCAAGTTGGCAGGCTAGTTGAATCCCGCAGAGCGGGGTTTGACAGGCCAGGAGCTTGCGGGTAAGTTAGAAGGGTTGCCCCGGAACCCGGCGAGAGCCGAGTGATGGTGTGCGTCCGCTCCTTGAGAACTCAACAGCGTGCTAAAAGCCAGTGCACATGCACAAAACCCCGTCAGTGGGGCTGGCCGGCGACGGTCCAGTACCTCACTTGCGGATGCCAAGATCGCCTTGATGGCGGCATTAGCTGCTTTTCAAGGCACTCCTTTTGTCTGCTCCCGCTCCAACGTGAGCGGTTGCATATAGACATCAACGGAGAGTTTGATCCTGGCTCAGGACGAACGCTGGCGGCGTGCTTAACACATGCAAGTCGAGCGGAAAGGCCCTTCGGGGTACTCGAGCGGCGAACGGGTGAGTAACACGTGAGCAACCT
>DASXIN010000037.1:0-31761 GCA_036497945.1 Streptosporangiaceae bacterium | reverse complement strand
GACGAACCGGGCCGCCTTCTCCGCGGCGTCGATGTCCAGCGTGCCCGCGTAGTGCATCGGCTGGTTGGCCACCACGCCGACGCTCATCCCGTCCACCCGGCCGAAGCCGACCACAATGTTCTGCGCGAACAGCGCGTGGATCTCCAGGAACTCGCCGTCGTCCAGCACCCGGGTGATCACATCGTGCATGTCGTAGGGCTGGTTGGGCGAATCCGGGATCAGTGTGTCGAGTTCCTCGTCGGACGCGGTGACGTCCAGCGCGGCGTCCGGATCGCCGGGTGGGCCCGCCGGTGGCAGCGCCGGCGGGTCGTCCAGGTTGTTGGACGGCAGGTAGGACAGCAGGTCCCGGGCGAAGTCGAGGCAGTCGTCCTCGTCTGCCGCCTGGTAGTGCGCAACGCCCGACTTCACGTTGTGCGCGTGCGCGCCGCCGAGGTCCTCGAAGCTGACCTCCTCGCCGGTCACCGTCTTGATCACGTCCGGGCCGGTGATGAACATGTGCGAGGTGCCCTCGACCATCAGGGTGAAGTCGGTGATCGCGGGGGAGTAGACCGCACCGCCGGCACACGGGCCCATGATCAGCGAGATCTGCGGGATCACCCCGGAGGCGGCCACGTTCCGGTAGAAGATCTCGGCGAACAGGCCCAGCGCGACCACGCCCTCCTGGATCCGGGCCCCGCCGCCGTCGTTGATGCCGATCAGCGGGCAGCCGGTCTTCAGCGCGTGATCCATCAGCTTGACGATCTTCTCGCCGTACACCTCGCCCAGCGACCCGCCGAACACGGTGAAGTCCTGGCTGAACACGCAGACCGGGCGGCCGTCCACGGTGCCGTAGCCGGTGACCACCCCGTCGCCGTAGGGCCGGTTGGCGTCGATGCCGAACGCGGTAGCCCGGTGCCGGGCCAGCTCGTCGAGCTCAGTGAACGAGCCCGGGTCGAGCAGCCGCTCGATCCGTTCCCGGGCGGTCATCTTGCCCTTGGCGTGCTGCCGTTCCACCGCCCGCTGCGACCCGGCGTGGACCGCCTCGTCCCGGCGCCGTTGCAGGTCGGCAATCTTGCCCGCGGTGGTGTGCGGGGCGGCTTCGGCTGGCGGCTCCGCCCGGTCCGACCCAGGACTGTGCTGAACTTCGCTGGTCATGCCGTCAGGGTAGCGGCCCGCTGGAGTACGCCCAGGCGGTGTACGGCGGCGGCCGCCGCGGGTTCACAGCCAGGACACACACGGCCACTAGGCTGGCCCGGTGAGCCAGGATGTCGCGCCCACTGCCGCCCCGACCCGGGAGACCGACCGGCAGCAGCTGCCCGCACTACTGCGCCGCGATGTGCGGCTGCTCGGCGGCATCCTGGGCGAGGTGCTGCGCGAAGCCGGTGGCCAGGATCTGCTGGACGACACCGAGCGGCTGCGGCGCGCGGTGATCGAGGCCCGCCGCGGGCAGCCGGCCCGCCGCGGGGAGCCGGGTGGCGCGGCCGCCGGCCCGGATGCCGATCCGGCCGGGGATGAGATCGCCGCGCTGGTGGCGAGCTGGCCGCTGGACCGGGCCGAGCTGGTGGCCCGGGCGTTCACCGTCTACTTTCACCTGTCCAACCTGGCCGAGGAGCTGCAGCGGGTCCGCGCGCTGCGGGAGCGTGACTCCGGTGTCGCGCCGGTGCGTGAATCGCTGGCCGCCGCGGTCCGCGAGTTCCGCCAGGATCAGGGCGCGGAACATCTCGGCGACCTGCTCGGCCGGCTCCGGGTGCACCCGGTGCTCACCGCGCACCCCACCGAGGCGCGGCGCCGGGCGGTGGCCACCGCGCTGCGCCGGATCAGCGACCTCGTCACCGACGCCGATGACACCCGGCACGGCGCGTCCGAGCAGGCGGCGATCCGGCGCCGGCTGCATGAGGAGATCGACCTGCTGTGGCGCACCTCGCCGCTGCGGGCCAAGGCGATGACGCCCATCGACGAGGTACGCACCGTGATGGCCGCGTTCGACGAGACGCTGTTCCAGGTGGCGCCGCGGGTGTACCGGGCGCTGGACGACGCGCGGCACGAGGACGCGCCGAGTCCGGCGTTCCTCCGGTTCGGCAGCTGGGTCGGCGCGGACCGGGACGGCAACCCGTTCGTCACCGCCCAGGTGACCCGGGAGACCGCGGTCATCCAGGCGGAGCACGTACTGCGCGCGCTGGAGAACACGACCACCCGGATCGGCCGCGCGCTCACCGTGCACGCCGACGCGGCGCCGCCTAGTGACGAGTTCAGCCTGGCCCTGGAGTCGGCCGAGACGGCACATCCCGAACTGCTGGCCGAGCTGGCCGCGCGGTCCCCGGGCGAGCCGTACCGGACGTTCCTGCTCTACCTGGCCCGGCGGCTGGCCGCCACCCGGCTGCGGAACGCCGATCTGGCCTACCGCAGGGCCACGGAATTCCGCCGCGACCTGCGGCTGGTCCAGGAGTCGCTAGCGACGGCAGGTGCCACCCGGCTGGCGTTCGGTGAATTGCAGCAGTTGATCTGGCAGGTGGATACGTTCGGCTTTCACCTGGCCGGCCTGGAGATCCGGCAGCACAGCGCGGTGCACGCCCGGGCGCTGGCCGAGGTCCGGGCGGGCGGCGCGCTGTCCGAGCAGACGGCCGAGGTGCTGGCCACGTTCCGCGCGGTGAGCTGGATCCAGGACCGGTTCGGCGTCGCGGCCTGCCATCGCTACGTGGTCAGCTTCACCCGGTCGGCGGACGACATCGCGGCCGTCTACGAACTGGCCGCCCGGGCCACCCGGAGTGGCCCGCCGCCGGTGCTGGATGTGGTGCCGCTGTTCGAGAGCGGCGCGGACCTCAGCCACGCCACCGGGGTGCTCAGCGAGATGGTACGGCTCGAGCCGGTCCGGGACCGGCTGGCCGCCACCGGGCGGCAGCTCGAGGTGATGCTCGGCTACTCCGACTCGGCCAAGGAACTCGGCCCGGTCAGTGCCACCTTGCGGCTGTTCGACGTGCAGGGGCAGCTGGCCCGCTGGGCGGCGGATAACGATGTGCGGCTGACCTTGTTCCACGGCCGGGGTGGTGCGCTGGGCCGGGGTGGCGGGCCGGCCGGGCGGGCCGTGCTGGCCGAGGCGCCCGGGTCGGTGGACGGCCGGTTCAAGGTCACCGAGCAGGGTGAGGTGATCTTCGCCCGGTACGGCAACCCGGTGATCGCGCAGCGGCATCTGGAGCAGGTCACCTCGGCCGTGCTGCTGGCCTCCTCACCCGGGGCCGGGCAGCGGAACGCGGCCGCGGCGGAGCGGTTCCGCGGGGTGGCCGACCGGATGGCGGCGGCCGCGCTGGCCACCTACCGGACGCTGGTGGAGACCTCCGGGTTCGCCGAGTGGTTCGCCAAGATCAGCCCGCTGGAGGAGATCAGCGGACTGCGCATCGGGTCCCGACCGGCTCGCCGTGGGATCGGTGTGGTCGGCCTGGACGACCTGCGCGCCATCCCGTGGGTGTTCGCCTGGGCGCAGACCCGGCTGAACCTGCCCGGCTGGTACGGCCTGGGCAGCGGGCTGGCCGCGGTGATCGGCGGGCCCGGCGGGCTGGCCGAGGCGCGGCAGGCCTACCAGGGCTGGCCGCTGCTCGCCGTGCTGCTCGACGGGGCGGAGATGAGCCTGGCCAAGACCGACCGGCGGATCGCGGTCCGGCACCTGGCGCTGGGCGGCCGGGACGATCTCGCCGCGCAGGTGCTGGCCGAGTACGACCTGACCCGGCGGCTGGTGCTGGAGGTGACCGGGCACGACCGGCTGCTGGCCGACCGGCGGGTGCTGTCCCGCGCGGTGGCGCTCCGCGACCCGTACGTGGACGCGCTGTCCTACCTGCAGCTCCGCGCGCTGCATGAACTCCGGGCGCTGCCCGCAGCGAGCGACGCCGACGATGCCGGGCGCCGCGATCAACTGCACCGCCTGCTCCTGCTCGCGGTCAGTGGCGTGGCGGCGGGTTTGCAGAACACCGGCTGATTAGCGGTGTACATCAGTGCCCCTATAGGGGCAGCGATGTACACCGCTAACTCGTGGCCTCAGGAAGCCGAGGCGGCGGCCAGGTCGGCGCGACGCTGTGCATGCGCGGCCGAGCATGGGTACTGGGCGTCGGCGCCCTCTCCGGCCAGCAGCTTGCCGATGGCGGTCCGGCACGTCTCGTCGGCTGGGGTGTAGATCACCATCCGGGTGCCGGGCACGGACAGCACGCCGAAGCTGGTGCTGGTCATGGCCAGCCGGTCGAACGCCGGGTGCCGGAAAATCTTGACGTAGCTGACCGGGCTGGCCACGTCGTGCTCGGCCCACAGCTTGTCGAACCGCGGGCTGATCGCCTGCAGCCGCTCGATGAACCCGGTCCAGGCGGGCTCGCCGACGTGCCGGCCGTAGTTGCCGCGGAACTGGGCGACCAGCCGGCCGAGCTGCTCGTGCCGGCTCACGTACGGATGGCAGCACTCCGGGTGGGTGAAGTTCTGCCAGATGATGTTGCGCTCGCCGGGCGCGGCGCCGGTCACCACCGGCCACAGCACGGCGTACGCCTGGTTCCAGCCGAGCAGGTCGTAGCGCTCGTTCAGCACACAGGCGGGCATCGGCACCAGGCCGTCCATGATGCCCTGGACCACCGGCGGGACCTGCGGACACGGCGCGACGGCCGGGTCGGCCGTGCCGTCCGGCAGGTCGGCCAGCCGGAACAGGTGCTCCCGTTCGGCCTGATCCAGCTTGAGCGTCTCGGCCACCGCGCCGAGCACCTGCGCGCTCGCATTGATCGGGCGGCCCTGCTCCAGCCAGGTGTACCAGGTCACGCCGACCCCGGCCAGCTGGGCCACTTCCTCGCGGCGCAGCCCGGGGGTGCGGCGGCGCAGCCCCGGCGGCAGCCCGGCCTGTTCGGGGCTGATCCGCTCCCGGCGGCTGCGCAGGAAGGCGGCCAGCTCGGCTCGCCGCGGGCCCGCTTCGGCGGTGGTCATGGTGGTCATGCTCCCATCGTGCCGGTGCGCCAGCCCGGTTGCCAGGTGCTGCTGGTACCAGGATAACTGGGCTCCTGGTACCTGGATAGCAGTCACGGCAAGCTGGGTGGCATGACAGACACTGCAACCGTAACCGGGTCCGAAGCCCGGGTGATCCGGCGAGCCGATCGCCGGGCGGGCCGCCGTGCCGCCGCCCCGGGCGCGCTGCTGGCCATCGTGCTCACCGGGCAGTTCATGGCGGTGCTTGATGCCTCAGTGGTCAACGTGGCGGCCCCGTCCATCCATGCCGACCTGCACGCCACCGGCGCCGGGCTGCAGCTGGTCATTGCCGGGTACGTGATCACCTACGCGGTGGGCCTGGTCACCGGGGCCCGGCTGGGTGACATCTTCGGCCACCGCCGGATGTTCCTGGCCGGCCTGGCACTGTTCACCCTGGCCTCGCTCGGCTGCGGGCTGGCCCCGTCCACCGGCCTGCTGGTCGCGCTGCGGTTCATCCAGGGCGCCGGGGCCGCGGCGATGATCCCGCAGGTGCTCAGCCTGATCCAGCGCAGCTACACCGGCACCGCCCGGGCCCGCGCCATGCGGCTGTACGCGGCGGTCATCGCCGGTGGCGCGGTGGCCGGGCAGATCCTCGGCGGCCTGCTGGTCACCGCGGACGTGTTCGGCAGCACCTGGCGTTCCGTCTTCCTGATCAACGTCCCGATCGGTGTGGCCCTGCTCGCGCTGGGCATGCGCTGGCTGCCGCACGGCGCCGCGGACCGTGGCCGCGGCCTGGACCCGGCCGGGCTGGCCCTGCTCACCCCGGCCGTGCTGGCCCTGGTGCTGCCGCTGGTGCTCGGCCAGCCCGAGCACTGGCCGGTCTGGGGCTGGGCCTGCCTGGCCGGCAGCGCCGTGCTGTTCGCCCTGTTCACCGTGGTGGAGCGGCGGCTGGCGGCGCGCGGCGGATCGCCGCTGATCCCGGGCCGGGTGCTCCAGCTGCCCGGCGTCACGCTGGGCATCGCCGGCCTGTTCGTCACGATGGCCGTGTTCGGCGGGTTCTTCTTCGTGCTGGCCCTGCACCTGCAGGGTGGGCTGGGCGACACGCCGCTGCGGGCTGGCCTGACCTTCGCCCCGGCGGCGGCCGCCTTCGCGGTGGTCAGCCTGAACTGGCAGCGGCTGCCCGCGCGGTGGTTCGGCGGCCTGGTCATGGCCGGCTTCGCCGGGTCCGCGGCAGGCCTGCTGCTGCTGGCCGGGCTGCTGCACGGTGGCGGCCACGGCGGGATGGCGGTGTACTGGGCGCTGGCCCTGACCGGCGCCGGGATGGCCGCCGCGTTCGGACCGCTGATGACGTCGGTGCTGCTCCGGGTGCCGGTGGCTGACGCGGCCGACGCCACCGGGGTCATCGTCACCGTCAACCAGCTGGGCCTGGTGATCGGGGTGGCCACGTTCGGCACGCTGTACCTGAACCTGGCCGGGCAGCTGCCGGCGGGTGGCACGCACGCGTTCCGGCTGCTGTCCGCGCACGCGGTGACGGTGACCAGCGTGGTGCTGGCCGCCGCGGCGGTGGGTGGCGGCGTGCTGGCCGCGATCCGCGCGGCCGCCACCAGCCGCCAGGCGGGGTAGCCCCGTCGCGAACGGACTCGCGAGCGGGCGACGGCTGGGAGGATGGGCGGGTGGGCACGGAGACTGAGGTGGACCGGCGGCCGCTGGATGCGGTGGAGCTGCGGCGACGGCTGGTCACGGCCGATGGGCTGTGGCGGGACGTCCGGGTCGTGCCGCAGACCGGGTCGACCAACGCCGATCTGCTCGAAGCGGCCCGGGCTGGGGCGGCTGAAGGGCTCGTCCTGGTGGCCGAGGAGCAGACGGCCGGGCGGGGCCGGCTGGGCCGGGCCTGGTCGGCCCCGCCGCGGGCCGCGCTCGTCTTTTCCGCGCTGCTCCGGCTGTCCGACGTGCCACCCGGTCGCCGCGGCTGGCTGCCGCTGCTGACCGGGGTGGCCGTGGCCTCGGCGGTGCGCGAACAGACCGCCGTGCCGGCCAGCCTGAAGTGGCCTAACGACGTGCTGGTGGCCGACCGCAAACTGGCCGGGATCCTGGCTGAGGCGTACGGGGACGCGGTGGTGGTCGGCATCGGGCTCAACGTCACGCTGAGCCAGCCCGAGCTGCCGGTGCCGACCGCGACCTCGCTGCTCATCGAGGATGCGGCCAGCACCGACCGGACCGCCCTGCTGGCGGTGATCCTGACCGAACTGGCCCGCCGGTTCCAGGCCTGGCGGGCCGACCCGGACGGAGCTGACCTGCGCGCGGACTACCTGCGCTGGTGCGCGACGATCGGCCGGCCGGTCCGGGTCGAGCTGCCCGGCGGCGCGGTGCTCACCGGCACGGCGCAGGACGTGGACGACGCGGGCCGCCTGCTGCTGCGGACGGCCGATGGCCCGGTCCCAGTGGGCGCCGGGGATGTGGTGCACGTCCGCTAATTTCCGGGACGAACCGCAGGCCGCCGGGCGGCCGCACTCCGGCGGCAGGTTAGCCTTCGCTCATGGATGGGGTGCAGGTACGCCGCCACGTCATCGGCCACGGCCGGGTGGCCGAGATCGTCCTGGACAGACCTTCCGTACTTAACGCCCTCAATACGGTGATGCTGGTCCGGCTAGCCCAGGTTTGCGCCGAACTCAAGCCTGACGGCGACGTGCGCGCCGTGGTGCTGTCCGCCACCGGGGACCGGGCGTTCTGCGTGGGGGCTGATCTCAAGGAACGCAACGCGATGAACGACGCGCAGTTGCTGGCCCAGCGGGCGGTGTTCCGGACCGCGTTCGGTGAGCTGCTCGGGCTGCCCCAGCCGGTGGTCGCGGCGGTGCACGGGCTCGCCCTGGGCGGCGGCTGCGAGCTGGCGCTGAGCTGCGACATCATCGTGGCCGACGAGACCGCGGAGTTCGGCCTGCCGGAGACCACGGTGGGCCTGGTGCCCGGCTGCGGCGGCACCCAGCTGTCGGTGCGCCGGCTCGGCGCGGGCCGCGCCGCCGAGCTGGTGCTGACCGGGCGCCGGGTCAAGGCGGCCGAGGCGGAGCGGATTGGGCTGGCCGACCGGCTGGTGCCGGCCGGGGCCGCGGAGAGCGCCGCGCTGGACATCGCGGGTGCCATCGCGGCCAACTCGCCGGTCGCGGTGCGGGCGGCTAAGCGGGCCCTGCGGAACGGCTGGGCGGCCGGGCTGCCCGCGGCGCTGGACATCGAGGACGCTGCCTGGCGGACCGCCGCGATGTCCGCCGACCGGCGCGAGGGCATCGCCGCCTTCAACGAGAAGCGGACGCCGGAATGGCCCGGGGAGTGAGTGCCCGTGACTGACCTGCCCGCGCGCATCTCACTGCGCGAAGTGGGCCCCCGGGACGGCCTGCAGAACGAGGACCCGGTGCCGACCGCGGCCAAGGTCGAGCTGATCAACACGCTGGCCCGGACCGGCGTGTCCCGGATCGAGGCGGTGTCCTACGTCCGGCCCGAGGCGATACCGCAGATGGCCGACGCGGACCAGGTGTGGCACGGCATCACCCGGTCGCCCGCGGTGCGCTACTCGGCGCTGGCGCCCAACCTGCGCGGCGCCCGGCGCGCGCTGGACGCCGGGTTCACCGAGGTCGAGGTGGTGGTGTCGGCCTCGGACACGCACAACCGGCGGAACGTGAACCGGGGCACCGCCGAGTCGCTGGACGACATCGCGGTGATCATCGACGAGGCGCACGGCCGCGGCGCGACCTGCCAGGTGGTGGTGGCCACCGCGTGGGGCTGCCCGTACGAGGGCGACGTGCCGGCCGGCCGGGTGCTGAGCGTGGCCGGCCGGGCGGTGGCCGACGGGGCGGACTCGATCTCGTTCGGCGACACCACCGGGATGGCCACCCCGGGCCGGGTGACCGAACTGGTCGGCGGGTTCCGGTCCCGGCACCCGGAGGTGCCGTTGAACCTGCACTTCCACAACACCCGGGGGACCGGGCTGGCCAACGTGCTGGCCGCGCTGGAACTGGGCGTGGACGACTTCGACGCCTCGGTGGGCGGCCTGGGCGGCTGCCCGTACGCGCCCGGCGCGTCCGGGAACATCGCCACCGAGGAACTCGTGTACATGGTGGAGGACATGGGCGTAGGCACCGGCGTTGATCTGGAAGCCATGATCGGTGCGGCCGAGCAGGCGGAACGCATCGTCGGACGGCAACTGCCGTCCCAGGTGCTGCGGGCCGGCCCGCGCACCCGGACGGTGGCCTCATGACCGCACAGGAGCAGGCGGCGCAGAGTCATCCGGTTCCGGCGTCCCCGGCTGAGCCAGCGCAGACCGCGCACCCGGAACTGGCCGAGCTGCGCGCGTCGGTCGAGCGCGGCGGGGCGGCCAAGTACCACGCGGCGGCCGCGGCGGCAGGCAAGATGTTCGTCCGGGACCGCATCGCCGCCCTGCTGGACGCGGGCTCATTCACCGAGGACGGGCGTTACGCCAATGTGGCCGCGGAGGGGCTGCCCGCGGATGGCGTGGTGACCGGCACCGGCCTGGTGGATGGCCGGCCGGTCGCGGTGATGGCCAACGATTCGACGGTCAAGGCGGGCTCGTGGGGGGCGCGCACCGTCGAGAAGATCATCCGGATCATCGAGAAGGCGTACACCGCCGGGCTGCCGATGATCTACCTGGTGGATTCGGCGGGCGCGCGGATCACCGACCAGGTGGACATGTTCCCCGGCCGCCGCGGCGCCGGGAAGATCTTCCACACTCAGGTCCGCGCGTCCGGCTCGATCCCGCAGGTGTGCGCGCTGTTCGGGCCGTCCGCCGCGGGCGGGGCGTATATCCCGGCGTTCTGCGACTTCGTCGCGATGGTGGACGGGAACGCGTCGATGTACCTGGGCAGTCCGCGGATGGTGGAGATGGTGGTCGGCGAGCAGACCACGCTGGAGGAGATGGGCGGCGCCCGGATGCACTGCACCGTGTCCGGCTGCGGCCACTACCTGGCCGCCGACGAGCGGGACGCGCTGACCGCGGTCCGCCGCTACCTGTCCTACCTGCCGGGGAACTGGCAGCAGCCGCCGCCCGCGGCCGACGCGGCCGGGCCAGAGCCGGGTATCGACCTGGCCGCGCTGGTCCCGGTCGGCGAACGGCAGGCGTTCGACATGCGCCGGTACCTGCGCGGGATGGTCGACCGCGGCTCGTTCTTCGAGATCCACGCGCTGTGGGCGCGCGAGCTGACCATCGGCTTCGCCCGGCTGGACGGCCAGGTGACCGGGGTGGTGGCCAACAACCCGATGTTCAAGGGCGGGGTGCTGTTCGTCGACTCGGCGGACAAGGCGACCCGGTTCATCCAGCTGTGCGACGCGTTCAATGTGCCCCTGCTGTTCCTGGCCGACGTGCCCGGCTTCATGGTCGGCACCGCGGTGGAGAGACAGGGCATCATCCGGCACGGCGCCAAGATGATCAGCGCGGTGGCCGAGGCGACCGTGCCGAAGATCAGCGTCGTGGTGCGCAAGGCCTACGGCGCCGGGCTGTATGCCATGGCCGGCCCGGGCTTCGAGCCGGACGCCACGCTGGCCCTGCCCACGGCCAAGATCGCGGTGATGGGCGCCGAGGCGGCGGTCAACGCGGTCTACTACAACAAGCTGGCCGCCATGGCCGACCCGGCCGAGCGGGAGCAGGAGACGGCCCGGCTGCGGGCCGAGTACGACGCGGACATCGACGTGCTCCGGCTGGCCGGCGAGCTGGTGGTGGACGACGTGGTGCAGCCCGCCGAGCTGCGCGGCGAGCTGATCCGCCGGTTCGCGGCGGCGGTGGGCAAGGACCGCTCGTTCGCCCGCCGCCGCCACGGCGTCACCCCGGTCTGACCCGCGGTCCGGCCAGCCATCTGGCGATGATCTGGGGGTAGCAGTCGCGGTCGCGGCTACCATCTGTGCATGACCTGTGTCCTGCTCGCCGAAGACGACGCTTCTATCTCTGAGCCACTGGCCCGGGCGCTGCGCCGCGAGGGTTACGACGTCGACGTCTCGTCGGACGGGCCGGGCACGCTGGAGGTCGCGATGGGCGGCGGCATCGACCTGATCGTGCTGGACATCGGGCTGCCCCGGCTGGACGGCCTCGAGGTGTGCCGGCGGCTGCGGTCCGACGGGCAGACCGTGCCGGTGCTGATCCTCACCGCGCGCGCGGACGAGGTGGACACGGTGATCGGCCTGGACGCCGGCGCCGACGACTACGTGACCAAGCCGTTCCGGCTGGCCGAACTGCTGGCCCGGGTCCGCGCGCTGCTCCGCCGGGGCACCCCGGAGACCAGCGTGGTGCAGGGCGTGCGGGTCGATGCGGACGCCCGGCGGGCCTGGATCGGGGACACGGAACTCGAGCTCACCACAAAAGAGTTTGACCTGCTGAGCGTGCTGGTGAGCGACGCGGGGAAGGTGGTCACCCGTGAACAGATCATGCGCGAGGTCTGGGACAGCAAATGGTGGGGATCCACCAAGACGCTGGACATGCACATCTCGTGGCTGCGCCGCAAGCTGGGCGACGACGCGCACAACCCGCGGTACATCACCACGGTGCGTGGCGTGGGCTTCCGCTTCGAGCGGGGTGACTGACCGCTTCCTGGTGCCGGCCAGGTCCGGCCAGGCCGTCCCGGGACGCTGAGCCGTGCGCCGCCGCCTGCTGGTCTCCACCCTGGTGGTGGCGGTGACGGCTGTCCTGCTGCTCGGCATCCCGCTCGCCTTCCTGGTCAGCCGGCTGCAGATCAGCGCGGCCGGCCAGCAGGTCAAGCGGGACGCGACCACGGTGGCCAAGACGCTGCAGGACCGGGTCAGCGCGGGCCTGCCGGCCGACGTCGCGGAAGCGGCGGCGGCCATTTCGCTGCCCGACCGGTACATCAGCATCCGGCAGGACGGGCTGCCCGAGTTCACCAGCGGCGATCCACCGGGGGCGGGCACGATCGTCAAGCTGGCCCAGACCCGGGACTTCAAGGTCACCGTGGCCGCCGACGACTCGGTCGAGTACGGGCGGCTGACGGGTGCCCTCGCCCTGATCGGCGGGCTTGCGCTGGCCGCCCTGGCGGTCGCGGTGGCGCTGGCCATGCTGCAGGCCCGGCGGCTGACCCGGCCGCTGGAAGAACTGGCCAGCGCGGCCGACCGGCTCGGCGTGGGCGACTCGCGCCCACTGGGCCGCCGGTACGGCGTGCCCGAGCTGGACCGGCTGGCCGAGGGGCTGGACGGCTCGACGCAGCGGATCACCGACCTGCTGTCCGCGGAACGGGACTTCGCCGCGGACGCCTCGCATCAGCTGCGCACCCCGCTGACCGCGCTGTCCATGCGGCTGGAAGAGATGATCGCCGCCGCCGGGGACTCCGACGTGGTCCGGGAGGAAGGCGCGGCGGCGCTGGCCCAGACCGAGCGGCTGGCCGACGTGGTCAGCCAGCTGCTCGGCCGGACCCGGCGGGCCAGCCGCGCGGTACCCTCGCTGATCGCCATCGACGACGTGATCGCGCAGCAGGTCATCGAGTGGGATCCGGCGTTCCGCCGGGCCAACCGCAAGCTGGAGGTGGCCGGGGAGAAGGGGCTGTCGGCCTACATCACCCCGGGGGCGCTGGGCCAGGTCATCGCCACCCTGCTGGACAACGCGCTGGTGCACGGGGCGGGCACGGTCTCCATCCGTACCTCGCGCACGCCCAAGTCGGTGGTGGTGGAGGTGCGCGACGAGGGCAAGGGCGTGCCGCACGAGCTGGTGCCGCGCATCTTCGAGCGCAACGTCAGCGGGCGGCCTGGTGGCACCGGCCTGGGCCTGGCCCTGGCCCGCGACGTGGCCACCGCGGACGGCGCCAACGTGGTGCTGGTCCGGCCGCGGCCCGCGGTGTTTGCCGTGTTCCTGCCCCGCGGCCTGCGCGGGGCCGAGGAACCCCCGGTGGTGACCGGCCCGGCGTAAGGGCGAACCAGCGCAACCGGCCGGCCCGGGAGAGCGAGCACGCCGGTACCGGCGTTAAGAAGCGTTGGCCAGCGCGGCCCGGCGCCCACGGTCAGCTATCGCGTGCCAGGTCAGGTACATGACCGCGGTGATCAGGAAGCCGGCCTCGAAGGTCAGGTCGCCGACCGACGGGACGTGCTTCGGGACCACCCCGACGTACTCGGTCTGGTTGGAGAACAGCACGATCGACACCACCACGCCGACCAGCATGGACACTGGGCCGGCCCAGTTGGTGTAGCTCTTGTCGAACAGCAGCCTCTCCATCTGGCGATAGTCCTGGCGGCGGCGGAGGAACTGGTCGCAGAACATCACGGCCAGCCACGGTGCGATCCAGTACGCGATGACCAGCAGGAAGTTCTCGTACTTGGTGCCCGCGTCGTGCAGCCCGGTCAGCGCGACGATGAAGCCGATCACGCCGAACACCAGGGCCACGATGGCCCGGCGCAGCGTCAGCGGCAGCCGGATGCCCAGCGCGGTGAAGGACAGCGCGCCGGAGTAGATGTTCAGCACGTTGGCGGCGACCGCGCCGACCGCGATGGCCAGCAGGGTGAGGTCGGCCAGCGCGGTGGGCAGGTGCCCGGTGAACGCGCCGGTCGGGTTGCTGTTGATCGCGCCGATGCCGGTCACCGTGGCCGACGCGGCCCCGGCCGCTTCGAGCAGCACGCAGGACACGAACACGCCCAGGCCGGACCACCAGGCGATGGCCGCCTTGCTGGTGTCGGGCTTGAAGTACCGGGTGTAGTCCGACGCGTACGGGTTCCAGCCGACCGCGTAGCCGAACGCCGCGCCCAGGGTGAGCAGGAAGCCGCCGCTCCCGCCGCCGTGCGACGGCGCGCCCGGGCTGGACTTGGTGAAGATCCAGATCGTGGCGACCAGGAAGATGAGGGCGAGCAGCGGGAACGCGTACCGCTCGAACGCGTGCACCAGGTTGTGCCCGAAGAACGCGATCACGATCTGCGCCGCCACGATGATGACCAGGCACAGCCACTTGGGCAGGTGGGTCAGCGTGTTCAGTGCGAACGTGCCGCTGACGCTGTTCACCGCGAACCAGCCGACGCCCGCGGTGATCGCGTTAAGCCCGGCGGGCAGGATGTTGCCCCGGTAGCCGAAGCCGAGCCGGGAGATCACCATCTGCGGCACGCCGTGCGACGGCCCCTCCGCGCCGAGCAGGCCCTGGGTGACCGAGCCGAGCCCGGTGCCGATCACGATGGCCAGCAGCGCCTGCCAGAAGTTCAGCCCGAAGAAAGCCACCCCGATCACGCCGACGAACACGGTGGCGAACTCGAAGTTGGGCGAGGTCCAGGTCCAGAACAGCTGCAGCGGCTTGCCGTGCCGCTCGTTCAGCGGGATGAATTCCGCGCCGCCGGGCTCGATCGCCGCGAGCTTGGTGCCGTACTCGCCCTCGCGGATTTCGACGCCAGGCGGTGGCTCGGCCTCGAGGAGTGGGCTCTGCTGCTGCTCAGGTGCCGACATCGGCGTGCTCCTTACGGCCTTATGCGTGTCGGTCACCCGCTGACCGGGCCGACATCCGAGGCGGACGCGCTGATGATAGATCGTGCTTGAGCGGGAGTTGTTTCCTGTGCGTTAAATATCCCGTGGCCCTGCGGAAGTGACAAGCACCGTTTTCGGCGGGCGGCTGGGGTCCGGGTCTGGGTGGGCGGCGCGGGTGCGGGCGGGGCTGCTGCCTCGTAGGCTACGGCGGGTGACCGATGATCAGGGCGCCGGGTCCCCCTTTCCTGTCGTGGGCATGGTCGGCGCCGGGCAGCTGGCCCGGATGACGTACCAGGCGTCGATCCCACTCGGCGTCCGGTTCCGGGTGCTGGCCGATACCGCCGCGGACAGCGCCGCCCAGGTCTGCCCGGACGTCCGGCTGGGCGATTATCACAATCTGGACGACCTGCTCGCGTTCGCGGCCGGCTGCGACGTGGTCACGTTCGACCACGAGCACGTGCCGGCCGAGCACCTGGCCGCGCTGGCCGCGGCCGGGGTGCCGCTGGCCCCGGGCGGCGCCGCGCTCCGCTACACCCAGGACAAGCTGGCCATGCGCCAGGAGCTGACCCGGCTCGGCGTGCCCTGCCCCCGGTTCGCGCCGGTGACTGACCTGGCTGACGTGGAACGGTTCGCCGCCGAGAGGGCGGGCTGGCCGGTCGTGCTCAAGGCGGTCAGCGGCGGCTACGACGGACGTGGCGTGTGGATGTGCGACGACGCGTTTGCCGCCGGGGAGGTGCTGGCGCACGGCATCGAGCTGCTGGCCGAGGAGTACGTGCCGTTCCACCGCGAGCTGGCCGCGCTGGTGGCCCGGTCGCCGCACCGGCAGGGCGCGGCCTACCCGATGGTGCAGACGGTGCAGCGGAATGGGGTGTGCCACGAGGTGCTGGCGCCCGCGCCCGGGCTGAGCGCCAGGATGGCGGAGGACGCGCAGCGGCTCGCCCTGGAGATCGCCGACGCGCTCGGCGTGACCGGGCTGCTGGCGGTGGAGCTGTTTGAGGCCGGCGGCCCCGGGCTGCTGGTCAACGAGCTGGCCATGCGGCCGCACAACAGCGGGCACTGGACCATCGAGGGGGCCCGCACCTCGCAGTTCGAGCAGCACCTGCGGGCCGTGCTCGACCTGCCGCTCGGCGCGCCGCAGCCGGTCGCCGGGCAGACCGTGATGGTCAACGTGTTCGGCGGTCAGGACCCGGATCTGTACGACCGGTACATCCACGTGATGGCGGCCGATCCCGGGGTGAAGGTGCACGTCTACGGCAAGGCGGTCCGGCCCGGCCGGAAGATCGGCCACGTCACGGTGACCGGCAGCGGGACCGGGGAGGACAACGTCAACGCGTTGCGCGACCGGGCGCTGCGCGCGGCCAGCTACCTGGCGACCGGTAAGGAGCAAGGGGAGTGAGCGCCATGCCGAAGGGGGGCGCCGCCGACTGGACTGACGAGCGAGGAACGAGCGAGGAGGGAAGGAGGCGGGTCCAAGCCCCCCGGAGGCACAAAGCAAGCAGAGCACCCCTCGTTGGGGTGGTGATGGGCAGCGACTCGGACTGGCCGGTGATGGAGGCGGCGGCGACGGCGCTGGCCGAGTTCGGCGTGCCGTACGAGGCGGATGTGGTGTCCGCGCACCGGATGCCGCACGAGATGATCAGCTACGGCGCGACCGCGGCCGGCCGCGGCTTGCGGGTGATCATCGCGGGGGCAGGCGGGGCGGCGCACCTGCCCGGCATGCTGGCCGCGGTGACGCCGCTGCCGGTCATCGGGGTCCCGGTGCCGCTGAAGCACCTGGACGGGCTCGATTCGCTGCTGTCCATCGTGCAGATGCCGGCCGGCGTGCCGGTGGCCACCGTCGCGGTCGGCGCGGCGCGGAACGCGGGCCTGCTCGCGGTGCGCATCCTGGGCACCGGCGACCCGGCGCTGCTCGACCGGATGACCGTCTTCCAGCAGGGCCTGCGGGACCTGGCCCAGGCTAAGGGAGCAGCGCTGCGGGACCGGCTCGGCAGCGCCCCTCAGCCCAGCACGGGCGACCCGGGCCTACCATCGCGTAATGAGCGCTGACTTCCCTGCCTTCGCCCTGTCGGAGGAACACGAGGCACTCCGCGAGGCGGTTCGCGAGCTGGCCGATGACAAGATCGCTCCCCGAGCGGCCGAGGTGGACGAGTCCGGGGAGTTTCCCTGGGACGTGTTCGAGGCGCTGGCCAAGGCGGACTTCGCCGCGGTGCACATCCCGGAGGCCTACGGCGGCGCGGGCGCGGACGCCATCGCCACCGCCATCGTGATCGAGGAGGTGGCCCGGGCCTGCGCGTCGTCGTCGCTGATCCCGGCGGTGAACAAGCTGGGCACGGTGCCACTGCTGCTGGCCGGGTCGGAGGAGCTGAAACAGCGGTTCCTGCCGCCGGTGGCCCGCGGCGAGGCGATGTTCTCCTACGCGCTGTCCGAGCCGGAGGCCGGCTCCGACCCCGCGGCCATGACCACGCGCGCCGTGCGTAACGGCGAGACCTTCATTCTTAACGGAACCAAGCGGTGGATCACGAATGCCGGGGTGTCGCAGTTTTACACGGTCATGGCGGTGACCGATCCGGAGGCCGGCGCCAACGGCATTTCCGCGTTCGTGGTGGACAAGGATGACCCGGGATTCTCCTTTGGCGCCCCGGAGCGGAAGCTGGGCATCAAGGGGTCACCGACCCGGGAGCTGTATTTCGACGACTGCGTGATCCCGGCCGACCGGATCATCGGCGCGGAGGGCACCGGGTTCCGGACCGCGCTGGCCACCCTGGACCACACCCGGGTCACCATCGCCGCGCAGGCCATCGGCATTGCCCAGGGCGCGCTCGATTACGCGGCCGGTTATGTCAAGGAGCGCCGCCAGTTCGGCAAGGCCATCGCGGAATTCCAGGGCGTCCAGTTCATGCTGGCCGACATGGCCATGAAGGTGGAGGCGGCCCGGCAGCTCACCTACGCGGCGGCGGCCAAGTCAGAGCGGGCCATGGCGGGGGAGCGGAGCGCGGATCTGACGTTCTTCTCCTCGGCCTGCAAGTGTTTCGCCTCGGATGTGGCCATGGACGTGACCACCGACGCGGTCCAGTTGCTCGGCGGCTACGGGTACGTCAAGGACTACCCGGTGGAGCGGATGATGCGCGACGCCAAGATCACCCAGATCTACGAGGGCACCAACCAGATCCAGCGCGTCGTCATGGCCCGGCAGCTCCTGAAGTGACCATGCCCAGGTAGCCGCGACTGGCCCGGCGGCCTGAATGAGACCGACAAGTCACTCGCTATCGGCCGACCGCCGAGCCGCGGGCGGCCGGGCCGGGCCGGTGGAACCGCGCACAATGAGTTCGGTGGCGAGCTCGATGTGCAGGGCGTCGACCCGGTGGCCCTCCAAGAGCCGGATGAGGAGGCTGACGGCCATCCGGCCCATTTCGGCCAGGGGCTGGCGGACGGTGGTGAGCAGCGGGCTGGTGGCCTGAGCCATATCGATGTCGTCGAAGCCGGTGATGGACAGGTCCTCGGGCACCCTCAGGCCACGCTCGGCGGCCGCGGCCAGCGCACCGACAGCGATCTTGTCGTTGAAGCCGGCCAGCGCGGTGGGCCGCTGGGGCAGGTCGAGCAGTTCGCCGGCGGCGCGGTGGCCGAAGGCTGCGGTCGGCTCGCCGGAGCGGGTCAGCTCGGGCGGGTGCAGGACGCCGGTCTCGGCGAGCGCCGAGGCATGACCGGCCAGGCGGGCCGGCCCGGCGAGCCAGTTGTGCGGTCCGGCGATCACGCCGATCCGCCGGTGGCCAAGCCGCGCTAGGTGAGCCGTCACGCTGCGGGCTCCCGCGAAGTTCGCGGCCGAGATGGCAGCGATGTCGCGGGGGACCGGTGTGCGCGGATCGACCACGACGAAAGGGAACCTCCGGACGCGCAGCGCGACAAGCTGCTCGCTGGATTCTGGCGGCAGGATCATGATCGCGCCGGCGATGCCGGGTCGCGACGGGAGCGATGGCAGGACGGTGGCCCGCTGGGCGGCCTCACCTGCGTCCAGCACCACCGCGCGCCCGTGCAGTGCCAGGGTCTCGGCGATGGAGGAGACGATCAACCCGAAGTAGTCAGTCAGCACGTAGGGGCAGCGCAGGTAGACGGCGCCCTGTGCGGCGCGCGGCCGGTCCGCCCCGGAGCCCGGGGTCCGCGTGCCGAGCTGCTCAGCGGCGCGCTGCACCAGTTCGCGGGTGTGGGGAGCGACATTGGCCTGGCCGTTCAGGGCCCGGGAAACGGTCGCGATGGACACGCCGGCCTGCGCCGCGATGTCGCGGACGGTGACGCGCTCCTGCGTCGGCCGGCTAGCCATTTGTTACATCGAAGTGTTTCATGTCCGCAGCATAGACCTCGGAACTCTCGGTGAGTCTTGCCTGACTCTTGACAGATGGCGACAAGGCTGATTCGCTACGCGAGCAGAGCGCTTGTTCCAGGGTTGTTACATTCTGTAACGCAGCGCCCGGCCGTTTCCGCAGGGAGAGGCACGACGATGTCCCGTATCAGGTTCGTCGCGGTCGCGCTGGCCACGGCGGTGACAACGGCCGGCGCCATGATCCTGGCTGGCGCCGGCGCGTTCGCCAGTGAGCTCAGCGATCCGGCGCCGGTGTCGGCGCACGTGTGGGTGACCACGCCGGACGGCACGGACAAGCTCAGCGATCTGGGCACGGTCGCGTTCCGCGGCGCGCCGGTGACCGCGCCGGAGATCGTCGTTGATCCGACCTTGACCTTCCAGAGGATGCAGGGATTCGGCGGCGCCATCACCGACTCCTCGGCCACGGTGCTATACCGGCTGTCCTCGGCGGTGCGCGCGGCCACGATGCGGTCGCTGTTCGACCCGGTGACGGGGGACGGGCTGGACTACCTGCGCCAGCCGATCGGCGCCTCGGATTTCGTCACCACCGCGGCGTATACCTACGACGACATGCCCGCCGGCCAGACCGACTACCAGCAGCGCCACTTCTCCATCGCCCACGATCAGGCGCAGATCCTGCCCCTGCTGCGCCAGGCCGATGCCATCAATCCGCGGCTGCAGATCATCGCGAGCCCGTGGAGCCCGCCGGCGTGGATGAAGACGGGTGGCTCGCTGATCGGTGGCCGCCTGATCGACGACCCGCGCGTCTACCGCTCCTATGCGCTGTACCTGATGAAGTTCGTGGAGGCGTACCAGGCGAACGGCGTCACGGTCGACACGATCACCGTGCAGAACGAGCCGCAGAACCGCAGCCCGTCCGGCTATCCCGGCACGGACATGCCCTCGTGGCAGGAGGAGAAGGTCATCGAGGATCTCGGCCCGATGCTGCGCGCCGCGGGCCTGCACACCCAGATCCTCGCCTACGACCACAACTGGGCCGAGCACCCCAACGACATAGCGTCCACCCCGCCGGACGAGACCGCCGACATCAACGCCTACCCGCAGAACGTCCTGAACTCCCCGGCCGCCAGGTGGATCTCCGGCGTCGCCTACCACTGCTACTCCGGCGACCCGAGCGCGATGACCACGCTGCACAACCAGTTCCCGGACAAGGCGATCTACTTCACCGAGTGCTCCGGAAGTCGGTCAGCCGACCCCGCGAACACTTTCTCCGACACGCTCAAGTGGCACGCCCGCAACCTGATCATCGGCGCCCCCCGCAACTGGGCCGAGACCGTCATCAACTGGAACCTGGCCCTCGACCCCTCCGGTGGGCCCCATGTGGGCGGCTGCGGAACCTGCACCGGCATCGTCACCGTCGGACCCGGCGACCACGTCACCGATAACGCCGAGTACTACACGCTCGGGCACCTGGCCCGCTTCGTGCAGCCAGGAGCGGTGCGCATCGCCAGCAGCTCGTTCGGCACGACGGGGTGGAACGGGCAGATCATGGACGTGGCGTTCCGCAACCCGGACGGCAGCACGGTGCTTGTCGCGCACAACGAGAACGACAACCCGCTCACCTTCGCCGTGCGCGAGGGCGACCAGGCCTTCACCTACACCCTGCCCGGAGGGGCACTGGCCACCTTCACCTGGCGCGGTCGCATCCCCGGCACGGACGCCCTGCGCCAGGTCGCACCAGCTGGCTGGACCGCGACGGCGAATCCGCCCGGCCCGACCGACCCGTGCTGCACTGGCGACGTGGCGGCCAGCGCCGTGGATGGCGACGCCAGCACCCGCTACTCCACCGGCGCCGGGCAGGCCTCTGGCCAGTACCTTCAGGTCGACTTCGGCAAGGCGATCCAGGCCCGGCAGGTCGTGTTCGACACCGGCGTGTCCACCGGCGACTACCCGCGCCAGTACACCGTCGCGACCAGCAACGACGGCGTGCACTGGACCACCGCGGTGGCCGCCGGTCACGGAACCGGACAGCTCACCACCGTCGCCCTGCGCGGCGCACCGGTCCGGTACGTCCGCATCACCCTGACCGGGGCCAGCGGCAACTGGTGGAGCGTCGCCGACGTCCGCGCCTACACCGCCGGGCCGTGATCACTACAAGCTGGCACGCAGCCAGGTCGTCACGCGGCTCTGGCCTGGACGCTGTCGCTGGCATCATGCCCAGGGGCTGCCGTTGCCCCAGATACTGGTGGGATTTACCCGGATGAAGTGCGCAGGCACCCCCGCGATCCACGGCTCGAGCCCGGCATCGATGTACGGCGCGCGCTCGGCCTCCGTGTCCAGATGATGCGCCGCCCCCCGTACCAGCACGAACCACCCCTCACGCGCGTCCACATCGATCTGGTCCACCTCCACCGCGACCTGGTAGTCGGCGTGCTCGATACCAGTACGCAGGTCCTCGTCAAAGAGGACGGGGTCCCAGGTGCCCAAGACAATCGACCCGGCATCGATCCTGTACACGACCGGCAGCGCCGTGGGCCCGTACGGGCCGTTGTAGATCAGACGCCCGAGCCCCCCGCTGTCGAGCAGTTCCATGGACTCGGCCTCACTCATGCGCTTCAGGCCGGGCGAGGCAGAACCGCTGGAAGAGTCTAGATCGGCTTCGTCATCCGGCATAGCTCGACCCTAGCCACCCCGTCCGGCGATAACTAGTTCACGCCGAGGGGTCAGTCGTGATCCATGGCCCGCCAGCTGCTGGAGTAGCAGCTGGCGGGCACTCGTCAGGCACTGGCCGCGGAGCGGTGGCGCCGGGCCAGCCATGACCGGTCGGCGACAACGGCGAGGACGCTGGCCAGCAGCGCGGCGCCGACCGCGATCAGGGTTATCTGCCACCCAGCCATACCGCTGCTGGCGATGACCGGGGGCGGTGGCGGGCCGGTGGCACCTCCGCGGGCCGGTACGTCGTAGGCGAGCGCCGCGGAGCCGGTAATGAGGATTCCCAGCAGGGCTCCGCCCACTCCGGCCAGGATGCCGAGCATTCGGGTGATGCATTTCATGACTACCGCCTTCCGGTGCGGGCCGGGTACTGCTTCCACCGTGGCGGGCCGGAGGCCTGGTCACCATACGTGCCGGTGCACAGGAGAGGCACAGGATCGAAGCAGCGCTGTTACCCTTAATTCACCGCGCGTGGCGTGCTGCTGACGGTCGGCGGAATTGGCCGCCAGGCGGGGTCGTGAAGGGGCGGCGATGTGCCGGTGGGGGAGCAGTCTGCGCTGAGTTTCGCCGGCCTGCTGCGTCAGCTGCGGGCCGATGCCGGGCTGACGCAGGAAGAGCTGGCCCACGCGGCGACCTTGAGTTACCGGTCCGTCAGTGATCTGGAGCGGGGGATCAACCGGACCGCGCGCAAGCAGACCGCGCGGCTGCTGGCCGACGCGCTCGGCCTGACCGGGCCGGAGCGGGAGCTGTTCGAGGCGGCGGCCAGCGGCCGGGCCACCGCGGCGGAGACCCTGGCCGCTAGCCGCCGGTCCGCGGGGGCTACGGCCGTCCGCGCGCTGCCGCGTGATATCGCCAGCTTCACCGGCCGGACCGGTGAGCTCAGGCAGCTGACGGCGGCCCTGGGTGACGTGGCGGCCGGCGGCGGGGTGGTGTCGATCCACGCCATCGGCGGGATGGCCGGAGTGGGCAAGACGGCGCTTGCGGTACATGCGGCGCACCGGCTGGCCGGGGATTACCCGGACGGGCAGTACTTCCTGCCGTTGCACGGCCATACCCCGGGTCAGCCGCCCGTGCCACCCGGCGATGCGCTGGCCAGTCTGCTGCTCACGGCCGGGCTGCGGGCCAGCCATATCCCGGCTGACCTGGAGGCCCGGGCTGGCCTGTGGCGCGACCAGGTGGCCGGGCAGAAGATTCTGCTGGTGCTCGATGACGCGACCGGGCACGAGCAGGTGCGGCCGTTGCTGCCCGGCACGGCGGGCAGCCTGGTGCTGATCACCAGCCGCAGGCGGCTGGCCGCGCTGGAGGACGCGGTGCCGCTGAGCCTGGACACCCTCCCGCCGGACGAGGCCGTCACGCTGCTGGCCCGGCTGGCCGGCCGTCCGGATCTGGGTTTCGGGCCGGCCAGCCAGCTGGCCCGGCTGTGCGGGTTCCTGCCGCTGGCCATCGGTCTGGTGGGCCGGCAGTTGTCCCATCACCCGGCCTGGACCGCGGCGGACCTGGCCGCCGACCTGGCCGCGGCCCGGGACCGGCCGGAGCTGATGCAGGCCGAGAACGTGTCCGTGGCCGCTGCGTTCGGCCTGTCTTACCGCGACCTGGGCGCCGCCCAGCAGCGGCTGTTCCGCCGCCTGGGCCTGCATCCGGGGCCGGACTTCGACGCGCACGCCGCCGCCGCGCTGGATGGGACCAGCCTGGCCGAGGCCCGCCAGCACCTCGATGACCTGTACGGCCAGCATCTGCTCGGCCAGCCCGGCCGGGGCCGGTACCGGTTCCATGACCTGATCCGCGAGCACGCCCGGGGCCTGGCCGCCGCGGAGCCGGCCGATGGGGTGGCCGCCGGGCGGCTGCTGGACTATTACCTGCACACCACTCTTGCCGCCAGCGGCCACCTCGCCGTGCGCATCCGGGGTGCCCGCCGCGCGCCGCCGCCTGCCCGGTTGCCTCCCTGTGCGCCCCGGCTGTCCTCGGCTGAGCAGGCCACGGCCTGGCTGGCGGCCGAGCGTGGCAACCTGCAGGCGGCCACCGAGTACGCCGCCGCCGGCGGACACCACCAGCACGCGAGCCAGATCCCGGCCGCGATCAGCAGTTTTCTGTACGCCGGGGGCTACTGGGACCAGGCCATCGGGCTGCACCGGACCGCGCTGGCCGCCGCGCGCCGGGCGGGTGACCGGCACGGCCAGGCGGACGCGCTCAACCGCTTGGCCATCTTCCAGACGGGGACCGGGGACGTCGCCCTCGGGGCCGCGAACCAGCGCCAGGCGCTGGCCCTGTACCGCGAGCTCGGTGACCGGCTCGGCGAGGGCGACGCGCTGCATACCCAGGGATTCGTGCGGGAGATGATGCATGACTTGCCGGCCGCGGCGGCCAGCTTCGGGCAGGCTCTTACCCGGTACCGCGAGGCCGGTGACCGGATCGGGCAGGCCGACTCGCTGATGGATCTGGGTGATGCACAGCTGTTTGCTGACGACTATCCAGCGGCCGGCGCCAGCAAGCGGCAGGCCCTGGCCCTGTTCCGCGACCTCGGCGACCGGTACGGCCACGCAGTGACCCTCGGTGGCCTCGGCGGCCTGCAGATACAGACCGGGGAGTATCCGGCCGCGGTCACCAGCCTGCGGGAGGCTCTGGAGCTCTACCGCGACCTGGGCGATCGGGAAGGTGAGGCCCATGCTGTCGCAGGGCTGGGCGTGGTGCAGCGGCTGACCGGGGACTACCCGGCTGCTATGGCCAGCCTGCGGCAGGCCCGGGAGATTTTCGGCGCGATCGGCGACCGGTTCAACCACGCGGCCCTGCTGGCCGAGATCGGTATCGTGCACCGGCTGGCCGGGGATTACGCCGCCGCGGCGGACTGCCTCGGGCAGGCGCTGGAGATAGACCGTGCACTCGGGACCCGGCTCATCGAGGCCGACCTTGGCGGCCAGCTGGGTGCGTTGCACGTGCAGACCGGGGATTACCCCGCCGCGGCGGACTGCCTGGGGCAGGCGCTGGAGATAGCCCGTGCGCTCGGCACCCGGTTCACCGAGGCCGTCGTGCTGAACACCCTGGGTGAACTGCGGCTCCGGTGCGCGGCTGGCCGCGAGGCGGCGGAGTACCACACGGCGGCGCTGGCCATCGCCCGCGACCTCGGCGCGCCGGCCGAGGAGGCGCGGGCCCGGGAAGGCCTCGGCCGCTGCCGCATCCAGGCCGGTGACCTCGGCGAAGGGATCGCTGAGCTGCGCGCGGCGCTGGTCATCTACCAGCGGCTCGGGGACCCGGCCGCCGCGCGGGTCCGCCAGGCGCTGCGCGACCACGGCAGCCAGGCGGCCGCCGTGGCCCGGGCGGGAAGCCGGGCTATTTCACGAAGTACCAGTTCTCCGGGTTGATGCTCCCGGTCGCGCTCTGCGGCGTGACGCCCTTGAGATTGTCCGCGATCTCGGTGAGCGCCGCGGGGGAGTTGGGCTGCCATATGACCGGCAGCCTGGTCGCCAGGTAATCCTGCCAGCGGTACAGGTCCCGCAGGTTGCCGCTAGTCAGCGTCTTGCTGATCAGCGCGTCGTTCGTCTTGTCGCAGTACCCGCCGGAGTTGGCGGGCGCGCCGCAGCGGAACAGCGCCTCACCGGTCGGCAGGTAGTCGGGCGCGAAGCCCCAGCCGCCCCAGATGGCCAGATCCCAGTCACACGGGGTCTTGAGGACCACGCAGTTGCCCCCGGCCTGCTCGATCACGTTTTTGAACGACATCGGCTCCAGGTTCAGCCTGATACCCAGCGCGGCCGCGCTGGACTGCAGCGCGGCCATCTCCTCGCTGACCCAGCCACCCCGCCCGCTGCCCGGCGGGTAGAGGAAACCGAACTCCAGCCCCTGGCCCTTCCGGATACCCGCGCCGCACCGGGCCGGCACGGCGCACGTGGTCAGGCCACCCGGCACCACGGTCCAGCCGTGGCTGGCCAGCAGCGCCCTGGCCTTGGCCGGGCTGTACGGGAACGGGTCACCCTGCCTGCCCATCGGGGACAGGAACGGGGTGACCGGAGCGCTGGGCACCGGGCCCACCGTGGGCACCCCGTAGCCGCGCTGGGGGCCCTGGATCATCGCGGCCTGGTTCGTCAGGTAGGCCATCGCCTGGCGGAAGTACAGCTGGCGGATGACCGGGCCGTTGCCCGTAGTGCTCTGGAAGTTCATCACGTAGTAGCTGAGTGCCCAGCCGTAGAACGGGTGCAGGGTGTACCCCCGGCCGGCCAGCGGGTTGGGCCCGGCCGCCGCACCGGCCGGCTTGACCGGGGCATCCTCGAACGGCAGGTAGCCGACGTCGATGTGGCCGCCGCGCGGTGATTGCAGCGTGTAGTACTCGGCTGTGTCGCTGGCGAACGGCACCTCCTGGAAGGCGGCCAGCTTCGGCTTGACCGGGCCCGAGTAGGCCTTGTTCGGCACGAACGTGTCGTGCCCGTCGGCGCTGAACGCGCTCAGCCGCCACGGCCCGTCTACTATCGACCAGAGCGGCGAGCCCACGTAGCCGTGCTGGTCCCTGGCCTGGGCGTCCAGGTAGTGATACACCGCCGCGCAGTCCCGGACGGTCGTGGTGCAGTCGGCCGGCCCCCGGGCGGTGCGGTCCCAGGCGGCGGCCATCGGGGTGATCTGGCTCAGCTCGTTGTACAGGAACCAGGTCGGAGAGTACGCCTGCTTCATGGTCATGGTCAGCGTGGCCGGCCCAGCCGCCCTGAGGTTCGTCACGTTCTGCGGGAAACCGGTACCCGCGCCCCAGTCCTTCGGCACGGCCAGCATCATGTGCAGCCAGAACAGCACGTCCTGCGCCGTCACCCGGGTGCCGTTCGACCACCGGTAGTGCTTCAGCGTGATCGTCACGTTCCGGCCATGGAACGCCGGCGGGTCAGCCAGGCTCAGACCCCGGTTCAGCACCGGCCGGCCGCTGGAGCCGAACCAGTACAGCGGCCGGTACATCAGCTGAGTGAAGTAGTACACGTTGGCGAGGGTGGAGTACTGGCTGCTCAGGAACGGAAAGATGTAGTCCGGCACGGCCCCGGGGGATAGCGCATACGTGGCGGTGCCGCCGCGCACAGCTGTGTGGCCGGCTGGGGCGCTGTTTCCCCCCGTGCAGCCGGCCGCGGCCAGCACCAATATGGCCGCCAGGATCCGCTTGCCCCCCAGCATCACCTGCTCGCTGTTCAGGTCCCGGGCATTGTCGTCCGTGCGCATGAGCGTACTCCCGGACCGGCGGCTCGCCCAAGCAGCTTTCAGCCGGTTAGCTGTCCGGTCAGACGGTCAGGAGTGCCTCTGTCGGGGACAGGCGGGCGGCGCGGATGGCGGGCAGCAGCCCGGCCAGGGCGCCGATGACGACAGCCGCGGCCAGGCCGCCGGCCCAGGCTTCGGGCGGGATGACGACGGCCTCGCCGTGGCCGCGGGCGTAGACGGCGGTGGCGGCCGCGCCGATGATGACGCCGATGACGCCGCCGGCCAGGGACAGCAGGATGGCCTCGGCCAGGAACTGGGTGCGGATCTGGCCGCGGGTGGCGCCCAGCGCGCGGCGCAGCCCAATCTCGGAGCGGCGCTCCAGCACCGAGATGACCATGATGTTGGCCACCCCGATCGCGCCGACCAGCAGCGCGACCGCGCCCAGGCCGAGGAACAGGGTGTCGAGCGCGCCCTCGGTGTCGGCCCGGGCGGTCAGTGCGTCCGAGGGCTGGGAGACGTCTACCGAGCTGGTGTTTTCCGGGTTTGCCTGGGCGGCCAGGAGATTATCCACTGCGGTGGTGGCGGCCTGGGCGTCGACGGTGCGGACGTAGATCTGCGACGGGTGGCCGTCGAAGTGCAGGTAGGTCTGCGCGGCGGGGAAGCCGACCAGGACCGCCGAGTCGAGCTCCGGCGCCAGGGCGGCCCGCTTGAGGATGCCGGTCACGTAGAACCACTGGCCGCCGGCCCAGATCCGTTCCCCAGGGCGGATCCGGTCGATGCCCAGCAGCCGTGCTGTGACGGCGCCGAGCACCGCGACCGGCTCGCGGGCGGTCGCCGCGTTCAGGAACCGGCCCTGCGCGAGGCTGGTGCCGGCCACCGCGGGCAAGTCCGTGGTGGCGGCGTCGATGATGATGGCGTTGGTGTTGATCGCGGGGATGAGCGGGGACTTGTAGACGCTGACGCCGCCGACGGTGCCGGTGGCCTGCACCGCAGTGACGCCGGGCAGCCGGGCGATCATGGCCGGTGCCGTCACGGGCAGCTTGGCGGTGCCGCCGGAGAAGGTCTGTCCGTTGGTGACGGTCAGCAGGTTGGTGCCCAGCCTGGCGATCTCGGCCAGCAGCGCGGCCTTGGCCGAGGCGGCCAGGCCCAGCACCGCCACGATGGCCGCGACGCCGATCGCGATGCCCAGCGCGGACAGCGCTGCGCGCAGCTTGCGGGTCCGCAGCCCCATGCTGGCCAGGGCGGCCAGGTCGGCGGGGTGCAGCCGGGCCGCGGCCGGGGCGGCCGGCCGCCCCGGTGTGGTGGTCATGACGGTCCTTCTTGCGCGGACCGGGAGCGGGCGGGCTGCCCGCCGCCAGCCCCGCCGGCGGCCGCGTGGCCGCTGACGGGGACGGTGTCGGCGATGATGCGCCCGTCGAGCATCTCGATGCGCCGCCGCGTCCGGGCGGCGACCGCGTGGTCGTGGGTGATGATGATGACCGTGGTCCCGGCCGCGTTCAGCTCCTCCAGCAGGGCCAGGATGGCGGCGCCGGTGGCCGAGTCCAGGTTCCCGGTCGGCTCGTCGGCCAGCACCACCGGCGGCGCGGCCGCCACCGCCCGGGCGATCGCGACCCGCTGACGTTCCCCTCCCGACAGCTGGGTCGGCCGGGCGGCGGCCCGGTGCGCCAGCCCGACCCGGTCCAGGGCCTGCAGCGCCAGCCATCGCCGCGCGCCGCGCCGGATCCCGGCATATAGCAGCCCGTCGGCCACATTGCCCAGCGCGCTCTGCTGCTCGGCCAGGAAGAACTGCTGGAACACTAACCCGATCCTGGTGGCGCGCAGTGCCGCCAGCTCCCGGTCCCGCATCCGCGCCACGTCCAGGCCGGTGACCCGTACCGTGCCGGATGTCGGCTTGTCCAGGGTGCCCATCAGGTGCAGCAGCGTGGACTTGCCCGACCCCGACGGGCCCACGATGGCGGTCAGCTCCCCGGCGGCCACCGCTAGGCTCGCCTGATCCAGGGCCCATACCGGCGGCGACCCCGGATACACCTTGGCCACCTGATCCAGCTCCAGCACCGGCACCGGCGCCAGCGCCGGGCCGCGGCCGGTCCCGGCCGCCAGGGCCGCCTGCGCGCCGGCGGTCACGACGCCGCGACCACGACGCGCTGTCCCGGCGTGAGCGCCCCGCTCACCTGCACCAGCCCGGAGGCGTCGTCGAACAGCCCGGGCCGCACCGGCACGTACCGCCGCGTGCCTCCCGCACCCACGACCTCCACGACGTACCCGCCGGACGACTGGGCCAGCAGCGCCGTGACCGGGACAGCCAGCGCGTTAGGGACGGTGCCGGTGGTGATGCTCACGGTCACTGGCGCCTGGTCCATGGTCCCCGCCGCCGCCGGATCGGTCAGCTTCACCTGCACCGGGATCGTCGTCGTCGACCTGGACGTGATCGCCACCGTGCCCACCGAGGAGACCACGCCCGGCGTCGTCTTGCCGTCCGGCAGGGTGACGGTCACGGTGTCACCTGCCTTCACCTGCGACTGCTGGGAGGCATCCAGCGGGATCGACACCTGGTGGCGGTCTGAGGTCGCGGCCAGCACCGGGCCGCCCGCCGGGCCGCCCAGGCTCCCGGTCACCTGGGACACCCGGATCGCTTCCGGCTCGAACACCAGCTGGCCCAGCGGCAGCGACCCCGGCGGGGAGGAGACCCCGAGGTGCTCTTCCAGCTTCTGGACCCCGTACGCCGTTTCCCAGGAGAAGTAATTCCAGCCCGCCGCGGAGATCTCCGAACGTGCGGCGTCCCCCAGCGCCACCAGGTCATGGTTCAACTGGGACACGTCCGCCCCAGTCAGCCCCTCGCCCAGGGTCCGCCACGCCGGCACGCCGCCGTACAGCAGCACCACCGGCGACCCGTTGTCCACCCGGTACAGCACCCGGCCCTGGCCGATTACCTGCCCCGCCGGCGGCAGCCAGGTCAGCGTCCCGCCGCCTTGCCCGGTCACCCGGTACGCCCCGGCATACCCCAGCGTCGCGCTCACCGGCGTCGTCGCCGACAGGTCCTCACGCACCACCGCGTGCGTCGCCGGCGCCGGCCGCACCTGCTGCCCGGACCCGGACGAGCCAGCCGGGGAAAGCACCCCCGCCTGCCACGCGCCCGCGGCGCCTCCGGCCGCCAGCACCAGCACCAGGCCCGCGGCCACCCAGCCGCCCCGGCGACGCGATCCCCTGGCCGCCCCGGCCGGCAGGGCCTCCGCCTGCTGCCCGGCCTCGCGGCCACCCGAAACTGTCTCACTCACGGTCTGAGTCCTCAGTCGAACCAGCCCGACACGTTTTGGTGCACCACCGACTCGCATTGCCGTACCTCGGCCTCGATCTGCGCCGAATTCACGATGTTCCCGGGCTGGGCCCCCAGGTGAAAGGCAATGCCGGCGGCATGCAGGTTGAAAGTAGGCCGCACGGGGTCCGGGGGGTATGGGCTGGGGTCGGGCCAGTTCGGCACCCCGTGGGAGTGCATGCACCGGGCGAAGTGCAGCATCTGGCTCCACCACTGGTGCAGCGCGGCCGGGTTATCGTCGATGTTGCCGGTGTTCGGCAGCAGGTGCTGGCAAGCGTTCTGGGCCCTCTGGAGCTGGGAGCTGCTGACCCCGAGCTGCTGCGCGGTTTCCTTAGGGGCCCCTCCGCTGCCGCTGGGGTCGGGGAAGTTCGGCACTCCGTGTGAGCGCATGCAACCCGAGAAGGCGACCGCTGACTGGGAGCTCGCTGACCCTCCCGCATTCGATGAGCCGCCGGAACCGGTGGATGACGGGCTGCCGCCGCATGCCGCCGCCAGCAGGGCCAGGCCGACCGCGGCGATGATGGCGGCCGCGGTTCGCGCGGGGATTGACTTCATGCCAGCAGTTCTAGGCCCCGGCGGGTGACAACAGCGCTACCGGCGATGTTGCACGGATGTCATGCCGGCCGGCGCATGATGGCGGGGTGCGGGTGCTGGTGGCCGAGGACCATGCGACGCTGGCCGGGCGGATCGCTCAGGGGCTGGGCCAGGCCGGGATGGCCGTGGACGTTGTGCACGACGGCGCGGCGGCGCTGGACGCCACCGCGCAGACGGCTTATGACGTGATCGTGCTCGACCGCGACCTGCCGGTCGTGCACGGCGACCGGGTGTGCCGCACCCTGGCCGGCGGCGGCCCGCGGATCCTCATGCTCACCGCCGCCGCCGGCCTCGAGGACCGGGTGGACGGGCTGGAACTAGGCGCGGATGACTACCTGCCCAAGCCGTTCGCGTTCGCCGAGCTCGCCGCCCGGGTGCGGGCGCTGTCCCGCCGCGCGCCGTCCGCGCCGCCGGTCGTGCGCTGCGGGGACCTAATCGTGGATCGTGCCCGGCACCGCGCCAGCCGTGGCGGCCGCCCGCTGTCGCTGACCCGCAAGGAGTTCGGCATCCTGGAGATGCTGCTGGCCGCCGACGGCGCCGTGGTCAGCGCGGAAGAACTGCTCGAGCACGTGTGGGACGCCCATACCGACCCGTTCAGCAACATCGTCTCGGTGACGATGGCCCGGCTGCGGCGCAAGCTCGGCGACCCGCCGCTGATCGAGACCGCGGTGGGCAAGGGATACCAGATGTGACCCGCCCGCGGCTGACCGTCCGGGCCCGGCTGACCCTGCTGTATACCGGCCTGTTCGCCGTGTGCGGGGTGATCGTCGTGGCGGTCAGCTACGCACAGGTCGCGCAGCTGCCGGCCCGGGGGCAGGTCCGGGGGAACCAGGGCCGGCTGGCTTCGGCCGCTGACCTGGCCAGCTTCGCGGCGCGGTGCCGGTCGGCGGAACAGAGCGCCCATCCCAACCCGTTCGTCCTGGCCAAGTGCGCCTCGTTCTTCCAGCAGCAGGGGGCGCAGGGCCAGCGTGACCTCACCCTGTCGCATCTGCTGCAGTACTCGCTGATCACGCTGACTGTGGTCATTGCCCTGGCGGCGATCCTCGGCTGGATCTTCTCCGGGCGGGCGCTGCGCCCGGTGCACCAGATCACGACAGCCGCTCGCGCCGCATCCGAACACAACCTGTCGGCCCGGGTTGCACCCACGGGTCCCCGCGATGAACTCCGCGAACTGGCCGAGACCTTCAACGAGATGCTCGGCCGGCTCCAGGCCGCGTTCGAAGGCCAGCAGCGGTTCATCGCCAACGCATCCCATGAGCTGCGGACCCCGCTAGCCGTCATGCGCGCAACGGTCGAGGTCGTGCTGGGAAACCCGGATAGCACGCCCGC
>DASXIN010000036.1:0-21477 GCA_036497945.1 Streptosporangiaceae bacterium | reverse complement strand
GTAGATGCACCGGACCGCGACCGGCCTGATCGCGGGACCGGAAAGGCCGCCCGTCAGCCCGGCCAGCACCGGCCGCATCGTGTCGGTGTCGATCGCCATGCCCAGCAGCGTGTTGATCATCGAGAGCCCGTCCGCGCCGGCCGACACGCAAGCGCGGGCGATCGCCACGATGTCGGTGACGTCGGGCGACAGCTTGGCGAAGACCGGCAGGTCGTGCCGGGTCCTGGCGCGCACCGCCTCGATCACCGCGGCCGCGTCGACCGGGTCGCAGGCGAACACCTGGCCGCGGTGTTCTACGTTCGGGCAGGAGATATTCACCTCAACCGCGGTCACCCCGGCCGCGTCGGACAGGCGCGCGGCCAGCTCGGCGTATTCATCAACCGTGCTGCCCGCGATCGACACCACGGCCCTGGCCCCCCGCGACAGCAGCCAGGGCAGGTCGCGCTGCAGGAACGCGTCGATGCCGGGCCCCTGCAGCCCGATCGAGTTGAGCATCCCGCTCGGCGTCTCGGCCATCCGCGGCGTCGGCCGGCCGGCCCGGGGCGCCAGCATCACCGACTTGGTGACCACCGCGCCGATCTTGGCCACGTCGAAGAACTGGGCCAGTTCCCGGCCCGCGCCGGAGCACCCCGACGCGGTCAGGATGGGATTGGGCAGCTCCACGTGGCCCAGCTTGGTGCGCAGGTCAACCGCCATGACGCTCCTTCCGTGCCGCGCCCGGATCCGACGCTGCGCCGCTCACGGTGCTGGTGGGATTGGCGGTGCTGGTGGGGTTGGTGGAGTTCCGCGGGCGGCGGGTGACGGTGCCGCTGCTGCTGGTGCCAGCGGTGCTATTGGGGTTGGCGCCTCTGGTGGGGCCATTGGGATTGGCAGTGGCGGAGGTGCTGGTGGCACCCCCCGCCGCGGAACCCCCGGCCGCGGGATGGCCGACCGCGGAACGGGCAGGCGTGGCGTGCGGGCGCGGGTTCCAGCCCGGCGCGCCCAGCGCGTCGAACGGGATCGTCCCGACGTCGTCCCAGCGCACCGTGTCGCCGCGGAACACCGGCCCGGCCACGCAGGACCGCACCATCCGGGTCACCCCGTCGTCCCCCACGACCGGCAGCACGCAGGTCATGCACACCCCGATGCCGCAGGCCATGGACTCCTCGACCAGGGTCAGCACCGGGATCTCATAGCGCTGGGCCAGCGCGGTGACCTGGCGCAGCATGCCCATCGGGCCGCAGGCGTAGATCACATCGGTGCGTGCCTCGTGGATGACCTGGGTCAGCCGGTCGGTGACCAAGCCGCGGATGCCCATCGACCCGTCCTCGGTGGTGATCGCGGCGGTACGCCCGGTGCGCCGCGCGGTCAGCGCGCCGAACACCCGGTCCGCACTGGCCGCGCCGAGCAGGAAGTCCACCTGGCAATCGCGGCTGCGCAGCCGGGCGGCCAGCGGGAACAGCGGGGCGCTGCCGTAGCCGCCGCCGACCAGCAGGCAGCTCACCGGGTCGCGGGGCACCGGGAACGGCCGGCCCAGCGGCCCGGCCAGGTCGAGCACGTCCCGGGTGCGCCGCTCGGCCAGCCACCGGGTGCCCGGGCCGACCGGCGCGAACACGAATTCCACCGTGCCGCCATGATCCGGGCGCACGTCATGAATACTGAACGCCCTCCGCAGCAGCATCGACGTATCCGGCCCCCCGACTGCGACGGCGACGAACTGCCCGGGCCGGAAGCGCGCCGCGATGCCCGGCGCGACCACGGTCATCGCGTAGTAGGCGTCCACCTTGCGCACGGTGAGCACGGTGCCGCGGACCTGTACCTGGACGGCATCCTGCTCGCCGTCGCCGCTGGTCATGACGCACCGCCAGCGAGCGGGGGCGCCCCGGCGGGGTGTTCTCCCCGGACCAGCACCCCGTATTCCTGCAATGAACGCACTCCCACCTCGCCGCGCTGGATCGCCTCGATGCCCTGGACGGCGGCGCCGAGTCCCTGGACCGTGGTGACGCAGGGCACCCCGCTGAGCACCGCGGCGGTGCGGATCTCGTAGCCGTCCAGCCGGGGACCGGACTGGCCCGGGCTGCCGAACGGCGTGTTCACGATCAGGTCTACCTGGCCGGCCAGGATGCTGGCCACGATGTCCGGCTCGCCGTCCGGGCCGGGGCCGTCGCTGTGCTTGCGCACGATCGTGGCCCGGACCCCGTTCCGCCGCAGCACCTCGGCGGTGCCCTCCGTGGCCCAGATCTCGAAGCCCAGGTCGGCAAGCCGTTTCACGGGGAAAACCATAGACCTCTTGTCCCGGTTGGCCACCGACACGAACACCCGGCCCTTGACCGGTAGCGGCCCGTACGCCGCGGCCTGCGACTTCGCGTACGCGGTGCCGAACGCCGCGTCGATGCCCATCACCTCGCCGGTGGACCGCATCTCCGGGCCGAGCACGGTATCCACCCCCTGACCACCCTTGTCGCGGAACCGGCCGAACGGCAGCACCGCCTCCTTGACCGCGATCGGCGCGTCCAGCGGCAGTGTGCCGCCGTCCCCGGCCGCGGGCAGCACACCCTCGGCGCGCAGCTCGGCGATGCTGGCGCCGAGCATGATCCGGGCTGCCGCCTTGGCCAGCGGGGTGGCGGTGGCCTTGGACACGAACGGCACGGTGCGCGACGCCCGGGGGTTGGCCTCCAGCACGAACAGCACGCCGGCGGCCAGCGCGTACTGCACGTTGAGCAGCCCGCGCACACCCACCCCGCGGGCGATGGCCGCGGTGGACTCGCGGATCCGGATGATGTCGGCCCGGCCCAGGGTGATCGGCGGCAGCGCGCAGGCCGAGTCGCCGGAGTGGATGCCGGCTTCCTCGATGTGCTCCATCACGCCGCCCAGGAACAGCTCGGTCCCGTCGTACAGCGCGTCCACGTCGATCTCGATCGCGTCGTCCAGGAACCGGTCGATGAGCACCGGGTGGTCCGGGCTGGCCGCGGTGGCCCGGTCCAGGTACGCCCGCAGCGTGGCGTCGTCATAGACGATCTCCATGCCGCGCCCGCCGAGCACGTAGGACGGGCGGACCAGCACCGGGTAGCCGATCTCATCGGCCACCGCCTTGGCCTCGGCGTAGGACCGGGCGGTGCCGTACCGCGGCGCGGGCAGCCCGGCCGCCGCCAGCACGGCGCCGAACTCGCCGCGGTCCTCGGCCAGGTGGATGGCGTCCGGGCTGGTGCCCACCACCGGCACCCCCTCGGCGGCCAGCGCCCGGGCCAGGCCGAGCGGGGTCTGCCCGCCGAGCTGCACGATCACCCCGGCCACCGGGCCGGTGTGCTGCTCGGCGTGTACCACCTCGAGCACATCCTCCAGGGTGAGCGGCTCGAAGTAGAGCCGCCCGGAGGTGTCGTAGTCGGTGGACACGGTCTCCGGGTTGCAGTTCAGCATCACCGTCTCGTAGCCCGCCGCGGCCAGCGCGAACGAGGCGTGCACACAGGCGTAGTCGAACTCGATGCCCTGGCCGATCCGGTTCGGCCCGCTGCCCAGGATGATCACCTTGGCCGTGTCGCCCGGTGGCACCTCGGTGCCCTCGTCGTAGGTGGAGTACAGGTAGGGCGTGCGGGCGGCGAACTCCGCGGCGCAGGTATCCACCGTGTGATACACGGGCCGGATGCCGAACGCGTGCCGGAGCAGCCGGACCTGATCTTCGACCAGCCCGGTGAGCTGGCCCAGCTGGGCGTCGGAGAAACCAGCCTGCTTGGCCGCCCGGAGTTCCTCCGGGTCGAGTCCCGCGCCAGGCCGGGTGCCCGGCGTGCCGGCATTGGCCCCGGACAGGCGTTGAGCAAGATCTTGAATGAACTGGACCTGGTCCACGAACCACGGGTCGATGCCGCTGGCCGCGGCCACCTGTTCCACCGTGGCGCCGGCCCGCAGCGCCTGGTGCACGGTGCTCAGCCGGCCGTCGTGCGGCACCGCACAGCGCTCCAGCAGCGCGGACCGGTCGCCGGGCGGCTCGCGCCAGTGCAGCGGCGCGGCCGGGTTCTCCAGCGAGCGGAGCGCCTTCTGCAGCGCCTCCGGGAAGGACCGGCCGATGGCCATCGCCTCGCCGACCGACTTCATGTGCGTGGTCAGCACCGGGTCGGCGCCGGGGAACTTCTCGAACGCGAACCGGGGCACCTTGACCACCACGTAGTCCAGCGCGGGCTCGAAGCTGGCCGGCGTCTCCCCGGTGATGTCGTTGCGGATCTCGTCCAGTGTGTAGCCGATGGCCAGCCGGGCGGCGATCTTGGCGATGGGGAACCCGGTCGCCTTCGAGGCCAGCGCGGAGGACCGGGAGACCCGCGGATTCATCTCGATGACGACCATCCGGCCAGTCTGCGGGTGCACCGCGAACTGGATGTTGCAGCCGCCGGTGTCCACGCCGACCGCGCGGACCACCGCGATCGCGGTGTCCCGCATGTGCTGGTACTCGCGGTCGGTCAGCGTCATCGCGGGCGCCACCGTGACCGAGTCGCCGGTGTGCACGCCCATCGGGTCGATGTTCTCGATGGAGCAGACCACGACCACGTTGTCGTGCCGGTCGCGCATCAGCTCCAGCTCGAACTCCTTCCAGCCCAGGATGGACTCCTCGAGCAGGACCTCGGTGACCGGGCTGGCGTCCAGGCCGGACCCGGCAATCCGGCGCAGGCCGTCCTCGTCGTGGGCGATGCCGGAGCCCGCGCCGCCCAGGGTGAACGAGGGCCGGACGACCAGCGGGTAGCCCAGGTCGGCCGCGGCGGCCAGGCAGTCGTCCATGGTGTGGCAGATGTGGCTGCGCGGCACGTCCCCGCCCAGGCCGGTGACGATCTCCTTGAACGCGCTGCGGTCCTCGCCGGACTTGATCACGTCGATGTCGGCCCCGATCAGCTCGACGCCGTACTTGGCCAGGGTGCCTGCCTCATGCAGGCCCACGGCGGCGTTGAGCGCGGTCTGGCCACCCAGGGTGGGCAGCACCGCATCCGGGCGTTCCCGGGCGATCACCTTCTCCAGCACGTCCAGGGTGATCGGCTCTACATATGTAGCGTCGGCGAACTCCGGGTCGGTCATGATGGTCGCCGGGTTGGAGTTGACCAGGCTGACCCGGATGCCCTCCTGGCGGAGCACCCGGCAGGCCTGGGTGCCCGAGTAGTCGAACTCGCAGGCCTGCCCGATCACGATCGGCCCCGACCCGATCACCAGCACCGACTTAAGATCCGCGCGCTTAGGCATGGCACCCCCGGCCCTGGCTGAGAGCGCTCACTTTGCTTCCTGAGAGGTTCGCGCCGTCCGGCAGCCAAGACCACACCGGCCACTCGGCCGGGACTGACGGCCCAGCCTCGCTAGGCCAGTGCCGGACGGCGCTCACCTGCTGGCCTCCATCAGGGCGCAGAACTCGTCGAACAGGCCGGCCGCGTCGTGCGGGCCGGGTGCGGCCTCGGGGTGGTACTGGACGCTGAACGCCGGCGCATCCAGCAGCCGCAGGCCTTCGACCACGCCGTCGTTCAGGTTGACGTGGCTGATCCGGGCCGGGCCGAAGTCGGTCTCGAATGGCTCGCCCGGCGCGGCGCCGGTCTGATTGGGCAGGCCTTCGGCGCCGGCCTGATTGGGCAGGCCTTCGGCGCCGGCCGGCATGGCCACCGCGAAACCGTGGTTGTGGCTGGTGATGTGCACCCGCCCGGTGGCCAGGTCCTTGACCGGCTGGTTCACCCCGCGGTGCCCGAAGCGCAGCTTGTAGGTGCCCAGGCCGAGGGCACGGCCGAGGACCTGGCTGCCCAGGCAGATGCCGAACACCGGGACGCCGCGGCCGAGCACGTCGCGGACCACCTGCACCACGTAGCCGAGCGCCGCCGGGTCTCCGGGGCCGTTGGAGAAGAACACGCCGTCCGGGCTGGCGGCCAGGATGTCCGCCGCGGTGCTGGCCGCGGGCAGCACGGTGACCTCGCAGCCGCGCCGGGCCATGGACAGCGGGGTCATCGTCTTGATGCCGAGGTCCACGGCCGCGACCCGGTAGCGGACCGGGGTGCCGTCCGGCGGGCGCACCGGATACGGCGCATCGGTGGACACCTCGCGGGCCAGGTCGGCGCCGACCATCGGCGGGCTGGCCAGCACCCGGTCCCGCAGCGCGGCCAGGTCCCCGGGGCCGGAACTGATCACCGCGCGCATCGCGCCGCGGTCGCGGAGGTGCCGGGTGAGCGCCCGGGTGCCGGTGATGGCGATCCCGGTGACGCCCTGGGCGCGCAGTTCCGTGTCCAGGGTGCGCTGGGACCGCCAGCTGGACGCGATCCGGGCCGGCTCGCGGACCACGTACCCGCTCACCCAGATCCGCCGGGACTCCGGGTCCTCGTCGTTGATCCCGGTGTTGCCGATGTGCGGCGCGGTCATAGCCACGATCTGGCGACAGTACGAGGGATCGGTCAGCGTCTCCTGGTAGCCGGTCATCCCGGTGTTGAAGACCATCTCGCCGAACGTCTCGCCGTCTGCACCGAACGAGGTCCCGTGGAACGCGGTGCCGTCCTCCAGGAGCAGCACGGCCGGGGCCGGCATCAGGCGATCTTCCCGTCGAGCACGGTCGGCGCCCCGCGCAGGAACGTGGCCACCACCCGGCCAGGAAGGTCCATGCCGGTGAACGGGCTGTTCCGGCTGCGCGACGCGTGCGTGGCCGGGTTGACCACCTCGCGCGCGGCCGCGTCGTACAGGGTCAGGCTGGCGGGCTGGCCGACCGCCAGTGCCCCGCCCGGGCCGGGCAGCCGCCCGATGATGGCCGACCGCCGGGACATCCGGTCAGCTACCCCGGCCCAGTCCAGCAGCCCGGTGTCCACCATGGCCTGCTGTACCACGCGCAGCGCGGTCTCCAGCCCGGTCATGCCGAACGCCGCCGTGTCCCACTCGGTTTCCTTGTCCTCCACCGGGTGCGGCGCGTGGTCGGTGGCCACGCAGTCGATGGTGCCGTCGGCCAGCCCCTCGCGCAGCGCGGCCACGTCGGCCGGGGTGCGCAGCGGCGGGTTGACCTTGTACACCGGGTCATAGTCGGCCGCCAGGCTGTCGGTGAGCAGCAGGTGATGCGGGGTGACCTCGGCGGTGACCCGCCAACCCTTGCTCTTGGCCCAGCGGATGATCTCCACCGACCCAGCGGTGGACACGTGGCAGACGTGCAGCGCCGAGCCGACGTGCGCGGCGAGCAGGCAGTCCCGGGCGATGACGGCTTCCTCGGCCACCGCGGGCCAGCCGGTCAGGCCGAGCCGGGCGGACATCTCACCCTCGTTGAGCTGCGCGCCGGCGGTAAGTCTCGGCTCCTGGGCATGCTGCGCGATGACCCCGTCGAACGCCTTGACGTACTCCAGCGCCCGGCGCATCAGCACCGCGTCGGACACGCAGTGCCCGTCGTCGGAGAACACCCGGACCCGGGCCGCGGAGTCGGCCATCGCGCCCAGCTCGGCTAGCCGCGTCCCGCCCAGGTCCACGGTCACCGCACCGACCGGGTGCACGTCGCAGTGCCCGGCCTGGCGACCCAGCCGCCAGATCTGCTCGACCACGCCCGCGGTGTCGGCCACCGGGTCGGTGTTGGCCATGGCATGCACCGCGGTGAACCCGCCGAGCGCCGCGGCCTGGGTGCCGGTCTCGACCGTCTCGGCGTCCTCCCGGCCCGGCTCGCGCAGGTGAGTGTGCAGGTCGACCAGGCCGGGCAGGGCGATCAGCCCCTCCGCCCCGACGACCTGCGCGCCGGCCGGCGCCGCGGCGTCCCCGATGCTGTCGATCAGCCCGTCCCGGATGACAATGTCCGCGGCGGCGCCGCCCAGCGGCCGCGCGCCGCGGATCAGCCAGGCCCCGGTCATGAGTCCCCCTCCGCCCCGCCGAGCAGCAGGTACAGCACGGCCATCCGCACGCTCACGCCATTGGCCACCTGCTCGACGATGGTGGACCGGGCCGAGTCGGCCACCTCGGCGGCGATCTCCACGCCGCGGTTCATCGGGCCCGGGTGCATCACGATGGCCTGGTCCGGCAGCTGGGCCATCCGGGCCGCGTCCAGGCCGTAACGCCGGCTGTACTCCCGCACGCTGGGGAAGTACGCGGCGTTCATGCGTTCCTGCTGCACCCGGAGCATCATCACCACGTCGCTCTTGGGCAGCGCGCTGTCGAAGTCGTAGCTGACGCTGCACGGCCAGCTGCCGACCGCGACCGGCACCAGGGTGGGCGGCGCGACCAGCGTCACGTCCGCGCCCAGAGTGTGCAGCAGCAGTACGTTGGACCGGGCCACCCGGCTGTGCAGCACGTCGCCGACGATGGTGACCCGCAGCCCGTCCAGCGCGCCATCGGCCGGTCCGCTGCTGGCCGGTCCGACCCCGGCCGAGCGGCCGAAGTGGCGCCGGATGGTGAAACTGTCGAGCAGCGCCTGGGTCGGGTGCTCGTGCGACCCGTCGCCCGCATTGATCACGGTGCCGCGGACCCAGCCGGCCAGCCGCTGCGGCGCGCCGGAGGCGCTGTGCCGGATGATGACGGCGTCCGCACCCATCGCTTCCAGGGTCAGCGCCGTGTCCTTGAGGCTTTCGCCCTTGGCCACGCTGGAGCCCTTGGCCGAGAAGTTGATCACGTCGGCGGACAGCCGCTTCGCGGCCGCCTCGAAGGAGATCCGGGTCCGGGTGGAGTCCTCGAAGAACAGGTTCACCACGGTCCGGCCGCGCAGCGTGGGCAGTTTCTTGATCGGGCGGTCCGAGATGCGTGCCAGCTCGTCGGCGGTGTCCAGGATGAGCAGGGCGTCGTCCCGGGTCAGGTCGCCCGCGGAGATCAGGTGCCGGTTCATCCGCGGCTCCGGCCGGCCGCGCGGCCGAGCAGCACGGCATCCTCGCCGTCCACCTCTTTCAGCATGACCCGGACCACCTCCTGCTTGGCGGTGGGCAGGTTCTTGCCGACATAGTCCGGCCGCACAGGCAGTTCGCGGTGGCCACGGTCGATCAGCACGGCGAGCTGGACGGCCCGCGGGCGGCCAAGGTCGTTCAGCGCGTCCAGCGCGGCGCGCACAGTCCGGCCGGAGTAGAGCACGTCATCGACGAGCACCACGATCGCGCCGTCGATGCCGCCCGGCGGGACCTCGGTCCGGCCGAGCGCCCGGGCCGGGCGGAACCGCAGGTCGTCGCGGTACATGGTGATGTCGAGTGAGCCGTGCGGCATCGGCCGGCCCTCGACCTGCTCGATGCGCTCGGCCAGCCGTGCGGCCAGCGGGACGCCGCGGGTGGGGATGCCGAGCAGGACGACGCCGGTACCGCCGTCGGTCCGCTCCAGGATCTCGTGCGCAATGCGGGTCAGCGCCCGCCTGATCTCCTCGGGCTCCAGGACGACTTTCCGGTTGGCCGGAGCCGCCGCGGGATGCCCGGGGGCAGGGTCCAGCGCAGGCAACGTACGGACCTCCTTTCCCGCCTCACGGGACGGGCTTTAAAGGACGATCTCTCCCCGACACGGTACCAGTAGCAGGCACGCGACATGCGCATACGCGCCGGGCCGGGGCCCACCCGTGGCCCCGCGGCCGGGCCGCGGCCGCGGCCGACCCGAACTGGATACATGGCGCAGGCTCGCGTGTGGATTGGGTGACGATGAGTGATTCGTGTCACACTGAAGGAACGCGGACCCGCGACACTGCTGGCAGACCGCCCGAAGTGGCCCGCTGGACAGTCAGGCAGCCCTGCGCCGCCGGGCTTTCCGGTGGCTGCGGCACGTGGCCTGAGTCAAGTGCGCCGCATCGGATGCAAGAGACGAGACGCGTAAGTTGACCCGCTTTTTGCTATTCGGCTTGACCTGGTCGCAGTTGCGGCCTACCGTCACTGTCCGTAACCAATTACTGAAAGCGACGACTGGCCGGGGGGCCGACGACAATGCCATCTGAATACGCCAAGACTCTCGGCGCACGACTACGCGCCATCCGTACCCAGCAAGGGCTGTCCTTGCACGGGGTAGAGGAGAAATCACGCGGCCGGTGGAAGGCCGTGGTGGTTGGCTCCTACGAGCGCGGAGACCGGTCGGTGACCGTGCAGAAGCTGGCCGAGCTGGCCGAGTTCTACGGCGTGCCGGTGTCCGAGCTGCTGCCCGGCGACGCCACGCCTACCCCGCTGGCGCCATCGCCCAAACTGGTCATCGACCTGGAGCGGATGGCCCAGCTGCCCAAGGACAAGGCCGGCCCGCTGGCCCGCTACGTGGCGACGATCCAGAGCCAGCGCGGCGACTACAACGGCCGGGTGCTGTCGATCCGCCAGGAAGACCTGCGCTCGCTGGCGGTCATCTACGACAAGTCCCCGCTCGACCTGACCGAAGAGCTGATCAGCTGGGGCGTACTGGACTCCGAGGCACGGGGCGCCGTCGAGGCGTTCTGACCCCTGGGCGGCCCCCCTCTCAGGTGGCCTGCTGGCCTATGGCTGGCAGGCCACTAGCTTTCTGCCTCAGCCAGCTGTGTCAGCCAGCTGGGCGCAACGGCAGCGGCGATTGGCTGGGCAGGCCCAGCGCCTCCTCCGCCAGTGACAGGAACGTCCCCGCATCACGCAGGAGATCGTCGGCTTCCCGTGCCGTCACCGCCCGGGTCAGGCCCGCTTCCGCGGCAGCCCGCTTGCCCGCACCGGCGGCGAAGAACGCGGACCACTCGGACAGGGCCGGTTCCACCCGCGGCAGCAGCTCCCAGACACTGCGCGGCGCCTTCCGCCGGGGCGCTGGCACCGGATCCGTCTTGACCGTGACGATGGCCGCCGCCGCGCGCAGCGCGGCCAGGTGGGCGGCGACATACCGGGCCCCCGGCCCGGACTGATCCGCGGCATCGGCCAGCCCGTGGCGGGCAGATTCGATGAGTGAGAGCGCCGAGGGAGCAACCCGGCAGCGTGGTTGGCCTGGCCGTACTGAAGCGACCGTGCTCATGGCCCTCCTTCCGTCCGGAGCCTGGGCCGGGCGAGACGCTTCCCCACGCATCGCCCGGCCCGTAACCAGCCACCCCCGGGATGGGGCCGGCTGGCTGGCTTCGAATTTATTCGAACATAGATTCGGTTGCAAGTCCAGCTGTTTGCAGCTGAGTTCGAAGTTACCTGGCGGGTACGACAAAACGGCCGGCCGCGCTGGCCGGCACCTGCCACGACGGACCGGGCTCGCGTACGCTAGCCCGGGTGCGCGTGGGACCTGGGCTGCTGGACATGGGCAAGGCGGGCTTCCTCGCGGAACTCGACACCCTGGTCGAGGTGTACGCGGCGGCGATGCGGCCGCCGCGGGAACAGGTACCCGGTCGCCGGGCGATCATGGAACGGCACAGCCAGTTCCCGTCGTTCCGCGCCGTGGTGGTGACCGCGCCACCCACCCCACCGGGCACCGGGGACGGGCCAGGCCCGCCGCCCGGCAGCGGCCCGCCCGGCAGCGGCTGGCTGCCCGGCAGTGGCCGACTGCCGATCATCGCGTTCAGCTACGGCTTCCACGGAGCGGATGGGCAATGGTGGCATGACCTGGTTCGCAGCGCGCTGACCAGGATGGGCGGACACGACCTGGCGCAGACCTGGCTGGCCGACTCGTTCGAGGTAGCCGAGGTGCACGTGCACCCGGACTACCAGGGCCGGGGCATCGGCCGCCGGATGGTCCCGGCGCTGCTACACCCCCGGCTGGAGCGCACCGCCCTGCTGTCCACCCAGGACGCGGACAGCCGGGCCCGGCGGCTCTACCGCCGGCTGGGCTTCGGCGACCTGCTCACCGGCTACCGGTTCCCGGGCACCGATCCGCCCTACGCGGTCATGGGCGCGGCGCTCCCGCTGCGCCCCAGCCCGCCGCCCCAGCCGCGCCCGGGTCCGCCACCCCAGCCGGCCCAGCCGCCCCGGCCACGCCCCGGCCCGCCGAACCAGCCGCGCCGCGGCTGACTGCCCGGGCCCGCTCGGCCAGGCCCAGCCGCTGGTAGATCTCCCGGGTGGCCAGCGACCCGTTCAGCGTGTAGAAGTGCAGTCCCGGTACGCCCTCGGCGAGCAGCCGCTGGCACATGCCCGCCGCGTACTCCACGCCGATCTCGCGGACCGCGGCCCGGTCCGCGGCCGCCGCGCGGACCTGCTCCCCCACCGCGGCCGGGAACCGGGCCCCGGACAGCACGACGATCCGCTCCAGCGTCTGCGCGCTGGTGATCGGCATGATGCCCGGGATGATCGGCACATCACAGCCGGCGGCGGCCACCCGGTCCCGCAGCCGCAGGTAGTCGTCCACGTAGAAGAACATCTGGGTGATCGCGAAGTCCGCCCCGGCGCGGCACTTGGCCACGAAGTAGTGGGTGTCCGAGGCCAGGTCCGGGGACCGTGGGTGGCCCTCCGGGAAGGCCCCCACGCCAACACAGAAGTCGCCCGAGGCCCGGATCAGCCGGACCAGGTCAGCCGCGTAGCGCAGGCCGTCCGGATGGGCCACCCACTCCCCGTTGGGGTCGCCTGGTGGGTCGCCGCGCAGCGCCAGCACGTTCCGCACCCCGACCGCGGCGTACGAGCCGATCACGTGCCGGAGTTCGGCCACCGAGTGGTTGACCGCGGTGAAGTGCCCCATCGGGGTGAGCGTGGTCTCCGCCGCGATCCGCCCGGTGATCCGGATCGTACGGTCCCGGCTCGACCCACCCGCGCCGTAGGTGACCGAGACGAACGTGGGCTGCAGCGGTTCCAGCTGCCGGATGGCTCGGAAGAGCTTCCGCTCGGCATCCTCGGTCTTAGGCGGCATGAACTCGAACGAGAACGATTCGCCTCCCGCGGCCAGCAGGTCACGAATGGCGTGCGCGCGGTGCAGGACCCCGGATGGCATGGTCCCAGGCTAACCGGGGCCGGCCGGCCAGGGCCAACCGCGGGCACCAGTCCGGCCGGGCCGACCGCCGGTAGATGCGCAGGTCACAGGCCTGAACGGGCAGTGCCGTAACTGGCTCCGCGGCAGCCTCAGCCACCTTGGAGCGGTTCGATACCCAGGCTCAGAAGGCGAGCGCCTGGGCCCGCCGGTTCACCTCGGTGCCGCGATGCTCGGCCATGGCCTGGATCGGCGTGCCCGGCAGCGATTCGTCCGCGGTGAACAGCCAGCGCACCGCCGCCTCGTCGTCGAACCCGCAGTCGAACAACAAAGTCAGCGTGCCGTGCAGGCCCTTCAGGATCTGGTCGCCGTCGAAGAAGGCGGCCGGTACCGACCGGGTGCCATCCGGCCGCTGCACGGCCAGCAGCTTGCGGTCGCGGAGCAGCTGCCTGATCCGGCCGGGCGGGATGCCAAGCCGGTCGGCGGCTTCAGTGAGAGTGAGCCAGTCGCCGACGAGTTCGTCGGCCAGGGGGTTGATCTGTGCCACGTCTCCGAATTTCCCACGCTGCGGCCGGGGTCAAACCCGGACACGCCAGTCTCGTCTGCCGCCCGGAGCGGTTGGGCTCAGCCGGCGACCGCGTCGCGCACGGCCACGGCCGGGTCGGCAAGCAGGCCGGTATCCACCGGCCGGCCTGCTTCGATGAGCCGGCGGCCCTGCAGCAGATCACGCGGCTGGCCGACCGCCAGGACGGCGGTCAGCTGGCCAACTTTAATCCCATCAACCCCGTCAGCATCAGCCGGCTCCCCGCTGACCCAGCACAGCGCCCACCGCTGGCCGCCCGGGTCGCCGCGCTGGATGACCTGGTCGGCCGGGTCCTGGTGGCCGGCGTACTGGACCATGCGGCCGAACTGCTCGGACCAGAAATACGGCACCGGGTCGTACTCCTGCTCCGCGCCGAGCAGGTTGGCCGCCACCACCCGCGGCGCGTGCAGCGCGGTGTCCCAGTGCTCCACCCGGAGCCGCTGGCCGTACCGGCCGGACCAGAACGCGGCACAGTCCCCGGCCGCATACACCCCCGGGATCGAGGCCCGCAACTGGCCGTCCACCAGCACCGCGTCCCGGAAGCCGGCGGCCAGCTGCACCCCGGTGCCAGCCAGCCAGCCGGTGGCTGGCCGCACGCCCACCGCGGTCACCACCAGGTCAGCGTCCAGCCAGCCGCCACCGGGCAGGGCCAGCCCGCCATCCTGGACCGACTCCACCGGCTGGCCGAGCCGCAGGTCCACCCCGGCCGCCGCGTACCACGGCACCAGCAACGCACCCACCGCGGCGCCGAGAGCCGCCGCGGCCGGCGCGGCCGCCGCCTCCAGCACGGTGACCGCGCAACCCCGGGCCGCGGCCACGGTGGCCAGCTCGGCCCCGATCCAGCCCGCGCCGACGATGGTCAGCCGGGTGCCCGGGCGGAGCGCGGCCCGGATGGCCAGCGCGTCGTCGATGGTGCGCAGCACGTGCTGCGGGCCCGGGCCGGGCAGCCGGATCGGGGCCGCCCCGGTCGCCACTACCAGCCGGTCGAACCGGAGCTCGGCCCGGTCGGTGCGGAGCAGCCCGTCGTCCAGGCCGACCGCCGTCTCGCCCAGCCGCAGCTCCAGGTCGAGCGCGGCCGCTTCCTCAGCCATCGAGGTGGAGTCCACCTCGCCGAGCATGAGTTTCTTGGACAGCGGCGGCCGGTCGTAGGGCGGGTACGGCTCCGCCCCGACCATGGTGATGGCGCCGGGGTACTCCCCGGCCCGCAGCTCCGCCGCGGTCCGCAGGCCGGCCAGGCCGCCGCCCGCGATGACAACCCGTTCGATGCGCACGAGAACCTAGGCTACGGTCCCGCCCTGGCCTGGGCCGAGAGCTACCGCGCTGGGCGATATGTCCGGTTCCGTGGCCGACCCCAGCCAGCCCACCGGCCCAGCAGGGCCAGGAATGCCCAGGTCAGCGATCTCCGCCAAACGGAGTCGTTACTCCTGGTGACCGGCCGACACTGTACAGGTGTTCTGAGGGTCTCACGCTCCGGGCGGCCATACAATCATCGCGATGGACCAGACGCTTGCGCGCCCACCCGTCGGCCGGGTACTCGATGGCCGCTACCGGGTTGAGTCCCTTATTGCCACCGGCGGGATGGCAACTGTCTACCTGGGTACCGACACCAGGCTGGACCGCACCGTGGCGCTCAAGGTGATGCACGCCGAGCTGGCCAACGACGAGGACTTCGTCCGCCGCTTCGTGGGTGAGGCCAGGTCGGTGGCCAGGCTGTCGCACCCGAACGTGGTCGCCGTGTACGACCAGGGTGCGGACGGGCGCACGCTGTACCTGGCCATGGAGTACGTGCCCGGCCGGACGCTGCGCGACCTGCTGAATGAGCGCGGCCGGCTCAGCCCGCGGGACGCGCTGGACATCATGGACGGCATCCTGGGCGGGCTGGCCGCGGCGCACGCGGCCGGCATCGCGCACCGCGACGTCAAGCCGGAGAACGTGCTGCTCACGTCCGGCCACTCGGTCAAGGTGGCCGACTTCGGGCTGGCCCGGACGATGGCCGGCACCAGCCACACGAAGACCGGCATGCTGATCGGCACCGCCGCCTACCTGGCCCCGGAACAGGTGTCCCGGGGCACGGCCGACGCGCGGACCGACGTGTACGCGGCCGGGGTCATGCTGTTCGAGATGCTCACCGGGGCCCAGCCGCACACCGCGGACACCCCGCTGGCCGTCGCGTACAAGCACGTCAACGAGGCGGTACCGGCCCCGTCCCGGTTCGCGCCGGGGATCACATCAAGCCTGGACGCGCTGGTCACCCGGGCCACCAGCCGCGACCCGGACCTACGGCCGGTGGACGCCGGGCAGTTCCTGCGCGGGGTGAGCGAGGTGCGCCGCAGCCTGCCGCCCGCCGGCCCGGCCTACCCGGCCATCCAGGGCACCAGCCTGCCGGTGAGCGCCGATCCCAGCGGCTGGGGCGGCGCCGCCCCACCCGGGGCCCCGCCCACAGCCCCGCCATCGGCCCCACCTGGAGCCCCGCCCGCGGGCCGGTACCTCAGCGAGACCCAGCCGCCCGGGCCAGCCCCGGACTACTCGCCAGCCCCGGACTACTCGCCGGCCGCGGCCTACCCGCCGGCCCGGGACTACGCACCGGCCGTCTGGCCGGCCGACCTGCCCGCGGCGCCGCCGCCGGAGGACGGCCTGATTCCCGGCCTGCCCGGCTCCGGCCATCTCGACCCGGCCCCGGCCGGGTCCACCCGGCAGGTAAGGGACGACGGCTTCTACCGATCGGCCAACCACACCACGGTGCTGGCACCCGGACAGGGGGCCGATTACGGCCGCCGGGGCGGCGGCCGCGGCGGCGGCTTCCGGCCGCACGAGCCCGGGCTGCAGCGCTGGCTGTTCAGCCGCCGGCTCATCTACGTCGTGGCCGGCCTGGCCGCGGTGGTGCTGATCGGCGTGCTGGTCTGGTACCAGTCGTCCGGCAAGTACACCACCGTGCCCCGGGTAGGCCAGCTGACCGCGGCCACTGCCCAGCACGCCCTGCACAACGCCGGGTTCAGCACCACCGTGGGCAAGCCGCAGTTCAGCGACACGGTGGCCAAGGGCAGCATCATCGGCACCTCACCGGCCATCGGATCCCGGGTCAGCAAGGGTGCCACGGTGACCCTGATCGTCTCGGAAGGGCCACGCGAGGCCGCCGTGCCACAGGTGACCGGCAGTTCGCTGGCCGACGCGCAGAGCGCGCTGCGGCAGGCCGGCCTGATCCCGGGCAAGGTGGTGAACCAGGCGTCCACCACCATCCAGACCGGGATCGTGATCAGCACCACGCCAGCCGCGGGCCAGGCCTGGCCGGTCAGCAAGCCGGTCACCCTGGTGGTGAGCAGCGGGCAGCCGGTGCCCAACTTCGTCGGCCAGCAGAAGGCGGTGGCCGAGCAGTGGGCCGCGGCCAACAGCGTGTCGCTCAACGAGGTCGCGGTGAAGAGCAGCCAGCCCGCGGGCACGGTCGTGCAGCAGTCGGTGCCGGCCGGCGGCGCGTTCACCCCGCACCAGGTGATCACGGTCGAGTACTCCAACGGCCCCGCGATGGTCGGCGTGCCCAACGTGGACGGCCAGCCGGTCAGCCAGGCGGAGCAGGCGCTGTCCCAGGCCGGCTTCCAGGTCAAGGTGGTCCAGGTCGGGCCGTTCAACAAGGTGTTCAGCTACAGCCCGAACGGCCAGGCCCCGCAGGGCAGCACGATCACCCTCTACGTTGGCGTCTAGCAGGCCGCGGGTTACCGCTGGCTGATGGCCACGTCACCGTGCACGTGACGAAATCGTCCAAGCTGCCCGCCTCGCTCCGGCTGGCGAGTTCCCAGGACGCCGCCACAGATCTGGGCGAGACCGGGCAACGGTTGCGATAATGTGGGCGGCTGGTTACTTGACCGGCCAGTGAAGGACTCTTGTGAGCGGAACCCGGGTGACGCCAGCGGCCGGCGGATCGCAGCGCGACACCTCTGGTGCCGCGGGGTCCGCGGCGGCCCACCGCTGGGCCGACCCGGTCAGCCTGGCCATCGCAGGCTTCACCCTGCTGGGCCTGGCGCTCCGGCTGTTCCTGCTCAGCCGCCCCGGCTACCTGCTCGGCGTGACCCAGTACGACGACGGGCCCTATTTCGGCAGCGCGCTGCGGCTGGTGCACGGTGCCCTGCCGTACCGCGACTTCATCATCGTGCAGCCGCCCGGCATCACCGTGCTGATGACCCCGGCCGCGCTGCTGGCCCAGGTCACCGGCACCGCCTGGGGCATGGCGGTGGGCCGCATCCTGACGGTGCTGGCCAGCTCGGCGGGCATCCTCATCGTGGGCCTGCTGATCCGGCACCGCGGCCTGATCCCGGTCAGCCTGGCCTGCGGCATCCTGGCCATCTTCCCGGGCAGCGTGGTGGCCGCGCACACCGTGCTGCTAGAGCCGTGGCTGACCCTGTTCTGCCTGATCGGCGCGCTGGTGCTGCTGGACCGCGACCAGTTCGCGGCCAGCGGCCGGCGGCTGCTCTGGGCCGGGGTGGCGTTCGGTTTCGCCGGGGCGATCGAAGTGTGGGCCATCCTCCCGGTGCTGGTGGTGGCGATCCTGCTGGTGATCCAGTCCGTGCAGAGGGCGGCCCGGTTCGTGGCCGGGGTGGCCATCGGCTTCCTCGTCCCGGTCATCCCGTTCGCGGTGACTGCGCCCAGACGGTTCTACAACAGTTTCTTCGCCGCCCAGCTGTTCCGCGTGGTGCCCACCCGCACCCCGGTGGAGAAGCGGCTCCGGCTGATGACCGGGATCGGCCAGGTGCTGCACCTGGACAGCACCGGGGTGCTGATCCTGTCGCTGGCCATCACGGCGCTGATCGTCGGTGCGCTGCCGCTGGCCTGGCTGGTCACCCGGCGCCCGCTGACCGACCTGGAATGGTTCGCGGTCGGCAGCTGCGCGCTGATCGTGGCCGCGTTCCTCTGGTACGCCCAGTTCTTCCTGCACTTCCCCGCGTTCCTGGCGCCGTTCCTCGGGCTGGCCATCGGGCTGGCAGCGGCCCAGCTGACCAGGCCGGCCCGCACTCAGCGAGCCAGCACGGGGCGAGCCCACACGGGCCGCGGCTGGGTGGAGTGGACGGTGGTGAGCCTGATCACGCTGGCCGTGCTGGCCCTGGCCATCCCGGAGGTGAACCAGGAGCGGACGGTGACCCCCCGGGTCAGCGCGGCGGCCCTGGCCGCGGTCCGCCGGATCGTCCCGCCGGGCGCGTGCGTGCTGACCGACCAGGTTTCCTACACGATCGCCGCGGACCGGTTCTACTCCACCGCGCCGGGCTGCTCGCTGCTGGTGGACTCGATCGGAACCGACTACTCGCTGGGCCACGGCCGCGACGCGGCCACCGGCGCGGCCCGGTACCCGGCGGTGGACGCGGCCTGGCGCAACGCGTTCCAGCATGCGCAGTACGTGTGGCTGTCGGTCAAATTCAACCCGCGCCGGATCGCCTGGACACCCGCGCTCCGATCCTACTTCCGCAGCCACTTCCGTCCGGTGCTGCACGACGGCACCAGCAACGTGCTCTACGCGCGCACCCGCTGACCACTTTGATAGCTCAACGCCTGTGCCCGGCTATCGGGGTCCACGCATTCGCGGCCGGCGGCCTGGCCAGCGGTGCGCTGCGCTGCGCGGCCGACGTCGGCGCGCAGGCGATGCAGGTGTTCGCTGAGTTGCTGCACCATCCGGTGGCGGCGCAGGTCCCCTTCATCGTCGAGACCCCCGGTCCGCAGGCGGCCCAGGCCGCCGACGTGGCCACCCTCAAGGGCCTGCGGGGAAGCGCACGCGTCAGCGCGGTGAGTTGTGCCCCGCCCGCGGGGCACAACTCACCGCGCTGACGAAATGCGCCACCGGCTAGGCGAAGTTGCGGATGAGCTGGGCTAGCCGGGCCGGCTGGTCCAGCGGGACCAGCGTGTAGCTGTCGGCCACCTCGGCCAGCTGGCCGTGCGGCAGCAGCCCGGCCAGCCGGCGCCCGTGCTCGGGCGGCATCACCCGGTCGCCGCTGGCCCAGACGACGAGAGCGGGCCGATCCCAGCCCGGCAGCCGCGATGAAGCCCGGACGAGGACATTCCGGTCGGCCGCGGCCGCGCGGAGCAGCCGCACCGTGTCCCGGCGGATCTCCGGCTGGGTCAGCACCGGCTGCATCCAGCGGGCGGTGACCGCGTCGCCGCGCCGGGTCAGCCAGCCGAACGCGATCGGCAGCCGGCGCACCAGCCTGACCCGCATCTGCTGCATGAACAGCCCGAAGAGCCACGGCGGCAGCTTCCCGGTGAGCACCAGGGTCTTCCCGGTCAGCCCGGGCGGGAAGTTGTCGAACGCATCGCAGGACACCAGCACGACCCGGCCCACCCGGTCCGCGCCGTCGGCCATCAGCAACTGGACCAGCGCCCCGCCGGTGTCGTTGCCGACCAGGGTCACGTCGTGCAGGTCGAGCCGGTCCAGGAACTCCGCGGCCAGCCGGGCGATACCGGGCAGCGACAGGTCGGCGCCGTCCCGCATGCCAAGGCGGTGCGCGCCGAGCGGCAGCGTCGGGACCACGCACCGGAAGTCGGCGGCCAGCTCGGCCACCACCCCGTCCCACAGCGAGCCGTCCATCAGCAACCCGTGCAGCAGCACCAGCGTGGGTCCGTGCCCGGTGTCGGTGTACTCAATCGGTCCCGCGGACAGCTCGACCGTCTGCCGCGCCGCGCGTAGCTGTGCCTGTTCCATAGCTGCCCCCATTGCCCGATTCACCTTCAGCACAAGTGAACCACACGGTTCACATTCCGGCAAGCGGCGCTACCCGGCCGCCTCTTCGCGCTCCAGCGCGCGGGCCAGCGCGTCCAGCCCGGCGGCCACCCCGGCGGTGTTCCCGCTGGTCATCCACTCGATGAGCAGGCCGCGCAGCGTGGCCAGGATCAGCTCGGCCACTTCCAGCTTGCGCCGGTCCGGCCAGTCCGCCGGGCACAGCGACAGCAGCCCGGGCAGGTACTGCTCCGACGCCAGCGCACCCAGCCCGGCATACCGGGCCGGGTCATACATGACCAGGCCCATCGCCTGCTCCAGCACCCGCGATGGCTCGCCGACCAGGGCAGGCCAGATGGCGCGCACCCGGTCGGCCAGCGGCCGGTTGGCCGGCCCGGCGGCCGCCGCGGCCAGCCCGCCCGCGATGCGTCGTTCGCGCAGTTGGGTGACCCCCTGCGCGAGCAGGTCGTCGGCCCCGTCGAAGTAGTAGAGCAGCACCTTGTGCGTGGTGCCGGCCGCCCGTGCCGCGCGCCGCAGCGAGAAGTCCACCAGCCCGTTGACCGCGAGGTCATCGGTCACCCGGTCGAGCAGTTCCCGGCGCCGTGCCTCACCCCGCGGCGACCCTGCCGAACGCCGGTAGCCGGTCCGTCCTGCTGTGTTGGCCGAGGTAGTCACCCTGGCAGTGTCTCGCGAAAGACCACCTGCCTGGCGATCACCCGGCCAACACAGCAGGCCGGCCGTGCCAGCGGGACGCCCCCCTTCAGCCGCCCTGGCCAGTCCCGCTGCTGCCCCGCGGCCGCCCCAGCCGCGCCGTGGTCTGGGCCACGTCCATGCCGTGCAGCCGGAGCAGGTTCTCACCCAGGATCTTCCGCTTGGCCTGGTCGGTGAGCTGCGGATACCCGTAGCCCTCGCACAGGTCCTGCGGGATCTGGAAGTCCATGAACGCGCGTAGCGCCCACTGCGGGTGGAAGATCGGCGCCTCCGAGCCGTAGACGATCTTGTCTTCGCCGCACCAGAACAGCAGCTTCCCGATGATCTCGGCGAACATCCGCGGCGACCGGACCAGGAAGTTCATGGTCGCGGCTATCGACGCGTACAGGTTCGGGTAGCGGATCAGCTGCCAGCAGGTCTCGTCGATGAACGGCAGCCCGACATGGAAGATGACGAAGTTGATGTTCGGGAAGTTGGCCGCCGCGCCGTCCATGTCCCAGGTCTGGGTGGCCTCGATCGGCTGCGGGCCGAGCGGCACACCCTTGTGCACGCCGATCAGGTTGACCCCGAGTTCCTGCGCCTTCTCGAACACCGGGAACGCGATCTGCGGGTCGTCCATCCGCCACGGGAATGGTGTCCCGTAGTCGTAACGCACGTTGTAGAACTTGAACGCCTTCGCGCCGAACTCGCCGACCTGCCGCTCCATCAGGTCCAGCGCCGCGCGGCCCTCCAGCGGGTTCACCGACCCCCAGAAGATGGTCCGGTCCGGGTC
>DASXIN010000035.1:0-4107 GCA_036497945.1 Streptosporangiaceae bacterium | reverse complement strand
CCTGCCCGGCCGCCCACTCCAGTAGCACGGTCTTGCCGATGCCCGCATCCCCCCGCAGCACGAGCACCCCGCTCAGCCCGTCCCGCACCGCCGCCAGCACCCCCTCCAGCGCGGCGATCTCCGGGGCCCGGTCCAGCAAGTCCGTAATCGCTCAGCCCTCCCGCCCCGGGCCGCCCGGCCCGATCCAGTCCACGGCGGCGCACCACCATCATCAACCCACACCGCCCGAACCAGCAAAGGGCCCTAATGCCCTGGGGCGGAGCGGCATCGTCGGGATCGGCCTCGCTGCTCAAGCCGTGCTCCTCCGGTCTGCGTCCTGAGCTCAGCTGGCGGGCCGCTAGCGATCACGTGACCGTGGTCGCTGTCCTCGGGCACGAGCCGACAGATGGCTCCGCCAGAGTCGGCGCTGGCCATGACACGCAGGGCCGGGTCGGGGCAAATCTGGTGACCTGCCGACAGGCCGCGGAGACTGGCACGTTAAGTTAGCGCCCGATCCTCGGCAAGTCTTACGGTCCGGTGGCCGGAAACTCCGGAACCGGGCGCACGCGACCGCCTGATCCCGCACCAGGCAGCCGGCGAGTTGCTGTCTTCGACGGTGACCCTGATGCCGAGGTCTCCGGCGGATTGCGACGCTCGCCCGGGCTGGCGAGACCGCACCGAGCGAACCGCGCTTCCCGGGCTGGGTCATCATCAGGTTGCTGCCCGGAAAGCGGATCGGCGCGCAGCCCGGCCGCGCTCGCCGGGCTCGGCGAGGCAGAACGTGGCTCCGCGGCCGGGCGGCCGGTCAGGTAGCGGCGCAGCCGCCGTCCACGGGCAAGATCACGCCCTGCACAAAGCTGGCGTCATCGCTGGCCAGGTAGACGATGGCGGCCACCAGTTCCTCCGGGGCGGCGACGCGCCCGGCCGGCGCGAGGGCGGCCATCTGGTCGGGCATGTCACCCATCGCCTCGCTCATCAGCGTACGCACAGGACCGGGGGATACCGCGTTGACCCGGACACCACGCGGACCGAACTCGGCCGCCCATGACTTGGTCAGAAGCTCGAGCGCGGCCCGGCTGGACCCGTAGAGGGCCATGCCGGGCTGGCCGAAACCGGCGACCATGGTGGTGATGTTGACGATCGCACCCGAGCCGCGCTCGGCCATCGGTGGTGCCAGCTCGGCGACCAGGAAGAACGGCACCTTGACGTTGATGTCGTAGGTCTGGTCGAACTCTGCCTCCGTGGTGGCCTGGGTCGGGCCGCCGACTGCGAATCCAGCGTTGTTGACCAGGATGTCGACGTGCCCGCCGCCGGCGTCGACCGCCTGGCTGGCCAGCGCGCGCGTCGACTCGACACCACTGAGGGTGGCCTGCAGGAAGTCGGCCTTGCCGCCCGTGTTCCGGATGGTGTCCACCACCTGGCCGCCGCGCTCCTGGTTGCGCCCGGTTACCAGGACATGAGCGCCACGTCCGGCGAGGGCGGCAGCAGTGGCCCGCCCGATACCACTGGTCGATCCGGTGACCAGCGCAACCTTGCCGTCCATGTTCATCTGAACTCCTGAGCTGAGAGCTGGATTGGCTGTGACGCCCGGGTAAACCGCTTGACCGGCCGCTGAGCGGCAGGGACGCGTTCGATGGTCCCGGGATACGCTGCCGGCCGCCCCGGTCTTACCTCAGCGGTCACCCCGGGCATCGTGGCTGCGTTCGTAGGATCGGCCTATGGCGTCAAATGATCCGGCCGCCGAGGGGCCCTGCCTCCACATCAGCTCGATCCGGGCTCGCAGGAGTGGGTCCGGGCGCTGACGGGCACCGGAGCGCAACGGGAGGCCGCGCTGGCGCGCCTGCACGAGATGTTGCTGCGGATACCGCGCGCTGAGCTGCAGCGGCGCGGCGGGCAGCTGCAGATCACCGGTCCCGAGCTTGATGACCTGGCCCACCAGGCAGCGGCGGACGCCCTGGTGGCCATCACGGCCAAGCTGGGGCAGTTCCGGGGCGAGAGCCGCTTCACCACCTGGGCGTACAAGTTCGTCATCTTCGAGGTATCGGCCAAAGTCGGGCGGCATTTCTGGCGGCATCCGGCGGTGGCGATGGACGCCAGGGACTGGGGCCGCCTGCCCGACCGGTTCGGCCTCGAACCCGCCGGGGAAGCAGAGTGGCGGGATCTGGCCGACGCCCTGTGCCGCGCGGTGGAGGAGCAGCTGACCGCCCGGCAACGGCAGGTCTTTGTCGCGATCGTGCTCAACGGCGTTCCCCTGGATGCCCTGGCTACCGAGCTTGGCTCCACCCGCGGGGCCATCTACAAGATGATGTTCGACGCCCGGCGTAAGCTGCGGACCGCTCTGGCCGCTAACGGGTATCTGGATGATGAGAGTTCGAGGCGCTCATGAACGGCTGGTCAGCGCTGGACCGCTTCCTGCGGGCCGATCCGCGTGATGTGGGCTGCGCCGAGGCGATGAACCTGCTGCACGTATACGCCGACCTGGCAGGCGCCGACGCCCCGGCCGCGGCACAGCGCTACCCGGGCATCGCCGTTCACCTGCGGGCCTGCGGGCCGTGCGGCGAGGACTTCGACGGACTGCTGGCCGCCGTGAGCGGCTCGGCGGACTGACATGTCCCCGCGGCCTGCCGGCCCATTCGCGACGCGCCCCGACCGGGCGACAGGAGACGGCCATGGATGACTACCCGAAGATGAGCGCGCAGGCCGGGCACATCGAGCCAGTACCCCGCCGGATCCGCGCCATCCTCGGCGGCGAGGTCGTGCTGGACACCACCAACGCCCTGTATGTCTGGGAGTGGCCGTACTACCCCCAGTACTACATCCCGGTCGCCGACCTCAAACCTGACGTGCTGGACGACGAGCAGCACGTCCAGGAACTCCAGTTCGGTAAAGCCCGGCGGCACGGGCTGCAGGCCGGCGGGATCTCCCGGCCGGGCGCCGCCCGCCTCTACGGCGACGACGCCCTGGACGGGCTGGCCGGCACCGTCCGGTTCAACTGGGACGCCCTCGACGCCTGGTTCGAAGAGGACGAGGAAGTCTTCGTCCATCCCCGCAACCCCTACGTCCGCGTGGACGCGCTGCGGTCCACCCGGGCCGTACGGATCGAGCTGGACAGTGCCGTGCTGGCCCAGTCAGCCTCGCCGGTGATGGTCTTCGAGACCGGCCTCCCGACCCGCTACTACGTCAACCGCACCGAGGTCAACTTTGAGCATCTCGAGCCGACGGCCACCGTCACGTCCTGCCCCTACAAGGGCAAGACCACCGGCTACTGGTCCGTCCGCGTCGGGCAGACGGTCCACCCGGACCTGGCATGGTCCTACGACTTCCCAACCCGCCAGCTCCTGCCGATCGCCGGCATGATCGCCTTCTATAACGAGAAGGTCGACATCACCCTCGACGGACAGCGCCTCGAACGGCCGGAGACGCACTTCTTCCGGTAGGCAGCAGTTGGCTGACAGGCGGAGAAGACACGGCGGGGCGGCAACAGCGCTGATGATCGGCACCTGCGGCGTGGCCGGATATGCCGTGGTCGGAGCCGACCGCGTCGCCGGTCAGCCGAGCCGCCCCAACTTGCCGTCGCCGGTCATCAAGGACGCCCGGTGCATGCTGGGCTGCCGCCACACGGTGTCCAGAACCTACGGCCCCTAATGCTGCGTTCGGGCCAGAATGAGCTGTGTCAACGATCTTGGACAGTTTCCCGGGTAGTTGATCATGCAGCGGTTGCTGCGGCCTGGAATTCGGTCAGTGCCTCGGCCGGGTGCGGTAGCCGAGGGTTGAGTGGAGCCGTTTCCGGTTGTAGAACACCTCGATGTAGTCGGCGACGGCGAACCGGGCGCGGGCCCGGTCCGGCCACGCCTGCTGGTGATACATCTCATTCTTCAGCGTGCCGAAGAAGCTCTCCGCGGCGGCGTTGTCCCAGCACACCACAGTCCGGCCCACGCTGGGCCGGACGCCGTGGGCCTGGCAGAACCCGGCGAACCCGCCAGAGGCGTATTGGGCGGGTTCAACAGGTCGATGCAACACCGGTTGGTTGAAGTGAGCGTAGCTGCTCGTCGAAGACTTCGGCGGGAGTCTTCCAGCCGAGGATCTTGCGGGGCCGGTTGTTGATCGCGAGGGCGACGGCTTCAAGGT
>DASXIN010000034.1:0-2465 GCA_036497945.1 Streptosporangiaceae bacterium | reverse complement strand
CTCATGGCCCCGGAGGCCCAGCCTTCGACTTGCCGATATAGCTCGGCACTCTGACGCACCCTAATCACCAGGCAACCGTGATAGTTCTGGCCGGTGTTCTTCCGGACTGTCCGAGGGTTGTGACGCTTGAGCGTTGGCCGCTGTCGACGGCAGCTGAATACTGATCGGTGCGCGGCAACTGAATATTGACCAGCTTCCCCTAGACCCTGGCTTGTAGTCGAGCTGGGGAGGAAGCAGGTGCTGAGCGTGGAGGACTGGGCTGAGATCCGCCGGCTGCGGCGGGCGGAGGGCTTGCCGATCGCGCAGGTGGCGCGGGTGCTGGGTGTGTCACGGAACACGGTGAAGGCGGCGCTGGCCAGCGACGGCCCGCCGAAGTACGAGCGGGCGCCGAAGGCGTCGCGCGCGGATGCGTTCGAGCCTCGGATCCGGGAATTGCTGAAGGCGTATCCGTCGATGCCGGCCACCACGATCGGCGACCGGATCGGCTGGCCGTACTCAATCCGCACGTTGTCGGGGCGGGTGGCGGAGTTGCGGCCGTTGTATCTACCGCCGGACCCGGCGTCGCGGACGGCGTATGCGGCCGGTGAGATCGCGCAGTGTGACTTCTGGTTCCCTGACATCCGCCTGCCGGCCGGGTTCGGGCAGGTCCGGACCGCGAAACAGCTGCCGGTGCTGACGATGGCGTGCGGGTACTCGCGGTGGCTGACCGGGGTGCTGATTCCTTCGCGTCACGCGCAGGACCTGTTCGCCGGCTGGTGGCAGCTGATCGACGGGCTCGGGGCAGTGCCGCGGTGCCTGGTCTGGGACGGGGAAGGCGCGGTGGGCCGGTGGCGGGCCGGCAAGCCTGAGCTGACCGGGGACTGCCAGGCGTTCCGCGGCACCCTGGGCGTGAAAGTGATCATCTGCAAGCCCGCCGACCCCGAGGCCAAGGGCCTGCTCGAGCGGGCCCACGACTACCTGGAGAAGTCGTTCCTGCCCGGCCGGTCGTTCTCGGACGCGGCGGACTTCAACGCCCAGCTGGCCGGGTGGCTGCAGATGGCGAACAGCCGGCCCAAGCGGGTGCTGGGCTGCGCGCCTGCGGATCGGGTCACCGCGGACAAGGCCGCGATGCTGTCCCTGCCGCCGGTGCCGCCGGTGACCGGGTGGCGGTCCTCGGCCCGGCTGGCCCGTGACTACTACGTCCGTCTGGACTCCAACGACTACTCCGTGCACCCGGCGGTGATCGGCCGGCGGATCGAGGTGATCGCTGACCTGGACCGGGTCCGGGCGCACTGCGACGGGCGGCTGGTGGCCGATCACGAGCGGGTCTGGGCGCGGCATCAGACCATCACCGACCCTGTGCACCTGGCCGCCGCGGCCGTGCTGCGGCAGGACAGGGCGGTGGCGCTGCGGCCGGTGACCGACCCGGAGGTGCAGCAGCGGGCACTGTCGGACTACGACACGATGTTCGGGCTGGCAGGGGCAGCCCGGTGACCGCCGCCAGGACCAGCCGCGACCTGGCCGCCGAGGTCGCGTTCCTCACCCGGGCGCTCAAGGCCCCGACGCTGCGCGAGTCGGTGACCCGGCTGGCTGACCGGGCCCGGGCGGAGTCCTGGAGCCATGAGGAGTTCCTGGTCGCTTGCCTGCAGCGGGAAGTCGCCGCCCGGGACGCCCACGGCGGCGAGGGACGGATCCGCGCCGCCCGGTTCCCCGCCCGTAAGTCCCTGGAAGAGTTCGACTACGACCACGCCCGCGGACTCAAACGCGAGGCCATCGCGCACCTGGGCACCCTGGACTTCGTCACCGGCCGCGAGAACGTCGTGTTCCTCGGCCCGCCCGGCACCGGCAAGACCCACCTGGCCACCGGCCTGGCCATCCGGGCCTGCCAGGCCGGGCACCGGGTCCAGTTCGCCACCGCCGCCCAATGGGTCGCCCGGCTCGCCGACGCCCACGCCGCCGGCACCCTGCAGGCCGAGCTCATCCGGCTGGGCCGCTACCCGCTGATCGTCGTCGACGAAGTCGGCTACATCCCGTTCGAACCCGAAGCCGCCAACCTGTTCTTCCAGCTCGTCAGCTCCCGCTACGAACGCGCCAGCCTCATCGTCACTAGCAACAAGCCGTTCGGCCGGTGGGGCGAAGTGTTCGGCGTCGACGTCGTCGCCGCCGCGATGATCGACCGGCTTGTCCACCACGCCGAAGTCGTCGCCCTCAAAGGCGACTCCTACCGGCTCAAAGACCGAGACCTCGGCCGCGTCCCCGCGGCCGCGGCAGAAGGACCGTAACCCGGAAGTGGTCAATTTTCGCTTGCCGCCAGCTGGTCAGTTTTCGGCTGCCGTTGACAGCACTGTACAAACTGTTGGACGGGCACACGCCCCAAGATCACGGCAGCCATCTGCCCTGGCGCGACCGCGCGTGCTGGCGAGTGGCGGCGCGTGTGATCGGCGCGTAAGCGATCGCATGCTCGGCGAGCTAGGCGACCTGCAGAT
>DASXIN010000033.1:0-34248 GCA_036497945.1 Streptosporangiaceae bacterium | reverse complement strand
GACGGCGACAGGCTGCGCACCGCCTCATGCACGCAGGGCGTGAACATGTAGACGCCGACCAGCGCCAGGTTGCTCTTGGGCTGAGCCGGCTTCTCCTCCAGGCCGACCACCTGGCCGCCCTGGTCGAGCTCGGCCACGCCGAACTCGCGCGGGTCCGGCACCTTGGTCAGCATGATCTGCGCGTCCGGCCGCGCCCCGCGGAACTCTTCGACCAGCGCGGAGATACCGCCGACGATGAAGTTGTCGCCGAGATACATGACGAAGTCGTCGTCACCGAGGAAGTCCCGTGCGACCAGCACCGCGTGGGCCAGGCCGAGCGGCGCTTCTTGCGGGATGTAGGTGACGCGCAGCCCGAAGGCCGAGCCGTCACCCACCGCCTCCCTGATGGCAGGCGCGGTGTCACCCACCACCACGCCGACGTCGGTGATGCCCGCGTCGCGGATGGCCTCGAGGCCGTAGAACAGAACCGGCTTGTTCGCTACCGGGAGCAGTTGCTTAGCCGAGGTGTGCGTAATCGGTCGTAGCCGTGTCCCCGCACCCCCCGACAGGACCAGGGCTTTCATGCAGCGAACTTAGCCTTTCCAGCGATCAGCCGACGGGCTAGCCGGAGAAAAATTGATATTGCCGCCCAACCCGCGACACGGGCCGTTCACCACCGGGTATTCATCCCGCCGGGTGCTCGCTGTGGAACTCGTTCTGCGCCGCAGCCAGCCCGTCACGCAGCAGCGCCTCGACCGCGTCCGCGGCCCGGTCCACCAGGAACGGCAGTTCCGCGCGTTCCGCCGAGCTGAAGTCACGCAGCACGTAGGCCGCCGGGTCCATCCGCCCCGGCGGCCGGCCGATCCCGAACCGCACCCGGTAGTAGTCCCGGGTGCCCAGCGCGGCGGTCACCGAGCGGAGCCCGTTGTGCCCATTGTCGCCGCCGCCGAACTTGAGCCGGATGGTGCCGAACGGCAGGTCCAGCTCATCGTGGATGACCACGATCCGGTCCGGCGGCAGGTGGTAGAAGCCGCGCAGCCCGGCCACCGGGCCGCCGGACTCGTTCATGAAGGTGAGCGGCTTCAGCACGGTCACCGGGGTACCGGCCAGCCGGCCCTCGGCCGTGCTGGTACGGAACTTGCCCGGCCGGAACTTGCCGCCGATCCGCCGGGCCAGCTCGTCGGCCACCAGGTACCCGGCATTGTGCCGGTTACCGGCGTAGCCGGCCCCGGGGTTGCCGAGGCCGGCGATCAGCCAGCGGTCATCCGGCATTGCTCGCGCCTCACCTGCCGCAGCCGTGCGCTTGCGCCATAGCCCGGACCACCACGCCGCACCCGGGCGGGCCGCCAGACTACTCGCCGCCCTCCGCAGCCGGGGCTTCCGGCGCCGCCTCGCCCTCGGGCACCGGGGCAGGCTCGGCCGATGGGGCCGCCGCGGCCTCGGGCGCGCCGATCTCGGCTTCCATCTGCTCCGCGGTGGGCGCCGCGATCACGTGCAGCACCAGGGTCTCCGGCTCTACCGCCAGCGACGAGCCGGTAGGCAGCTTCAGGTCCCCGGCGTACACCGCGGTGCCGACCTGCATGTCCTGGACATCGACCTCGATGGCGGCCGGGATGTTGGTCGCCTCGGCCTCGAGGGAGATCTGGACCAGCTGCTGGTCGAGCAGACCGCCGGAGAACACCTCGCCGGTCACCTCGACCGGGACGTCCACGGTGACCTTCTCGCCCCGGCGGACCAGGATCAGGTCGACATGCTCGACGAAGCCCTTGATCGGGTCGCGCTGCACTGCCTTGGGCAGCACCAGCTGGTTGCCGCCGGGCAGCCCGTCCAGCCGGATCAGCACGTTGGCCGTCTTCAGCGCCATCATCACGTCGTGACCAGGCAGCGTAATGTGCCGGGTGTCCGTGCCGTGGCCGTACAGCACGGCCGGCACACGGCCGGCCTGCCGCTCACGGCGGGCCGGGCCCTTGCCGAATTCGGTGCGCGGCTCAGCCGCGATGCGGACCTCGGGCACGGTACTTGCTCCTTCTGGCAGATGACATCGCCAGCGCAGCGTCTCGCCGGGCCACCCAGGGGGCGCCGGGGCCACACACGCCGACAGGCACGCTAAAGAGCGTGCCTGTCGGATTCTAGCCCAGATCGAGCACCCCGGCCGACCTGGCAGCCCCGGCTCCGGCCACAACGACAAAAGCGCCCCCGGCTGGCCCGCCAGAGGCGGGATGCCGGGGGCGCCCTTCGTCACCCCGTTTCAGCGTCTGGCCGTCAGCTGCTGCCCTCGTGGAAGCTGGCCGGCTTAGCCGCCGGGTCGTCCTCGTGGAAGCTGGCCGGGTCGGCCGGGTCATCCTCCGGAGGGGGCGGGTCGGCCGGAACGTCCTCGTGGAAGCTGTCTGGCTCGGCAGCAGCCGGCTGGTCCTCGTGGAAACTGCCCGGATCGCTGGTACTTGTCATGCTCGTCCTCCTGCGCCTGACCCCCGGGAGCCAGGACGAACGAAATGGATGTTGGCAGCAACATCGTAGCGAGGATTCCGCGCGGGCCTGCCACGTACTAAATGGCTATGCCTTACCGTCTGGCCAGAGGCCGCTTACTCAGCGCCGCCCCCTCCGGCACCGTTGTTACTTAGTCCACTCAACCGCTCACTCATCTCACGTACCTGCTCCGCATTACCCAGCGCATCAAAAATGGTGAGCGCCCGCGCCCAGGCCTGCTCGGCATCCCGGGCGGAGCCAACCCGGCGATGCACTTCACCCAACTGCTTGAGGTCAACCGCCTCGCCATACCGGTCGCCCACCTCGTGATGCGTTTCCTCGGCCTGCCGCAGGTAGCCGAGGGCCTCGTCCAGCCGGCCGAGGTTCGCGTTCGCGGTGCCCAGGTTGCTCAGCGTGTCCGCCTCGACGGGCCGGGCGCCGAGTTCCCGGTACACGGCCAGCGCCTGGCCGAACCACTCGACCGCCTCAGCTGGGCGACCGAGCTCGATATAGGCCTCACCGAGGTTGTTCAGCGCGATGCCTTCGCCGTAGCGGTGCCCGACTTCGCGCTGCACACTCAGCGCCAGGCGCAGCTGGTCGAGCGCCTCATCGAACCGGCCGAGCAGCAGATTCGCGTAGGCAGCGTTGTTGGCCGCTTGCGCCTCGCCGCGGCGGTCGCCAATCTCGCGGCGGATGTCCAGGGTCTGCTGGAAATACGTGACGCCCTCTTCCATCCGCCGCCGGGCATAGGCCATGCCTATGTTGTTGAGCACCGACGCCTCGCCCCGCCGGTCGCCGATCCGGCGCACGCTGTCCAGCGCAACGTCGTGGCTGACCAGCCATTCCTCCCAGTAGGTGCGGCGATAGAAGAAGCTGTATGCCGCGACCGGGAGCTGCCAGGCGACGTCGTGCAGGCCGGCTGCGGCCGCCAGCCGGGTGGCCGCCACCAGGTTCGTCCGCTCCTGCTCGCCCCAGTCCAGCGCGGCCTCTACCGTGCTGAAGGCCACCGGCACGGTGCCCGGTTCCACTTGCTCCGGGGCAATCAGCTCGCGGTGCGGGGAGAGGACCCGGGCCATGGCCACCGCCGTGTGCAGGTACCAGGAGAGCACCCGGCGCACCGCCGCATCCCGCGTGCCTGGGACTTCTTCGGCTACCGCCCGTTCCGCCGCGTACGCTTTCAGCAGGTCATGGAAGCGGTAGCGGTCAGCGGCGGGCTCTTGCAGCAACTGAGCATCGACCAGCACTTCCAGCGCATCGGCGACGCTCTCGTCCGGCTCGCCAAGCAGTGCGGCGGCCGCGGGCAGGCCAACCGACGAGCCTGGCCACAGACCCAGCAGCCGGAAGGCGTGCGCGGGATCTACCCCGTCAGCCTCGGCGCGGCCGGGCAAGCTGGTGAAGCTGACCTCGAAGCACGCCCGCACGGCCAGGTCACCGGTCTTGAGCCAATCCAGCCGGCGGCGTTCGTCGGATAGCCGGTCGGCGATCGTGCGCACGGTCCAGTTAGTCCGCGCGGTCAGCCGGGCGCCAGCGATCCTGATGGCCAGCGGCAAGCCCGCGCACGCGGTTAGTACCTCGCTGGCGGCCTCCGGCTCAGCCGCCGCGCGGCCTGGTCCAATGATCCCGGCGAACATGGCCCGGGCCTCGGCCGGACCCAGCACATCCAGGTCGACGTAACGGCTGCCGGACAGGTCCGGCAGGCGATTGCGGGTGGTGATCAGCACGGCACAGCTGGCCGAGCCGGGCAGCAGCGGCCGCACCTGGGCCGCATCGTGCGCGTCGTCCAGCACGATGAGGACCTTGCGGTCGGTCAGTCGGCTCCGGTAGTGCGCGGCCCGTTCCTCCTCGCTGGCCGGAATTCTGGCCGGGTCCATACCCAGATCCCGCAGGAACCGGGCCAGCACATCCCCCGGCGTAGCCGGGTGTGCGGCAGCGCCGAGCATCCTGGCATACAGCTGGCCATCGGGGAACTGGCTGCGGAGCAGGTGCGCGGCGTGCACCGCCAGCGTGGTCTTGCCCAGGCCGCCGGCCCCGATGACCGCCGCGACGATCACGGCACCCGGGCTGTCCACCCGGCGTGGGCCGCCGAGCAGGTCCCGCAGGGCTTGCACCTGGTCATCGCGGCCGGTGAAATCCTGGATGTCCGCGGGGAGCTGAGCCACCAGCGGTAGCGGCGCGCCAGCCGCCGCCGCGGGCTGGCGGGCCGGCTCCGGGAGCGGCTCGGCGGCCTGGCCGGCTGGGGCCGGCTCGACCGGCGCCGGGGTCACCGGGATGAGGAACGGCGAGTCGGCCGGTATCGGCGTTGGGCTAGCTGAGGCGGCGCCGGAGTCGGCCTGCAGCATGCGCTGATAGAGCTGCTGCAGCTCGGCGCTGGGGTCTACGCCGAGTTCTTCAGCGATCACCTCGCGGGCCTGGGCGTAGGCCTCCAGGGCCTCGGCCTGGCGGCCCGAGCCCTGCAGCGCGCGCATGAGCAGCGCCCACAGTTCCTCGCGCAGTGGGTAATCGGCCAGCAGCCGGTGCAGCTGGCTCACCACCTGGCCGTGCCGCCCACAGCCAAGGTCAGCCTGGATGCTTAGCTGCATCGCCTCGATGCGGGATTCCTCCAGCCGGCTGGCCTCGGCACTGACCAGGGCCGAGGGCGGCACGTCGGCCAGCGCCCGGCTGCCCTGCCACAAGCCGACGGCCTCGCCGAGCACGCTGGACGCCCGCTCGTAGTCGCCGGCCGACAGCGCCTGCCGGCCTGCGCTGGTCAGCTGGGCGAACCGGCCCGCGTCGATGTCCCCAGCGTCGATCAGCAGCTGGTAGCCGGGGGCCCGGGTGGTCAGCACCTTGCCATCGGGGTCGCCGATCAGCCGGCGCAGCCGGTGCACGTAGACGCTGATCAGGTTGGTGGCCCGGTTCGGCGTGTCGTCCGGCCACACCTCGGTGATCAGTCGATCGGTCGAGACGACCTGGCCAGGCTGCAACAGGAGCACGGCCAGCACCGTGCGCCACTTGGCTGCGTTGATGCCGCTCCAGCCCTCGTCAACCTGGACCTCGAGGGGCCCAAGTATCCGAAACTGCATCGACTGCGCCTCACCTCGGGTGGCTGCGTTACTCAATCATTAATCAAACCGGGCGTTCTGGGCAGCCACCGGGCGGGGGTGTCGCCGGGCAGTCCAGGGGTCGGGCGGCTCAATCACGGATCAATCGTGGCGTAAGAGCCGACAGCCATTCTTCTACTAAGACCCCGGGAGCAAGAAACCAGGAACCGGCAGGGACCAGGACCGGGGGGCATATCCGGGATCGGCGCGGACCGCCAAACGGGGGCGCAGTCCGCGAAAACCCCTGGTCAGGGCTGGCTCGCGTGCACCAGCCCTGGCCAGGGATGCTCCGGTCCGGGGGATTCACAGCACAACACCACGGGGGGCTCGGAGCGGTGGCCGCCGTCTTCGTCGCTTGCGGGGGCGAAGACAGCGGTCACCTTGGCTCCGCCAGACGCCGCAGGCCGGTGCCGGGCCCGGGGGATGGCCTGGGCCGGTCTGCGGCCCCTGAGGTCCTTGAGCGGGTCCGGCCAATCAGTTCGGCCGGCTGGTTGCTGCCCGCCAATCAGCTCTTCAGCTCTGGCCGTCGAACAGGCTAGTCACCGAGCCGTCGCTGAACACCTCGGTGATCGCGCGGGCGATCAACGGGGCGATGGACAGCACGGTGAGCTTGTCGAACCGGCTGTCCTGTGCGATCGGCAGCGTGTTGGTCACGACGACCTCGCTGATCCGGGAGTTCTTCAGCCCGTCCACCGCGCTGCCGGACAGCACGCCGTGCGTGGCGGTCACGAGGACCTTGGCCGCACCCTGCTGGAACAGCGCCTCGGCCGCCTTCACGATCGTCGCCCCGGTGTCGATCATGTCGTCCACCACGATGCAGGTCCGGCCAGCCACCTGGCCGACCACCTCGAACACGGCCACCTTGTTGGCCACGTCGGGGTCCCGGCGCTTGTGGATGATGGCCAGCGGAGAGCCCAGCCGGTCGGTCCACCGCTCACAGACCCGGACCCGGCCCGCGTCCGGCGCCACCACGGTGACCTGCGAAACGTCCACGCTCTGCTCGATGTAGTCGGCCAGGATGGGCAGTGCGAACAGGTGGTCCACCGGGCCGTCGAAGAAACCCTGGATCTGCGCGGTGTGCAGGTCGACGGCCATGATCCGGTCTGCGCCCGCGGTGAGGAACAGGTCGGCCATCAGCCGGGCCGAGATCGGCTCCCGGCCGCGGCTCTTCTTATCCTGGCGGGCGTAGCCGAAGAACGGTGCGACCACGGTGATCCGCTTAGCCGAGGCCCGCTTGAGCGCATCGACCATGATCAGCTGTTCCATGATCCACTGATTGATCGGTGCGGTGTGGCTTTGCACCACGAAGGCGTCACTGCCGCGGACCGACTCCATGAAGCGGACGAAGATCTCGCCGTTGGCGAAGTCGAACAGCCGGGACGGTGTGGGCTCGATGCCGAGGTTCTGGGCGATCTCGCTGGTCAGTTCCGGGTGGGCCCGGCCAGAGAAAAGCATCAGCTTCTTCTCGCCGGTCGCCGTGATGCCGGTCACGCGTTCTGGGCTCCCTCACTCGGCGCGGCCCCCTGGTGGCCGCTGGCCCGATCACCAGGAGCGACTCTGGTGCCCGGGGGAAGGTAGGCGAAGGGCCCGACGACGGCGCCGGCCCCGATCTCGGCCTGCTGGCATACCGACTGAGTGATGGTCGCGCCTTCGCCGACGGTCGTGTCGCGGAGCAGGCACCCGGGGCCAACCCGGGCTCCCGCCGCGACCGTGGTGCTGCCCTCCAGCTGGGTGCCCGGCCCGATCTCGGCGTCACGGTCCACGCATACCCCGGTGTCGACCCAGGTCGTCGCCGGATCGACGATCGTCACACCGGCGCGCATCCAGTCGCCGAGCAGCCGTGCGTTCAGTATCTGCCGCGACCGCGCCAGCTGGGCGCGGTCGTTTACCCCAAGAACTTCCTCAGCGTCTTCCAGCGTAACGGACGCCACCTGCTGGCCCTCGGACCGCAGGATGGCGATGACGTCGGTGAGGTACTCCTCGCCCTTGGCGTTGTCCGTCGGCACCCGCTTGACCGCGTCCCCGAGCAGGTGGGCCTCGAAGGCGTACACCCCGGAGTTGATCTCATCCACCGCGCGCTGCTCCGGGGTGGCGTCCACCTGCTCCACGATCGCCATGAACGCGCCGGACTGGTCGCGGATTATCCGGCCGTACCCGGTGGGATCGGGCACCCGCGCGGTGAGCACGGTGGCCGCCGCGTGCTGCGCCTGGTGCTCGCGGACCAAGGCGGTCAGCGTCGAGCCGCGGAGCAGCGGGGCGTCGGCGTAGGTGACCAGGACGGTGCCGTGATCCAGGCCGACCTCTTCGATCACGGTGCGCACCGCGTGCCCGGTGCCGCCCTGCCGCTCCTGGACGACCGGCTGGGCGTCCGGGGCATGCTCGGCCAGCCACTCAGTGACCTCGCGGCGGCGGTGCCCGACGACCACGATCAGCCGGACCGGGTCCGGTTCGCGCGCGGTGGCCAGCACATGCCCCAGCAAGGTGTTGCCGCAGATCTCATGCAGCACCTTGGGGGTATCGGACTTCATTCGGGTACCTTCGCCCGCGGCAAGGACGATGACCGCAGCCGGACGGCTCACACTCACCAGTGCTGCTCCTCGGTTGCTGCTCCCCGGTCCCCGGGATCACCCACCCCCGGTGGTGCCTGCCACACGAGATCCTGGCCGCCGCAGGGATGGGCTAGCCGGCCAGTTCACGCGCCCGACCCCTGAAGGATACCGTCCGGCCAGCCGGCGGGCGGTCGGTTGGGCCGGGTAAAACTCCAGCTCGGCGGAGCGTATCTGATCCCATACCTGCCGCCAGGGTGGGGCCGGGCAGCGGGCGTTTTGTCGGTGCTGCCCGATTATATTCGAATATGAATTCGCCTGGATTACCTGCTCAGCGGGTAGCACACGGAGAGAAGTTTGAACAGTTACGTGAGCAGGCCATCGCGCTGCGCCGGGCCGGCCGGTCCCGCCGCGAGATCAAGGCCCTGCTCGGCATCACCAGCAACGCCACCCTGGACAAGGCGCTACGCGGCGAGCCGCCACCCGAATGGACCCGCCGCCCCAACGCCAAGGACGAGCTGCGGGCCAAGGCGCGGAAATTGCGCGAGAAAGGCCTGAAGTACACGGAGATCGCTGGGGCCTTGGGAGTCTCCAAGAGTTCGGTTTCGCTCTGGGTCCGTGACATGCCCCGCCCCAATCGGCTCAGCTACGAGGAATGCTGTAAGCGCTCAGCCGAGGGCTCGCGTCGGTACTGGGCGATCGAGCGCCCTGCCCGCGAAGCGAAGCGTGAGGCCGCCCGCGCGGCGGCCGCAGCTGAGATCGGCGAACTGTCCGAGCGCGAGATCCTCATCGCCGGCGCAATCGCCTACTGGTGCGAGGGCACCAAGAGCAAACCCCAAGAGCTCAGGGAACGGGTCCTCTTCATCAACAGCGATCCTGGGCTGATCAGATTCTTCCTGCGCTTCCTCGCAGCAGCCGGAATCCAGCAGGCCCAGCTGCGCTTCCGGGTCTACATCCACGAGACCGCGAACGTAAAAGCAGCTGAGCGCTTCTGGGCAGGCGTCACGGACTCGGATCCGGAAGGCTTCTACAAGGCGGTGCTCAAGCGGCACAACCCACGGACCATCCGCAAGAACGTGGGGGCCGACTACCACGGATGCCTCCGCATTGATGTGCTGCATAGCGCGGGCCTGTACCGGCGAATCGAAGGCTGGGCCCGCGCGGCGCTCGACGCCAGGGATGACAGGGGAAGCGCGGAAGCACCCGGGGTAGGTACCGAACCAGGGTAGGGCTCCCGGGGAAGGATTCGAACCTTCGTTAAGAGAGTCAAAGTCTCTCGTCCTGCCAGGCTAGACGACCCGGGATCGAGTCCAGCCGCAACTTTACCGGGCGTCAGGTCACCAGTGCCCACAAGCAAACCACGCCGCCCAGGTACGCGACAGCGCGTGAGGGTGGGCTACTCAGCGCAGCGCGTCTCGTCATCTGAGACGGATCAGACGGATACGCAGCGGACTGCACTCGGCTACTAGGTGAAATCTTTCGCTGGGGATTGTGCAACTTACGGTTTCGTAGGTTACGGTGACGTAAGCGTCATGAATTCGGCGGAGCTGGGTAGTGCCGTCGGAACAGCGACGCGCGGCCCACCCGCAGGCCCCAGACAGCAGAGTGAGGTTCACCAATGACTGCCTCCCCCGAGACCGTCAGCACGGGAACCGTCCCGAGCCCGGCACCCCAGGTCACCCGGCGCACGCCGCTGCCCGAGATAGAAGCTGAGCCGACCGGGCCGCTGGCCCAGTTCCTGGTCGGGGCGTTCGTCGCCGTCCCGCTGCTCGCGCTGCTGGCCGCGATACCGCTGGCCGCGATCTGGGGCTTGATCAGCTGGCCCGACGCGGTGATCGGGCTGGTCTTCTATGTGGTCTCCGGGATGGGGATCAGCATGGGCTTCCACCGCTATTTCACGCATTCCTCGTTCAAGGCCAACCGGGGGCTGAAGATCGCGCTGGCCATCGCGGGCAGCCTGGCCATCGAGGGGCCGGTGCTGACCTGGGTGGCTGATCACCGGCGGCACCACAAGTACAGCGACAAAGAGGGTGACCCGCACTCGCCGTGGCGCTTTGGCAGCGACTGGAAGGCGCTGACCAAGGGCCTGGGCTACGCGCACATCGGCTGGCTGTTCAACCCGAACCGCACCTCGCAGGCCAAGTTCTGCCCGGACCTGCTGGCCGACCGCGATGTGCGCCGGATCTCCGGGCTGTTCCCGCTCTGGGTGGCCGTTTCGCTGCTCCTCCCGGCGCTGATCGGCGGCCTGTGGTCGCTGTCCCTGGTCGGCGCGCTCACCGCGTTCTTCTGGGCCAGCCTGATCCGGATCTGCCTGCTGCACCACGTGACCTGGTCGATCAACTCGGTCTGCCACACGTTCGGCAACGAGGACTTCGAGGTGCGGGACAAGTCGCGCAACGTCGCCTGGCTGGCCATCCCGTCGTTCGGTGAGTCCTGGCACAACCTGCACCACTCCGATCCGACCTGTGCCCGGCACGGTGCGCTCAAGGGCCAGATCGACACCAGCGCGCGGGTCATCGCCTGGGCAGAACGGCTCGGCTGGGCCTACGACGTCCGGTGGCCGGACAGTTCCCGGCTGTCCGGCAGGCTCACCGGCCTGCGCGGCAAGCAGCTCGGCTCGATGACCGACCGGCAGGTGACCCGGGTGGACGACCGCAAGCCGGTCGCGCAGGCGGCCAAGTCAGGTGACCGGAACGCTGCTTGATGGCCATGATGGGCTGGTGAGCAATTCGGACGCTGGCACCAACCACCGCAAGCGGATGACCGGAAAGGAACGCCGCGAGCAACTGCTCGACGTCGGCCGTCGCCTGTTCGCCGAGCGTGGCTTCGAAGGCACGTCGATCGAGGAGATCGCCGCGCAGGCCGGGGTGTCCAAGCCGGTCGTGTACGAGCACTTCGGCGGCAAAGAGGGCCTCTACGCGGTGGTGGTGGACCGTGAGGTGGAGCGGCTGCTGACGATGGCCACCGAGATTCTCGGCGGCGCGCACACCAAGGAGAAGTTCGAAGCCGCGGCGGTGGTGCTGCTCAAGTACATCGAGGACGACTCGGACGGGTTCCGCATCCTGGTCCGCGATTCGCACCCGGCCTCGGGGGCAGGCACCTTCGGCAGCCTGATCAGCGACATCGCCAGCCAGGTGGAGTACATCCTGTCCGACTTCTTCGCCGCCCGCGGTTATGACCCCAAGCTGGTCCCGATGTACGCGCAGATGCTGGTCGGCATGGTCGCGATGACCGGCCAGTGGTGGCTGGACGCGCGCAAGCCGAAGCTGGAAGAGGTGGCCGCGCACCTGATCAACCTGGCCTGGAACGGCCTGTCCCAGCTCGAAGCCAAGCCGCGGATCTCCCCCGAGGTAGTCAAGCGCGCACGGAAGTGACCCCGGCCAGGCGCGCCCGGAAGTGACCGGCCGGCCGCGCCCCAAGGCGGCAGGCTAGCGGTGCGCGACCACGAAGATGCGCCGGAACGGCAGCACCGTTCCATACCGGGCAGGCGGGTAGGCCGCGCGCAGCTGGGCGCCGTATTCGGCGGTGAAGTCGGCCCCGTCGTCCGGGGTGAGTGCGGCCAGCACCGGGCGCAGCCCGCTGCCCCGGTACCAGTCGAGCACGGCGTTCTCACCGTGCAGCACGTGCAGGTAGGTGGTTTCCCAGGCGTCCACCTCGCACTCCGCCGCGGCCAGCACGTCCAGGTAGGCCCCGGGATCCATGGCCTGGCGGTTGAGCCGGACGCCGTCCAGCAGCGGCCGCCACCGGGCCGACGCGGCCAGGTCACGCAGGATGGTGTGGCTGGGCTGGTCGAAGTTGCCGGGCAGCTGGACGGCCAGCCAGCCGTCCGCGGCCAGCCAGCCTGCCCAGCTGGTCAGCAGGCTGAGGTGACCCGGCACCCATTGCAGTACGGCGTTGCAGACGATCACGTCTACCGGGCGGCCCGGCTGCCAGGTCCGGATGTCGGCCCGGGCAAAGGCAAGCCGCCGCTCGTCAGGCGCGCCGCGGCCAGCCGCGCCGCTGACTTCGGCCCGGGCCGCCGCGATCATTTCCGCCGAGTTGTCCACGCCCAGCACGTAAGCCTCGGGCCAGCGCGCGGCGAGCAGCGCGGTCAGGTTGCCCGCGCCGGAGCCCAGGTCCACCACGTAGTCAGGATCGGCCGCCTGTACCTGGGTGAGCAGGTCGAAGAAAGGCCGCGCTCGTTCGCTGCCGAACCGCAAGTAGGCGCCTGGGTCCCACATCCCACGACCCTCCTCTTCTCTCGACGTGAAGGTATACGACTGACGCTGGCTGGCCACACTCTTGATGTCAAGAGATATGCTGCGCGCATGGATGAACGTCCAGGCCGTGGCGGTGCGCAGCGGGACGAGGTGGACGATCTGGTCGCTGCCTGGCGGGCCGAGCGGCCCGACCTGGACGTGGAGCCACTGCAGGTGCTCAGCCGGGTCTCCCGGCTGGCCCGGCACCTGGACCTGGCCCGGCGCGCCGCGTTCGCCGCGCACGACCTGGAGACCTGGGAGTTCGACGTGCTCTCCGCGTTGCGCAGAACGGGACCCCCGTATCAGCTCACGCCCGGGGCGCTGCTCCGGGCCACCCTGGTCACGTCGGGCACGATGACCAACCGGGTGGACCGGCTGGCCGCCGCCGGACTGGTCCGCCGCGAGCCGGATCCGATGGACCGGCGCGGCGTGCTGGTCACGCTGACCCCAGCCGGCCGGACCCGGGTGGACGCGGCCCTGGCCGACCTGGTCAAGCACGAGCAGACGCTGCTGAACGGGCTCAGCGCCACCGACCGGACCACCCTGGCTGACCTGCTCCGGGTGCTGCTCGCGCCGCTGGACGCCTGACTGCCCGAGCCGGGCCAGCCAACCGCCCGGGCCAGCCAACCGGCCGCCGGGCCAGCCGGCCGCCCGCAGCGAGCAAAGCTACATATGTAGGTTTAGCCGGACTGCTCGGCTGCCTCCAGCCACTGCTCCTCAAGCCGACCCTTTTCTTGCTGAACGCCCTTCAGTTGCGCGCCGAGCTCGGTCAGCCGGACGTAGTCGCTGGCGTGCTCGGCTAGTTCCGTGGTCAGTTCGGTTTCCCGGGTGGACAGCCGCTCGATCTGCCGTTCCAGCCGCTGCATTTCCTTGCGTGCGGCGCGCTGGGTGGCGGCCGAGCCCGGCCGCGGCCCGGTCCCGGTGGCGGCCGCTGAGCCGTCCTGGCTGGCCGCCGCGGCGCCGGCCGCGCGGCCATCCCCGCCCGGGCCGGCCGCGGTGGCGGCCCGGCGGCGCTCCAGGTACTCGTCCACCCCGCCCGGCAGGTAGCCGAGCCGGCCGTCGCCGAGCAGGGCCAGCACGTGGTCGGTCACCCGCTCCAGGAAGTACCGGTCGTGGCTGACCAGTATCAGCGAGCCCGGCCAGCCGTCCAGCAGGTCCTCGAGCTCGGTCAGCGTGTCCACGTCCAGGTCGTTGGTCGGCTCATCGAGGAACAGCACGTTCGGCTCGGCGAGCAGGATGCGGAGCAGCTGCAGCCGCCGCCGTTCCCCGCCGGACAGCTCAGCGGCTGGCGTCCACTGGGTGTCGCCGCGCAGCCCGAGCTGGTCCAGCAGCTGGCTGGCGGCCGCGGCGCCCTGGGCCGAGTCGAGCGTGCCGCGCACCTCGGTGACTGCCTCCCGGGGGGTGAGCGCCGGGTCCAGCTCGGTGTCGCTCTGCCGCAGGTAGCCGAGGCGCACAGTCTTCCCCTCGGTGATCCGCCCGGCCACGTGCAGGCCTGCCTCGCCCGCCTCGTCTTCGGCCAGGACGTTGAGCAGGGTGCTCTTGCCGCTGCCGTTGGGCCCGACCAGCCCGACCCGCTCGCCTGGCCCGAGCTGCCAGGTGACGTCGTCGAGCAGAATCCGTGGGCCGGCCGTGACGGTGACATCCGCGGCGTCGATCACGGTCTTGCCCAGCCGGGCAGTGGCCAGCCGGGTCAGCTCCACGCCGTCCCGGGGCGGCGGCTCCCCGGCGATGAGGGCGTTGGCCGCGTCGATCCGGAACCGGGGCTTGCTGGTCCGGGCGGGCGGCCCGCGGCGCAGCCAGGCCAGCTCCTTGCGCAGCAGGTTCCGCCGCCGCCGGTCGGTGGCCTCGGCGATCCGGGCGCGCTCGGCCCGGGCCAGCACGAACGCGGCGTATCCACCGTCGTAGCTGTGCAGCTGCCCGTCGACTAGCTCCCAGGTGCGGTTGCACACCGCGTCCAGGAACCACCGGTCGTGGGTCACCGCGACCAGTGCCTCGGATCGCTGCACCAGGTGCCGGGCCAGCCAGTCGATGGCCTCGATGTCCAGGTGGTTGGTCGGCTCGTCGAGCAGCAGCAGGTCGTGCTCCCCGATCAGCACCGCGGCCAGCGCGACCCGGCGCGACTCACCGCCGGACAGCCGGTCGGCCGGCCCGGCCAGGTTCACCCCGGGCAGCAGCGCGGCGAGCACCGACCGGGTCCGCGGGTTCGCGGCCCAGACATGCTCCGGCGTGTCGCCCAGCACGACGCTGTGCACCGTCCCGGTCAGCTCGCTGCGCTGCGGCAGCATGCCGATCCGGACGTCCCTGGTCCGAGTGGCCCGGCCGCTATCCAGCGGCTCCTGGCCGGCCAGCACGGCCAGCAGGGTGCTCTTGCCCGCGCCGTTGCGGCCGACGACGCCGATCCGGTCGCCAATCGCCACCCCGGCCGACACCCCGGCCAGCAGCGGCCGCTCGCCGTACGCCTTGACCGCACGTTCCAGGTTGACCAGGTTCACCGGCCCGGTCACCACCGCTGGTCGGCGGCCGGGCTGAGTACCGTGGCGCCGGGCGCCGGGCCGGTCACGCTGACCACTGACCGGCACACGTCCGCACTGGTCAGCGCCACGGCCAGGTCCCGGGCATGGGCCCCGTCCCGGGCCAGGTAGGCGCAGGTCGGCCCGGACCCGGAGACGATGGCGCCGAGCGCGCCGTGCTCCCGGCCCGCGGCCAGCGCCCGGCGCAGCCGGGGCAGCAGCGACATGGCGGCCGGCTCCAGGTCGTTGACCAGCAGCGGGCCGACCTCCGTCGGGTCGCCGCTGCGCAGCGCGGCCATCAGCGCGGTGCTCAGCTGCGGCTCGGCCCACGACCCGTCGGTCGGCCGCCCGGCGGCCGATTCGCCCGGCCCGTCCCCGTGGGCCCGGTCGGCCTGGGTGGCCCGGTCGGCCTGGGTGGCCCGGAGCCGGTCGCAGGCGGCGTACACCGCGGCGGTGGACAGCTGTTCGGCGGCGAACGCGAGCACCCAGTGATACGTGCCGGAGACCAGCGCCGGGGTGACCTGCTCGCCCCGGCCCAGGCCGATCGCGGTGCCACCGAGCAGCGCGAACGCCACATCGCTGCCGACCCGCGCGGCCACCTCGGCCAGTTCCTGCTGGCTCAGCCCGGTACCCCACAGCTCGTTGCAGGCGACCAGGGCACCGGCCGCGTCGGCGCTGCCGCCGGCCAGCCCGGCGGCGACCGGGATCCGCTTCCTGATCTCGATGGCTACCCCGGGCTCGTCGCGGCAGCCCGGCCCGACGGCGTCGGTCAGCGCGGCGACCGCCCGGGCGGCCAGGTTGTCCCCGTCCAGCGGAACGCTGGCCGCGCCCTCCCCGCTGACCCGTACGCTGTCGGTTTCCGCGGGCGCGACGGTGACCTCGTCGAACAGGGCCAGGGCATGGAAAACCGTCACCAGGTCGTGGTAGCCGTCAGCGCGTGGCGGGCCCACCGAGAGCTGGAGATTCACCTTCGCGGGCACCCGCGCAGTCACAGCGGTCACGATGATCTGATCGTAGCGGTCGCCGACAACGGCGCTGTCCATGGCCTTGACGGACCTGCACCCCAGAGCCATAGTCAGAGCTGTCTCAGCATTCACGGTCACATCCACCCGGGAGGTCAATACGCACAGCCTTTTGAGCATTTCCATTGTTAGCGCTCACACTAGCTGTGATCAGGTCCGTTACCAACTGAGACCCGCCCAGGGAACAGAGAGGTTCACCATGGTTATTGGGTTAGTACTTAGGCACTTAAGAAAGGCTGTGCTGGCGGCGGGAGCGGCCGCCGCACTCACCGCCAGCGCGCTGGCTGCCGTGCCCGCCCCGGCCCAGGCCGCCACGTCGGAGCCGTGCGACATCTATGCCGCGGCCGGCACCCCGTGCGTGGCCGCGCACAGCACCGTGCGGGCCCTGTACGCGGCCTATGACGGCCCGCTGTACCAGGTCAAGCGGGCGTCGGATGGGAGCACCACGAACATCTCCCCGCTGACCACCGGCGGCTACGCCAACGCGGCGACGCAGACCAGTTTCTGCGCGGGCACCTCGTGCACTATCACCGAGATCTACGACCAGTCCGGGCATGGCAACAACCTGACGATCGGGCCAGCCGGTGGCGCCGGTGCCGCGGATGTCGGCGCGAACGCGGCCGCGCTGCCGGTCATGGCCGGCGGCCACCTGGTCTACGGGGTGTATGTCTCGCCCGGAGTCGGGTACCGGGACGACGCCACCTCTGGGGTAGCCACCGGATCGCAGCCGCAGGGCGCCTACATGGTGGCCGCCGGCACCCATGTAAACAGTGGCTGCTGTTTCGACTACGGCAACGCCGAGACGAACAACGACGACAACGGCAACGGGCACATGGACGCGGTCTACTTCGGCAAGTTGTGCTGGTTCACGCCCTGCACCGGGTCTGGCCCGTGGGTCCAGGCCGACCTGGAGAACGGGCTGTTCGCCGGCGGCAACGGCAACAACACCGCCAACCAGGGCAACTCCAGCGCGTTCGTCACCGCGCTGGTGAAGAACAACGGCACGACGACCTACGCGATCAAGGGCGGCAACGCCGGCTCAGGCGGGCTGACCACCTGGTACAACGGGGCGCTGCCCACGACCTCCGGTTACGCACCGATGCACCAGGAGGGCGCCATCATCCTCGGCATCGGCGGCGACAACAGCAACAGTTCCGCCGGGTCGTTCTTCGAGGGCGTCATGACGTCCGGCTACCCGACCGACGCGGCCGACAACTCCGTGCAGGCCAACATCGTCTCGGCCGGCTACGCGGTGCCGAGCCACCCGGCGACCGGGATCGTCGCGGCCGGGGACAGCAACACCGCCTGCATGGACAACAACAACGCCAGCGGCAGCAACGGCAACAAGGTGCAGATGTGGGCGTGCGACGGCAACACCGGCGCCCAGAACTGGACCGTGGCGAGCAACGGGACCATCCAGATCGACGGCGGCTGCCTGGACATCACCGGCGCCAACTACTCCAACGGCACCCTGATCGAGTGGTGGACCTGCAACGGCGGCGCCAACCAGCAATGGCAGGCGCAAAACGGCCAGCTGGTCAACCCAACCTCCGGCAAGTGCCTGGACGACCCGGGGTCCAACAAGACCAACGGAACCCAGCTGATCCTGTACACCTGCAACGGCGGCGCCAACCAGCAGTGGTCGCTGCCCTAACCCGCGGACTCCATGATCGCGGTGAGTTGTGCCCCACGGGTGGGGCACAGCTCACCGCACTGACGAAGATCAGCGCACGGCGGCGATCCGAGCGAAGTCGGCTACCCCGAGCGACTCGCCGCGGGCGCTGGGGTCCACCCCGGCCGCGCGCAGGATCCGCTCCGCGTCCGCGGCTGACCCGGCCCACCGGGCCAGCGCGGCGCGGAGCGTCTTGCGCCGCTGCGCGAACGCCGCGTCCACCACGGCGAACACGTCCTCGCGGGGCACATCAGCCGCTGGCGGCTCACGCCGGGTGAACGCGACCAGCCCCGAGTCCACGTTCGGCACCGGCCAGAACACGGTGCGCGGCACCGGCCCGGCCCGGCGGGCGGCCGCGTACCAGGCCAGCTTGACCGAGGGCACCCCGTAGACCCGGCTGCCCGGGCCGGCCGTCATCCGGTCGGCCACCTCGGCCTGCACCATGACCAGCCCATGGCGCAGCGACGGCACCGTGGCCAGCAGGTGCAGCACGACCGGCACAGCCACGTTGTACGGCAAGTTAGCCACGAGCGCCGTAGGCGCACGACCGGGCAGGTCGGTGATCCGCAGCGCGTCGGCCGTCAGCACGTACAGGCGTTCAGCCAAAGAGGGGGTGTGGGCCGCGACGGTGCGCTGCAGCTCGGCGGCCAGCAGCGGATCGACCTCGATCGCGGTCACCTGGCGCGCGGCCGGCAGCAGGGCCAGGGTGAGCGAGCCGAAGCCGGGGCCCACCTCCAGCACGACATCGTCCGGCGCGAGGTCGGCCAGCGCCGTGATGCGGCGCACCGTGCCGGGGTCGGTGACGAAGTTCTGGCCGAGGCGCTTGGACGGCCGGATGCCCAGCCGGGCCGCGATCGAGCGGATCTCCGCTGGGCCAAGCAGCGGGCCAGTACCTACCACGGGCCGAAGACGCGCTGGCCGGTCGCCTCCAGGATGGTGCACAGCTCGGCCGCGTCCAGCTGCTTGATGGCGGCCAGCGCGCGGATCGTGTGCGCCACCTGGGCCGGCGAGTTCGACTTGCCGCGGTTGGGCACCGGGGTGAGGAACGGCGCGTCGGTCTCGGCCAGCAACTGGCCGGGCGGCGTCACCGCGGCCGCCTCGCGCAGCTGCGCCGCGTTGCCGAACGTCAGCACGCCCGCGAAGCTGAGCAGGTAGCCGGCGTCCACGCAGCGCTTGGCCAGCTCGGCGTCGCCGGAGAAACAGTGAAAGATCACCGTCTCCGGCGCGCCCTCCTCGGCCAGGATGCGCAGGATGTCCTCGTGCGCGTCCCGGTCGTGGATCATCAGCGGCTTGCCCACCTGCTTGGCCAGCGCGATGTGCGCGCGGAACCAATCCTGCTGCACGTCGTGCGGCGCGTCGTCCCAGTAATAATCCAGCCCGGTCTCGCCGACCGCACGGACCTGTGGAAGCGCGACCAGCTCAGCCAATTCCTGCATAACGCCGGCCCGGGGCGCGTCGCCGTCCACCCGGGCCGTCTCGTTGGGGTGGATGGCCAGCGCGGCGTAGACCGGGTCGTGGTCCGCCGCGGTGGTCACGGCCGTGTAGCAGGACGGCAGGTCGGTGCCGACCGTGACCACCCGGGTGATCCGGGCCGCGGCCGCCCGGTTCAGCACGTCCGCGACCGGCCCGAGGACCAGGTCGAGGTGGCAGTGGCTGTCGAACGCGCTGGCCGGCAGCGGCTCCGGGTCGGCGGCGGGCGGTCGCCCGTACTGGTCGCGGACCGGGGCGGTCACCAGGGTATCCCGGTCACGGCTGCTCCAGCCGGGCCAGTTCCTCCGCCACGATGGACGGGTCGAGTTTGGTGAACAGCGGGGCCGGGGTGGCCAGCGGGGTACCCGGCTTGACCGGCTGGGACTCCCAGCGGGCGGCCGTGTCGTAGTCGCCGGTGATCACCGGGTAGGGCGGGCCGCCGTCCTCGTCGACCTCTTCGATCCGCGGCGTGCCGGACCACTCGTCCTCGCCGCCCAGCATCCGGTACACCTTGCCCGACGACTCCGGCAGGAACGGGGTGAGCAGCGTCTTCGCGTCGCTCACCAGTTGCAGCACGACGTGCAGCACGGTGCGCATCCGCTCCGGGTCCGATTCGCGCAGCTTCCACGGCGCCTGGTCGGACATGTACTTGTTGGCCTCGGCCACCGCGCGCATCGCCTCGTTCACCCCGGCCTTGAACCGCGACCGGGCCAGCGACGCACCGACCTGGCCGAACGCCTGCTGAGACCGCTCCAGGATGTTCCGGTCAACCTCGGTCAGGTGGCCGGGCTCGGGGATCGAGCCGATGTTGCGCGCGGCGAACGACACCGACCGGTTGACCAGGTTGCCCCAGGTGGCGACCAGTTCGTCGTTGTTGCGCCGGAGGAACTCGCTCCAGGTGAAGTCGGTGTCCTGGTTCTCCGGGCCGGCCACCGCCACGTAGTAGCGCAGCGCGTCCACGTCGTAGCGGGCCAGGAAGTCGCGGACGTAGATGACCACCGCGCGGGACGAGGAGAACTTCCGCCCCTCCATGGTCAGGTACTCGCTGGACACCACCTCGGTGGGCACGTTCAGCGCACCGAGGGCGCCGGGTGTGCCATCCTTCGCGCCTACACCGGAGTAGCCGAACAGCATGGCCGGCCAGATCTCGGAGTGGAAGACGATGTTGTCCTTGCCCATGAAGTAGTAGGACTCGGCGTCCGCGGACTGCCACCAGGCGCGCCACTCGTCCGGGTCAGTGCCGTACCGTCGCGCCCACTCGATCGAGGCGGACAGATAGCCGATGACCGCGTCGAACCAGACGTAGATGCGCTTGTCCGGGCGGTCCCGCCAGCCGTCCAGCGGGACCGGGACGCCCCAGTCCAGGTCCCGGGTGATGGCCTGGGGGCGCAGCTCGTCGAGCAGGTTGAGGGAGAAGTTGAGCACGTTCGGCCGCCACTGGCCCTGCTTGCTCTGCAGCCACTTGCCCAGCACCTCGGTGAACGCGGGCAGGTCGAGGAAGTACTGCTCGGTCTCGACGAACTTGGGCGTCTCCCCGTTGATCTTGGAGCGGGGATTGATCAGGTCCACCGGGTCGAGCTGGTTGCCGCAGTTGTCGCACTGGTCACCGCGGGCGTGCTCGTAGCCACAGATCGGGCAGGTGCCCTCGATGTACCGGTCGGGCAGGGTGCGGCCGGTAGAGGGGGAGATCGCGCCCAGCGTGGTCTGCGGGAAGATGTAGCCGTTCTTGAGCAGGCCGAGGAAGATCTCCTGGACCACCGCGTAGTGGTTGCCCGTCGTGGTCCGGGTGAACAGGTCATAGGACAGGCCGAGCGAGCGCAGGTCCTCCGCGATGACCCGGTTGTACCGGTCGGCCAGCTGGCGCGCGGTCATCCCTTCCGCGTCCGCGGCGACCTGGATCGGTGTGCCATGCTCGTCGGTGCCGCTGACCATCAGCACCCGGTTGCCCGCCATCCGCTGGTACCGGCTGAACATGTCGGACGGCAGGCCGAAGCCGGAGACATGGCCGATGTGCCGGGGGCCGTTCGCGTAGGGCCAGGCCGGCGCGGTGAGAATGTGACGGGTCGTAACGGACATGGTCACAGCCTAGGGCCAGGCTGGACAGGTGCCGACCGGATTACCTGGACTCCGGGCCCGCGTCCTGGGCGTCGCTGCCGCGGCGGGCGGCCACCACGGCGTCGTAGACCTCGGCCCGGCGCAGCCCGGACTCCTGGGCCACCGCCGCGACGGCGGCGTTGCGCGGCTGACCAGCCGCGATCCGCCGTTCGACCTCTTCCGCCGCCGCGGCCGGGGTGCGGCTGGCGGCGGCGTCAGTGGTCCCGGCCGCGCCCGCGACCACCAGGGTGACCTCACCCAGCACGCCGTCCGCGGCCCAGGCAGCGAGCTCGGCCAGGGTGCCGCGGCGCACTTCCTCGTGGGTCTTGGTCAGCTCGCGGCAGACCACCGCGCGGCGATCGGCGCCGAAGGCTGTGCTCAGGTTGGCCAGGGTCGTGGCCAGCCGCCGCGGCGACTCGAAGAAGACCATGGTGCGCGGCTCGCCGACCAGCTCGGCGAACCTCTGGGCCCGCTCACCTGGCTTGCGCGGCGGGAAGCCCTCGAAGCAGAACCGGTCGCTCGGCAGCCCGGACACGGCCAGCGCGGCGATCACCGCGGACGGCCCGGGCAGCACGGTCACCGCGACCCCCGCCGCGGCCGCCGCCGCGACCAGCCGGTAGCCGGGGTCGCTGATCACCGGCATGCCCGCGTCGGTGATCAACAGCACGTCCTGGCCGCCGAGCAGCGTCTCGACCAGGCGTGGCTCGCGGCTCCGCTCGACCGCGTCGTAGTAGGAGATGATCTTCCCGGCTGGTTCGACGCCCAGCGCGGCGGCCAGCTTGCGCAGCCGCCGGGTGTCCTCGGCCGCGATCACTGGCGCGGTGGTCAGCGCGTGGGCGAGCAGCGGCGAGGCGTCGCCGGGCCGGCCGATGGGCACGGCCGCCACGGTCAGGGTGCCAGTGCCTGGGTGGGTGCGGCCGGGCGTGCCGCTGTCGCTGCTGTTCATGCCGGGGACCACGTTACGTGCGGGCCGCCTGCCTGGTGACCCGGCTGGCCGGTACCCGTGACGATACGTCGCGATCTGGCCCACCAGATGGTGTCCCGCACCCATACGATGTGACCGATGATTGGATCCCGGGCGGCCGCCGACCCAGTCGCCGCCACCACCTCACCGGTGTCCGCGCTGCGCGCCCGGCTGCTGCCGATCATGCCCGGCAGCGAGTTCTGGGGCTGGGCCGGGCCGGTGCTGGTCACTTTGTTCGGCGCGTTCCTCCGGTTCAACCGGCTGGGCGTGCCGAAGAGCGTCATCTTCGATGAGACGTACTACGTGCCGGACGCACTGGGCATCCAGCGCTTCGGTGTCGAGCACAACTACGTCGCCGGGCGCAACGCGCTGCTGGTCCGCGGAGACTCGCATATTTTCACCCACGGCGGCGAATTCGTCGTGCACCCGCCGCTGGGCAAGCTGTTCATCGCGTTCGGCGAGTGGACGTTCGGGCTGAATCCGTTCGGCTGGCGGTTCGCCACCGCACTGATCGGGACGCTGGCCATCCTGCTGCTGGCCCGGATCACCCGGCGGATGACCCGGTCCACCCTGCTCGGCTGCGTGGCCGGCCTGCTGATGGCGCTGGACGGGCTCGAGTTCGTGATGAGCCGGACCGCGCTGCTGGACATCTTCCTGATGTTCTGGCTGCTGGCCACGTTTGGCTGCCTGGTGGTGGACCGCGACCTCACCCGGGCCCGGCTGGCCGCGGCGGCCGAGGAGTCCCCGGGCGAGTTTGCCGCTCCCAGGGTCTTGGTCACCCGGTGGCGGATCGGCGCCGGGGTGTGCATCGGGCTGGCCCTGGCCTCCAAGTGGGACGCGATCTGGTACGTGCTCGGCTTTGCCGTCCTGCTCATCGCGTGGGACTGCGGCGCGCGCCGGGCGGTCGGCCTGCCCGGTGGGCTGCCCGCCGTGCTGAAGCAGAACCGCTGGCTGCCCGCCTGGTTCGGCCTGCTGCCCCTCGGGGTGTACCTGGTCACCTGGTCCGGCTGGTTCTTCACCAACTCCGGCTACGACCGGCAGTGGGCCGCGTCGAACGGCATCCACACCCCGGTGATCGCCGCGCTGGGCTCGTTCCTGGAGTACCAGAAGCAGATCCTGCAGTTCCACCTCGGCCTGACCACGCATCACCCGTACCAGTCGCAGCCCTGGACCTGGCTGGTGATGAGCAGGCCGGTGGCGTTCTTCTGGGCCTGCCCGGCGGGCGGCGGCAAGGGGACCTGCGCCACCAGCAAGGCGCAGGAAGTGCTGGCCATCGGCACGCCGCTGATCTGGTGGGCGTCCATCGCCACGCTGATCGTGTGCCTCGGCTGGTGGCTGACCCGCCGTGACTGGCGGGCCGGGGCGCTGCTGCTCCTCGTGGCGGTGGGCTGGCTGCCCTGGTTCTGGTTCGCGGTGCACGATCACCGGACCGAGTTCTTCTTCTACGCGCTGGAGTTCGAGCCGTTCCTGATCATCTCGATCACGCTCTGCCTGGGGCTGATCATCGGGTCGGCGCAGGCGTCCACCACCCGGCGCACGGTGGGCGCGGCGGTAGCCGGCGCGTACCTGCTCGGGGTGCTGCTGAACTTCGCCTACCTGTACCCGATCATCGCGGCCCGGGTCATCCCGTACGCGTCCTGGCTGTCGCACATGTGGTACCACGGCTGGATCTAGCGCCCGCCGCCTCCTAACGCTCCACGCTGCCGCCCTCCAGGCCGCCCCTTTCGCGGTGCTCCCGGACGCCCCACGCCGGCTGTCACGCCAGACACTCCTGCTCCGCAGCAGCGAGGAGATCGGGGGTGGGGACGGGGAGGCGCTCCATCTCCTTCGGCTCGAACTTGACCAGGCCGCCGGCGTAGACCCGGCCCTGGCCGGTGCTTACCGACCGGCTGAGGTAGCCGGCCAGCGCGTCCAGCAGCCGGGCTGACAGCGGCTGGCGCGGATAGAGCCCGTGCGCGATGTTGAGGAACCGGGCCCCGGCCAGGTTGCGCACGAAGGCCGGTGGCCGCCGGGCCATGTAGCTAGCCAGGATGGGCGGCGGCTCGGCCAGCCGGACCCGCCACCACGGCGTACGGTGCCGGGCCACGTAGCCGTCGGCCGCCCCGGCGGCCGACGCGGAGCGGAGGAAGCGGGCCACCGCGGCCCGCTCCGCAGCGGTCAATTCGGCCAGGTCGGCGGGCAGGTCTATGACCTGGCGCAGCGCAGCGCCCGGCGGCAGCGCAGCACCCGCTGCGAACAACTCACGAGCCCTGGTCACGGCGCCGAACTGGAAGCGGGCCGGGATCAACGCGTGCGGGCCGGCGGTGACCCACACGGCATTAGCCCCGGTCACCTGGCCCCGGTGCACCCGGCACAACTCGCCCAGCTCGACGTGGCCATCCGGCAGACCGGACCGCACCCGCGGCGCCCGCTGCGCCTGGCCAGCCGCCGCCTGCACTGCCGCCTGCACCGGAACGGGCCCGCTGCTCAGCGAGCCTCGCCAGGGCGGCGTGCCGCGCAGCAAAGACCCCCGGGGTGGTGTGTCGCGCCGCAACGCGTCCCGGCGCGGCGCGTCCCGCAGCAGCGGGCCCCAGCGCGGCGCGTCCCGCAGCACCTGGGCCGGCACCGGGCTGCCGTCGCCCAGTGTGCCCAGGTCAGCCGGGCTGGCGACGCGGGCCAGCCGCACCGCACGGGCGGCCTGGCCGGGGCGGAAGCAGCTGATGACCGAGGTGGCGATGGCGTCCGCGAACACCGGCACGGCGGGCTCGACCAGGTGCACCGACTCGGCCCCGAGCACGCCGAGCAGCAGGTCACGGACCAAGCGGCCGTAGTTCACGTCCAGCCACTCGGCTGCGGTGATCAGCGCGCCGAGATCTCCCGGCTGGGCGTGCCGCGCGGTGGCCAGGAAGAAGTGCACGTGCAGCCCGGCGAGCCCGCTGGCCGGCCGGCCCTGCCCGGCCGCCGCGCGGCGCAGCCAGTCCTTCCACTCCGGCGCGATCTGGTGGTGCCGGACGTAGGGCGGGTTGCCCAGGAACAGGGTCGGGCCGCGGGCCGGGAGAGCCACGGCCCGGTAGTCGCCCAGGATGATCCGGGACCGCGCGGCCAGCCCGGCCGCGGCCAGGCTGGCCCGGCCGATGATCGCGGCCAGCGGGTCGATCTCCACGCCGACCAGGCTGGCCGTGGGCCAGCGGCGACCGGCCGCGATGAGGAACCGGGCCGATCCGGCGCCCGGGTCGACCACCCGCGCCGGGCAGCAGCCAGTACCGGCCGCCCAGGAGATCATGCTCTCGATGACCGCCGCCGGGGTGAACGTCTGGCCCAGCGGCCGCCGCTGGGCCGGATCGCGCAGCGCGCAGAACGCCGCCCCCAGCGGGTCGCCGCCACACCGGATCTCGTCCCGGGCCGCGTCGGCGTCGAACCGCCCCGCCAGTCCAGCCCGCTCCGCCGGCCGACCGTGCTCCGCCAAGGCAGCCCGCTCCGCTAGCTGCCGCTCGGCGTCCGACCAGCCCGCCACCGTGGCCGCGCCGAGCCGGACGGCCGCCGCTACCAGGTCCAGCTCACCAGGCGCCTGCGCGGCGTAAACTGGCTGGTCAGACCGCACAGAGCTCATACCCGCGGCAGACCCATCCAGCGGTTGATGGGGCGGCGAATCTCTCCTGTGCGCACCGTCGTTGCTCACAGCCCATCTTCAGGAATCATTCAGTTTGATTGGGTAGGAATGAAGCACGAACACGCGGGGAAAAAAATGTGACCCGAGTCACCGAGCCGAGTGAGCGCTCTCATCCGTCTCTACAGTTGACAGGGTAACTATCGAGTGGAGCAGCCGATGGGGACAAGCGAAGACGCGCCCGACCAGGACCGGCGGTTCGAACAGGACGTCGTGCCGTTCCTCGGTCAGCTGTACCCCGCTGCGCTCCGGATGACCCGCAACCCCACCGACGCGGAGGACCTGGTCCAGGAGACCTCGGCCAAGGCCTACGCGGCGTTCCACCAGTTCCGCCCGGGCACCAACCTGAAGGCGTGGCTGCACCGCATCCTGGCCAACACGTTCATCAACAGCTACCGCAAGCGGCGCCGCGAGCCACGGCAGGCGTCCAGCGGTGACTTCCAGGAATGGCAGCTGCCCGCCGATCCACTGGCCGCCCAGGCCCGGTCGGCCGAGGCTGAGGCGCTCGACCGGCTGGCCGACTCCGAGATCCTGCGCGCGCTCCGCGATCTGCCCGAGGAGTTCCGCGTCGCGGTGTACCTGGCTGACATCGAGGGGTACGCGTACAAGGAGATCGCCGAGATCATGGGCACGCCTATCGGCACCGTGATGTCCCGGCTGCACCGCGGCCGCGGCCGGCTGCGCGACAAGCTGTCGGCCTACGGCCCGGGCAAGGGCCCTGGCTTCGGCCTGCTCGGCTGAGTCCCCGCCGCCAGCCCCGCGGCCCCGCGCCCAGTTACCAGGCCGCTCCCGGGCTGGGCGCACGTTCCCAGCCCAGCGCGGTCGGGTCGTACACCCGCTCGACGTAGATCTGGTGCCAGAGCGAGAACACCAGCAGCACCCAGATGTGCCGCCAGCTGACCTCGGGGTCGCCTGCCCGGAACTGCTCGAGCAGGCCGAGCGCGGCCTGCCGGTCGATCCATTGGTCGGTCCGGGCCTCGCGCAGCAGCCGCTCCGCGTAGCCGTACATCTCGCCCTTCAGCCAGAAGCCGATCGGCACCGGGAAGCCCAGCTTGGCCCGTTCCGCCGCGGCCTGCGGCAGCACCGAGCTCATCGCCTGGCGCAAGGCCAGTTTCGTGGTCCCGGCGGCGATCTTCTCCTCGCGGGCCAGCCGGGACGCCACCCCCATCACCTCGCGGTCCAGGAACGGCACCCGCAGCTCCAGGCTGTGCGCCATCGTCATCCGGTCCGCCTTGACCAGGATGTCGCCGTGCAGCCAGGTGTTGATGTCCACCAGTTGCATGGTGGACGTGTCGTCCAGGCCCGCCTGGGCAGCCTGCTGGTAGACCGGCGCGGTGACCGCGTACGCGCTGGACGCGGCAGTGGCCGGCGGCCGGGCCACCAGGTCCACCTGCGGGCCCATGAACACGTGCGCGTTGCCGATGTAGCGCTCCCGCAACGGGGTCGAGGTCCGCTCCAGGAACCCCTTCCCCTTGACCCCGGCCGGGATCATGGAGGCGGCCCGCTTCAGCGGCATCCGGGCCAGGTCCGGCAGCCGTTCCCCGGCCCGGACCACGCCCGGCTGGTGGTAGATCGCGTACCCGCCGAACAGCTCGTCCGAGCCTTCGCCGGAGAGCACCACCTTGACGTGCTTGCTGGCCTCCCGGGCGACGAACCACAGCGGCACCGCCGCCGCGTCCGCCATCGGGTCATCCAGGTGCCAGATGATCCGGGGCAGCTGGGTGAAGAACTCCTCCGCCGTGATCACATACGGGATCGACTTGACCCCGAGCGCGGCGGCCGTCTCCTGCGCCCGGTCGATCTCGCTGTACCCCTCACGCTCGAAACCGACAGTGAAAGTCAGCAGGTCGGGGCGGTGTTCGGCGGCCAGGGCGCAGATCGCGGCCGAATCGATGCCGCCGGACAGGAAGGCGCCGAGCGGCGCGTCACTGCGCAGGTGCACGGCGACCGAGTCGCGCATCGCGGCCAGGATCGCCTCGGCGCTGCCCTGGCTAGGCGCCGACGCCGGGCGCAGGTCGGCCCGCCAGTACCGGTACACGTCCACGCTGCCACCTGGCCGGGCGATGATCGCGTGCCCCGGCGGCAGCACCCGGATCGGCGGGGTCAGCGCCTCGGGCGGCGGAACGTACTGGAAGGCCAGGTAGCGCCGCAGTGCGTCGCCGTCGAGCTGGCTCAGCTCACCCGGGCTGGCCAGGCACTTGCGTTCCGAAGCGAAGCGCAGCAGCTGGCCCATACCGGTGAACCCGCCCACATCCCGGCCGTCCCTGGCGAACCCACCGCCCGCACCGGATCCCCCGGGCCCGCCAACACCGGGCCCACCAGCTCCGGGCCCACCAGCCCCCGGACCTGCGGGGTTGCCAGCCGGCTGGCCCCGTCCAGCCGCATGCCGCCCGCCGCCGCGGCTCGGCGGCGCGCTGGCCGTGGCAGGCCGGGCGGCTGGGCCGCCCGCGTGCCGGCCGCCCGGAGGCGGCGCGTCCCACGCCGACGGCTGGACCGGCCCGGCGCCGCGCTCGCCCGGCTGCCCCGCCGGGCCGGGGAACCAGCCCTGCTGCTCTGCTGGACCACCAGGCCAACCTGGCTGCTGCGCCGGGGCCGGGTCGATCCGGTAGTAGAACGGCTTGATCCCGAACTGGTCCCGGGCGCAGAACAGCTCCCGGGTCCAGGTGTCCCAGATGGCGAACGCGAACATGCCGCGCAGCCGGTGCACCACGTCCTTGCCCACCCGGGCGTACATCTCCAGCAGCACCTCGGAGTCCGAGGACGAGCGCAGCGCCACGCCCTGCTGCCGCAGTTCCTGGCCTAGCTCCAGGTAGTTGTAGATCTCGCCGTTGTAGACCATCCAGTATCGGCCGTCCGCGGAGCACATCGGCTGATGCCCGCCCGGAGACAGGTCGATGATCGCCAGCCGACGGAAGCCAAGGGCCACGTCAGCGTCGGTGTAGAACCCTTCGTCGTCTGGGCCGCGGTGGCTGATCCGCTCGGTAGCGGTCTGCACCCAGCCCTGGTCCGGGTCGGCCTCGAGGGTGAGGGCCAGGCAGCCGACGATTCCGCACATGAATGTCCCCAACGAGGTGTGTGGTCGGGTCGTTTTCGGCCCGATCCTATGCGGCCTCGTGCGGCCCGCGTGGCCGGGCCGCCCAGCTGGGTACCGCCAAGCGAAGGAAAAACTGCCTGGCAGCGCTGGCTGGGCGAGCGAGCATCGCTCACTCTCCACGCCACACCGGGGCCCTCTTTTCACCGAACGCCCGTGCCCCCTCCATGGCGTCGGCCGAGCCGAAGACAGGCCCGGCAATCAAGCCCTGGCGGGCGAAGGCTTCGCCGGACGGCCAGTCCACCGACTCCACGATGACCCGCTTGGTGGCGGCCAAGGCGAGCGGGGCATTCTGGCTGATCTGAGCGGCGAGTTCGGCGGCCGTGGCCAGGGCCTGGCCGGCCGGGACCAGCCGGTTGATCAGCCCAGCCTGGTGCAGTTGGCCCGCGGGCAGCCGCTGTCCGGTCAGTGCGATTTCCATAGCCAAGTGGTAAGGGATCCGCCGGGGCAGCCGGAGCAGGCCGCCCGCCGCGGCGACCAGGCCGCGGGTCACTTCTGGCAGGCCGAAACTGGCTTCCTCACTGGCCACGATCAAGTCGCAGGACAGCGCCACCTCGAACCCGCCGGCCAGCGCGTAGCCCTCGACCGCAGCGATGATCGGTTTGGCGGGCGGCCGTTCCACGATCCCGGCGAAGCCACGGCCGCCCGACGTCGGATTCTCGCCGGCCAGGAAGCCCTTGAGGTCCATCCCCGCGCTGAACGTGCCGCCTGCCCCGGTCAGCACGATGACCTGGACGTCCTTGCGCTCGTCCAGCTCATCGAAGCAGGCCGCCATCCCGGCCGCGACCGCCTCGTTCACGGCGTTGCGGGCTTGTGGCCGGTTGATCGTGACTATCGCGACCTGGCCGTCCACCGCGCACTGCACCACCGCCTCGGAATTGTCCGATAGCGCGAAGTTCATGGCCGGATCACCCTTTCTCCGTAGCGGATACGTTCCTCATCCCCACTAGCTGTGTTCATGCAGCCAGGTGCCCTTCTAAGCGGTCGTGCCGACGGTTCTGCCCGGACAGAACTGGCCGGTAGGTATGGATGATTATCGGTACCCGGTGTAGTCTCCGAGCCGTGGAGGGGTCCGCAACCCTCTCACGAGCCTTAGGCCAGGCTCTGAGGGTTTTTCTCTGCGTCTGCGGGGGGATTGCCGCAGCGCTGATTTTCGCATTCCTCCTGGCCGATCACGCCTCAGCCGCGACAGATCCAGGATCTTCGGGACCGAGCGGTGCCGGGTCGGCGCTCAGCTCGCTGACCGGAGCGGCCAGCGGTGCCGTGCAGAGCGTCACCCAGCCCAGCCAACCGCCCAGCACGTCCCAGTCCGGTCCGACTCAGCCTGCTGCGGCGTCGCCCAGCTCCTCGCAGCCCGGTCCGGCTCAGTCTGCGTCGGCCCAGCCTGCTCCGGCACAGCCCAGTGCGGCGCAGCCGAATCCGGCTAGCCCGGCTGCCCCGCCAGCCCAGCCGCCCGCCGCCGCCAGCACGAGCGGCGCGAGCCAGGCGACCAACTCACCGCCACCGGCCCCGAGTGGCGTCGCCGGGGCCCTGAGCAGCGTGGCCGGGACCGTCAGCAGCGTGACCCAGGGCCTGGGCAGCAACCAGGGGTCAGCGCCGCAGAGCCAGCCCGCAGCGAGCCAGCCCGCAGCGGCACAGCCCACCGGGGGCCAAGGCACCAGCCAGCCGGAGCACTCCAGCCAGCCAGCCGCCGCCCCAACGTCCCCCGTGGCCAGCGTCACCAGCACGGTCGGCCAGGTCACGGCCGGCGCGCAGCCCGCCGCGACCAGCGCCGCGTCCACCGTCACCGGCGCCCTGCACGGCAACTCCCAGACGCAGCCCGCAGTCGCCGCCGGGCCGAACCCGCCCAGCCAGACGGCCGGCGCGCTGTCGGGCCTGACCGGCACGATCAGCGGTGTCACCGCCGCCACCCCGCCGACCGTGACCAGCGCCGTCACCGCCGTCACCAAGACCGCGCCTCCGGCCGCCACCGGCACCACCGGGCCCACCGGATCCGCCCTCCCCGCCGTCACCAGTGCGGTCAGCGGGATCACCGGAACCACCGTCCCGGCCGCCAGCGGCTCCACCGGAAGCACGCTCCCCGCCGTCACCAGCACGGTCAGCGGCGTAACCGGCAGCACACTCCCGGCCGTCACCGGGTCCACCAAGTCCGTGCTCCCCGCCGTCACCGGCACCGTGAGCGGCGTCACCGGGTCCGTCGCCCCGGCGGTCACCGGCGTCACCAAGTCCGTGCTCCCCGCGGTCACCAGCACCGTCACCGGGTCCGTGGCTCCCGCGGTCACCGGCACCGTCGGCGGGGTTACCGGATCCGTCCTCCCAGCCGTCACCAGCACCGTCACCGGTGTCACCGGCGGCGTGCTCCCCGCCGTCACTGGCACCCTCACCGGCACCGTCACCGGTGTCACCGGGGGCGTGCTCCCAGCCGTCACCAGCACCCTCACCGGCGTGACCGGCAGCGTCCTCCCAGCCGTCACCAGCACCCTCACCGGCGTAACCGGCAGCGTGCTGCCGAATGTCACTAGCACGGTCACCGGGGTCACCGGGGGCGTGCTCCCCGGCGTCACCAGCACCGTGCCTGGCGGCACCGGGACGGTGGTGCCTAACCCGGCTATCCCGGCCGGCCCCAGTGGCTCGGGGGCGACTTCCTCGCTTCAGCCTGGAAGCGGATCCGCGGCCGCTGCCGCATCGGTCGCGCTGGCCAGTGGCCTGCGTTCGCTGTCGGCACCGCTGCGTAACGGCACCGCCCCGGTGTCGCCGGCCTCGACCCTGCCCCGGCTGCCCGTCAGCCCCGGCGGCGGCTCCACCGGTGGCGGCCCCACCGGTAGCGGTGGCACGGGTAGCACGGTCGGCGGGAGCAGCGGCGGCGGGCTGCAAGCCGGCCTCAGCGCCGCGCTCATGACGCTGCTCACCCTGGTTTTGCTGCGGCTGGCCCGGCGGGCCGCCGCGAAGTCGATCTGGCGGTCTTACCTGCCTGAGGTACCGCCCGCGTAAGTCCTTTCCTTCCTGACCGGCCCGTCCCTTCGGCGTCCGGACCTGCAGCGTTCGGCGCTGATCCCCTTGGAAGGAAAGTGAAAGCATCATGCGTACGTGGACCAAGTCCGCGTGCGTGGTGCTCGCCTGGAGCATTCTGCCGATCATCCTGATGGCGATCGGCAGCACGAGATCCGTGCACCCGGCTCACGCGAGCACGCGCACCGCGAGTAGTACCCAGGTCATCCTGACCAGCCTGCATAGCGCCCCTGCGGCGCCACTGACCGCGGCCAAGCCGCCGGCCAGCAAGTATGTCGTGCGGTACGGCGACTCCCTGTCCAGAATCGCGACCCGGTTCGCCGTTCATGGTGGTTGGCCGACCCTGTATGCGGCCAACCGGCGGGCCATCGGCCCCGACCCGAACACCATCCGTCCCGGCACCGTGCTTATGCTGCCCAGCCGGACAGTGCCCGCCCGCTACACGGTCGCGGCCGGGGACACCTTGTCCGCCATCGCGGCCCGGCTGGCCCTGCCTGGCGGCTGGCTAGCCCTGTACGAGGCCAACTGGCAGGCCATCGGGCCCAACCCGAACACGATCCACGCCGGCACCGTGCTCACCATCCCGGGCCCAGCATCCGCGACACCGCCCAGCAGCACGACACGCCCGGCTACCCGGCCGCACCTGGCCACACCACGGCCCGCGGCCTCAGGCACAGCGCACCATGCCGTGCCGACCACAACGGGAGCGCCCAACGCCGCCGGGATGCCAGCCTGGCTCAAGATCGAGCTGCTGGCCCTCGGCCTGCTGATCGTGCTGACCTTCCTCACCGAGCTGCTGCTGGCGCGCCGCCGACGCCGCCAGGCTGCGGACCAGGCGAGCAAGGCGCTATCCAGCCCGGAACCAGCCGCGCTGCCGAGCGCGGAACGGCCCCGCATCGTCCTGGCCGACCACGACCGGCTCATTGTGACGTGCGACAAGCAGGCCAGCCGGGTCTTCGTGCTGCGGCCTCCTGGCGAGGATCCCAGGGCCATCTTGCGAGTCGCCCGGGTAGTGCTGCCGGAAGGTCCCTACGGAGAGCTGGCCAAGCAACTCGGGATACCGGCCAGCGGGCCGGTGGATTAGCGGTGCGCGCGCAGGTGGGCCGGGACAGGCGCCCGGCCCAGCCCGCCGTGCCCAACCGTGCCGTGGCGGCCGCCGCGCCGCCACGGTACCGGGCCGGCCCGCGGCCGCCGGGCGCGGCGCTAGGGGTCGGTCGACTCCGGCGCCTCCCGGCGCCGGAGCGATTCGACCAGCGCAGCCACATGGCGCCGGTCTTCGGGCGTCAGCTCGTCGATGCTGGCGATGAGCAGCTCCCGCTCCGGGTCCCCCGGATGCTCCGGGGCGGCCGGGACATCGTCGTAATAGTGCAGCCCGGTGGACTCGGCGGCGGCCGCACGGATCGCGGAGACCGGCAGATCGAGACCCCTGGCCAGTCCATCCAGGGTGGCCGGGCGGGGCGGCCGGACCAGGTTCCGGGTCGTCGCCAGGGTGTACACGGTGGACCGGGGCAACCCACCGCGCCGGGCCACCTCGCCGTACGACAAACCGCGCTCGCGCAGCCGGTCCAGGATCAGGCGCTGCAACGGGTTCGTACCAGATTCCATCGCTGCGGCGGCCGTGGGTGGGCGGTGCTGGCCGGGATCCTGCTCGTCCCCTGCAACATCCGCCGCCATGACCCTAACCGTATCTATCCGTCGGGATTCGGTCGCGATCCGCAGTCCTTGCCTTACTCACCGGTAAACATTACTGTACGGTCATGGCCGAACGATATGTACGGCAGAGAGCGTACATCAGGTTCGGGTTCGGCGCCACAGAGGTGCCGAGCGGTCCCTGAGACCCGAGCGCCCGCAGCCGCGGGCACCATGATCTGCCTGACCGAGGCCGATCACTCCAAAAGGAGGCTCCATGTCCACCCTTCCTGCCGTGACCATGCAGGACCTCGAGCTCGAGCACGCCGAACTGCTGCCGAGCCGGGAAACGCTCTGCGCGTGCCACCCGAGGTCCGGCGGCTCCAGCTCCAGCTCCGTGTTCATCCAGAACGGCTACGGCAACACGGCTCAGGCCGGCCTGGTGAACGTCGCCATCGCCAACGGCAGCCTGAACAACATCCTCAGCGCCGGCTCCGGCAACGTCCTCGGCCTCTAGTACCTGCCTGGCCCGAGCCGAGTGCGCCCCACTGTGCTCTTCGGAGGGGAATAGCGCAGTGGGAGGGAGGGACCGCCCGGGGGCCCGGGCGGTCCCTTCCCTGTCTAAGGGAGGAGCAGCGTCATGACGGTGGCCACCGGGCACGAGCCCGCCGAGCGGGCCGCGGCTGTGCCGTCCCCGGCTGATCCAGCTGAGCCCGCTGCGGTGCCCCGGCTCGCCGACGGAGTCGAGTTGCTCGGCGAATACCAGAATTCCGGCTACCGGCAGCCGCCGTCGCTGGTCCGGCGGGCCGACGGCCAGGTCATCCAGATGTCC
>DASXIN010000032.1:0-2748 GCA_036497945.1 Streptosporangiaceae bacterium | reverse complement strand
TGCCCGGGCGCAGCAGCAGGTCCAGCGCGGGGCGGGCCACGCCGACCCGGGGCGGGTCGAGCACGGCCAGGCTGGCCTGGTCCCATTGGGCCTGGCCGAGCACCTCGGCGACGTCGCCCCGGTGCACCCGGGCCCAGGGGGTGTCCCGGAGGTTGTGCCGGGCATCGCGGACGGCGGCCCGGTCGGATTCGATGCCGATCACTTCCCCGGACGGGCCCACGGCCGCCGCGAGCGAGCCGGCGAACAGCCCGGCCCCGCAGTACAGATCCAGCGCCACATCCCCGGGCTGCGGCCCGAGCACCTCGCTGACCACCCCGGCCAGCACATCGGCCGCAGCCGGGTGGACCTGCCAGAACACGCCCGCGCTGGTCCGCCAGGTCCGGCCGGCCGCGGCCCGGTGCAGGAACGGGCCGCCGCGCAGCGCGGTCAGCCCGCCACCGGCGGCCGACACCAGCACCGGGCCGGTCACCTGCTCGGCCCAGGCCGCGGTGGACCCCGCTGATGGGCTGCGCGCGGGCGGGCGGCCCCCGGCCCGGCCCCGGGCGCCCCGCGGGCGTGGCGCCCCCGCCGGGGTCACCACCACGGCCCGCTCGTCGGTGCTCGGTGACGTCACCGCGGCCACCGACGTCGCGCCCGGCCAGCGGCCCCGGGTCACCGCCGCCTCATTGACCAGCGGATGCGCGATCGGGCAGGTGCCGATGTCGATGATGTCGTGGGACCGGTGCTGGCGCAGGCCGGCCAGGCCGCCGGGCCGCACCGCGAAGCGGACCCGGGTCCGCCAGCCCAGGCCGTCCTCGTCGCCGGGCAGCGGCTCCACGGTGACCTCGCGGTCCAGGCCCGCGATCCGCCGTAGCTGCTGGCCGATGACCGAGGCCTTGAACTGGCGCTGCGCCGCGAGGCTGGCGTGCTGCCAGTCGCATCCGCCGCAGCCGCCAGGGTGGGCGTGCGGGCACGGTGGCTTGACCCGGTCCGGCGAGGCCTCCAGGATGTCCGTCGCCTCGGCCCGCGCGAATCTGGAGGTGACCTCGGTCACCCGGGCCAGTACCCGCTCCCCCGGCAGCGCGTGCCGGATCAGGACGACCCGCCCGCCTGGCTCCCGGGCCACGCACCAGCCGCCCTGGGCGACCTCGCCGACGTCCAGTTCGAGCTGTTCGTCGGCCGCCGGCCGGGCTGGTTCCACGCTGCACCTCATGTTCAGTCTGATCGAGTATCGTGACCGGCCGTCTCACCGGGTCAAGACAGGGAATACCGTTGGCGGGCCACTGTGCGCGTTATTCAGACTGGCTAGCAAGCGCAGGCGCAGGCCTGGGCGAGCGGCCGGTGCCGCTGGCGGCGGCCTCAGCAGCGGTGTTTGGTTGAATAACGCGAGCTCTGGGCAAGCACTGTACTCACGCAAGGGGCGGTCGTGCACATTGTGATCATGGGATGCGGGCGGGTTGGTTCGACCCTGGCCCACATCCTTGAGGACCAGGGCCACTCGGTGGCGGTGATCGATCAGGACCGGGATGCGTTCCGCAAGCTGGGGTCCACATTCAAGGGCAAGAAGATCACCGGGATCGGGTTCGACCAGAATGTGCTGAGCGAGGCTGGTATCGAGCACGCGGACGCGTTCGCGGCGGTGAGCAGCGGCGACAACTCCAACGTGATCGCCGCCCGGGTCGCCCGTGAATCGTTCGGCGTGAAGCGGGTCGCGGCGCGCATCTACGACCCGCGGCGGGCCGAGGTCTACCAGCGGCTCGGCATCCCGACCGTGGCCACCGTCCGGTGGACGGCCGACCAGATGCTCCGCCGGCTGCTGCCGGAGGGCAGCGAACCGCTGTGGCGGGATCCCACCGGCGCCGTGGTGCTGGCCGAGGTGGCCTACGCCGCGGACTGGGTGGGTGAGAAGACCACCGCGCTGGAGGAGGCGGCCCGGGTCCGGGTGGCGTTCCTGTCCCGGCTCGGCGAGGTGGTGCTGCCCGGGCCGGGCACGGTCTTGCAGGAGGGCGACGTGCTGCACGTGATCGCCCTGGAGGAAGATCTCGAACGGATTTCGGCCGCGCTGTCCGCGCGGGCGCCCGGTGGCAAGGCCAAGGGAGGCCGCTGATGCGCGTCGCCATCGCGGGGGCTGGGGCGGTGGGCCGCTCCATCGCCGCTGAGCTGCTGGATAACGGGCACGAAGTTCTGCTGATCGACAAGAACCCGCGGTCCATCGCGGTCGACAGCGTGCCCCGGGCCGAATGGCTGCTCGCCGACGCGTGCGAGATCGCCTCGCTGGACGAGGCGTCTCTGGAGCGCTGCAACGTGGTGATCGCGGCGACCGGCGACGACAAGGCCAACCTGGTGGTCTCGCTGCTGGCCAAGACCGAGTACGGGGTGCCCCGGGTGGTCGCCCGGATCAACCACCCCAACAACGAGTGGCTGTTCAACGAGTCGTGGGGGGTGGACGTCGCCGTGTCCACCCCGCGGATCATGTCGGCGCTGGTCGAGGAGGCGGTCAGCGTCGGTGACCTGGTCCGGCTGATGACCTTCCGGCAGAGCGACGCCAGCCTCGTCGAGCTGACCATGCCGGACGACGCGCCGCTGGCCGGCCAGCGGATCGGGGACATCAACTGGCCCGCGGACACGGCGCTGGTGGCGATTCTCAGAGATGGCCGGGTGATCGTGCCGGCCAAGGATGACCCGCTGGAGACCGGGGATGAGCTGCTGTTCGTGACCAGCGAGGACGTGGAGGACGAGCTGGCCACCCTGCTATCGGGCGGCCACCAC
>DASXIN010000031.1:0-73852 GCA_036497945.1 Streptosporangiaceae bacterium | reverse complement strand
CTGGCACCGGGCGCCAAAGGATACGCCGAGGGCTTGCTTGTTCAGGTACCTCCCGAGCGCGGATTGATAGGTACCTTCGTGTTCGAAGGATGGCGTGCAGGACGCTTCATGTATCGCTCGCGGCGCGAGTCTCGCAAGATGCTCCGAGAGTGGTCCGGCAAGTAGGTCCGCCATCAACCCTGGATTCGCACTGCCGCCTTGGCCGCCCGCTCGATCTTCGCGTAGTTCGCCTCGCGGGCCGCGACGTTGATCGGCTGGTCGAACCCGGCATCCGCCCCGGTCCGTCCGTCGAGCTGTTCGCGCAGGATGTCGGCGTGCCCGGCGTGCCAGCCGGTCTCGTTGAGCATATGGACCGTGAATTCATCGATCATGGGCAAGAGCCTGCCATCCGCTCGCGGGGGTTCAATCTCGCCTAGCCCTGCTGATCGGACCCGTGAAGTGCGCCGCGGTGGTGGACGGTCATACCGGGGACCGCCGCCATGCCGAATTGCTTGTAGTACTCCTGCAGCGGGGCATCGCACAGCAGGTCGACGGAGTAGAGGTGCTCGGTTCCGGTGAGGATGCGGGTGACGAGTTCGTGGCCGATGCCGCGGGCCTGGTGGGTCGGGAGAACCTCCAGCCAGGGGATGAAGGCGGTCAGCACGCCGTCGCTGATCATGTTGATGAAGCCGACGACTTCATCGGTAGCCTCATCGATCGCGACGATGGCACGATGGCTGCCGCGCAGGACCGCGAGGTGCTGCTGCGGCGAGGGTGCCGTCGGCCAACCGACGAAGAAGCCGCGCAGCCGGTCAGCTGTGAGAGCCGACATGTCGTCGGTGTAGCGGATGCCGTTAGCTGTGCCCGAACCAGCGCTGCCGTTGATCACGTGCATAGGGTATCCGCTTCGGCACCGCGACATGAATGGAAGAGCACGGCGACTCGAGTGTCGCTTTACCCGTACTGGACGGAGCGCTTGGACAGGCCGAGCCAGGTTCCTTCGATGACCTGCTTCGACTCGGCGAGGTCGTCCAGGGCGGTGCCTAGGGTCACCGCGAGCGGGACGAAGTGCTCCTCGCGGGGGTGGGCGAAGGCGGCCGCCGGGGCCTTGTGCTTGAAGTCGAGGATGGCGTCCACGTCGCCGTCGAGCAGGGCCTGCTTGCCCCAGGCGTCGAACTCGGCGAGCGGTACCGGCGCCTCGCCGCTCGGGTTGAGCGCGCGCAGGTTGTGCGTGAAGGAACCGGAGCCGACGATCAGACAGCCCTCGTCGCGCAGCGGGGCGAGCCTGCGCCCGATCTCCAGCAGCCGCCGCGGATCGAGCGTCGGCAGCGAGACCTGCAGCACCGGCACGTCGGCCTTCGGGAACATCTCGAGCAGCGGCACGTAGGCGCCGTGGTCCAGGCCGCGGTCCGGGATGTCCTCGACCGGGGTGCCCGCCGTGCGGAGCAGCTTGCGCACGTCTTCGGCCAGTCCGGGGGCGCCTGGGGCGGGGTAGCGCACGGCGTAGTACTTCTCCGGGAAGCCCCAGAAGTCATAGACCAGGGGCACCGTGCTGGTCGCGCCCAGGGCCAGCGGGGCCGCCTCCCAGTGCGCCGAGACCATCAGCACCGACTTCGGCTTCGGCAGCTGGCGGGCCCAGCCGGCCAGCTGCCCGGGCCAGATCGCGTCGTCGGCCAGCGGCGGCGCGCCATGGCTCAGGTAGATGGCGGGCATCCGCCCGGTGCTGGCGCGCCCGGTGCTGGCCCGCTCGGTGGTCGCTGGCTCGGTGGTCGCTGGCTCGGCGTTCTCCGGCATCGCTTCCTCCTGCATGTGTTTCAGTTTCAGCCTGGCACAGTCGCCTGGCTAAACAGTTCAAATTCGAACTACATTCCTGGCGTGGGTAGGGTGGCCAGATGGCCGACCCAGCCACGCCCTCCGCCTCAGCCCTGCCCGCCGACCCGGCCCAGCCCGCCGACCCAGCCGGGGCCGCCGAGCCGGCCGGGGCCGCCGAGCCGGCCGGGGCCGCCGAGCGCTGGCTCGACCCGGACGAGATGGCCGCCTGGCTGGCCTTCCTCGAGGTCAGCCACTTGCTGGACCGGGTCATCGAGCAGCAGCTCCGGCAGGACGCTGGGCTGTCCCACGCGCAGTACGAGATCCTGTCCCGGCTCGAAGCGGCCCCCGGCGGCCAGCTCCGGATGAGCGACCTGGCCGATGTGATCATCGTCTCCCGGAGCGGCCTCACCTACCAGGTCACCCAGCTGGAAAAGGCCGGCCTGGTGCGCCGCGGCAAGTGCCCGTCCGACGACCGCGGCGTGCTGGCCATTCTCACCCCGGACGGCCGCGCCGCCCTGCTCCGCGCCGCTCCCGGCCACCTCCGGGTCGTCCGCGAGTACCTGATCGACGCCCTGACCCCGGCCCAGCTCGCCGCCCTCACCGAGGCCCTCTCCGCCGCCAGCCGCCGCCTCCGCCCATCCACCTAGCCGCCCGGCCTCTGCCCGACCCGCGCCCGACGTCGACTTATCACCCCAGCGCATCACCGAATCCCGACAAACCACGCAAAACCCCGTGCATCCGGGGTGATAAGTGAGCTCCGGCCGGGGCTGCCAGCCCACTGTTCACGGATCCGGTGCGGACAAATCGGGTAAAACACCCGGCGGTGCGCACCACCCTCGTGAAAAGAACTCCCGTACCCTCAGCGACCTTTAGCCGGCGTTGCACATGTGACTGATGGGACGACGTGGCGGAGGGGGACGGCGGGGCGGAGGCGGGAGGCCGCGGGGCGAGGGCGGGGTACAGCGGGGCACGGGCGCGGCGCAGGGGCGGGCGCGGCCCAATCCCCGCAGTCGGCGGTTAGCTGAGCATGGGGTGGATGGCGGCGGAGAGGGCCGCGGGGACGTCGGGGACCAGCTGGTGCTGGCCATCGCGCACCACGTCACGGCCGCTGGCCACCACGTTCCACACGTCGGCCGCCGTGCCCGCGAAGATCACCGACGCCAGCGCGCTGGCCACCTCAGCGCCGGCCAGCCGGGGCGTGTCCAGCCGAACCGTGACCAGGTCGGCCACCGCCCCGGGGACGATCTCGCCCGCTTCCGGCCAGCCCAGGCAGGCGTGCCCGGCGCCGCTGGCCGCCTGGGCCAGCGCGACCGCGCCGAACTGGCCCCGCTGCCCGGTGCGCAGCCGCTCGCCCAGCTCGACCAGGCGGGCCTCGCCGAGCAGGTCGATCACCGCGTGGCTGTCGCTGCCCAGCGACAGCGGGCAGCCCGCGCCAGCCAGCGCGGCGGCCGGGCCGATCCCATCGGCCAGGAACGCCTCGGTGCTCGGGCACAGGCAGGCACAGCTGCGGCTGTCCCCGAGCAGCGTGATGTCCTGCCGGGTCAGGTGGGTGGCGTGCACCATCGTGCTGCGCGGCCCGAGCGCGCCCGCGCCGTCCAGCACCTGGGCCGGGGTCATGCCGTACGCGGCCACGCTGGCCTCGTTCTCCGCGGGCTGCTCGGATAGGTGCGCGTGCAGCGGCGCACCACACCCATGCGACCAGGCCACCACCGGGTGCATCTGGTCTGGCGGTACGGCGCGCACCGAGTGGATGGCCGCGCCCGCCCGCGCGTGCGGCGCCAGCACGCCATGCTCGTCGCAGCCCAGCACGGTCACCCGTTCGGCCCAGCGCTCCGCGTCGCCGTCCGAGAACCGCCGCTGCACCGGCGACAGTGGCTCGGCCCGCCCGTCGGCGGCCAGCCCGCCGGACAGGTAGCAGGTGTCCAGCAGGGTTATCCGCAGCCCGGCCTGCTCCGCGGCGAGCAGCAACGCGCGGCCCATCTCGTTGGGGTCGGCGTACCGCACCCCGTCCGGGCCGTGGTGCAGGTAGTGGAACTCCCCGACGCAGGTCACCCCGGCCAGCGCCATCTCGGCGTAGACGGCGCGGGCCAGCGCCAGGTAGCTGTCCGGGGTGAGCCGCCCGGCCACCTGGTACATCCGCTCCCGCCAGGTCCAGAACGTGCCCTGGCCCTGCTCGGTCACCCCGCGCAGCGCGCGGTGGAAGGCGTGCGAGTGCGCGTTGGCCAGGCCAGGCAGGGTCAGCCCGGCCAGCCGCTGGGTGCCGGGCGGCAGGGCACCGGCCGCCACCCCCGGAGTGACCGCGCGCAGCACCGGTCCGGCCGCCTCGATCAGCACGCCAGCCTGGACCTCCCCGGCGCCGAGCCAGGCCAGCTCGGCATGCCAGCGCCTGGCCGCGGTCACCCGGCCAGCTCCCGCAGCGCGGCGGCCAGCGCGGTCACCCCGGCCGCGCAGTCGGCCGGCTCGGCGTGCTCGGCGGGCGAGTGCGACACCCCGGTCGGGTTGCGCACGAACAGCATCGCGGTGGGCAGCCGGGCGGCCAGGATGCCCGCGTCGTGGCCGGCCCCGGTGGGCAGCACCGGCGCCGCGATCCCCTGGCCGGCCAGCGCAGCGGCCAGCCGGCCGCGCAGGCCGGTATCGAAGCTGACCGCCGGCGTCAGCGACTCCCCCATCCAGCCGAACGCCACCTGGTGCGACTCGGCCGCCTCGCGCGCGGCCGTCAGCACCTGGTCAACCGTGGCGTCCAGCTGGCTGGTGCCGGCCGCCCGGACATCCAGCCAGGCGTGCACCGACGAGCTGACCGCGTTGGCCGCGCCGGGTTCGGCCCGCACCTTGCCGATGGTGGCCAGCGTGCCCAGCTCGGTGGCGGCCTGCCGGGCGGCCAGCACGGTGTGCGCGTAGGGCAGCATCGGGTCGGCCCGGCCGGCCAGCTTCGCGGTGCCGGCGTGGTCGGCCCGGCCGGTGAAGTCCAGCCGCCACCGGCCGTGCGGCCAGATGCCCTCGGCCAGGCCGACCGCGGCGTCCAGATCGGCCAGCGCCCGGCCCTGCTCGATGTGCAACTCGACATATGTAGCTATGCGGCCGAGCAGGTCGTCGTCCGGCCCGAGCCGGGCCGGATCGTGGCCGGCCGCCTGCATGGCGTCGGCGAACGTGATCCCGGCGCCGTCGCGCAGCCCGCGGGCCGTCCCGGGGTCGATCGCGCCGGTGAGCAGCCGGCTGCCCAGGCAGGCCAGGCCGAACCGGCCGCCCTCCTCCTCGGCGAACGCGGCCACCACGATCGGCCGGGCGGGCTGGAAGCCGGTGGCGCGCAACTCGTCGATGGCCGCGAACGCGGACACCACGCCGAGCGGCCCGTCGAACGCCCCGCCGTCCGGCACCGAGTCCAGGTGACTCCCCGTTGCCACCGCTGGCCAGCCGCCAGGCACGTCCGACCAGGCGAACAGATTGCCGTTGCCGTCGGCCTGCACCCGGAGCTGGCGTTGGGCTGCTGCGGTCTCGAACCAAGCCCGGCATTCCAGCTCAGCCGGAGTCAGGCAGAACCGCCGGTAGCCGCCGGTGGCGGGATCGCGGCCGATGGGCAGCAGCGATTCCCAGAGCTCATCGAACGTGGTCACGGCTGCATCGGGACGCGGACGCCGCGCTGCGCGGCCACGTCGGCGGCCTCGTCGTAGCCCGCGTCCACGTGCCGGATGACGCCCATCCCCGGGTCGTTGGTGAGCACCCGCTCGAGTTTCTGCCCGGCCAGTTCGGTGCCGTCGGCCACGCACACCTGGCCGGCGTGGATGGACCGGCCGATGCCCACCCCGCCGCCGTGGTGAATGCTCACCCAGGACGCCCCGGAGGCCGTGTTGACCAGGGCATTCAGCAGCGGCCAGTCGGCGATCGCGTCGGAGCCGTCGGCCATCGCCTCGGTTTCCCGGTATGGCGAGGCGACCGAGCCACAGTCCAGGTGATCCCGGCCGAGAACGATCGGCGCGCTGACCTCACCCCGCTCGACCAGCTCGTTGAAGCGCAGCCCGGCCAGGTTCCGCTCGCCGTAGCCGAGCCAGCAGATCCGCGCGGGCAGCCCCTGGAAGTGCACCTTCTCCTCGGCCATCCGGATCCACCGGGCCAGCGGCTCGTTGTCCGGGAACAGGTCCAGGATGGCCCGGTCGGTGACCGCGATGTCGGCCGGGTCGCCGGACAGCGCGGCCCACCGGAACGGGCCCTTGCCCTGGCAGAACAGCGGCCGGATGTACGCAGGCACGAAGCCGGGGAACGCGAACGCGCGCTGGTACCCGGCCAGCTCGGCCTCGCCGCGGATCGAGTTGCCATAGTCGAACACTTCCGCGCCACGGTCCATGAAGCCCACCATGGCCTCGACGTGCCCGGCCATCGACTGCCGGGCCAGCTGCGTGAAGCCGGCCGGGTCCTCGGCGCGCAGCGCGGCCATGTCCTCGAACGGCACGCCGCGGGGCAGGTAGCTGAGCGGGTCGTGGGCCGAGGTCTGGTCGGTGACGATGTCGATCGGCGCATCCATGGCCAGCATGGCGGGCACGATGTCGGCCGCATTGCCGAGCAGCCCGATGGACAGGGCCTGGCCCGCGTCCCGGGCCGCGGTGGCCCGGCGCAGCGCGTCGGCGGTGCTGTCCGCGGCCTCGTCGAGGTAGCCGAACTCGATCCGGCGGGCGATCCGGGACGGGTCGCAGTCGATGCAGATGACCACGCCGCCGTTCATGGTGACCGCGAGCGGCTGCGCCCCGCCCATCCCGCCCAGCCCGGCGGTCAGCGTGATGGTGCCGGTCAGTGAGCCGCCGAAGCGTCTGGCTGCGACGGCCGCGAACGTCTCGTAGGTGCCCTGCAGGATGCCCTGGGTGCCGATGTAGATCCACGAGCCCGCGGTCATCTGGCCGTACATGGTCAGCCCGAGGGACTCCAGGCGGCGGAACTCCTCCCAGGTGGCCCACTGCGGCACCAGGTTGGAGTTGGCGATCAGCACCCGGGGCGCCCACTCGTGGGTGCGCATCACGCCGACCGGCTTGCCCGACTGGACCAGCAGCGTCTCATCGCCGCGCAGTTCCTGCAGGGACCGGACGATGGCGTCGAACGCGCTCCAGCTGCGCGCCGCGCGGCCCGAGCCGCCGTACACGATGAGCTGGTCCGGATGCTCGGCCACCTCGGGGTCGAGGTTGTTCATCAGCATCCGCATGGCCGCTTCCTGCGGCCAGCCCAGGCAGCTCAGGGCGGTCCCGTGCGGCGCGCGCACGGGCCGGGGCCCGGCGGGCGCGGCACCTGCTGTGTTCGCGGCGGCCATCGGCGCTCCTTATCAGCTTCTGGCAGCGGCGTGATCACCGCCCCGGTCGTTCATCATGCCCCGGCCCCGGTCCGGCCATCGCGGGCGGGGCCAGCGTCCGCAGGCCGAGTCAGGCGATCTCGGGCGCGGCGAGCATCTCCCGGATGTCACTGCCGGTCGGCATCCGGGGGGTGTTGGCCAGCACCTCGTCGTCCAGCGCATCGGCCGCAATCTGGTCGAAGTCGGCGGGGGTGATCCCGAAATCGGAGAGCCGGTGGATCATCCCGGCCGCCGCGGCCAGCGCGCTGATCGCCTCGATCGCAGCCGTGGCGTTCCACCCGGTGCTGTGTGCCGTGTCCCCCGCGCCCAGCGCGAAGGCCACGTCGGCCAGCCTTTCCGCACAGGCTGGCCGGTTGAACCGGAGCACGGCGGGCAGCACCATGGTCAGCGCGACGCCGTGCGGGATGCCGAATCGGCCTCCCAGCGCGTGCCCGATGGCGTGGCAGACGCCGAGCCCGGTGGTGGCCATCCCGACCCCCGCCAGGTGGGCGGCGAGGAGCATCTGGGCCCGTGCCTCACGGTCCGCACCGTCCTGCACAGCCCGCGGCAGGTGGGCCCCGACCATCCGGATGACCTGCCGGGCGATGCCGTCGGACCAGGGGTTGGCCCGGCGCGACATGCTGGACTCCAGCGCATGGGTCAACGCGTCCATCCCGGTCGCGGCCGTGGCCCCGGGGGGCAGCCCGTGGGTGAGCTCCGGGTCGAGGATCGCGGCGGCCGGCCGTGAACTCGCGTGGCCTACGTAGAACTTGCGCCCCGTCTGCGGGTCGGTGACCACGCCAAAGGCATTGGTCTCCGCTCCGGTGCCGGCCGTGGTCGGCACCGCCACGATGGGCAGCGCAGGCCGGGAAAACTCGTGGCGGTAGTCGAGGCCGCGGCCGCGCTGCGGGTTGACCGCGGCGAGCGCGATGCCCTTGGCCGCGTCGATGGCCGAGCCGCCGCCCACCGCCACCAGCATGATCCGGCCGGCCTGCGCGGCCAGCGCCGCCGCGGCATCCGCGCCCGTGGCCAGGTCGGCGGTACTGGGATTGGGGTGCACCCCGGAGAACACCTCGGCGCTGATCCCGCCGGACTCGAGGGTGGCCGCGACCCCGGGTACGACCGGAGTGGTGGCAAGCGCCGCGTCCGTGACGATGACCACCGCATCGGCGCCAGCCCGCTGGACTATCCCGGGCAGCGCGCTGATGGCCCCCGACCCGAAGTGTGCCGTGGGCATAGGCGGAATGACCATGGTCATGCTGGAGACGGTGTAGGGCATGCTTACTCCTGGGGCATCGTCTCGTGGCCAGCGGGCGGCAGGCGGAGCGGGGTGGCGGTGAGATCCTCGAGCAGCCTGATCGGGAGCATTTCACCACCGCTGTCCCCGTACTGGGCCTGCGCCCGCCGGTAGATCTGCTCGACCAGCGCGCTCACCTCGGCCGGAACGCCGTTCTCCCGGGCCAGATCGACCGCGAGGCCCAGGTCCTTGCAAGCGAGGGCGAGCGCGAAGGAGTCGTCGTAGTCGCCGTGGCGGAGCACGCTCAGCACGTCCCGGTCGAGGAAGTTGCTGGCGGCCGGGCTGGCCAGCAGGCAGCGGCGCAGGGTGGCCAGGTCGACCCCGGCCCGCACGCCCACGGTGAGCACCTCAGCGGTCGCGGCGAGGTGCGCGAACCAGAGCAGGTTGATCATGAGCTTGACGGTGTAGCCGGTACCGTTCGGCCCCACACGCATGATCCGCTCCGGCTCCCCCATGACTTCGAGCAGGGGCCTGACCCGCTGGTAGGCCTCGGCGCTGCCGCCGACGAAGATTTGCAGCGTGCCGGCCCGGGCGCCGGCCGCCATGCCGCTGACCGGTGCGTCGAGCACCGCGATCTCGCGGGCCTCGGCTACCGCACGGACCCGGTCCGCGACCGCGGGGACGCTGGTGGACATGTCGATCCAGACCGCACCGGGGGGCAGCCCACCGAGCAGCCCGCGGCGGCCGAGCAGCACCTCTTCCACGTCGCGGGGGGCGGGCAGCATGGTAATGACCACGTCCCGGCCCGCCCCGGCCTGGCGCGGCGACGGCGCCCACCGGGCGCCGGCTGCCAGCAGGCCGGCTGCGGCTTCCCGGCGCAGGTCATGGACGATCAGGTCATGGCCGGCGGCCAGGATCCTGCCGCTCATCGGGACACCCATGTGGCCCAGTCCGATAAAGCCGACGTTCATGGTCTCTCCGGGAGCGGTGGCGGGGCGGCTGGCCTGGCCGGTCAGTCCGGGGCCCAGCGAGTGACCGCGGACTCGTCGATGCGGCCGCCCAGGCCAGGCCGCTGGGGGACGGCCAGGCAGCCATCGGCATCGATGGCCAGCGGCTCGGCCAGGAAGAAATCGCGGCGCTGCGGTGTCCACCCGGGCGGATCGTAGGGGAACTCGATGAACGGTCCACCGCCGACACCCGCCACTACGTGCAGGTTCGCCAGCAGCCCCAGCCCGTTCGTCCAGGTGTGCGGGGTGAACCAGCGGTGCCGCAACAGTGCAGACTCAGCGACGGTCCTGGCTCGCAGCATGCCGACGGCCAGCACCACGTCGGGCTGCACCACGTCGAGTGCGCCCGCCGCCAGCGCGTCGAGCAGTTCGCCGGGGGTGCGGGCCATCTCCCCGCCGGCCACCCTGATCCCGGTCTGCTCGCGGAGCATCCGCATGTCCTCCAGCTGCTCCGGGGGCAGTGGTTCCTCCAGCCAGAACACGCCGAGTTCACCCAGCTGCGCCGCCAGGCGGCGGACCGCGGCGAAATCCAGGGTGGGCGAGATGTCGCCGGGCATCCGCCACCACTGGTTGAGATCGACCATGATCTCGAGCCCGTCCCCGGCGGCCTCACGAGCCGCCCGGACCGCCGCGAGGCCGGCCGCGGTGTCCTCCCGCCCGATCCGGATCTTCACCGCGCGGAAACCGGCCGCCATGGCGGCCAGCACCGACTCCGCCCGCTCAGCCGGGCTCCTGGCCTCGCCGAACGAGGCGTACGCGGGCAGGGCGTCCCGCGCGCCGCCGAACAGGGCGGCCACCGGAAGCCCGGCCACCTGGCCGGCGATGTCCCACAGGGCGGCCTCCAGCGGCCAGAACCGGCCCGCGTGAAAGCTGATCGTCTCCAGCGTCCGCACATGGCTGGCGATCCGGAGCGGGTCGCGGCCCAGGAATAGGTCCGCATACCCGGCGAAGCCCGCCATGGTGTCGCCGGAGGCGGTCCCGGTCACCCCCTCGTCGGTGTCCACCCGGACCAGGGTGGCGTCGAAATACCGCCGCGGCACCGGGTCCCAGGCGGCATGGAACGGCGGGTCCAGCGGGAACCGCATCCGGTCCAGCCGGATGGCGGTGATCTTCACGCCGGCCCTAGGCCACGGGCCGGCTGGCCGGCCCCGGGTGGGTGGTGCGGTCGGCCGGTGGCGCCGTGTAGTAGGGGTTGACCGGCTGGAACCGTGCGGCGAGCACGTCGTCGATGCTGGGCGTGCCATCGCACCCGGCGCGCAGCGCCTCCCGGGTCGCAGCCCGGTTGTTCGCATAGACCAGGCCGAAGTCGCTGGCCGCCGGGTTCACCCAGACGGCGGCGATGAGCAGCAGCGTGCTGGCCCCGGCCGGGTCGATGATGCCCTCGCTGACCGCGTCGGCCACCCCGCCCGCCACCCCGGCCTGCGCCGCACCCCAGGTCAGCGTCCCGTGCGTGTCGCTGGCGATGGACGCCTTGTTGACGAACAGCGTGGTCGGCTTGACCGGGATGCCCGGCGCGAGGACCGCCACGAACGGGGTGTGCCCCTGCCGCGGGGTGGCCAGGGCGGTGGCCCAGGCCACCCCGACCGGGCCGTCCCGGTCGCCGAGCACGGTGTTCACATGGGCCGCCTCGGCGCCCTCACCGACGAAGCTCTCCCCGATCAGCATCCGGTCCTCCTCGCTGGATAGACACAGATCATGCCGTCTGCGAGTGGCATGATCCAGACCGGGCAACCCAATTAAGCGAACATTTGCGGATACATTCCGTGACGGCATTGGGATCTTGCTGATATTGCGGCTCTGGGCTGCAGGAAACTACGCTTCCCCCAGCCAGGAGATTCCGGACGGCGTGATCACGCCGCAAGACGACTGCCGGCGGACGCGCAGCAGGCCAGGCACTGCGGCTACGCCACTGGGGGCCACGCTGTGACCAGGTACCTGCTGAAACGCCTGGGGCTGGCCGCCGTTACCTTGTGGCTGCTCAGCGTGATCGTCTTCTTCGCGGGCGAGGTGCTGCCCGGCGACCCCGGCCGGGCGATCCTGGGCAACCTGGCGGATCCCAGGGCGGTACGGGCTCTCGATCATCAACTGGGGGTGGACCGGCCACTGGTGGCCCAGTACTGGACCTGGCTCACCGGCCTGCTGCACGGCAACCTGGGTGAGTCCTACCAGTACCGGTCCGCAGTCGAGCCCTACGTCCAGGCGGCGCTGGTGAACTCGGTCAAGCTGGCCGCGCTGGCTTTCGTGATCGTGGTGCCGCTCGGCATTCTCGGCGGGGTGCTGGCGGCGCTCCGGTACGGCCGGGCCACCGACCGGGTCATCTCGGTGGTCGGGCTGTCCGCCGCCACGGTGCCCGAGTTCGTGTCCGGAATCGTGGTGATCATCATCTTCGCGGTCTCGCTCAAGTGGCTGCCCGTGTCGGCGTCGGCCGGGGCCGGCGCCTCGCCGGCCACCCAGCTTGAGCACCTGATCCTCCCGGCGATACCGCTCGTTCTCGTCCTGTTCGGCTACATTGCCCGCATGGCGAGAGCAGGCACGATCGAGGCACTGGACGCCGACTACACGCGCACCGCCACGCTGAAGGGGCTGAAGCCCTGGGTGGTGATCCGCCGCCACGTGCTGCGCAACGCGCTGCTGCCGACCATCACCGTGATCGCCACGCAGGTTGGTTACCTGATCGGGGGGCTGGTGGTGGTGGAGACGCTGTTCAACTACCAGGGGATCGGGAACCTCATCTACAAGGCGGCGCTGGCCAAGGACTTCCCGATGCTAGAGGCGGGGGTGCTCACCATCGGCGTGGTCTACCTGGTGGCGACGCTGACCGCTGACGCGCTGAGCACGGCCCTGAACCCGCGGCTCCGGCTGGGGAGCGGTGGATGACTGACATCGCGGTTGCCCCGGCCGCCGGGGTCGCCGTCGCCCGGCCCGACCAGACGGGTGAGCTGACACCCTGGCGGCTGCTGCTGCGCAGGCCGACGTTCCTGGCCGGGGCGGTAATCCTGCTGTTCTGGCTGGCTTGCGCGATCTTCGGCAGCCTCATCGCCCCGCACAACCCGCTGGCCCAGCAGCTTCTCCTGACCAGCCAGGCGCCGTCCGGGGCACACTGGTTCGGTACCGATCAACTCGGCCGCGACGTGCTGTCCCGGGTCATCGTCGGGGCCAGGAGCATCCTGCTCATCGCGTTCGCGGCGACCGTGCTCAGCACCGTCCTGGGCACCGCCCTCGGGCTGGTCATGGGCTATCTCGGCGGAATCGTCGACATCGTGGCGGGCCGGCTGGTGGAGGCCGCGCTCGCGCTGCCGGTGGTGATCGTCGCGTTCCTGTTCATCGTCGCGCTGGGCCCGTCCCCGCTGACCATCATCGTGGTCATAGGTCTCGTCTTCACCCTGCTGATTGCCCGCACTGTGCGGTCGACGGTGCTCGTGGAAAGCCAGCTCGACTACCTGGCCGCAGCCAGGCTGCTCGGTGAGAAGTCGGTCAGCATCATGTTCACCGAGGTCCTGCCCAACGTGGTGCCGGCCATCCTGGTCGAGTTCACAGTGCGGCTCGGGTACGCCATCTTCGCCATCGCGACGCTGTCCTTCCTGGGCTTCGGGGTCCTGCCGCCCACCCCGGACTGGGGAGCCGACATCGCGCACAACTACGTGACCCTCGGCGCGGGCTACTGGTGGATGACCCTATTCCCGGCCCTGGCCATCGCTTCCCTGGTGATCGCGATCAACCTCTTCACCGACTCGATCGAGCAGGTGCTCGCGTCATGACCGCAACGGACGCATCCGCGGCGGCGGCTGGCCGCGGCGGCGCCGAGCCCACGCTGTCCGTCGGGCACCTGGATGTCGTGTACAAGGTGCGCGGCCGGGACCGGCTGGCCCTGCGCGATGTCTCCTTCGAGGTCGGGCGGCGCGAATCGTACGGGCTGGTCGGCGAGTCCGGGTCCGGCAAATCCACCGTCGCCCTCGCGCTCACCAGGTACCTGCCGCGCAACGGCCGGGTCAGCGCGGGGACGGTCAGCATCAACGGCGCCGACCCGCTGGCCATGAGCGGGGCTGACCTGCGTCAGCTGCGCGCCCGCGCCGTATCCATGGTGTACCAGGAGCCGGGCAAGGCCCTGAACCCGTCGATCCGGGTCGGCCGTCAGGTGGCCGAGGTGTATGAGATCGCCGGCCTGCACCGCGCCGAGGCGGCGGATCGCGCCGAGGCGATGCTGCGCAAGGTGCAGATCGCCGATCCGGGCCAGGTCATGGGCCGGTACCAGCATCAGCTGTCCGGCGGGATGGCGCAGCGCGTGGTCATCGCGATGGCGCTGGCCGCGGAGCCCGCGCTGCTCATCCTGGACGAGCCGACCACGGCGCTGGACGCCACGGTCGAGGCCGAGGTGCTCGACCTGGTGTCCGCGCTGCGCGCGGAGTTCGATACCTCGGTCCTGTTCATCAGCCACAACCTGGCCGTGATCGCCAAGATGTGCGACCGGGTGGGCGTGCTGTACGCGGGCGAACTCGTCGAAGAGGGCCCAGCCCGCGAGGTGTTCGACAATCCCCGGCACCCGTACACGGTCGGGCTGCTGCGCTGCATCCCGCGCCGCGGGCAGCGCAAGGACCATGGCCGGCTGGATACCATCCCAGGTTTCCTGCCGCCCGCCGGGCACTCCCTCACCGGGTGCGTGTTCGCCCCGCGCTGCCTGCTGGCGGAGGACCGGTGCCGGGAAGCGCCACCCCCGTCCTTCCAGGTCGGGGCGGGCCGGACCGCTCGCTGCTACCGGCATGACGTGGCCCCGAGCCTGCCGCGTGCCACGCCGGAGGACAAGCCGCTGCCCGGGCCCGCGGCCGGTGCCGAGATCCTCGTCCAGCTGGCCGGGCTGTCCAAGACCTTCGGTGCCCGTGGTTCCCGTGGTGAGCAGGTGCACGCGCTCACCGGGGTGGACCTGGAGCTGGAGCGGGGCGAGACGCTGGGGCTGGTCGGTGAGTCGGGCAGCGGGAAGACCACGCTGGCCCGGGTGCTGCTCGGGCTGCTGCCGCCGGATCCTGGCGCCACCGTGGAACTGGTCGGCCAGCCACTGGCCGCCGATGTCCGGCGCAGGCCGCGCAGCCAGCTCAAGGCGCTGCAGATCGTGTTCCAGAACCCGGACTCGGCGCTCAACCGGCGGCATACGGTGCGGCGGCTGATCAGCCGCCCGCTGACCCGGCTGGCGGGCCTGTCCGGCAAGCGGCTGCAGGTCCGGCTGGCCGAGCTGATTGCCTCGGTCCGGCTCGAGGACCGCCATCTGGCGATGCGCCCCAACCAGCTGTCCGGCGGCCTCAAGCAGCGGGTGGCCATCGCCCGGGCGTTCGGCAGCGGCCCCGCCGTCGTGGTCTGTGACGAACCCACCTCCGCGCTCGACGTGTCGGTCCAGGCGGCCATCCTGAACCTGCTCGCCGACCTGCAGGCGGGCGAGCAGGTGAGCTACCTGTTCATCTCCCACGACCTGGGTGTGGTGCGCTACCTGTCGGACCGCATCGCGGTGCTCTACCTCGGCAAGGTGATGGAGGTCGGGCCGGCCGAGCGGGTCTTCTCCGGTCCGCACCACCCGTACACCGAGGCGTTGCTTTCCGCGGTGCCGAGCCTGGACGGGCAGCGCGCGGACCGGATAAAGCTCACCGGGGAAATCCCGTCCGCGACCAACCTGCCGACGGGATGCGTGTTCCATACCCGGTGCCCGCGGCGGCTGCCCAGCGGGATCTGTGAGTCGGAAGAGCCGCCGCTGCGCGAGGTCGAGCCGGGCCACCGGATGAGCTGCCACATTCCGCTCGATGAGCTGCAAAACCTGCAACGCGCCGGACAACCCACGTGACACCGGCCAGCAGCGGCAATAGCGTTTTTCGATTCGCGCGCGAGGCGCGGGCTCTCAGGGAGGATCCGAGTGAACGCCGATAATCGCCGACTTGGCCGGCTGCGGTCAGGTCAGGGTGAGATAGCAAACCACGTCATCGACGAGTTCGCGGCGGGACGGATGTCCCGGCGGGACTTCATCCGTCGCGGCACGATCGTCGGCATATCACTGCCGGTGCTGGGCGCCGTGATCTCCGCTTGCGGTAGCTCGGGCAGCCCATCGTCATCCAGCAGCAGCAGCGCGGCCGCAGGCAAGCCCGGCGCCACCATCAAGGCGGCCATCATCGTGCCCTCCGGGGCGGTCAACCCGGTGACCGTGGCCGACCAGGGCGGCCTGGACATGCTCGGGCAGACCGGAGAGTACCTGTGCCTGTCCGACCAGCACCTGACGCTGCGGCCGGTGATCGCCACCAGCTGGAAGCCCAACACCAAGGCGGACGTGTGGACGTTCAAGATCCGCCAGGGCGTCACGTTCCACAACGGCCACCCGCTCACCGCCGACGACGTGGTGTACACCTACCAGCTGCACACCAACCCCAAGAACGGGTCCGCCGCGCTGTCCGCGTTCGGCGGGGTGCTGGTCCCCTCCGGGGTCAAGAAGGTGGACGACTTCACCGTTGAGTTCCACCTAATCGCGCCGAACGGCAACTTCCCGTACCTGACGTCGTCCGATAACTACAACATGATCATCCTGCCGAACGGCTATGACCCGGCCAAGTGGCAGAGCACGTTCATCGGCACCGGCCCGTTCGTGCTGAAGAGCTACACGACCAAACAGGGCGCCACGTTCGCCCGCAACGAGAAGTACTGGGGGACCAAGGCACTGCCTGCGGCCACCGAGTTCACCTTCTACGACCAGCAGACGCCGCAGATTCTCGCGCTCACCGGCGGGACGGTGGACGTGGTGGGGCAGTTCTCGGTGGCCGGCGGCCAGCAACTGCTCAACGGCAGCTACAACGTCATCCGGCTCAAGTCGAGCGCGCACCGTGAGCTGTCGATGCGCACCGACCAGTCGCCGTTCACCGACGCCCGGGTCCGCCAAGCGATCGCGCTCAGCATCAACCGCCCCGACATCATCAAAGCGCTGTTCAAGGGAAACGCGGACCTCGGCAACGACAGCCCGTTCGCGCCGGTGTTCCCGTCCACCAACACAACGGTGCCACAGCGGGCGCAGAACATCGCCAAGGCGAAGTCGCTGCTGTCCGCGGCGGGCCACCCGTCCGGGTTCTCCACCCAGCTGATCGGCAACGACGTGCAGGAGATCAGCGAGTACGCGCAGATCGTGGCGCAGGCGGCCAAGGCCATCGGGGTGGACATTCACGTCAAGATGGAGGCCTCGTCTACCTACTACGGCAATTTCAAGTTCGGGACCTCGGACTGGCTCGACGCCACCATGAGCCTGGTCGACTACGGGCACCGCGGCGTGCCGAACGTGTTCCTGACCGCGCCGCTGCAGACGATCAACGTCAAAACCGGCACCGGACCGTGGAACGCGGCGCACTTCAGCAACTCGCAGTACAACAAGCTGGCCCAGCAGTACGTCGCGGCCATCGACCTGTCCACCCAGAAGCAGATCGCCGGCCAGATCGAGACGCTGCTGCTCAATGAGACCCCGGTCATCTACGGGTACTTCTACAACTACCTGGCGGCGACGGCGAAGAACGTGACCGGCGCCTACCCGACCGCCGTCGGCCATATCTTCCTCAACCAGGCGGCCAAGAGCTGACCGCGGTCGCGGCGCCGCGGGTCCTGCACGCGGCCGCGGACCTGGGCCCCGGGCTGATCACCGAGATCGCCCGGGGCCGCGGCGTCCGGATCACGCCCGGCTTGCGCGACGTGGTGCGGGAACGGTGCCAGCAGGCCCGCGAGGTGCTCCGTCAGGGTGCGCCGGTGTACGGGGTGAACACCGGCATGGGCGCGCTGTCGGGTATCCGGCTCACCGAGCAGCAGCAACGCTCCCATCAGCGGAACCTGCTGCTCGCCCGGGCGACGGGAGGCCCGCCGTGGCTGGATCCGGCCGAGGTGCGGGCTCTCATCGCCGTGCGGCTGCGCACCTTCCTGTCCGGCGACGCGGGCGTGTCCGCGGACCTGTGCCAGCGTCTGGCCGACCTGCTGGACGAGGGCATCATCCCGGCCGTGCCACGCGACGGCTCCGGCAGTGCGGGGGAGATCATCCCGCTGGCGCACGCGTTCGGCCCGCTGGCCGGGATCGGCCAGGTGCTCGGCGCGGACGGGGCCACCCACCCGGCCGCGGCCGCACTGCGTGAGCGCGGTCTCGAGGTGTTCACCCTCGGGCCCAAGGAAGGAATCGCGCTGCTCGCTGGCGTCCCGGGCGCGACCGCGCTGTCGGTGCTGCGCGCGGCCGAGGCCGGCCAGCTGGCCCACCGGATGGAGGCCGCGGCGGCACTGTCGATCGTGGCCGCCCGTGCCCCCGCCGATCCGTACCAGCCGGAATGCGCCCGTGGCGACGACGTCCTGGGCGGGGTTCTCGGCCGCATCCGGCAGGCCATCGGCACCGTGGCGGAGCCGGGCCACCTCCAAGCGGCCACGTCGTTCCGCGTCGCTGGGCCGGTCCTGGCCCACCTGCTCCGCGCCCGGGAGGGCCTGGTGGCCGCGGCCGGGCGCGCCCTCGACGGGGTGACCGACTCCCCGGCGTTCCTCGCCGGGCGGTTCGTCGGGACCGCCGGGTTCCACGGGATCGACCTGTCCGCCTGCTGCGATCAGCTCACTGCGGCGCTGACCCACGCCGCCGAGGTGTCCGCGGCACGGATCCACCGGTTGCTCGACCCCGCGGTCACCGGCCTGCCGGCTCAGCTCGCCAGGACACCCGGGCCGGATACTGGCCTGGTCACCGTGCACAAACGGGCCGCGGGTGAAGTGCACGCTATGCGCCGCCTCACGCTGCCCGCCGCGGTCGGGCTCATCGAGACCTCGGCCGGGCAGGAAGACGTGCAATCCTTCGCCTGGGAAGCGGCCGAGTCACTCCGCCAGGCGCTGCACCGGGCCGCCGCCGTCACCGCCTGTGAGCTGCTCACGGCCTACCAGGCGATCGCGCTCTCCGGCCGGCCCGGGCCGGCCGGGTGCCAGGACGTGCTGGCCATGCTGGCTGCCGTCATCGGTCCGATCGAGAAGGACCGCCTGTTCGGCGCCGACATCGGGCGGCTGGCCGCGGCGCGCTGGCCCGCGCAATAGCTGGGCCGACTGGCCGGGTTCGGCGAGTGCAGCCACGCAGCCGGGGCCAACCGTATCCGATACGAGACCAGGCCCGATCCGGCAGCCAGGGAATAATGGTGCCGGGCCGGAGGTTGGCGTCCGGGTTGCGGGCAAGGATGCTCGGTACCCTGCCACCGGTGCGCCGGCCAGCGCGCACCAGAACACTCTCTGGGAAATCCCACCATGTCAGTCGAGATTAGCGAACAGCACGAGGCGCACGGGCACCAGCACAAGGACGTTTCCGGTGGCTGGCTCCGCCCGGCGGTCTTCGGCGCCATGGACGGCCTGGTCACCAACGTCTCGCTGATCGCTGGCGTGGGCGCCGGGGTGAACGCCTCGGGTGGCTCCCCGCACCTCATCGTGCTGACCGGGCTGGCTGGGCTGGCCGCGGGCGCGTTCTCCATGGCGACCGGGGAGTACGTCTCGGTCTCCTCACAGAATGAGCTGGTCGACGCCGAGGTGCGCAAGGAGCGCCACGAGCTGGAGCACAACGCGGACGCGGAGCGGCGCGAGCTGGCGGCGACGTTCCGCAGGCAGGGCGTGCAGCCGGAGCTGGCCGAGAAGGTCGCGGCGCAGATCTCGGCCCACCCGGAGCAGGCCCTGGACGTGCACGTCCGGGAGGAACTCGGCGTGGACCACCGGGAGCTGCCGTCGCCGTACACCGCGGCCGGCGCCTCGCTGGTCACGTTCGCGGTAGGCGCGGTGATCCCGCTGCTGCCGTACCTGTTCCAGGTGCAGAACATGGCCCTGGCGCTGGCCCTCGCGCTGGCCCTGGCCGCGGTGGCCGCGTTCGTCGGCGGCGGGCTGGTGGCCCGGCTGACCGACCGGCCGTTCTTCCGCGGCGCGGTGCGCCAGCTGCTGCTGGGCACGGCCGCGGCCGGGATCACGTTCGCGATCGGCAGCGCGGTCGGCACCGGCCTCTCGTAAGCCCGAAGAGGATTTCTCTGGTCACGGGAGGCGCCCCGGAGGGGCGTCTCCCCGGGGCCAGTGATCCCGGGGGGGTCCAGGGGGGTCGTCCGCCGGACCAATACAGCTACCAGGAGTCCGCGCCGAACGCGTCGTCCTCGTGCCCGCCCGGGCTGGAGGACAGCAGCTTGAGGTCGGATTCCACCATCATCGTGATCAGCTCGGTGAAGCCGGTCTTGGGTTTCCAGCCGAGCTGCTGCGCGGCCTTGGCCGGGTCGGCGCACAGCTGATCCACCTCGGCGGGCCGGACGAACGCGGCGTCCACCGTGACGTGCTCCCGCCAGTCCAGGCCGGCCACGCTGAACGCCAGGTCGACGAGTTCCTCGACGCTGTGCGTGACCCCGGTGCCCACCACGTAGTCCTCGGGTTCGTCCTGGGCCAGCATCAGGTGCATGGCCCGGACGTAGTCGCCGGCGAACCCCCAGTCCCGGCGGGCCCACAGGGTGCCCAGCCGGAGCTGCCGCTCGTGGCCGAGTTTGACCCGGGCCACTCCGAGGGAGACCTTGCGGCTGACGAACTCCGCGCCGCGCCGCGGCGACTCGTGGTTGAACAAGATCCCCGACACCGCGTACATGCCGTACGACTCACGGTAGTTCTGGGTGAGGAAGTGCCCGTACGCCTTGGCCACGCCGTACGGGCTGCGCGGATGGAACGGGGTTCTCTCATGTTGCGGCGACTCCAGCACCTTGCCGAACATCTCCGAGGACGATGCCTGGTAGAAGCGGATCTGGCTGCCGCGCGGGGAGCGTGAGCCGCTGATCCCGCTGCACACCCGGATGGCTTCCAGCACCCGGAGCACGCCGAGCCCGGTCACCTCGCCGGTCAGCTCGGCCTGCTGCCAGGACATCGGCACGTAGGAGATCGCGGCCAGGTTGTAGACCTCGTCTGGTTGCACCCGCTCCACCGCGGAGATCAGGCTGCCCTGGTCGAGCAGGTCACCGCGGACCAGCCGGATATCGCCGAGCAGCTCGCGGACCCGGCGGACCCGCGGGTTGGACTGGCCGCGGACCAGTCCCCACACGTCGTAGCCCTGGGCCAGCAGGTACTCGGCCAGGTAGGACCCGTCCTGCCCGGTGATCCCGGTGATCAGTGCACGCCTCGTCAGCGGAGCCTCCGTCCTGGCGAGCCGGGCCGCTGGACCGTGGCCAGCTCAGGTCAGGTCCGCGCAGCTCGGCTCATACCACCTCAGGGGTACGTCGGCGCAGCTTACCGGGCATGGCCGGGGCACCGCCGCCGGCCACCGCGGAGCGGCGCGTCCCGGCACCCGGTGGCGGCTGTACCCGGTGGTAATGTTCGCTGCCTAACCGGCCACGCGGGCAGGGCCGCCCGGCATGGACAGCCAGCGGCGGACGAACCGGACGGGCAGCGCCGAACGAGTGAGTTCCGAACGAGAGGTGCGAACCTGCGTGATGACCACGGATGGCCCGCTGCGCATCGCACTGCTTTCCTACCGCAGCAAACCACATTGCGGTGGCCAGGGCATCTACCTGCGCCACCTGTCCCGCGAACTGGCCGCGCTCGGGCACCACGTCGAGGTGATCTCCGGCCAGCCCTACCCGGAGCTGGAGCCGGGGCCGGTGCTCCGCGAGGTGCCCAGTCTCGACCTGTACCGGGACGAGGACCCGTTCCGCACCCCCCGGCTGGCCGAGTACCGGGACTGGATAGACGTGCTGGAATTCGCCACGATGAAGACCGGCGCGTTCCCTGAGCCGCTCACGTTCAGCCTGCGCGCGCTGCGCCTGCTGCGCACCCGGCGGGCCGACTTCGACCTGGTGCACGACAATCAGGTGCTGGCCTACGGGATGCTCGGGCTGCCCCGGATCGGGCTGCCCCTGGTGACCAGCATCCACCATCCGATCAGCGTGGACCGGCGGATCGAGCTGGCCGCGGCGCGCGGCAAGGAATGGCTGGGCAAGTGGCGCTGGTACTCGTTCGTCCGGATGCAGGGCCGGGTGGCCCGCCGGGTCGGGCCGATCCTGACCGCGTCGCAGGCCTCCCGAGCCGACATATCCAGAGACTTCCGGGTCGACCCGGCCCAGGTGCACGTGATCCCGCTCGGCGTGGACACCCGGCTGTTCCACCCCCGCACCGCACCCCGGGTGCCGGGCCGGATCGTGGCCGTGGCCAGCGCGGATTCGCCGCTCAAGGGGGTGAGCACGCTGCTGGCGGCGGTGGCCAAGCTCACTGTGGAGCGGGACGCGCAGCTGACCGTGGTGAGCAAGCCAGCCACCGGCGGCCCGACCGAGCGGCTGGTCGGCGAGCTGGGCCTGGGCGACCGGGTCCGGTTCGTGCACGGGATCAGCGACACCGAGCTGGCCGAGCTGTGCGCCAGCTCGGAGATCGCCGTCGTCCCCTCGCTGTACGAGGGCTTCTCGCTGCCCGCGGTGGAGCACATGGCCTCCGGGACGCCGCTGGTGGCCAGCCGGACCGGCGCGCTGCCCGAGGTCACCGGGGACGCGGCCCGGCTGGTCGAGCCGGGCAACCCGGACGAGCTGGCGGCCGCCCTCCGGGACCTGCTCGACTCGCCCGCACAACGGGCCCAGCTGGGCGCGGCCGCCTGGCAGCGGGTGCAGGAACGGTTCGCCTGGAGCGCGGTGGCCCGCGCCACGGTGCACTGCTACCGCGCCGCGATCGAGGCGAACCGAGCCCGGGCATGCTGACCGTGGACTTCGGGCGGCTCCCGGTCGGCCCGGGCGACCGGGTGCTCGACCTCGGCTGCGGCGCCGGGCGGCACGCCTTCGAGGCACTGCGCCGCGGCGCCACCGTGGTGGCGCTGGACGCGGACGCCGCCGAGCTGCGCGGGGTGGCCGAGATGGCCGCGGCCATGCGGCAGCAGGGCGAGGCACCGCCCGGCGCGGACACCCGCACCGTATGCGGTGACGCGATCGCGATGCCGTTCCCGGACGGCGCGTTCGACCGGGTGATCGCGGCCGAGGTGCTCGAGCACATCCCGGCCGACCAGCGCGCGCTGGCCGAGATCGCCCGGGTGCTGCGGCCCGGCGGCCAGCTGGCCGTCACCGTGCCGGCCTGGCTGCCGGAGCGGATCTGCTGGGGGCTGTCCGCCGACTACCACAACACGCCCGGCGGCCACGTCCGCATCTACACCCGGGCCGAGATGGAAGCCAAGCTGGCCGCGGCCGGGCTCCGGGTCGGCGGGCACCACCACGCGCACGGCCTACACTCCCCATACTGGTGGCTCAAATGCGCGGTCGGCGTGCACGACGACGGTCATCCGCTGGCCCGCGCGTACCACCGGCTGCTGGTCTGGGACATCATGCAGCGCCCGGCGCTGACCCGGCTGGCCGAGCAGGCGATGAACCCGCTGATCGGCAAGAGCCTGGTCGTCTACGCGGAGAAACCGGCCGCCCGCCGCCCGGCCCGCCCCATCCGGGCCACCGAGCGAGCGCATGCCGCCGCCTGAGGCGCTGGCCAGCTCGCTGAATGGCCAGCCGCCCGGTGCCGCCGGGCCAGCCGTGCGCGAGCGAGCCGTACCCGAGCTGCCCGGCATCCTCACCGCCGCGGAGGTGCTGGCCACCGGCGAGCACATCGCCGACCGGCAGGCGCCGTCCGGCGCGCTCAGCTGGCCGGACGGCCACACCGACGCGTGGAATCACGTGGAGTGCGCGATGGCGCTGTCCGCCTGCGGGCTGACCAGCGCCGCCCGGCTGGCCTACGACTGGCTGCGCCGCACCCAGCGCGCGGACGGCTCGTGGCCGAAACGGGCCGTCGGGGACACGGTGACCGACGCCGGCGGGGAGAGCAACCAGGCCGCCTACGTCGCCGTCGGCACCTGGCACGAGTTCCAGCTCACCGGGGACGAGGCGTTCCTGGCCCAGATGTGGCCCACGGTGCGCCGGGCCATCGGGTTCGTGCTGTCCCTCCAGGTGCCGCGGGGCGAGATCCTCTGGCAGTGTGCGGCCGACGGCACGGCGGCCAGCTATGCGCTGCTCACCGGGTGCGCCAGCACCTACCAGAGCCTGCGCTGCGCGGCTTGGCTGGCCGAGTACCTGGGTGAGCCGCAGCCCGCCTGGGAGCTCGCCGCCAGCCGCCTGGGCCATGTCGTGGCCGACCACCCGGAGGCGTTCGCCGACAAGAGCTGGTTCGCGATGGACTGGTACTACCCGGTACTGGCCGGGCCGGTGCGCGGGCCGGCCGGGCCGGACCGGCTGGACGCGCAATGGGCCGAGTTCGTGGTCCCCGGCCTCGGCGTGCGCTGCGTCCGGCACCAGCCGTGGATCACCGGGGCGGAAACCTGTGAGCTGGTGATGGCGCTGGACGCGGTGGGTGACCATGCGCGGGCCCGCCAGGCGTTCGCCGATATCCAGCACCTGCGGGACGGCGACGGCGGCTACTGGACCGGCTGGCAGTTCGCCAACCAGGCGCATTTCCCGGCCGAGCGGAGCAGCTGGACGGCGGCCGCGATGATCCTGGCCGCCGACGTGCTGTCCGGCAGCACCCCGGCTGCAGCCATGTTCCGGGACGTGCCACCCCCGCCGCCGGCCGAGCCGGGCTCGCCCCGGCACTGCTTCTCGGCCCGCTGCCGCCCGCCCCGCGGCCCGCGTTAGCCGGTGCGCTCCAGCACGCGCAGCGAGCCGTGCCCGGACACCTCGGTGAACTCGGCTGACTCCAGCGCGCGCCGGTAGATCCGGTACGGGGCCTGGCCACCGTCGGCCGGATCGGGGAACACGTCGTGGATGGCCAGCGCCCCGCCGGGGGCGACCCAGCGCGCCCAGTTGGCGTAGTCGGCCTGGGCCGCCTCGTCGGTGTGCCCGCCGTCGATGAACAGCATGCCGAGCGGAGCCCGCCACAGCCCGGCCAGCTGCGCCGACCGGCCCACCACGGCGATGACCTGGTCCTCCAGGCCAGCCGCGGCCAGCGTGGCGCGGAACCCGGGCAGCGTGTCCAGCCGCCCGGTTCGCTCGTCGACCAGGGCCGGGTCGTGGTACTCCCAGCCCGGCTGGTTCTCCTCCGAGCCGTGGTGGTGATCCACCGTGATCACCAGCTGGCCCGCTTGCCGCGCCGCGGCGGCCAGGTAGATGGTGGATTTGCCGCAGTAGGTGCCGATTTCCAGGATCGGGCCGCGCCCCGCGTAGGCGGCCGCGGTCGCGTACAGGGCCAGTCCCTCGGCCGGCGGCATGAATCCGGTGGCCGCCTCGGCCGCGGCCTGCAGCTCCGCTGGCATCCCCATCCGGCCCTCCGAATCCACCGCCCAAAACACCGCATTAGCCCAACGCCGGCTGGTCGTGCTCACCTGCCCCGGCGCGCGGTGACCACGGGGCTGCCATCGGCCGGGACGGGACGTACTGTAGCGCTGGACGGTGCGGTAAAGGAGGGCAGGGCGATGCGGGTGGTGGTCGATCGCGACCTGTGCGAGGCCAACGGGGTGTGCGCGGGCCTGGCGCCCGACGTGTTCGACCTCGACGACGAGGACTACCTGCACATCGCGCCCGGGGACGTGCCCGCGGCGTCGGCCGACGCGGTACGCCGCGCGGTGGCGTCCTGCCCGCGGCTGGCGCTCAGCCAGGCCGACTGACCCAGGCCGCCGCGGACCGTCGCGGACTGGCGCGGACCGCCGCGGACTGGCGCGGACCGTCGCGGGGCCGCCCGGGCTGGACCGGTTCGAGCACGCCGACCGAGCGCGACGCCGACCGCGACCAGGATGGCCCCGCCGATCTGCTCGCCGCGGCGGCCGGCCGCGGCGCCCAGCCCGGCCGCCGGCTTCCAGCCCGGCCCCGATGACCAGGCCGACGATGGGCATGCCGGACTCGAACAGACCGAACACCAGCGCCACCCGCAGCCGGGTCCGCGCGGTGACCCGCCGAAGCCGATGCCGATGGCGGCGGCCAGGTTGGACAGGCCAACCGAGGCCGCGACGAGCAGGAGGGGGAGCACAGCCGAGGCTAGCGCCGCGACGGGCTCAGTACGGCGGTTCCTGCAGCTCGACCCGGTTCCCGGCGGGGTCGTCGAGGAACGACTGCCGCCCGGCGCCGACCGGGACCGGATCGGTCACCGTGACCCCCTGGCCGCGCAGTTCCGCCACCACCGCATCCAGGTCGGACACGGCCAGCGCGAAGTGCTGGCCGAGGGACGGTGGGGTGTCCGCCTCGATCAGGTGAATCTGCTGGCCGCCGGCGTCCAGCCAGGCGCCGTCGAAACTGAAGTCCGGCCGGTCGCCGCGCTCGGTCAAGCCGAGTACCCGGGTGTAGAAGTCAAGCGCCGCAGGGACGTCACGGACATTGAGCGAAACATGGTGCAGCCCGTCAGGTCTCATACCGTCAGTGTCGCAGTCCGGGTTTCTTCAGGCCAGCGTGCCGCGGCGGCTTGCCGCCGCTCGGCGCGCGCAGCGGCGATCGGGGGATCCGGGGAGGGTCGTCCCCCCGGGACTACACCGCAGGGTCGGTGACCCGGCCGAGGAACAGCGGCCAGCCGGTGGTCAGCTCGGTGAGGGCGAACAGGAACGGCCGGTCCACCGTCATCTCGGCCACCGGATCCGGCATCAGTGTCCGGGCCGCCGCCGTGATCACCGTGGCGGTGGCCGCGGCCGCCTCGGTGCCCGGCTCGGCCACGTCGATGTAGGCCTGGTGCACGACCTCCCGGATGTGCAGCGGCTCAGCCTCGGTGATCCCGGTGAAGTCGGCCTGCGGGCCGAACGCCAGCGGCATGCCGAGCGAGGTCAGCACCGGGCCCAGGCCGAACTGCCCGGTCACCCGGAACCGCGGCAGGGCCAGGCTGACCTGGTAGGTGGCCAGGCCGGCCAGCAGACCGCTGAGGCCGCCCCCGGCCAGCAGGCCCTCGACCGGCGGCAGCGGGCCGTCCGGCAGCACGATCACCATGCCGAGCCGCTGGCCCAGATACGGCAGCTCGACGACCTGGTAGCCGTCCCGGCGCAGGTAACGCAGCCGGGCCCGCAGGTGCATGACGGGTACCTGCCGCTCGCGGCCCGGCTCGGGGTGAAACGGGCCGTCGCTGGTCGCGCCGGACGGGAACGGGTGCGCCCAGGCCGCCTTCAGGTACAGCGCGCTGGCCAGCACCAGCCGGGTGGCTGCGTCCAGCAGGCCGGCCGGGATCAGCCCGGTGATCTTCCCCGCGGTCTGCTCCGCGATCAGGTCGTTGATCTGCTGCCGGGCCGGCTCGGCCGCGCGCCGGAAGTCAGCCTCGCGGAGCTGCACGCAGGCCGCCTGGGCCAGCGCCGCGGTGAAGTCCGGCTGCACCGGCAGCCCGGCTTGCAGCCACATGGTGTTCGGCGCGCGCAGCGTGATCGGGCCGCGGGCCAGCTCGTCCAGCAGCGCAGACACCTGCACCAGCCCGGCCGCCGCGTCCTGCGGCTTGGCCAGGTGCAGTACCGCGGCCAGCTGGGTGGCCGTCGGCCCGCGCGCACCGAGCAGCGTCATCCGCAGCGCGGTGCCGATGTTGCCCGGGGAGAAGACCAGGTTGCCCTGCCCGCCCAGCGCCGCGTACAGGTCCGCGCCGAACAGATCGTCCGGCGCGGTGCTGGCCACTGGGCTAGCCATGGCGGCGGGCCAGCCGGGTGATCGCTTCCCGCAGCACCTCGTCTTTCTTGCAGAACGCGAACCGCACCTGGCTGCGGCCAGCCGCTTCGTTGTCGTAGAACACGGAACTGGGGATGGCCACCACCCCGGCCTCCTCCGGCAGCCGGCGGCAGAAATCCATCCCGTCGGTCTCGCCCAGCGGCCGGATGTCGGTGGTCACGAAGTAGGTGCCGGCCGGCTGGTACACCTCGAAGCCCACCTCGGCCAGCCCGGCGCAGAGCAGGTCCCGCTTGCCCCGCAGGTCGGTGCCGATCGCGGCGAAGTAGGCGTCGGGCAGCGCCAGGGCCTGGGCCACCGCGTACTGGAACGGCCCGCCGGTGACGTAGGTGAGGAACTGCTTCACCGTGCGCACCGCGGTGACCAGTTCCGGGGTGCCGGTCACCCAGCCGATCTTCCAGCCGGTAAAGGAGAACGTCTTGGCCGCCGAGCTGATCGTCACGGTGCGCTCGCGCATCCCGGGCAGGGTGGCGATCGGCACGTGCTCCCCGTCGAAGATCAGGTGCTCGTAGACCTCGTCCGACACCACCAGCAGGTCGCGCTCGCAGGCCAGCGCGGCGATCTCGGTCAGCTCGGCCCGGCTGAACACCGCCCCGGTGGGGTTGTGCGGCGTGTTGAGCAGGATGAGCCGGGTGCGCGGGGTGATGGCGGCGCGGAGCGCGGACAGGTCGGGCCGGAAGTCGGGCGGCCGCAGCGTCACCGGCACCCGGGCCGCGCCCGCCATGGCCACACAGGCGGCATAGGAGTCGTAGTAGGGCTCGAACGCGATCGCCTCGTCGCCCGGCTCCATCAGCGCGATCAGCGCGGCCGCGATCCCCTCGGTGGCGCCCGCGGTGACCAGCACCTCGGTGTCCGGGTCCAGGTCCACCCCGTACCACCGCTTCTGGTGCGCGGACACGGCGTGCCGCAGCTCAGGGATGCCCGGGCCGGGCGGGTACTGGTTGCCACGGCCGTCCATGATCGCGGCCGCGGCGGCCGCGGCGATCTCGGCCGGGCCATCGGTGTCCGGGAAGCCCTGGCCCAGGTTGACCGACCCGGTGGTCAGCGCGAGCGCGGACATCTCGGCGAAGATCGTCGTGCCCAGGCCGGCCAGCCGCCGGTTCAGCAAAGGTCTGCTCACCCCGTAAGTATTGCTTTGCGCCTCCGGGGGCGCTTAACCCGCCTCCTTCCCTCGTCGCTCGGTCGCTCGTTCCTCGCTCCCTCCCTCCTCAGTCCAGTCGGCGGCGCGCCCCCTTCGGCGCGGCTCCTTCCCTTCCTCGCTCGTTCCTCGCTCGTCAGTCCAGTCGGTGGCTCCCCCTTTGGCGCGGGCTGGTTTAGCCTGCGGGCATGCGTGTTGCGTTGTGCCAATTGCCGGTCAGCCCGGATCCCGCCGTCAACCTGGACCGGGTGCGCGCCGCGCTGCGCGACGCGGCGGGCCAGGGCGCGGAGCTGGCCGTGTTCCCGGAAGCGACGCAGGCCCGGTTCGGCACCGACCTGCGGGCGGTGGCCGAGCCGCTGGACGGCCCGTTCGGCGCCGGGCTGGCCGCCGCGGCCCGGGACACCGGGGTGTCCCTGGTGGCCGGGGTGTTCGAGCCCGCGCCGGACGGCCGGGTGTACAACACCGCGGTCGGCTACGGCCCGGCGGGCCAGCGGGTGGCCGCGTACCGGAAGATCCATCTGTTCGACTCGCTCGGTGAGACCGAGTCCAAGGTGGTCGCGCCGGGCGACGAGCCAGTGCTCGCCGAAGTGGCCGGCCTGCGGGTGGGCCTGCTCACCTGTTACGACATCCGGTTCCCGGAACTGGCCCGGAACCTGGTGGTCCGCGGCGCGGACCTGCTGGTGGTCCCGGCTGCCTGGGCCGCCGGGCTGTTCAAAGAGGAGCATTGGGTGACCCTGGTGCGGGCCCGGGCCATCGAGAACACGGTCTGGGTGGCCGCCGCCGGGCAGGTGCCCGACCCGGACTCACCGCCGACCCGGGCACCTACCGGCATCGGCCGGAGCATGCTGGTGGACCCGATGGGCACCGTCCGGCTGGACCTCGGCCCGTTCCCCGGAGTCGGCTGCGGCGATCTGGATACCAGGCTGACCACGCAGGTCCGGGACCGGCTGCCGTGCCTGGAGCACCGCCGGGAGGATGTCTTCGGTTAGGACGCGGCGAGCTGCCCGGCCATGTCGAGCATGGCGCTGCGCAGGCTCTCCCGCTCCTCGTCGCTGACCCGTTCCACGAACCGGAGCATGGTGATGTGCTCATCACCACCGGACCGGAGCACCTCGGCCATTAACCGGGCGTCATGCTCCTCCCGGGACTCCACCGGCCAGTACCGCCAGGCCCGGCCGTGCTTCTCGCGGCACAGCACACCCTTGCCGTACAGGATGTTCATGACCGTCATCACGGTCGTATACGCGACGGGCCGGTTGTAGGACAGCCGCTCGCGGACCTCCCGGACCGGATAGGCCCGGTCACCGGCCCACACCACATCCATAATCGCGGACTCGAGCTCACCGAACTCGCGCAATTTCCGCCACCTCCCGGTCATCCATGCTAGGCACGGGCGCTGGCCCGGCTCCTGGCCGTGACGGCGGCTGGGGGAGGAAATCTTCCCTGCGTGCTGCTTTCTCCACCCGGCACGCGCTCGGCATCGTGCATACCTGTGTGCGGTGCATGGAGTCCACGGTGGCCGGCTGAGCGGCCGCAGACATCGGTCGGCTGACGGATCTGCTAAGCCGGCGCCCGGCGGTGCCGCCGGATCAGCCAGAACACCACCGCGCCGAGCAGCAGCACGGCTAGCGCGATGGCCACGCCGGTGCCGACTGTGCGCTCGATGGCCGCGTACGCGGACCCGGCGGCGTATCCGAGCAGGCAGTACCCGACGCCCCAGACCACCGCGCTGAGCACGTTGTAGAGCAGGAACGTGCGGTACGGCAGCCGGGTGGTCCCGGCGACCGCGGGCATCATGGCCCGCAGCACCGCGATGAACCGGCCGACGAACACGGCCACCGCGCCCCGCCGGTGCAGCACCGACTGGGCCCGGTCCACCCCGCCGGCCACCCGGCGCAGCCGGGGCCTGGCCAGCAGCCGCCCGCCGAGATGCCGGCCTATCTCGTAACCGATCAGCGGGCCGACGATGGCGGCCATCACCACCACCAGCATCAGCACCGGTAGGGAGACCCGGCCTCGGCTGGCCAGCACGCCGCCGAGCACGGCCGCCGTCTCGCCGGGGATGACAAAACCCAGGAAAATGGCGCACTCGCCGAACACCAGCGCGGCCACCAGCAGATAGGCCAGCGGGCCGCTGAGCCGGGCCAGTTCGGTGGTGATCGATGTCACCTGGCTGCCCCTTCCGCTGCCACCTGGGCACTGCTGCGTTGCCCACGGCCCACCTGACCCATTCCGGGATGACCTCGCACTATCCCGGAATCGGGGGGCTTTCGGATGCGATGCTAGCCACTGGGCCCGAGCGGTGTGCCCGGACGCGGCCCGCCAGGCCGGCCGGTTCTTCCCTCCAGCCGCCCGGCCGGCCATCATTTGCTGACAATTCGGACAGCAGCCACGCAGCTCCCGCCGGGAAAGGAGGATGATGCCAGTTACTCCCGAGACTGGTCCTGAAGTCCTGCCATCGGCCGGATTCGTCCGCCAGGCGAACGTGTTCGCCACGCGGATCACGGGGGACGGATCGAGCGGGTACCTGGCAGAACCCGGGCGTTACCAGTTGTACGCGTCGCTGGCCGATCCGTGGGCGCACCGCGCCCTTATCGTGCGCCGGCTGCTTGGCCTGGACCGGGTGATCGGGCTCAGCCTGGTGGATCCGATCCGCGACGAGCGCGGCTGGCGCTTCCCGGCCAGCAACGGCGGGGTGGATCCGGTGACCGGGGCGCGCTTCGTGTCCGACCTGTACATGATCACTGATCCCGGGTACCGCGGCCGGTTCACCGTGCCGTTCGTCTGGGACACCCGCAGCCAGCGCATCGTGGACAACGACTTCCAGCAGATCACCACCTCGTTCGAGACCGAGTTCCGCGGCTATCACCGGCCCGGCGCGCCCGACCTTTACCCGGCGCAGCAGCGCACCGAGATCGACGCGCTCAGCACGCTGGTCTACCACGCGGTCAACAACGGCGTGTACAAGGCCGGGCTGGCCACCAGCCAGGCCGTCTACGAGGAGGCGTTCGACGCGCTGTTCAGCACGCTGAGCGCGCTGGAGGAGCGACTGCTCCGGCGCCGGTACCTGCTGGGCGGCAGCATTACCGAGGCGGATGTACGGCTCTATCCGACATTGGCCCGTTTCGACGCGGTCTATTACACGCATTACAAGTGCAACCTGAACCGGCTGGTGGACTACCCGGGCCTGTGGGGCTACGCCCGCGACCTGTACCAGACCCCGGGGTTCGGCGACACGACGGACTTCGTCCAGATCAAGCGGCACTACTACCAGACCCAGGATTGGATCAACCCGAGCCGCATCGTGCCTAAGGGACCCTATGTGAACTGGCTCTCACCGCATGACAGAGAGCGCATGTCAGGGCGATCATGAGGTGGTGGCCCGGATTCCGGGCCGTGCCGCGGCGGTAACCTTGGTCGCCGGGGGTAGGGACAGAAATCCACCATCGAAGAGGGCGATGTCCGCCGTGTCTTCTGAGTCACCGCAGTCTGCGGACCTCAACGAAGCCAAGCCCGCCGGCCCGGAACCGGGCCAGGCCGGAGCCAGCCGCACCGGAGCCAGCGATCCTGGCGGCGCGGCAGCCGAGCATCCCGACGGCGGGGCCACTGACTTCGGGCCCAACGAATGGCTGGTGGATGAGCTCTACCAGCGCTACCTGGCCGATCCCGGCTCGGTGGACATGGCCTGGTGGAATTTCTTCGCCGACTACACGCCGCCCACGGGCACCCCGGCCCGGACCGAGCAGCGGCCGGCCGCAGAGCCTGGCCCGCCGGCCGCCGCCACGCCGCCCGCCCCGGGGACGCCCCCGGCCGCCCCGGCCCAGCCCGGCCCGGCCCGCCCTGCGGGGGCCAGCGCTCCGGCGACCGCCCCGGCCCGGCCGGCCGCCCCGCCCGCGGCGCCGCCGTCCGGCCCGCCCGCGGCGGCGCCCGCTCCGGCCCCGGCCGGCGCCACCGCCCGGCTGCGCGGCGCGGCCGCCCGCACCGCGGTCAACATGACGGCCAGCCTGGCCGTGCCCACCGCGACCAGCGTCCGCAGCGTGCCGGCCAAGCTGCTCATCGACAACCGCATCGTGATCAACAACCACCTGGCCCGCGGCCGGGGCGGCAAGGTCTCGTTCACCCACCTGATCGGGTTCGCGGTGGTCCGTGCGCTGGCCGCGGCGCCGGAGATGAACTACGCCTACGCCGAACTGGACGGCAAGCCCGGCCTGGTCCAGCCGGAGCACATCAACCTGGGCCTGGCCATCGACGTGACGGCCAGGGACGGGTCGCGGCAGCTGCTGGTGCCTGGCGTCAAGGCCGCGGAGAGCATGGACTTCGGCCAGTTCTGGATGGCCTACGAGGACGTGGTCCGGCGGGCCCGCAGCGGCAAGCTGGCCGTCGAGGACTTCGCGGCCACCACGATCACGCTGACCAACCCGGGGACGATCGGCACCGAGCACTCGGTGCCCCGGCTGGTGGCCGGCCAGGGCTGCATCGTCGGCGTCGGGGCCATGGAATACCCCGCCGCCTACCAGGGTGCGGCCGACGAGACCATGGCCCGGCTGGCGATCAGCAAGGCCGTGACGCTGACCTCGACCTATGACCACCGGATCATCCAGGGCGCGCAGTCCGGCGAGTTCCTCCGGTACATCCACGCGCTGCTGCTCGGCGAGGACGGCTTCTGGGACGAGGTGTTCCAGGCCCTCAAGATCCCCTATGAGCCGATCCGCTGGGTGCGCGACATCCCGGCCGGGCACGAGGACGACATCACCAAGTCGGCCCGGGTGCACGAGCTCATCCACGCGTACCGGGTGCGCGGCCACCTGATGGCCGACACCGACCCGCTGGAGTACAGGCAGCGGCGGCACCCGGATCTGGACATCAACCAGCACGGGCTGACCCTGTGGGACCTGGAGCGGACGTTCGCTACCGGCGGGTTCGGCGGCAAGCCACTGATGAAGCTGCGCGAGATCCTGGGCGTGCTGCGCGACTCGTACTGCCGCACCGTCGGCGTCGAGTACATGCACATCCAGAACCCGGAGGAGCGGGCCTGGATCCAGTCCTGGGTCGAGCGGCCGCACGACCGGGCCGGGCACGACGAGCAGGTGCAGATCCTGTCCCGGCTGAACGTGGCCGAGGCGTTCGAGATGTTCCTGCAGACCAAGTACGTGGGCCAGCGCCGGTTCTCGCTGGAGGGCGCCGAGTCGCTGATCCCGCTGCTCGACGCGGTGCTCACCGAGGCGGCGGATGCGCGCCTGGATGAGGCCGTCCTCGGCATGGCGCACCGTGGCCGGCTGAACGTGCTGGCCAACATCGTGGGCAAGTCCTACGCGCAGATCTTCCAGGAGTTCGAGGGCAACCTGGACCCGCGCAGCACGCACGGGTCGGGCGACGTCAAGTACCACCTGGGCGCGAGCGGCGTGTTCACCGCGAGCGACGGCGCGCGGATCCCGACCTCGCTGGTGGCCAACCCCAGCCACCTGGAGGCGGTGGACCCGGTGCTGGAGGGCGTGGTCCGGGCCAAGCAGGACATCATCGACAAGGGCGAGCCCGGCTTCACCGTGCTGCCGGTGCTGATCCACGGGGATGCCGCGTTCGCCGGGCAGGGCGTGGTGGCCGAGACGCTGAACCTGTCCCAGCTGCGCGGCTACCGCACCGGCGGCACCGTGCACATCGTGGTGAACAACCAGGTCGGCTTCACCACCGCGCCCGCGGAGTCCCGGTCCAGCGTGTACGCCACCGACGTGGCCCGGATGATCCAGGCGCCGATCTTCCACGTCAACGGGGACGACCCGGAGGCCGTGGTCCGGGTCGGCCGGCTCGCCTTCGCCTACCGCGAGCAGTTCCGCAAGGACGTGGTCATCGACCTGATCTGCTACCGGCGCCGCGGGCACAACGAGGCGGACAACCCGTCGTTCACCCAGCCGCTGATGTACGACCTGATCGACGCCAAGCGGTCCACCCGCAAGCTGTACACCGAGTCGCTGATCGGCCGGGGCGACATCACCATGGAAGAGGCCGAGCAGGCGCTGCGCGACTACCAGCAGCACCTGGAGCGGGCCTTCACCGAGACCCGGGAGGCGGCCAAGCGGCCGATGGACCCGGGTGCGGTGGTCCGGCCGGCCACCACCGCCCAGTTCCCGATCGTGCACCCGGACACGCCGACCGCGATCTCCGCGGAAGCGATCAAGCAGATCGTGGACACCCAGCTCAACCTGCCGGACGGGTTCACCCCGCACCCGCGGCTGCAGCCGCTGCTGGCCCGCCGGGCGACCATGGTCGAGCAGAATGCCATCGACTGGGCCACCGGTGAACTGCTCGCGTTCGGGTCGGTGCTGATGGACGGGTACCCGGTGCGTCTGGTCGGCCAGGACACCCGGCGCGGCACGTTCGGCCAGCGGCACGCGGTGCTGGTGGACCGGCGCACCGGGGCGGAGCACACCCCGCTGCGCGCGTTCAACTCGGCCACCGCCCGGTTCCACGTCTACGACTCGCTGCTGTCCGAGTACGCCGCGGTCGGCTTCGAGTATGGCTACTCGGTGGCCCGGCCGGACGCCCTGGTCTGCTGGGAAGCCCAGTTCGGCGACTTCGTCAACGGCGCGCAGACGATACTGGACGAGTTCCTCAGCTCCGGGGAGCAGAAGTGGGGCCAGCAGTCCAGCCTGGTGCTGCTGCTGCCGCACGGCTACGAGGGCCAGGGCCCGGACCACTCCTCGGCCCGGATCGAGCGCTTCCTCGGGCTGTGCGCCCAGGGCAACATGACCGTCGCGCTGCCGACCACCCCGGCCAACTACTTCCACCTGCTCCGCTGGCAGGCGCTGTCCGGCCGGCGCACCCCGCTGGTGGTGTTCACGCCCAAGTCCATGCTCCGGCTCAAGGATGCGACCTCGCCGGTGGCCGAGTTCTCGGCCGGGGCGTTCCATCCGGTCATCGGGGATGAAGCGGGCCTGGACCCGGCCGGGGTGCGGAAGGTGCTGCTCTGCTCGGGCAAGGTGTACTACGACCTGGCCGCTCGGCGGGACAAGGACGGGCGGACGGACACCGCCGTCGTCCGGCTGGAGCGGCTGTACCCGCTGCCCGATGGCGACCTGCTCACCGAGCTGGGCCGCTACCCGGCCGGCGCGGAGGTCGTCTGGGTCCAGGAGGAGCCCGCCAACATTGGCGCCTGGCCGACCATGGCGCTCAAGCTCCCGGACATCGTGGGCCGCCCGGTCAGCCGGGTCTCGGTGCCGGCCAGCTCGGCGCCCGCGGTGGGCTCGGCCACCGCACACAAGGCTGAGCACCAGTACGTGGTGGCCGAAGCCGTCGACGTGGGGTGAGTCGTGTACTTCACCGACCGGGGCATCGAGGAACTGCAGACCCGGCGGGGCAGCGATGAGGTCAGCCTGAACTGGCTGGCCGAGCGGCTCACCGAGTTCATCGACCTGTTCCCCGACGCCGAGGCGACCGTGGACCGGCTGGCCACCTGGCTGGCCCGGCTGGACGACGACGAAGACGCCTGACACCCGGGCCTGGTCAGCGCCTCACGATACATCTTGACTTTGAAGAAACGCGATATATCGTATGTGTGGACTGCAGAGAGGACCGCACGATGCCGCACTGGACCGTGGACACACCAACCACGCTCGACTTCGACCACGTGGCCGCGCTGCGGGTGCGGGCCATCTCCGGGTCGGTGGCCGTGCTGAGCACCGACGAGCGGGCCTGCCTGGACATCGACAGCATCTCCGGGCAGCCGCTGCTGGTCAGCCACGAAGACGGCGTGCTGACCGTCAGTTACGAGGACCTGACCTGGGATGGGCTGCTCGGCTGGCTGCGGCCGCAGCGGCACTCCGCGGCCATCACCGTCACCGTGCCCAAGGACTGCCCGGTCCAGCTGGGGGTGGTGAACGCGGGCGCGATCGTGTCCGGGATCGGCACCAAGACCTCGGTCAAGAGCGTGTCCGGGAACATCACCCTGGACGGCGTGACCGGCACGGTCGAGGCGAACACGGTGTCCGGCGACATCGAGGCCCAGGGCGTCGGCGGCCGGATCGGCTTCAACTCGGTGTCCGGCGATCTGACCCTGGCCGACGGCTCGGTGGGCCGGCTGGACGCCAAGACCGTCAGCGGCCGGATCACCGCAGACATCGACCTGGAGTGTGCAGCCCGGCTGCGGGTCGGCACGGTGTCCGGGGCGGTCGCGGTCCGGCTGCCGGCCGACACGAACGCCCAGGTGGCGCTCCGGTCGGCCGCCGGGCGGGTGCAGAGCGAGTTCGGCGGGCTCAGCCCGGGCGGGCAGCCCGGCGGGAACACGCTGAACGGCCAGCTGGGCCGCGGTCAGGATGTCGGCCAGGTCTCGGTGACCACCGTGTCCGGCCAGGTCACGCTGCTGCAGCGGGACGAGCCAGGCCCGGCCCGGCCGGCCACGGCCGCCCCGGGTGACCTGCGATGAGCCCCGTCTTCCGGCACGGCCGGCTCCGGCTCTATCTGCTCAAGCTGCTCGACGAATCGCCCCGGCACGGCTACGAGGTGATCCGGCTGTTGCAGGACCGGTTCATGGGCGTGTATGCGCCGTCCCCCGGCACCATCTACCCGCGGCTGGCCCGGCTGGAGGAAGAGGGCCTGGTCACCCACGACGAGGCCGACGGCCGGAAGGTGTACCGGATCACCGACAAGGGCCGCGAGGAGCTGCGCAACCGGTCCGCGGACCTGAGCGACCTGGAAGCGGAGATCACCGCGTCGGTCCGGGACATCGCCCGCGAGGTGACCGAGGACGTCCGGGAGACGGTGCGGAACCTGCGCGAGGAACTGACCTGGGCGGCCCGGGACATGCAGCGCCACGGTGGCCCGCCGCACGCTGGTTCGCGACACAGTGCCCCGCCGCACCGTTCTTCGCCGCACAGTTCTTCGCCGCACCGGGCCCGGCGCGCGCCGGGCCCGGACCGCCCGGACGCCTGGTCGGCGCGGGACGAGGCGGACCGGGCCCGGGCCGAGGCCCGCCAGGCCCGGGCCGAGGCGCGCCGGGCCCGGGCGGAGGCCCGGTATGAGGCGCGGTCCCGGTCCCAGGACGACTCCTGGGCGGCCGCGGCCGACGATCCGGCCGACCGGCTGGCCGCCGAGCAGAGCCGGCTGGACGCCGAGCAGGACCGGCTGAATGCCGAGCAGGCCCGGCTGGACCAGGACCGGGAGCGGCTGACCGCGGAGCAGGCGCGGCTGGACGACGAGCAGGACCGGCTGGGCGAGGACCAGGGGACGGCGGCTGAGCGGCTGGCGGCCGAGCAGGACCGGCTGGGCGAGGACCAGGACCGGCTCGACGCGGAACAGGACCGGCTGGACGAAGAGCAGGACCGGCTGAACGAGGAACCTGACCAGCAGGAGCCCGGCGAGGGCGGCGCGCGGCAGCGCAGCCGGGGCCGGGGCCGGGGCAGCTGGGACTGGCAGTCCTGGGCCGACTGGCCCGGGCGCCGCAGCTGGTCGCACGGCCGGCCGCCCTGGGCCGACCCCGGCGCACTCCCCGACCTTGAGCAGCTGGCCCGGCACTTCACCCGGGAACTGCGGGACGCGGCCAGCCACGCGCAGGCGGTCAGCGAGGAAGCCGCCGGCGACCTGCGCAGCATCCTGGACGACGCGCTCGACCGGATCAAGGCCGAGGTGTTCGGCGCTAAGGGCGGCCCGCCGCCGCGGCCCGGCGACCCCCCGCCACCCCCGGATCAGGACAGCTGACCCCGTTCCGGCGTGGCCCGGGGTAGCTGGCCGAAAACCGGTTCCCGGCCGGCCTGCGGCTGGGCGAGGATAGGCTGCAATCTCACTCCGTGACCGCCGCAGCGCCGACCGCCGGCCCGGGCAGGTCCGGGACCAGCCCGGGGATCAGGAGGTACGTGTGTCGGTGCCGCAGGCCAGCAGGCTCAACAATGTCCGCTACGACATCCGGGGGCCGGTGCTGCGCCGGGCGCGGCAGCTGGAGGCCGAAGGGCACCAGATCCTCAAGCTGAACATCGGCAACACGGCGCCGTTCGGCCTGCACGCCCCGGAGGGCGTGGTGCACGACCTGGTGCGGAACATCGGCGACGCGCAGGGCTACAGCGACGCGCGCGGGATTTACCCGGCCCGGCTGGCGGTGGCCCAGTACTACACCACGCTGGGCGTGGCCGGGGTAGGGCCGGACGACGTCTACCTGGGCAACGGCGTGTCCGAGCTGATCGTGATGGCGCTGCAGGCGCTGCTGGATCCCGGGGACGAGGTCCTGGTGCCGAGCCCGGACTACCCGCTGTGGACCGGCGCGGTGCATCTGTGCGGCGCCCGGGCCGCGCACTACCGGTGCGACGAGCAGGCCGGCTGGGCGCCGGACCTGGACGACGTGGCCGCGAAGATCACCGCCAACACCCGGGCGCTGGTGATCATCAACCCGAACAACCCGACCGGGGCGGTGTACTCCCGGGACACCCTGCAGGAACTGCTCGGCCTGGCCCGGCGGCACGGCCTGCTGGTGCTGGCCGACGAGATCTACGACAAGATCCTCTACGACGGCGCGGCGCACGAGTCGGCCGCGGCGCTGGCCCCGGACCTGGTCGTGCTCACCCTGTCCGGGCTGTCCAAGACGTACCGCGCGCCGGGCTTCCGGTCCGGCTGGCTGCTGGTCAGCGGGCCGCGCCGGGAGGCGGCCGGCTACCTGGAGGGCCTGGAACTGCTGGCCAACATGCGGATGTGCCCGAACGTGCCGGCCCAGTACGCGATCCAGACCGCGCTCGGCGGGCTGCAGAGCATCAACGCACTGCTCCAGCCGGGCGGCCGGCTGCGTGACCAGCGGGACTACGCGTGGCGCCGGCTCAATGAGATCCCCGGTGTGGACTGCGTCAAGCCGCAGGGCGCGCTGTACGTGTTTCCCCGGCTCGACCCGGACGTGCACAAGATCCCGGACGACCAGCAGCTGGTCATCGACCTGCTGGAGCAGCAGCACCTGCTGCTGTCCCACGGCACCGGGTTCAACCTGGACACCCCGGACCACCTGCGGCTGGTGTTCCTGGCCGGGGTGGACGTGCTGGACGACGCCATCGGCCGGCTGGCCACGTTCCTGGACAGCTACCAGCAATAGGCTCTGCTAGCCCGGAGGTCGTCCCCCCCGGCTACACCGTGAACACCACCTTGCCGAACAGGTCACCGTTGATCATCGCGGCGAAGCCGGCCTGCGCCTCGGCCAGCGGCAGCACCCGGTCGATCTTGGGCCGCACCCCGGTCTGCTCGAGGAAGTGGGTCAGCCGGGCCAGCTGGCTCCGGGTGCCCATGGTCGAGCCGACGATGGACAGCTGCAGGAAGAACACCCGGCTCAGCTCGGCCGGCGGGACCGCGCCGCTGGTCGCCCCGGAGATCACGATCCGGCCGCCCGGCCGCAGCGCGCGCAGCGAGTGCGCCCAGGTGGCCTGGCCGACCGTTTCCAGCACCGCATCGACCCGCTCCGGCAGCCGGGCGCCGGCCGGGAAGACCTGGTCGGCACCGAGTTCCCGGGCCCGGTCCCGCTTCTCCTCGCTACGGCTCGTCGCCCAGACCCGGAAGCCCGCGGCCCGGCCGAGCACAATCAGCGCGGTCGCGACACCGCCGCCCGCGCCCTGGACCAGCACGGTGGACCCCGGCTGCAGGCCGGACTTGTCGAACAGCATCCGGTAGGCGGTGAGGTAGGCCGTGGGCAGGCAGGCGGCCTCGGCGAAGGACAGCGCGGCAGGCTTGGGCACCAGGTTGCCCCGCGGCACGGCCACCCGCTCGGCGAACGTCCCGTCGTAGCGCTCGGACAGCAGCGACCGCCCGGGATCGAGGGTCTCGTCGCCGTCCACCTTGGTCGGGTCGCCGATCACCGAGTGCACCACGACCTCGTTGCCGTCCTCGTCGAGGCCGGCCGCGTCACAGCCCAGCACGATGGGCAGCCGGTCCGCGGCGATGCCCACCCCGCGCAGGCTCCACACGTCGTGGTGATTGAGCGCGGTGGCCCGCACCGTGACCGTGGTCCAGCCGGGCTCCGGCACCGGTTCCGGGTGCTCGCCGAGCTCCAGCCCGGCCAGTGGGACGTCGGGGTCGATGCGTGCGGCAGTCACAGCGAACATGGGCCGCACCTTAGCGTCTCCGGGATGGCCGCTCGGTGGGCAGGGCGGCTGCACATAACCTGACCATCCGCTCTGAAGGGCCGGCCGGGTAAGTAAGTCTGTGCCATACTCGGTGCGGGGAAGCGGACCCAGATGTCCCCCAGCAGCTAAAGGACTGGAGTGGATCTCACCTCCTACGCCGAGCTGGCGGTGCGCTTGGTCAACACGGGCGACGCTGGCGATGGCCGCCACGATGAGCTCGCCACCATCGAGGCGTATCGCGCCTTGACGGCGGACCGGGCTTATCTGTGTGCCCGGATTGCCCCGGGCGACCTGGACGCACTCCGGCAGTTGCGCACCGAGCTCCGGCTCATCTTCGCCGCCTGCATCGCCGGGAACGACGAGGACGCCGCCACCCGGCTGAACGCGCTGCTCGCCCGGCACCCGATCCACCCGGAGATCGCCCGGCATGACGGCCAGTCCTGGCACCTGCATCATGCCGAGAGCGGCTCAGCAGCCGACCAGTACGCGGCCGGTGCGGTGCTCGGCCTGACCCGGGTGGTCACCGAGCTGGGCACCGACCGGCTCCGCCGGTGCGAGGCCGCGTCCTGCGGCAACGTCTTCGTGGACCTGACCCCGGGCCGGTCGCAGAGTTACTGCGGGGACCGCTGCGCGGGCCCGGCTACGGTGACCGCGCTCCGCGACCGGCGGCGCAAGGAAACCGGCCCGGCGTCCCACGCCGCCATCTGAGTCCCGGTAACCCCGGGTACGGCCCGCCGCAGCCGCGGATTCCCGCTGTTTCGCGGCTATCCGTCTCTCACCTGCGGTTAACCATGGCCGCCCGGGCCGCCACGATGGGCAACAATACGTATGTCAGTGCGAACGGATCGTAATCCGCGTTACCGAAATGAAGCCGTCGACTTCTTCTCAGGCTGTTTGACGATCATTACCATGAGCCCTACTCCACGGCCGTATGGCCCACGTATGCGGACCCGGAAGAAGGTTCGAGCATGGCAACTGAGTCGGTAGCTACCACTACGAGGCCGGCAGACGTCGGTCTCAAACGAGAAATGGGGCTGATCGGCGCAACCTGGGCATCCGAGACTTCGATCATCGGCTCGGGCTGGCTGTTCGCCCCGCTGACCGCCGCACTGCTGATAGGCGGGGCCGCGGTCCTGGACTGGGTCATCGCCGGAGTCGTGGTTATCGTCCTGGCCCTCTGCCACGCCGAACTCGGCGCGATGTACCCCGTCTCCGGCGGAACGGCCAGGTTCCCGCACTTCGCGTTCGGCAGCGTGGCCGGCATCGGGTTCGGCTTCTTCTCGTACGTCCAGGCAGTCACGATCGCGCCCATCGAATGCTATGCGTTCATCCAGTACGCGGCGTACTACTGGCACGGCCTGTTCAACACGACGACGGGCAAGATCACCGGGCTCGGATTGGTGATCACCATCATCCTGATGGCGATCTTCACCGCGGTCAACTTCCTGGCCATGCGTATCTTCGCCAGGGTGAACAGCGCCATCACGTGGTGGAAGGTCGCGGTCCCGGTCCTCGCCATCATCGTGCTGCTGACCAAGTTCCACGGCGGCAACTTCACCGCCGGAGGAGCGGGCTTCATGCCGGGCGGGGTCCATGGCCTGTTCGCGGCGCTCCCGCTGGCCGGCATCATCTTCGCCTACTCCGGGTTCGAGCAGGCCGACCAGCTGGCCGGCGAGATCAAGAACCCGGGGCGCAACCTGCCGCGGGCGATCATCATCGCAGTCCTCATCGGCACCGTGATCTACACCCTGCTGCAGGTCGCGTTCATCGGCGCGATTCCCCCGGACCAGATACCTCACGGGCTCCAGCACATCACCAACCCCCTCGTCATCGAGGGGCCGTTCGCCGGTGTCGCGGCCCTGGCCGGGTTCGCCTGGCTGGCGCACATCCTGCGGGTCGACGCGTTCATCTCCCCGTCCGGCACCGGCCTCATCTACGTGACCGGAACCTCGCGGGTCAGCTACGGCCTGGCCAGAAACCGGTACGCCCCGCAGTTCTTCGGCAGGACCAACGCCACCGGCATTCCGTGGGTCGGGCTGATCTTCGCGTTCCTGTTCGGGCTGCTCTTCCTGCTGCCGTTCCCGAGCTGGCGCTCGCTGGTAGGCATCATCACCGGCGCGAGCGTGCTGATGTACGCGGGCGCGCCGCTGTCCCTGGGTGCCTTCCGCGGGCAGGTGCCGGACGCAAACCGGCCGTACCGCATGCCAGCCGCGATGGTGCTCGCCCCGGCCGCGTTCGTCGTCGCCGACCTGCTCATCTACTGGTCGGGCTTCATTGTGGTCTGGAAGCTCGGCATCGTGCTGGTGATCGGGTACGTGCTCATCGGCATCTCGATGGCGTTCGACCAGAACCGGCCGCCGCTGGACTGGAAGTCGGCGGTGTGGCTGCCGGTGTGGCTGCTCGGCATGGGCGTCATCTCCTGGCAGGGCCAGTTCCCCGTGGCCAGTACGCCGGCGGCGAAGGCGCCAACAAACACCTTCAACATCCCGTTCTGGTGGGACATAGTGGTCGTTGCCGTGTTCAGCCTGATCATCTACTACTGGGCCATGGCCACCAAGCTGCCCAGGGAAGAGATGCTGAACCTGGTCGGACGGCAGGCCGGGGAAGAGCCGCCCGAGCGCAACCCCCACTAACCAACTAACCGTCGGTCCGAGGACCTCCGCCCCGCTCCTGGGGACGGGGGTCCTCGGCTGTTCTGGCCCCTGCCGCCGGTTCCCGGGCGGCCCGGCCACGGCGGTAGCGCAGCAACACCCGGCCGCGGATGAGCGGGCCAGGTACCGCCCCGAAGGACCGGCTGTCCACCGCCCCGGCGCCGGGGTTGTCGGACCCCAGCCACCAGCCGCCCTCCGCCCGCCGCACCGCCCGCTTCACGAGCAGGAAGTCCGCGCGGTCCGGATGGCGGGCTACGACGATCTGGCCCGGCCGGACCCGGGGCGGCCGGCCAGACCGCAGGCCGCGCCAGACGAGCAGCCAGTCACCGGGCCGCAGGGCCGGCGCCATGGACTGCTCCACGACCGCAACCGTCGATAGCGGCCAGCGCATCTGCCCTCCCACGTTCCGGCTGAGACCAACGGGGTAGTGTCGGTTCCCGGGTACCCATGATCCGACATGAGAGAAGGGGATCAATGAGACTGCTGGCACGTCTCCTTGAGCCGAAGACCATCGCGCACGCACACTGTGACCTCCCGTGCGGCGTGTACGACCCGGCCCAGGCACGGATCGAGGCCGAGTCCGTCAAGGCCATCATCCAGAAGTACAACGACAGCTCGGACCCGGCGTACCAGACCCGCGCGCTGCTTATCAAGGAGCAGCGGTCGGACCTGGTCAAGCATCACCTGTGGGTGCTGTGGACGGACTACTTCAAGCCGCCGCACTTCGAGAAGTACCCGCAGCTCAACCAGCTGTTCAACGAGGCCACCAAGATGGCCGGCGGGGGGCCGGGCGGGACCAAGAGCAGCACCGACGTGGCCACCGCGGACGCGCTGCTGGCCAAGATCGACGAGATCAGCAAGATCTTCTGGGAGACGAAGCAGGGCTGACCAGCGAGCTGGACAGCCGGGAACTTCGGCGGTTGCCGCTTTGCCGAGGCAGCGCGGGCCACTGCCCGCGCGGCCTCTGGCATGCTGGCGGGTAAGCCGGCCCGCGGCCGCGGCGGCCGACCTGGCGGCGATCTGTGCCCGGCCTGCGGTGATTGTGCCCTGGTCAGCCGAGATTGCGTGATCACTTCACGGGGCGCCGCGTCAGCGCCGCCCGCCGCGGACGGTAGGTTGCAAGTCAACACAGCGACGGCCGCTGGCAGCGCGGGATGGCTGGCGGTACGGGAGGACGAACGTGACGGAAGAGACGACCGCGCCGGCGGCTGCGGCCGTGCCCACCGCGGTACGCGACGAACCGGCGACCCCAGCGGCGGAAGACCGGGTGACGATCCGGATGCCCGCCGAGGGCGCCTACTTGTCCGTGCTCCGCACGGCCACCGCTGGCCTGGCCGCTCGCCTCGACTTCACCCTGGATGAGATCGAGGACCTGCGTATCGCGGTGGACGAGGCGTGCGGCCTGCTGCTCAGCCAGGCCATCCCCGGGGCTGACCTGGACTGCGACTTCACCCTGGCCGAGGACAGCGTGACCATTACCGTGTCAGTGCCCAGCCAGCGGGCCCAGCTGCCCGCCCGGGACACCTTCGCCTGGACGGTGCTCTCCGCCCTGGCCGGGAGCGTGGACGCCTGGGCCGGACCGGACGACCGGCTGACGGTCATGCTGCGCAAGACCCGCGAGCTGTCGAGGTCCGGGTGACCGAGGAAATCGAGGTCCGGGTGCCGCAGAAGATGGAGGCTGGGGTGACCAACGATATCGACGCCGAGGTGGCCGCCGATATCGAGGTGCAGGTGGCTGACTCCGGCCTCACCGCCACGGCACGGATCCAGCACGCGGTCCCGGACCGGGGGCGGGCCCGGGAGCTCTTCGAGCGGCTGGCTGTGCTGCCCCAGGGTGACGCGGAACGGCTGCGCATCCGCGGCGAGCTGGTCGAGCTGCACCTGCCGCTGGTGGAGTACCTGGCCCGGCGGTTCCGCAACCGCGGCGAATGGCTCGACGACCTGACCCAGGTGGCCACGATCGGCCTGATCAAGTCGATCGACCGGTTCGACCTGGCCCGCGGGGTGGAGTTCTCCACCTACGCCACCCCCACCATCGTGGGGGAGATCAAGCGGCACTTCCGCGACAAGGGCTGGGCGGTCCGGGTGCCGCGGCGGCTCCAGGAGCTCAAGCTCGCGCTGACCAAGGCCATCGGCGACCTGGCCCAGCGTGAGGGCCGGGCGCCCACCGTCGCGGAGATCGCCGCGCACCTGCAGATGACCGAAGAAGAGGTGCTGGAGGGCCTGGAGTCGGCCAACGCCTACTCCACCGTGTCGCTGGATGCCCCGGACTCCGGGGACGACGACGCGCCCGCGGTGGCCGAGTCGCTCGGCATGCTGGATGACGCCCTGGAGGGAGTGGAGTACCGGGAGTCGCTCAAGCCGCTGCTCGAGCAGCTGCCCAGCCGGGAGAAGCGCATCCTGCTGCTGCGCTTCTTCGGCAACATGACCCAGTCGCAGATCGCCAGCGAGCTCGGTATCTCCCAGATGCACGTGTCCCGGCTGCTGGCCAGGACGCTGGCCCAGCTCCGGGATGGCCTGACCGCCGAGGACTGACCGCCCGGATCAGCGCGGCGGCTGGCTGGGCGACGCCGGCCGGCCGCCCAGCGCGCGCAGGCTCGCCGGGACGAGCAGCGCCACGAAGCCGCCGGCCGCCAGCACCAGGCACGGCACACCCCACGCGTACCGGTGCCCCTGCACCAGGTAGATGCCGACGATCCCGACGAACAGCTGGGTCAGCAGCGCGGGCGTCCGGGTCCACCGCCGCGCCCGGGCCAGCCCCACGGCTATCCAGGCCAGTACACCGGCGGTGGCCACCCCGATGATGGTCAGCGCGACCCCGCTGCCGGTCTGGTAAGACTTGCCGGCCGCCGTGTCCACCCCGGACAGCACGCTGGCCACCAGCACGATGACAGCCTCGGCTGCCTGTGCTCCCGCCGCACCAAGCAGGCTCGACGGCCTCTCCCGCATCTCCAGCATCCTCCGTGCCTAGCTACCCTGAGCGCGTGCGTGCGCTCCTCATTGTCAACCCGCGGGCCACTTCGACGACCCAGCTACGCCGGGAGGTCATCACGCACGCCCTCGCCTCCCAGATGGATCTGGAAGTCGTGCAGACACGCTACCGGGGTCACGCGGCCAGCCTGGCCCGGACGGCCGCGGCCGGCGGTCACCAGCTGGTCCTCACGCTGGGTGGTGACGGCACGGTCAACGAGGCGGTCAACGGGCTGCTGCTGGACCGGAACGGCCCGGCGCCCGCGCTGGCCGCGCTGCCCGGCGGTAACGCCAACGTGTTCACCCGGTCGCTCGGGCTGCCCACCGACCCGGTGGACGCCACCGGGCGGGTCATCGAGGCGCTGGAAGCGGGCCGGTCGCGGCGCCTCGGGCTGGGCCGCATCGACCCGGGCGGCCGGTCCAGCCGGTACTTCACGTTCAACGCTGGGCTGGGCCTGGACGCCGAGGTGGTCCGGGTCATCGAGGGGCTGCGGGCCCGCGGCCGGTCAGTCACGCCGCGGCTGTACCTGTGGACCGCGCTCCGCCAGTTCTACACCGTCACCGACCGGCGCCACCCGGCGCTGACCCTGGAGTGCCACGGCCAGCCCCCGGTCGGGCACCTGTTCTTCAGCATCGTGTCCAACACCGCGCCGTGGACCTACCTGGGCCGCCGCCCGGTCAACCCGAGCCCGGCGGCGGATTTCGATACCGGCCTCGACCTGTTCGCGCTGCGCCGGCTGCGCACCGCCGGCACACTGAACGCGTTGCGGCAGATGTTCGCCAGCCGGCCTGACCCACCCAGCGGCCGGGACGTGCTCAGCCTGCACGACCAGCCGGAGTTCGTGATCTCGGCCAGCAGGCCGGTGGCACTGCAGGTGGACGGTGAGTACGTGGGCGAGCACGAGCGGGTCAGGTTTGGGTCTGTTCCCGGTGCTCTGCGGGTAATTGCGTGACAGACCCGGAACGGTGGCTGATGTGAGGCATCTGACACGGAAATCCGGCCGAACCTTTGCCAAATAGTCTTGCGTTTGATTGCTCGTCTTGACAGGCTAGAACCCGGTTCGGGTGAGCGGTGCTGTGCGCCGTCAGCTGGTACGTTCTGGCGTCCTGGTAACACGGGACCGCGAACCGGAGTCAAGCGGGGGCCGCTGACTCGCGTGCATAGATATACAAACCCCGGGAGCTGCACCGCTCCCGACATATGGACCGGCTCGTGAAACCATTCACAAGCCTGAGCCGGGGCCGCTAATGAGGAGTGGTCGCATGGACTGGCGCCACGACGCCGCCTGCCGTGACGTGGACCCGGAGCTGTTCTTCCCGATCGGCAACACCGGGCCTGCGCTACTCCAGATCGACGAGGCCAAGCAGGTCTGCCACCGCTGCCCCGCTGTCGAGGACTGCCTGCAGTGGGCGCTCGAGAGCGGCCAGGACGCTGGCGTGTGGGGCGGGATGAGCGAGGACGAGCGGCGCGCCCTCAAGCGGCGCTCCACCCGGATCCGGGCCCGGGCGCACGCCTAGGCCATACCCCGGGCACGCCTAGGCCTGGCGTGCCGCCGGCCCGGGAGCTGATAACGGCGCAGCCCGGTCCAGCGGCAGATCCACCTCCGCCCGGGTGCCGCCACCTGCTCTCGGGTTGACCTCCAGCTTGCCGCCCAGCTCCGACACCACCAGGGTGCGGACGATCTGCAAGCCTAGGCTGGTGGTGGAGTCGAGGTCGAATTCGTCGGGCAGCCCGACGCCGTTGTCCTGCACCGTGACGGTGAGCCGGTCCGGGCTGCGGGTCACATCCACCTCCAGTGACCCGGCCGTGCCCTCCTCCGCGCACTGAGCCAGCCCGTGCTGCAGGGCGTTCTGCAGCAATTCGGCCAGGACCAGGGCGAGCGGCGTGGCCACCGCCGACGGAAGCTGGCCGAACCGGCCGCGCAGCTCCGGCTTCACCCGGGCCTCAGCCGCCGAAACCTCGCCCGCCATGGCGGCCACCCGCTGCGCCACGTCGTCGAAAGCGACGATCTCCTCGGGGGCGTGGGACAGCGTCTCGTGCACGGTGGCGATCGACCCGACCCGGCGCACCGCCTCCTCCAGGGCGGCCCGGCCTTCCGGGGCGTCCATCCGGCGGGCCTGCAACCGGAGCAGCGCGGCCACGGTCTGCAGGTTGTTCTTCACCCGGTGATGGATCTCCCGGATGGTGGCGTCCTTGGTCATCAGCTCCCGTTCCCGGTGCCGCAGCTCGGTCACGTCGCGGACCAGCACCAGCGCCCCGGTGCGCAGGCCGTTCACCACCAGCGGGATGGCCCGGAGCTGGACCACCGAGCCGTTTCCCTCCACCTCGGTCTCCCGCGGCGCGCGGCCGCTGGCCGTCACCATGAGCGAATCGTCGGTGGGCCGGCCGGGCGCGCACAGCCGGGCGGTCAGCTGGCCAAGCTCGGCCCCGACGAGATCGGCGGTCAGGCCCAGTCGGCGGTAGGCGGACAGCGCGTTCGGGCTGGCGTAGCTGACCTTGCCACTGCGGCCCAGCCGGAGCAGGCCATCGCCCACCCGGGGCGACCGGACCAGGGCCGGCTGCTGCCCGGGCCAGGGGAACATGCCGGAGGCGACCATCTGGGCCAGGTCGTCCGCGCCCTTGAGATAGGTCAGCTCGAGGCGGCTCGGGGTGCGCGCGGAACTCAGGTTGGTGCTCCGCTCGATCACCGCGATGACCTTGCCCTCCCTGGTCACCGGGATGGATTCGCGGCGGACCGGCACACCCCGGGTCCATTCCGGGTCACCCTCCCGGCAGATCCGGTGCTCCCGCTGGGCCGAGTCAAGGAACGGCCGGGCGCCGGTGGACGCGAAGCTCCCCACCGCGTCGTCGTGGAACGTGGTGGGCCCGGTCGTCGGGCGCATCTGGGCCAGCACCACCCAGCCAGAGGCGTCCTGCAGCGGCGCCCACAGCACCAGATCGGCGAATGACAGGTCGGCCAGCAGCTGCCAGTCGGACACCAGGGCGTGCAGCCAGTCGATATCCGCCCGGGTCAGCACCGTGTGGCGGCGGGCCAGGTCATTCAGTGTGGGCACGTTGTCATCATCGCGCATGCCGGGCACCGGGCGGGCCGGCCGGAACCACGTTCGGCCCGCCCCGCCGCCCGCAGGGTGGGCTCTGGCTGGCAGGATTCGTGCATGTCTGGTTACTGCGCGCGGCCTGGCGCCGGGGCCACCAGGTGGTGGCCGCCCGGCCGGGGGTGGTTGCGCGCAGGGCGCGGCACGGTGGATTCTGTCCACCATGCGGCATCATGTCCGGAACGCAGCTGCTGCGGGAGGAGATGACCGTGACCGCTTCCCCTGCCGCCCACGACGACCAGCGACCCGAGCCAGGCCCGGCCGTGCCACCTCTCCCGCCGGGCCCGCGGATGCCCAAGTACTACGCGGTGAAGCGGCAGTTGCTCGAGCTGACCCAGGCCATGTCGCCGGGCAGCCCGGTCCCCCCGGAGCGCGAGCTGGCCCAGCACTACGGCACCTCGCGCACCACCGTCCGGCAGGCCCTGGCCGAGCTGGTGGTCGAGGGCCGGCTGCTGCGTCTGCAGGGCAAGGGCACGTTCGTGGCCAAGCCGAAAGTGGCCCAGCTGCTGGAACTGGCCAGCTACACCCAGGGCATGCGGGCCCACGGGCTGCACCCGCAGACCAAGATCCTGGACACCAGCTACGTGCCGGCCGACGCACAGCTGTCCGAGCTGCTGGCCGTCCCGCCGGGCAGCCGGGTGCTGCGCATCCACCGGCTCCGGCTGGCCGACGGCGAGCCGATGTCCACCGACACCTCGCACCTGCCCGCGCGCCGCTTCCCCGGGCTGCGCCGCAACCTGGACCGGTACGCCTCGCTGTACGAGGCGCTGGCCGCCGCTTACGGGGTCCAGCTGGCCGAGGCCGAGGAGACCATCGAGACCGTGCTGGCCGACCCGACGGACGCCCGGCTGCTCGGAGTGGATGCCGGCCTGCCGTTGCTGCTGCTGTCCCGGCAGGCCTTCGACGTGGCCGCGGTCCCGGTCGAGTGGGCCCAGTCCAAGTACCGCGGCGACCGCTACAAGCTGGTCACCCGGCTGCGCCGGGACCGCTGAGCCCGCCACGCTGTCCGGCCAGCCACCACGCCGCGGGGAGCAGCCCGGCGGCCAGCGCGGCCTTGATGGCGTCGCCGGCCAGGAACGGGGTGAGCCCGTCCGCGATCGTGGCCGAGGCCCCGAGGTGCAGATCGATGGCCAGCCAGGTCAGGCCGAACGTATAGATGACGACCTCGGCGGCCAGCATGGCCGGCACGGAGCGCAGCACCGACCGGTCCGCGCCCCGCTCGGCCAGGAAGCCGCAGAGCACCGCGGCGGCGAAGAAGCCGATAATGTAGCCGAACGAGGCGCTCGCGTAGCCGCTGGAGTGATCCGCGAACCAGGGCACCCCGGCCACCCCGGCCACCGCATACAGCAGCAGTGCAGCCCCGGCCCGCCGCCAGCCCAGCGCGGTCCCGGCCAGCAGCACCCCGAGGGTCTGGCCGGTGATGGGCACCGGGGTGAAGGACAGGTGGATGGAGATCTGGGCCAGCAGCCCGATGAACCCGGCCGCGCCGACCACCAGCAGCGCGTCCCGGGCCAGCGTGCCGGGCAGCAGGTCGGCCAGCACCAGCGGGGGGCGCCTGCGCAGCGCGGCAGCATCGGACATAACGGCGACTCCTCGGGCGGGGGAACGGGGGGGTCAGGCAGTCGAAGGGGACCCTATCAAGGCAGGCCAGAGCCCTCCAAGAGTGCCGTTGGGGAGCGGAACCAGCTCGCGGGCGGTGACAATGGTGGCATGCGGGTGACCGATACGCTGGCCTACGTCCGCGGCGGTTGGCAGATCGACCGGCTGCTCACCGACCACCGCACCGGCACCCAGGGCCGGTTCACCGGTCACGCACTGGTCGCCCCCGCGCCGCCGGAGCAGCCGGGCGAATGGCGCTACACCGAGCACGGCCAGCTGCGCTTCGCGGCGCATACCGGGCCAGCCAGCCGCCAGCTGCGCTACCAGGGCCTGCCCGACGGCACGGTCGCGGTGCGGTTCGCCGACGGCCGCCCGTTCTACGTCCTCGACCTGCGCACCGGCCACGCGCAGGCCGAGCACGGCTGCGGCGCGGACCACTACCTGCTCAGTCACCGGGTGCTGGGGACTGACCTGCTGGAAGAGGAATGGCGGGTGCGCGGCCCGGGCAAGGAGTACCTGGCCGTTACGCGACTCGCGCGCAAACCGTTGCACCATGCGCTAATCCATCGCACCATGGACGGCAACAACGTGACATGAGTCACGCGCGCGCCTCCGCTCGCGGCTGGTGGCCAGGTGGTGGCGCGTGGCCGAACTCACGCAGGGAGACGACGCAATGGCGCACTCCGGCCCCGTACACAGGCGCACCGGCGCCTGGGTGTTAATCACGGTCCTCATCCTCATCTCCGTCCTGGGCACGCTCATCGTGCCGATCTACGCGCGCAGCAGTCCCTACATCGGTGCGTTCCCGTTCTTCTACTGGTACCAGCTGCTCTGGGTGCCGTTCGTCGCGGTGATGATGGCCATCTGCTACCTGATCTCCACCCGGGGATCGCGTGGCTCAGCGGACAGCCCGCCAGCCCGGGACGGCTCCGGGGAGGCGCGGTGAGCATCAACTGGGTCTCGTTCGGCATCCTGCTGTTCCTGTTCGCGATCGTCGCGTTCGTCGGGTTCGCCGCGACGCGCTGGCGCCGCGCTGAAGACATGCTGCACTTGAACGAGTGGGGGCTCGGCGGGCGTGGCTTCGGCACGTTCGTGAGCTGGTTTTTATTGGGCGGTGATGTGTATACTGCGTACACATTCATCGCGGTGCCAGCTGTGGTCTTCGGCACCGGCGCGGCCGGGTTCTTCACCCTGTCCTACACGATCATGGTGTACCCGATCGTGTTCGTGTTCCTGCCCCGGCTGTGGTCGGTGGCCCGGGTGCATGGCTACATAACCCCGGCCGACTTCGTCCGCGGCCGGTACGGGTCGCGTGGCCTGGCCTTGGCCGTGGCGTTCACCGGCATCCTGGCCGTGATGCCCTACATCGCCCTGCAACTGGTCGGCATCCAGGCGGTGCTGACCGTGATGGGCATTGGCGGCAGCTCGTCGAACGCGTTCGTCAAGGATCTGCCGCTGATCATCGCGTTCCTGGTGCTGGCCGGTTACACCTTCGTGTCCGGGCTGCGCGCCCCGGCGCTGATCGCGTTCATCAAGGACACCCTGATCTATGTGATGATCATCGTGGCCATCATCTACATCCCGATGCGGGTCGGCGGCTGGCATCACATCTTCGGCGTGGCCGACACCCATCTCAAGTCGACCAACCCGAAGACGGGCAAGCCGTTCGGCAGCCTCATCCTGGAGCCGGCCGGCGAGTGGGCGTTCGCCACCACGGCGCTGGGCTCGGCGCTGGCCCTGTTCATGTACCCGCATACGATCACCGCCACGTTCGCCGCCCGGCGGCGCAAAGTGATCCGGCGCAACGTCGCCGCATTGCCCGCCTACTCGGTGGTGCTCGGCCTGATCGCACTGCTCGGCTACGTGGCGCTGGCCACCCCGGGCGTGCCCGGTGAGGTCAAGGCGCACGACTCGAACGCCCAGCTGGCGCTGCCGTTCATGTTCCAGAAGATCTTCCCCAGCTGGTTCGCGGGCGTCGCCTTCTCGGCCATCGTGATCGGCGCCCTGGTCCCGGCGGCCATCATGTCCATCGCGGCGGCCAACCTGTTCTGCCGTAACATCTGGAAGGAGTACATCCGGCCGAACGCGGGCGATGCCGAGCAGACCCGGGTCGCGCAGACCGCCTCGCTGCTGGTCAAGCTGGGCGCGCTGATGTTCGTGCTGTTCGTGAATACGACGTACGCGATCCAGCTGCAGCTGCTCGGCGGCATCTGGATCGTGCAGACGTTCCCGGCCATCGTGGCTGGCCTGTACACCCGCTGGTTCAACCGCTGGGCGCTGGTCATCGGCTGGGCAGTGGCCATGGTGTGGGGCACCATCGAGGCGTACCGGCTGCCCTCCCCGGGCAAGCCGGGCACCCACTTCGGGGCCTCGGCCGACACCCTCCCGTTGATCGGGCACACCGTGTACATCGGGATGACCGGGCTGATCTTGAACCTGATCATCGCGGTCCTGCTCACCCTGCTGTTCAACGCGCTCAAGGTGCCGGGCGGGGTGGACGAGACGCGGCCCGAGCAATATGTGGCCGACCCGGATCCGGCGACCGCGCCGCCGATCCCGGTCATCGCCGGGGCGGCCGGCGGGACGGGCGGAGCCGACAGCGGCTGACCCGCGGAGTGCCGGGGCCGGCCCCGCCCGGCCGGCCCCGGCACCACCCCACCGCGGGCGCCTCCGGCACCACCCAGCCGGGAGCTACTAGCTGGTAACCTCGCGGCATGACTGAGCGGATCCCGGGGCCGGCCAGGCACGGCGGCACGCTGGCCCTGGCCGCGGCGCGCGCCAACGGCGTAGCGGCCATGTTCACCCTGTCCGGCGGCCACGTGTTCCCGCTGTATGACGCGGCCGTGCACGCCGAGCCGCCGATGCGGCTGGTCGACGTGCGGCACGAGCAGAGCGCCGTGTTCGCCGCTGAGGCCACCGCCCGGCTGGCCCGCTCCCCCGGCCTGGCCGTGCTCACCGCCGGGCCCGGCGTGACCAACGGGGTGAGCGCCATCACCACCGCGTACTTCAACGGGTCACCGGTGGTGATCCTGGGTGGCCGCGCCCCGGACTACCGCTGGGGTTCCGGCAGCCTGCAGGAGTTCGACCACCCGGAGTTGCTCCGCCCGATCACCAAGCGAGCCTGGACCGAGCACGAGACGGCCAAGATCGGCGCCGGGGTAGCCGAGGCGTTCCGGCTGGCCGCGACGCCGCACCGCGGGCCGGTCTTCGTGGACATCGCGCTGGAGGCCCTGTTCGGCCCGGCGTCCTCCGGGCCAGACCGCACCGAGGCAGCGGAGGCCGCCGGGCCGGCCGGGCCCGGATCCGGCGACCCGGCCGCCATCCAGCGGATCGCCGGCCTGCTGGCCGCGGCCCGGCGCCCGGTCCTGGTGCTCGGCTCGGATGTGTGGGCGGGCCGCGCCGAGCACGCGGCCCGGGCCGCGGCCGAGGAACTCCGGCTGCCGGTGATCACCAACGGGCAGGGCCGTGGCATCCTGCCGGCCGGCCACGAACTGCTGGTCACCCGGGCCCGGGCGACCGCGTTCCGCCAGGCGGACCTGGTCCTGGTGGTCGGCACCCCGCTGGATTTCCGGCTTGGCTACGGCGCCTTCGGCGGGGCCGACGGGGCCGAACCAGCCGCCGTCGTGCACGTCGTGGACGCCCCGGATCAGCTGGCCGGGCACTGCCCGCTGGCCGCCTCGTACGCCGGTGACCTGGCCGCGTTCTTCGACGGCCTGATCAGCCCGGCCAGCTGGCCAGCCCGCCCGGCCCAGCTGCCCTGGGTGGCGGACTGGCTGCCCCAGCTCACCGCGGCCGCGGCCGCCGCGGTGGCCGCCGACAGCGCGCTGCTGACCAGCGCGGCCAGCCCGATCCACCCGATGCGCATCTACGGTGAGCTGGCCCAGTTCCTGGACGACGACGCAGTGGTGATCGGCGACGGCGGGGACTTCGTGTCCTACGCGGGCAAGTACATCGAGCCGAAGCGGCCGGGTGGCTGGCTCGACCCGGGCCCCTACGGCTGCCTGGGCACCGGGCTCGGCTATGCCATCGGGGCCCGGATCAGCCGGCCTTCCGCCCAGATCGTGCTGCTGCTTGGGGACGGCGCGGCCGGGTTCTCGTTGATGGATGTGGACAGCCTGGTCCGGCACCGGCTACCGGTGGTGATGGTCTGCGGCAACAACGGGATCTGGGGCCTGGAGAAGCACCCCATGCAGGCGCTGTACGGCTACGACGTGGTGGCCGACCTGCAGCCGCAGTCCCGCTATGACGAGGTGGTCCGGGCGCTGGGCGGGGCCGGCGAGATGGTCACCGAGCCGGAGGGCATCGCCCCGGCCCTGGACCGGGCGTTCCGCTCCGGGGTGCCCTACCTGGTCAACGTGATCACCGACCCGGCCGTGGCCTACCCGCGCTCCACCACCGGCATCTGACCGCGCTGAGCCGCGGCGCGGCTACCCGATGATGGCGATCAGGTCGCCTTCCTGGACCACGTCGCCCTCGGCCACGGCTAGCTTGGTGACCGTGCCGGGCTCCTCGGCCAGGACCGGGATCTCCATCTTCATCGACTCCAGGATGACCAGGGTGGCGCCCGCGGAAACGTGCTCGCCCTCGGCTGTGACGACCTTCCAGACGTTGGCCACCATCTCGGCGCGAACCTCGGCCACGTGTCCGTCCTCTCCCTCGCCGGGCTGCCGCCCGGCGCCCGGTTCCCCATTGTGCTGTCTTGTGCTCAGGGACGCAGCCGGCTGACCACCGACGTGTCGTACGCACCGCTGCTGAACACCACGCTGTCCAGCAGGTCGGCGTGGAACGGCAGGTTGGTCTTGAGGCCGCCGATCCGGAAGGACGCGACCGCGTCCCGGGCCCGGCGCAGCACCTGGTCCCGGTCCGCGCCGTGCACGCACAGCTTGGCCAGCAGCGGATCGTAGAACGGGGTCACCTGGTTGCCGGCCGTGTACCCAGCATCCACCCGGATGCCCGGCCCAGCCGGCTCGGCCCACTCGGTGATGGTCCCCGGGCTGGGCAGGAACCGACGCGGGTCCTCGGCATAGACCCGCAACTCCAGCGCGTGCCCGGCATACCGGACGCCCCCCGGCGCGAAACTGACGTCGGCCCCCGCCGCGATGCGCAACTGCTGCTCGACCAGGTCGATGCCGGTGACCAGCTCGGTGACCGGGTGCTCGACCTGGAGCCGGGTGTTCATCTCCAGGAACATGAACTCGCCAGAGTGCACATCAAGCAGGAACTCGACGGTCCCGGCACCCCGGTAGCCGACCACCTCTCCGGCCCGCACCGCGGCGGCCAGCAGCCGGCCGCGCAGCGCCGGGCTGACCCCAGGCGACGGGGTCTCCTCGGCCACCTTCTGATGCCGCCGCTGCACCGAGCAGTCCCGCTCGCCGAGGGCCAGCACCTGGCCGCTGGCCAGCCCGAGGATCTGCACCTCAACGTGCCGGGCCGCGGTGACGTAGCGCTCCAGCAGGATGTCCGGGCTACCGAAGAACCGCTCCGCCCGGGACCGGGCCGTCTCGAAGGCGGCACGTAGCTCGGCGTCGTCCGCGGCGGCACTCATCCCGATTCCGCCACCGCCCGCCGCGGCCTTGACCATCACCGGGTAGCCGATGACGGCCGCGGCGGCCACCGCCGCGGCAGCGTCGGTCACCGGCTCGGCCGTGCCGGCCGCCACCGGCACCCCTGCCGCGGCCATCAGGTTCCGGGCGCTGATCTTGTCGCCCATCTGCTCGATGGCGGCGGGCGGCGGGCCGACCCAGGTCAGCCCGTCCGCCTCGGCCCGCCGGGCGAAGTCCGCGTTCTCGGACAGGAACCCGTAGCCGGGGTGGATGGCCTGCGCGCCGGTGCGCCGGGCCGCCGCCAGGATGGCCGCCTGGTCGAGGTAGCTGCGCGCCGGGGGTGGCGGGCCGATCAGCACCGCCTCGTCTGCTTCCTGGACGAACGGCAGGTCCGCGTCGGCCTCGGAATAGACGGCGACCGTCCGGATGCCCATCCGGCGCGCCGTGGCCAGCACCCGGCGGGCGATCTCGCCCCGGTTGGCGACCAGCAGCGAATCGATCACCGGGGCAGCTTACCGGCGCCCCGGGTAGCAGCGGTCGGTGACCTTGCTCAGCGCCTCCACCACGCCCGGTTCATACTCGGCCGCGGTGTCCAGCCGGAGCATTTCCAGCGCCGCGGTGCACCGGTCCCGGTCCGCCGACCCGCCGGCCGGACTCGTTCGCCACTCAGGGTAACGCCATCACCGCTATTCGCGGAGACTCATGACCGATATCTACAATCAGTGGAAACCAGGGACAGAGAGTGACACTTCTTTTTGGCCGCGATTGACGGCGGATGAAGGAGCGAATGGGGTGATCTGCCGCCGGACCCGGCGATTACTCAGCGTCCGTCTGGGCGGAAAACTCAGTGATCTCGATCGTGGCCCGGACCTCCTGGATCCGGGTCAGCACCTTGATCCGCAGGTCCTGGGGTACCTCGTCGTGGCCGCAGTGCTTGTGCACCAGCCGCTTGACCGCCTCTTCCAGGCCGAACTCACGCAGGCACGGGCCGCACTCGTCCAGATGCTGGCGGATCTTCGCCCGGCGGTCGTCGCCTAGCTCCCCGTCCAGGTAGGAGTAGACCCGGTCGAGCACTTCGGTACATGGGGTCTCGTGTGGCTTGCCACAGCTCATGACCTGTCCGCCCCCAGTTCGCCGTTCGCCTGGGAAGCCTGCTCCTGCGGAGCCGGCCCGGTCGGGTTAACGCCGCGATCAGCCGCGTAGTCCTGCAGCATGTCGCGTAGTTGCCGGCGCCCGCGGTGCAGCCGCGACATGACGGTGCCGATCGGCGTGCCCATGATGTCGGCGATCTCCTTGTACGCGAAGCCCTCCACGTCGGCCAGGTAGACCGCGATCCGGAATTCTTCCGGCAGGGCTTGCAGCGCACTCTTGATATCCGAGTCCGGCAGCCGCTCCAGGGCTTCCGCCTCGGCCGACTTCAGCCCGGACGAGGTGTGCGAGGCCGCCCGGGCCAGCTGCCAGTCCTCGATCTCCTCGGCCCCGGACCGCTGCGGCTCCCGCTGCTTCTTGCGGTAGCTGTTGATGAACGTGTTGGTCAGGATGCGGAACAGCCAGGCCTTCAGGTTGGTGCCCGGCTGGAACTGGTGGAACGACGCGTACGCCTTCGCGAAGGTCTCCTGGACCAGATCTTCGGCGTCCGCCGGGTTCCGCGTCATCCGCAGCCCAGCCGAGTAGAGCTGGTCCAGGTAAGGCAGCACGTCGTGCTCGAAGCGCTCGCTTCGCTGCTCGAGTGTTTCAGTTACCGGACCCACCCCCTCGGAGATCTCCGGCACTGGCCGGAAGTCATCAGCGTATGGCCGGGAGAATACATCCCCGGCCAAGCCCGGCTCGAAGCGAGGCAGCTGGAGTGGATTGGCGCGCGGTGCGCGTTCGGCTACGACCACGCCTCGTGCAACAGGCCGTGCACCGGCTTCATTCCGGCCCCGGACCTGGGACCTGGCCATCAGGTCAGGTGAGGCTGCGGCGCGGCGGGGAACATCTCAAAAGGAAGGACTGCGCGGGCATCCGGTACGGCAGCGCGACACCGCCCGCGCGGGATGGAGTCATGGTGGCGGCCAGTATCACCCCGGCGACCAGTGCAACCAGCCCGCTCGCTGTTCTCGGTTCCGGCTCACTCACGGCCTACTGGCAATTCCAGCGGGCGGTCGCGGCGGCCCAGCTGCAAGCCTGGCTGCCCGCCCGGGGGGGGATCCTGCTCGACATCTCCGGCCCGCAGTCCAGCGGGGCAGCCCAGGCCGCCGCCTCCGGCTACCGGGTCATCCGGGTGCTGCCCCAGCAGCTCGCCCTGGGGTCCCTGCCCGCCCGGGCGGGGACCGCGCCGGGCCAGCTGGTGCCGGTGGTAGCGGACCCGATCCGGCTGTCCTTCCTGGGCGACGGCACCGTGGACGGGGTGATCGCCGAGGACGGCGCGCTGTCCGCGCACCTGATGTCCGAGGACATCGCGGCCGAGATCAGCCGGGTGCTCCGGCCCGGCGGCCAGCTGCTGGCCTGCGTGGATTCGCTCGTGCTCGGCATGTCCATCCTGGCCGAACAGCACCACTGGGCCGAGCTGACCGACCTGCCGCAGGCTGAGGTGGTGCTGATCCCCTGGCCGGATGGCCGGATCACCCGGTGCTTCGGCCCGGAGCAGCTCAGCGACCTGCTCACCGAGGCGGGGCTCGAGGTCAGCTGGATCCTGCCGCGCACCGTGCTGTCCCCGTCCATGGTGGATCACGTGCTGCGCAAGGAGCCCCGCGCCATCATGCGCCTGGTCCGGGCCGAGATGGCGGCGGGCCAGGAGGAAGCGCCCGCGGCCGGCGGCAGCGGGTCGTTCGGCATGTACTTGCTGGCCGCGGCGCGCAAGCCAGGCTAGCGGCGCATCCGGTCCCGCTTGGACTGGCAGTTCACGCAGCGGGCCGCCTCCGGGCGGGCCTCCAGCCGCCCTTCCGGGATCGGCCGCCCGCAGTCCGCGCACGTCCCGTAGCTGCCGTCCTGGATCCGGCCCAGCGCGGCCACGATCTCGGAGCGCTGCGACATGGCCGAGGCCAGGATGGCCTCGGCCCGGTCGCCTTCGGCCAGGCTGGTCCCGGCGTCGATCTCGTCCTGGGGGAAGTCCGCGCGGGCGGCTGGCTGCTCGCTGCGCAGCACCGCGATCGACCGGTCGAGCTGCGCGCACGCATCTTCCAGCCGCTTTTGTACGGTAAGCGTCTCCATAAGTCCTCCATGCTGGTCGGGGCACCGGCGGCGCAGCGGAATAGTCGTGGGAGCCGGCCGCGCCCGGGGGCCTCAGAACAACGTGCCGGGCACCGAACCAGCCAGTGGCTCGATGAGCCCCGGCCCGTTGTGCCGTACCGAATTGACCTCCGTTGAGACGGGAAATGACGTCAGGTGGGCCGCCGCGGCCGGGGCCAGCAGCCCGTGCAGCGCCTCGCCGCCGCTGGCCGCCGGGTCGAGCCAGTCCGCCCAGCGGGCCGGCTCGATCACCATCGGCATCCGGTCGTGGATCCGCCCGATCTCGTCCTCGGCCCGGGTGGTGATGATGGTGGCCGACCACAGCCAGGCCTTCGGATCCTCGTCGGGCACGCTCTTGTCCCGCCACAGCTCGTACAGGCCGGCGAAGGCCAGCACCCCGCCGTCCTTGCGGTGGATGTAGTACGGCTGCTTCTGTGGCTTCGCCGGGTCCCCGGTCTTCTCCCATTCGTAATAGCCGTCCGCCGGGAGCAGGCAGCGGTGCCGGGCGAACGCCCGGCGGAACGCCGGCTTGACGGCCACGGTCTCGGACCGTGCGTTGATCAGTCGGCTGCCGATCGAGATGTCCTTGGCCCACGACGGCACCAGGCCCCAGCGCATCACGCGCAGCGTGCGCACCGGCTCGGCGCCGTCACCATCCCCGCTGCCGTCAGCCGGGCCGCTGCCAGGTTCCGCTGTGTCCTTGGGCCGCCTGGTCAGCACCGCGTAGATCGGCTTGGTCGGGGCCACGTTGTAGTCCGGCCGCAAGTCGTCCTCGACGCGGTCGCGCAGCACGCTGAACTCCTCCAGGAGCTCCTGGCGCTTGCGCGCCGACGCGAAACGACCACACATCAGCTTCTCCCGTCCGCTGCTAGCCAGGCGTCAGTTCCCGGGCAAGCCGGAACCGGCGAAGCACGGAATGGGCCTTTCCTAACCACAAATCTGGTTAACCAAACCTTCACCGCGGGTCCACCCGAGCCCTACTGCCGCTGGCAGGGCTCTCACCTGCGCGGTGTCCGCTGGTTCTTTCCCTGATTCAGCCGGTTCCCTCCGGGCGGCCGGCCAGCCCACGCATTACGCTCACAGCATGGAAACCCCGCCAGCGGTCTGGCCCGCTCCGCAGGCCACCGGCCCGGTCCGGGCCCAGGTGCGGCTGCCCGGATCCAAGTCGATGACCAACCGGGCACTGGTGCTGGCCGCGCTGGCCGCCGGGCCGGCCGAGGTGCGGCACCCGCTGCGGGCCCGGGACACCCAGCTGATGGCCGGCGCGCTGCAGGCGCTCGGCGCTCAGCTGGACACCGCCGATCCCCGGGCCTGGCGGGTCACCCCCGGCTGGGCCAGCCAGCCCAGCCAGGTCGATGTAGGCAACGCCGGCACGGTGCTGCGGTTCGTGCCCCCGGTCGCCGCGCTGGCCAGCGTGCCGGTGGAGTTCCTTGGCGACCCGGCCGCCGCCCGGCGGCCGGTGGGCGCGATCATCGCGGCGCTGCGCGAACTCGGGGCGAGCATCGACGACGGCGGCCGCGGCGCGATCCCGTTCACCGTGCACGGCACCGGCACGCTGCCCGGCGGCGTGGTCACCGTGGACGCGTCCGCCTCGTCCCAGCTGGTGTCCGGGCTGCTGCTGGCCGCCCCCCGGTACGAGAAGGGCCTGGAAGTCCGGCACCGCGGCCCGCGTGCCCCGTCCGCCCCGCACATCGCGATGACCGTGCAGATGCTGCGCGACGCCGGGGCCACGGTAGAGACGAGCACGGTGGAAACGAGCACGGCCGGCCGGGGCGGCCACCCGGACACCTGGTTCGTGCACCCGGGGCAGCTGAGCAGCCAGGCGGTGCGCGTTCAGCCCGATGTGGTGAATTCCGCCCCGTTCCTGGCCGCGGCGCTGGTCACCGGCGGGAGCGTGACGATCCTGGACTGGCCCGCGGTGACCACCCAGCCGGCCAGCCAGATCCTGGATGTGTTCACCCAGCTGGGCGCCACCTGCTCGGCCGGGCCGGACGGGCTGACCGTCGCCGGCACCGGCCGGATCCACGGCATCACCGCCGACCTGGCCGACTGCAACGAGATCTCGATGGTCACCGGTGCGCTGACCGCGCTGGCCGACTCCCCGTCGGTGCTCACCGGCATCGGGCACCAGCGGACGCACGAGACCGACCGGCTGGCCGCGCTGGCCACCGAGATCAACGCGCTGGGCGGCGCGGTGACCGAGCTGCCCGACGGGCTGCGGATCCAGCCCCGGCCGCTGCGCGCGGCCCGGCCGTTCGCCACCTACGACGATCACCGGCTGGTGATGGCGGCCGCCGTGCTCGGCCTGGCGGTGCCGGGCCTGGCGGTGGCCGACCCGGCGACGGTCGGCAAGACGTTCCCCGAGTTCCCCGATGTCTGGGCGGCGATGCTGGAGCAGGCTCCCTGAACCGGCGGCCCGGCTATGCCAACCTGGACGAGGATGACGTCCGGGTCCGCCCGGCACGCGGCACCCGGCCGCGGACCAGGCGGCGGCCGGCCCACGAGGACGCGGCCGAGGCGTTCGTGGCCGCGGTGGACCGGGGCCGGTACGGCACCCTGCTTGACGACGGACCCGGCCAGCGGACGGTGACCGCGATGCGCGCCCGCGAACTGGGCCGCCACAGCGTGGTGGTCGGCGACCGGGTCGCCCTGGCGGGCGACATCTCCGGGGAGCCGGGCACGCTGGCCCGGATCGTCCGGGTGGAGCCGCGGAAGTCCGTGCTGCGCCGCTCGGCCGACGACACCGACCCGGTGGAGCGGGTCATCGTGGCCAACGCGGACCAACTGGTCATCGTGACTGCGCTGGCTGACCCGCCGCCGCGGCCCCGGCTGATCGACCGGTTCCTGGTCGCCGCGTACGACGCCGGGCTGAGCCCGCTGCTCGTGCTGACCAAGGCCGATCTGGCCCCGGCCGCGCCGATTCTCGACGTGTACGGGCCGCTCGGCATCCCGCACGTGGTGCTCGGCCATCCGCTCACCCCGGCCCGCCTCGACCCGCTGCGGGAGGCCCTGGCCGGGCGGGTCAGCGTTCTCGTCGGGCATTCCGGGGTGGGCAAGTCGACCCTGATCAACGCGCTGATCCCGGGGGCGGACCGGGCCGTCGGCGCGGTCAGCCCGGTGACTGGGCGGGGCCGCCACACGTCCTCGTCCGTGGTCGCGCTGCCGCTGCCCGGCGAAGGCTGGCTCATCGACACCCCGGGGCTGCGCGGGTTCGGCCTGGCCCACGTCGCGCCGGAGCGGGTGGTGCGGGCGTTTCCCGATCTAGCCCCGGGCACCCTGGCCTGCCCGCGCGGCTGCACGCATCTGGAGCCGGACTGCGCGCTCGACGACTGGGTCCGCGACCAGGGCGGGGACAGCCGGCTGGTGCAGCGGCTGGACTCGCTGCGCCGCCTGCTGCGCAGCCGGGAAGGCGACGACACCAGCTGACCAGGCCGCCGGACCGGCCCGGGGAACGACCCGTCTGCCTGGGGCAATGGCCGGCCGGGGCACTGATCCGCTACCGTTTCCCGGCATGGCGGGATACGACGATGACCTGCGTTTCGCCCACGTCCTCGCCGACGCGGCGGATGACATCACCACGCGCCGCTTCCGGGCCCTGGACTTGCACGTCGAGGCCAAACCGGACCTGACCCCGGTGACCGACGCGGACAAGGCGGCCGAGGAGATCCTGCGTAACGTGCTGCGCCGGTCCCGCCCCCGGGACGCCGTGCTGGGCGAGGAGTTCGGCCGCGAAGGCGGCGGGCCGCGGTGCTGGGTCATCGACCCGATCGACGGAACCAAGAACTACGTCCGCGGGGTGCCGGTGTGGGCCACCCTGATCGGCCTGATGGATGGGGACAAGGTGGTCACCGGTGTGGTGTCCGCGCCGGTGCTCGGCCGGCGCTGGTGGGCCGCCCCCGGCACCGGGGCGTGGACTGGGCGCAGCCTGACCAAGGCGAGCCGCTGCCGGGTGTCCGACGTGGCCCGGCTCGAGGACGCCTCGTTCTCCTACTCCGGCGTGGGCGGCTGGGCCGAGCGCGGCATGCTGGACGGCTTCCTCGGGCTGGCCCAGGCGGCCTGGCGGTCCCGGGCCTACGGCGACTTCTGGTCGCACGTGCTGGTGGCCGAGGGCGCGGTGGACTTCTCGGCCGAGCCCGAGGTGTCGCTGTGGGACCTGGCCGCGCTGCAGGTCATCGTGGAGGAGGCGGGCGGCACGTTCACCGACCTGGCCGGCCAGGCCACTCCGGAGGGCGGCAGCGTGGTGTGCAGCAACGGCCGGCTGCACGACACGGTGCTCCGCACGCTGACCGGCGCGGACTAGGCGACTAGGCCTTCAACCTGCCCTTATAGGACGTCCAACGATCGGCAAACTGGCCGGAGAAAGGCCCTTGCCCTCGGGCCAGGTTGCGCGGATGCTGGAATTCAGTGCCTGTCACAAGGGCACAAGCGCGATATGTCCGCACGAGGCGCCACCGCCGGCCCGGTAGCCCACGGGAAGGTGGTGGCGCTTCCGAAATGACCCCAGGGAGTGATCGATCGTGCAGGTGCGAGACGGCATGACCAAGCTGGTGCTCACGATCGGGCCGGCCCATACGCTGCGCGAAGCGGCCCGGCTGATGTCAGCCCGCCGGGTCGGCGCGGCCGTGGTGACCGACGATCAGCACGCCGGGGTCGGCATCCTGACCGAACGCGACATCCTGGACTCGGTCGGCACCGGCCAGGATCCGGACACCGAACTGGTCGCCCAGCACCGCACCGTGGACGTGGTGTTCGCCTCCCCCGACTGGACCCTGCAGCAGGCCGCCGAGACCATGGTCCGATCCGGGTTCCGGCATCTCGTCGTGGTCGAGGGGCAGGACGTCATCGGGCTGCTGTCGATGCGCGACATCGTGCGCGTCTGGGCCGAGGCGCCCGAGCCAGTGGCCGGTGCCCAGGCCGCTGCCCGCGGCTGAGCCGCGCCCGCAGTCACGTCCGCGCGGCACACGTTCGCGATCTTCGAGAACTGGTCCGGCGATCACGGTCAGTAACGCGGTCACGGTTACCGCAAGTGACTAAGACGGATGAGAGCCCTGTGCGCCTCCCCAGCCGGGCACACAGGGCTCTCCGCCCCCCCGAATAGGCCGCCAGTACCGGAAACCCCCGCCCGGCCCGGAGCCAACATGTACTAGTTCACCAGATTTCCCTGGTTATGGACAGGGTCTAAGGTCCCATTTCGGTCAACTTGATTTTTCTGGCGCTCTGACCCCGTGGCCCGGCCGCCCCAGCCACCGGGGTTACAACGCGGCGCCGGCCGCCGTTTACCGTGCGCACAGACAGTTGCCAAGCGTTCATCTCGCTTTCGCCAGGCGAGAGTGCCGACTCCGCACCGTCATCCCGCGGCGGGCGGGCCGCCGTCCTGGCCGCCGCGCTCATCCGGCCCGTCCGTCCCGCCCGTCCGCCCCGCCCGGCCGGCCCGCCCCGTCGGCCGGTCCGGCGTGTCCGGCCAGTCAGGCGTGTCCAGCCGGTCCGGCGTGTCCGGCGGGGTCCGGCCGGTCCGCCTGGCCGCCGGGCCCATCAAGCACCCCATATCCGTTCTGCGGGCGCTCGTGGTCGGCCAGCGCGGCGACGGCCGGGGTGGGCCTGGGTCAGTTGGGCCAGCTGGCGTTGAGCAAAAGGTTTTGGGGCTGGTCATGGTGCGGGCCGCCGCGCCCGGGTCCAGCCGCGCCTGGTCCTGGTCAGTTCCTGGAAGCCGGCCGCGGCCAGGAAGGCCCGGTAGCCGGCGTCCGGTTCGTCCGGCGACGCGTAGTCCAGCAGACGGCTGACCTGCGCCAGCCGCAGCCAGCCCGCGGCCTGGCCGAGCAGCCAGGTGGCCACCCCGCGGCGCCGGTACGGCTCGGCCACGCGCAGGTTGCCGATGTCGGCCCAGCCGCCGCGCCGGGACAGCCGCTCCCCCTCATCGAACACCTCCACCTCGACGTAGCCCAGCACCTCCGCGTCCCGTACCGCGGACAGCCTGGTTCCGTTCATTCCTACTGAACGCCGGATCGTGAGCCCGGCCAGCGGCGGGCGCCCGGTCTGCGCTAGCTCGTCCACCACGGCCAGGTAGACCAGTTCGGTGCCGCCGGTATGGGCGAAGCCGGCCTGCTGGTACAGGGCGCTGACATGTGGCCATTGCTCCGGTATGCCGTACACCCCGCGCACTGGGAGTTCGCCACCCGCGTCCTGGCGGCTGACCTGCCACTCATCGAGTTGCCGGAGGCAGGCCGCCATGAGCTGCTGGGCGGCTTCGGTGGCGTCCGGCCAGCACGGGTTGCCGGCCGGCGCCACCGGCCAGAACAGCAGCCAGTGGATCTCCCCGCTGCCGCGGTAGGCCTGCCCGGCACGCTCGTCGGCGAAATAGCGGAGCATGTGAGCGGCGGCCACCACCCGGCCGAGCTGCTCCGCGACCAGGGTCAGCCGCTCGCTGACCCACGGATCGACGATGGCCTCACCGGGCCGCCGCTCCAGGTCGCTGAGCAGGGCGCTGACCGACACGCCCAGTCCGGGGACGACGGCCGCGGCGTGCGCGTTGACCAGGTCGGTGAGCTGTTCCCGGTCGCGGCGGCGGAACTGCCGCACCTGGATGGAAGACATGAACAGGCCTCCTCGACGCATGACGAGTCGCGATAAAAGGCCCGCTACCAGTGCGGTACGACCGCCACTGTAACCCAGGGCTGGGCTCAGCTGTCCGGTGAGCCGGGGCCGGTGTGGAAGATCGGCCAGCCGATCTCGGTGCGCCACTGGGCCGGGTCGGCGCTGCTCCGCCGATCGGTCAGGTAGTACTCGCGGATCGGCCCGGCCACGGCCAGCGCGTGTTCGGTGACGTAGCTGGCCAGCGCGCCGTAGGCCCGGTCGATGTCGGTGTGCGGCCCGTGGTGGATGATCGTGGCCAGCTCGATGCCCGGCACGGTCAGCGAGATCACCCGGCCGACCGGCCGGACCGGGGTCCGGCACGGCACGAACAGCGTGGCCTGGCCCTGGTCGCGGGCGAACAGGTCGGTGGCGAAGATGCCGCCGCCGGGCCCGTCGGCGGACAGCTGCTGGGCGTCCAGCGTGGCGTACAGCTCGCCGAACGCGCCCTGGAACCAGGACCCCAGGTCGGTCTGGTCCACCACGTCGCTGATGGCGGCCGCCGGCGTGGCCGGGACACGGCGGTGACCGATGTTGGCCGGCTCGGCTGACGCTGGGTGCTCCAGCAGGTCACGCAGTGCGGCGACGGCGTTCTGGGTGCGGGTCAGGCCGTGTTCCAGGCGGCTCAGGTGGGCCGCGATGAGCTCGTTGCGGGTCTCGATATCCGGCGCGGCCAGCACCTTCCGGACTTCGTCCACCGGCATGTCCAGGTCGCGGAACCGCCGGATGATCTGCGCCGCCGGGATCTGCTCAGTGGTATAGCGGCGGTAGCCGGTGTGCGGGTCCACGTCGGCCGGCTCCAGCAGGCCGACCCGGTGGTAATAACGCAGCGTCTTCACGCTCAGGTGGGTCGCCCGGGAGAAGTCACCGATCGGCAGGCCGTTGGGCATGAGGCCAGTCTGCCGCCTCCCCTGAGGGGAGAGTCAGGCCCGGTCCGCGCGGTTGACCCTCCCCTGAGGGGACCGGTGAGGGTGGTGGATGTGAGCGATTCACGTGATCTCCGGCCCGTACGGGCCGATCTGCCGAGAGGAGCAGTTGCCATGCAGACCACCGAGCTGACCGGGGTAGTCGCCGAGCACATCACCGCGGTCAACGCACAGGACACCGACGCCGTCATGGCCACGTTCGCCGACGACGCCTACGTTAACGACGCCCGCCGCGAGTTCACCGGCCGGGACGCGATCCGCCGCTGGGTGGACCGGGAAATGGTCGGCGACAAGGTCACCATCGAGGTGCGCGAGGTGCTCGATCACTACGGCGAAACGATCGTGCGCGGCGCCTATGAGGGCACGTTCGACCGGACCAACCTGCCGGACGAGCTCGTGCTGTCCAACTACTTCAGCGTCCGGGACGGCAAGATCGTCAGCCTGGTGGTGATCTGGAACCAGCCCCCGGCGTACTGACCTGGTGCGTGGTCACCGGGGCCTGGGCCCGGGCGGCCGGGTGACCGCAGCCCCGTGTCGGCTTTGCGGCAAGATCTTATTGGAGCAGCTGACCGAAGATTTGCTCTCCGACTTCCCGCGCGCGGCTCTGGCTCAGGATTCCGCCGGTGATCTCAGGGTGGGCGTTGGCCCACGCTTCGGCGGCTGCCTGGCTGGTGAAGAAGTTCATGTAATCGCAGCAGATAGCAGCGGACGGGTTGCTGCTGTGATGACTTGGCGGAGCTGGCTTACCGAGGGGGCGCCATCGGCCTGGCCGTCACCGTCCCGGTACAGGCGGCAGGACACGCTCGTGGGCTGCCCCGGCCCGGCGAACGGGTCGATCCCGTCAACCAGGATCGTCGGCGAGCCGCGCATTCCCCGCCGGGCCGCTTCGTCCTGGTCAGCGATCACCTGACGGCTGACGGTCACGTCGCGGCGGCCTTGGAGCACCTGCGCCAAGCGCTCCTCGAGCAGCATCACGTTCGGGCAGTCTGGGACGGCCAGCACCGTCAGATGCATGGCGGGCTCCTCATGGCCGCTGCTACCAGGGCACGTGCCGGTTGATCCACAGCAACGCCGGTCCGATGACCGGGCGCTCATGCCATCCGCGCGATATGACCTCTCCGCGGATCGACTCAGCCGCACCCCTGAGCCGGTTACGCATCACTGACGCCTGGTAGTCCCTGGCCCGGCGGCCGAGGAACCGGACACAGTTGATGCACACGCCCACCTCAGGGTGATTCCCCAGCCGGACCAGAGCCTCCTCGGCGGTAACCCGGCCGCAACACCAGCACCTACCCTCGCGGGTCTCGCCGACCGCTGTTTCAGTCTCAGCGCTCATCGCGACTCCCATCTGATAGAGAGAAATTGTAAATAAGGCGAATAACCATCCAACAGGGTCAGCGGTTACGTTATGGAGTATGTGTTGACCAGCCGCCGCGCCGGGGCGGGCGGGCACGCCGGGATGGGGGATCGTCATGCCGACCGGGATCGGGCGCGAGGAGTTGCGGGCGCTGACTGGGCAGGTGGCTCAGCTGGTCGAGGTGCTGCCCGCCGATGACTATGACTGGGCACACCTGCCTGGCGCGGTCAATCTGCCGCTCAAGGAACTGGACACCCGCACTGGGCAGCTGGACCGGTCCCGGCCGGTCATCGTGTACTGCTACGACTCCCTTTGAGATATGAGCCCGCGAGCCGCGTGGCGGCTCGAAGCAGCCGGGTTCGGCCCGGTGTACGACTATGCCGCGGGCAAGGCCGACTGGCTGGCCGCCGACCTGCCGTTTGAGGGCACGGGCAAGTTTGCCGGGATGTTCACCCGCCGCGGCGTGGCCACGGTGCGAGAAGGCACCCCGGCGGGTGAGGCGTTGCGCCTGCTGGAAGCCCAGGGGTTCGGGCCGGTCCTAGTGCTCAACCAGGCGGGGGTGGTCATGGGTGCTGCCTACCGGGACGGCCTGTCCTCCGCAGCCGGGAAGGCCGAAGTGGGGACAGTGATGCGATTCGGCGTGTCCACCGTGCGGCCCAGCGAGGATGCCGAGGCACTGGCGCACCGGATGGGCCATGCCGAGGTGACCCGGGTGGTGGTGACCCGTCCCGACGGGACCCTGGTCGGGCTGTTCTTTGCTGCGGACGTGACTTCCTGACGCCCTGATCAGCGGCCTCGAACACGAACGCAGCTTCGAAGGTCCCTGGCTGGCTCCTCGGATCGCGCCAGCCGACCTGGGGCGGAAGGTGAGCGCCCGAGCGCGACTCGAACGCGCGACCTACTGCTTAGGAGGCACGCCGATCCCAGCGCTGTGCACACCAGCGAAGAACCACGTCACCAGCGAGCGAAAGGGATACAGGCAGTCGCTGTCTGAACGATCTTGGGTGAGGCAGCGGACGGGTGAGCCGCCCAGCGGGGCATCGCCAGCGTTCGGGCGCCCTGTCGGTGGGCGCGCCTATGCTGGCTTCAACGCCGATCCTCCGGGAGGTGCGATGACTGCGCCGGACGCCAGGAAGCCTCAGGTCCTCGACCGCCCCGCTTGCACACCGTCGGCCATCCGCGCAGTGCTGGCCGCCAACGCCGACGCCGCGGTGCTCCGTCGTTACGACGCTGACCTGGACTCGGCTTATGAGCAGGCCCGCCAGGACGGCGACATTACGCGGCTCGTGCAGACGGTCCGCCGCTGGTGGTTCGAGGCCGACGCCTGGCGCGACCCCGAGGCTCAGCGGGAGTTCCTCGCCCGCATCGAGCGCTACCAGCGGGAAGGACCCCCGCCAGCCGCAGAGCGAACCAGCTGGGAAGAGATTCGCGCCAAGTACGGGCTCTAAAGCGTGTATCGATGGGATTTCGACGGCCTCGCACGGGAACAGTTCGCGAGCCTCAGCCCGGGCGGCCAGGCTGAGCTTTCTGCCTTTATGAACGCAGCAATACTGGTTGACCCGATGGAGTATCAGCACCACGCTGGTGAAGCTTCCGATCCGCCCGCCCCATTGCGCACGTTACATTTCGGGCAGCATCACGAAGGGCTAGTCACCTTCCTGGTTTATCCCCCGGATGACCTCGTACTCGTCGTCCGCCTCCAATGGCTGGGCGACTAAAGCCAGCTTCTCATGCGTCGTCTGGAGGCAAGCAGTCGGCTAGCCAGCGCTGTGTACCCGGCCTGGGAGATGTCCCCAGGTGGCGCCCCGAGCGCGATTCGAACGCGCGACCTACTGCTAGGAGACCATCGGCCGAACCGCTCTGATCTGCCTGCTTGATCATCCCGTCACCGTCGGCCCCCCGCACGGGAGCGGGCCAGGCCCCACGGGTCAAGATGCAGGGCCACCAGACGAATCTGAAAGATCTTCTCAAGCTGCGTGTGATGATGCGGACCAGGAAGGACTGTTGCCGCTGGGCTGCACTTGCCTCCGCCGTGGCGTGCTCAGGCCGCTGCGTTCTCCGGGGCGAGGCTGTCGATTGACTGGATGTCCTCGGGTGTCAGGTCGAGGTCTTGGGCGTCGAGGTTCTCCTGTAGGTGTTTGATGCTGGTGGTGGCCGGGATGGGCAGGACCGCGGGCGAGCGGGCGAGCAGCCAGGCTAGTGCGACCTGCGGGATGGTTGCCCCGTACCGGGCGGCGATGGGGTCCAGGACATGCCGGATCGTTTGCGGGCCGCTGGTGTCTATGGCGGCGCCCGGTTGCGTGAGGGAGACCGGCTGCCAGGGACAGAAGACCGCGCCGGTGTCGACGGTCGCGTCCAGCAGAGCGGCTTCGTGCCGGGCCGCGACATTGAAATGGGCGGTGACAGCGGAGATCTCGGTGATCTGCTGGGCTGCGCGCAGCTGGCCGGCCGTCACGTTCGACAGGCCGATATGGCCGATCAGGCCTTCGTTGCGCATCTCGGTAAGGGTGCCGACCTGATCCTCGAACGAGGCGTCCTTCGCCCAGCCGCTGTGCAGGTAGTACAGGTCGATCCGGTCAATGCCCAGGCGCCTGGCGCTCATGTAGACACACTGACGCAGGTAGTTCGGGTTGCCGATCGCGTCAATCGCGAGGGGTTCGGGGCCGCCGCGGACGAAGCCTCCCTTCGTAGCGATCACCAGGCCCTCGGGGTAGGGGTGAAGGGCGTCGCGGATAAGCAGTTCGTTGCTGTGCGGCCCGTAAACGTCAGCTGTGTCGATCAGCGTGACACCCGCCTCGACCGCCTGCCGCAGAAGCGTGATTCCGCCGTCACGGTCAAGGTAGTCCCCCCACAGGTCCGGGCCGGTGAGCCGCATCGCGCCGTAGCCGATACGCCCCACCCGCAGGTCGCCGCCGAGTGTAATCATCGTTCGCTTGGCCATGACTCCATGACACCAGCGCACGCCCGCCGGCCCCTAGATGGATGATGCCCGGCTCTTGCACGATCCTGCCAATCGTGGCATTGCTCGTGGGGCCGGCGTGATTCACTGGAGGCATGCACGAGTTGGGCCGCCTCAAAGAGCTGATCGCCCGGCATGCGGGCGAGGGCCTGACGCCGACCACGCTGCCCGGCGTCTCGGTCTTCCGGGCGACGGCCGTCACCGAGCCACTGGGCGAGATGGCCGAGCCGGCGGTCGCGGTCATCGCCCAAGGCGTCAAACAAACCGCGCTGAACGGCCGCACCTTCGCCTACGGCCCCGGTCAGCTCACCATCGTGCCGGTTGAACTGCCGGTCGTCGGGCACATCACCCAGGCCAGCCCCGAGGAGCCGTTCCTGGCCTTCGTGCTCAGGCTGCGCCCGGAAAAGATCGCCACGCTGCTGGCCGAGACGACCCCGGTGATCACCGCCGCGCCCCGCGCCGCCGGCGCCACGCCCCTCGGGATCGCGGTCAGCGATGCCTCCCCAGCGTTGCTCGACGCGATCGGCCGGCTCGTCGGCCTCCTCGGCGCGCCCGACGACGCCGCCGTCCTGGCGGCCGGCGTCGAGCGAGAGGTCCTGTGGCGGCTGCTCACCGGTCCGTACGGGACAATCGTGCGGCAGGTCGGGCTGGCCGACAGCCGACTCGCATACCTGGCCCGTGCGATTCACCGGATCCGCAGCCATTACGACCAGACCGTGCGCATCGAGGATCTCGCCGCGCTGGCGGCGATGAGCGTCACCTCCTTCCACCGCCACTTCCGGGCTCTCACCTCGATGACACCCATCCAGTTCCAGAAGCAAATCCGCCTGCACGAAGCCAGGACCAGGCTCCTCGCCGAACCCGGGGACATTGCCGGCGCTGGATTCGCAGTCGGGTACGACAGCCCCTCCCAGTTCAGCCGCGAGTACCGCCGCATGTTCGGCGCACCGCCCAGCCGCGACGCGCGCACGCTCCGCCAGACCGCCCCGCCGCTGCCAGCCTGAATACCGCCGAGGTCGGCGACCTCGCCCGCCGCGACTGAGCTCTTGCCGCGCCCGGCGCTCCGCGCTGAAGAACGCCCGAGACGACTGATCGACTTGCTGCCGTTATCAGCTTGGGAATTGGCCGCTTACGGCCGATCTGGCCGTCCAGGTAGCGCTATTGAGCCCTCTGATCTCCGGGCCGGTGGAGGCATCGCCCTAATGATTCCTCTCCACTTACCGCCTGTCCTGGCCATCTCGGTGCCAACGGAGGGCTCTAGGACGGCCAGTGCGGGTCTAACGCATTGTCGCCCGCCAGACGCGATAGGCCAGCACGATGTTCGCCACCGCGCCCGCGAGCGTCAACAGCGCCCAGCCCCAGTAGCCGTAGGCCAGCAGGATGCCGGTCAGGCCGAACAGCCAGGCCGTAACCAGCACACGGATGAGTATCGCGCTACGCGGATGCCTGCGGCCGAAGCCCGTTGCCATATTCACGATGGTCTCCCTCTAGCACAGGGGTACGCAAGAGTGACGGATCGCGATCGTTCGGACACGGTGGCGTATGCGGGTTAGCCTCCGTCATCGCCTGGAGCGTCACCGGGTCCCTAAGGTCTGTGCGACCTGGTCAGACTCTGGTGACCAGGAGAACTAGAACGATAACGAACAGGGCACCGAGCAGGCAGCCCATCAGAATCACGACGGCCTTGCTCCCTACCAAGGCCATGAACTGCGACTCGCGCTTTGACGGCGGGGTCGGCAGATAAAACTTAGAGCCCTTATCGCCCGGCTTGTGAGGCCTCAGGACGGGCGGCGGCGCAACGAATCGGGTAGTCGGCGGCGGCCCCTCTCGCCGTTCTTTCTTGGCCATCCGGCCTCCCACCGCAGCCCGGAACCCGCAGGCGTCACGCCAGACGCAGCGCCATAGAGCGTTGCCCGATACCCACCGATTCTATAGTCTTACGCGCTGTTAGCGGTCTCAGCCGGATGCCGACCACCTGTCGCGATCTGCTCATCAGGCGATTCACTGACATGCTCCCGCGAACCTGAGTTCCTGGCCCTGCTTGGTCCAGCTGCCCCACCTAAACCCGGGAGGCTCAGCGGATTGGTCATGCTGCCCGCCGTCCCTGTGGCTTGGCGGCCTGGTCCTGGTGCTCGTTGACCCACGCCAAGGCACAGGTCCAATGACAGGGCTTGCCCCCGAGGTGACCGTTAGGATCGCGGGCTGGTAGGCAGATGGCACACGGTGCGACGTGCTGGGCTGCGGTCCATCCCCGGTGATCAAGCTTGACAGCCATGCCTTCCTCCTGGACCTGGCACAGGTGAGCCGGATAGGTGCTTCACCCGATAGCTGCCAAACCCTGGAGGGTGGCTGGACTGTCAACCGGACCGCGCAGCGGCCGGGTTGACCGGCCCGTCAGCCTCCAGGCACGATCCAAAGCGGGTGAGGCACCCCGCACAAGCGCCAGGCAGACCATCACGCCCTGCCCGCCGATGACATGGCGGTGTCCAGCGATGACCAAGCGCACCCCGACGGATGAGTCGGGCTGATCGATGTTGGCGCTGGAGGAGTGTGGCCCGTCGTGCGCCGGGCGGGCCGCTCAACGGGAGAGCCCGGCGCTGACGCCGGGCCAGCGGCACGCGCAGCGGGCCGCCTTGATTCCCAACTACGGCGTAATTCGGCAACTTGCCATGGTTCGTCTAACCCAGCATTTGGGAGGCCGTCTGCGCCGACGGGCCGCGGGCACGCAACGGGCACGACACCCCGGCCTCAACGGCGGCCAGGCCTGA
>DASXIN010000030.1:0-31743 GCA_036497945.1 Streptosporangiaceae bacterium | reverse complement strand
CTCGCGAAGCCGCGCGATCATGAGGATGTTGTAGTCGGTGCCCAGCGCGACCACGAACAGGTACATGTAGACCGGCAGCAGGAACACCAGCCCCGGCTGGCCCGCGAGTCCCTGGAACACCAGCACGCTGGCGCCCAGGGTCGCAGCGAAGCCAAGCCCCACCGAGACCATCAGGTACCAGGGCGCCACCAAGCTGCGCAGCAGCAACGCAAGGATGACCAAGATGATCAGCGCAGCGACCGGGAACACCACCGCATAGTCGTGATTGACAGCCCGCTGGATGTCAGCGAATACCGCAGTCGTCCCGCCGACCAACGCGTATGTGCCCGCCGGGGCGGCCGCGTGCGCGCCGGGCCTCAGCTTGGTCTTCATCACGCTCACCGCGGCCGTGGACTGCGGGTTGTACGACATCGTCACCGTGTAGGCCGCGGTTGCCTTGTCGGAACTCACGGTTGGCGGCGCGACCGAACCGACGCCGGGCAGAGTCTTCAGCTTCGCCTCGTACGCGGTGAGGTCCGACGCTGCCAGCGGCTGGCCCGACGCGCTATGCAGGAGCACGACCGTCGGGTCGGTCGCGCCGGGCGGCAGCCCTCTCTCCAGGGTCTTCAGTGCCGTCTCCGACTCGGCGTGGCTCGGAATGCCCGCCGACGACAGGTCGAACGTGGGCTTGTAGCTGAATGCCCCGATGGCGAGGAGGACTAGGAACAGCCCGGAGACGGCGGCGTAGACCGCGGGCCGGCGCCCGAGGGAGCGGCCGATGGCCGCGAAGCGCGCCGCCTTCGGCTCCCGCCGCCACGACTTCGACGGCCAGAAGACGCGCGGCCCGAGCAGCGAAACAACCGCGGGAACCAGCGTCAACCCGGCGATCAGTGTGACAGCGACGGCGATCGCCAGCGTCGGGCCGAGCGAGCGCAGCACGCTCAGCGTGGACAGCAGCAGCGCCAGGAACGCGATTATGACCACCCCGGCCGCCGAGGAGATTACCTCGCCGACCCTCGCGACCGCGCTGGCCATCGCCTGCTTGGAGTCTTCACCGCTACGCAGGCGTTCCCGGTAACGGAACATGAGGAAGAGGATGTAGTCGGTGCCGATGCCGAACAGGACGACGATGAGGATGGTGGAGACCGAGCTGTCGGCATTGAGGTGGAGCGCCTTGTTGACGTCGCTGATCAGGCCGGTTGCTACTTGGGAGACAAGCGCGATCACGATGAGCGGCAGGAGCGCGATGATCGGGCTGCGGAAGATCACCAGCAGCAACACCAGGATCAGGACGAGCGTGGCGAGCAGGACGATCTGTTCGGCCCTGGTGCTGGATTGCTGGCTGTCGAGCTGCTGAGCCGCCGACCCGGTCACGCCCTCGGTCAGCCCCGTTCCCGCCACGAGCGGCTTGATGTCGGAGCGCAATGTCTTAATCGCGTCAGCGGCCGCCGTCCCGGTCCCGTTGACCACGCTGTTGGGCATGGCCACCAGAGCCGTCTGCACGAGGCGGTTCGGCGACGGGTGACCGGCCGTGATGCTCACGATGTTATGGATGTTGCGGCTGGTGAGCGACTTGGCGATGGTCGCGATCTTCGCCGAATCGCCGCTGGTCAGCCGTCCATGGTCGGCTCGCGCAAACACGATGATGGCAGCGGCACTGGTCACGTGGCCTGTCTGGGGAAAAGCCTTGTCCTGCAGGTTCGCGGCCCGGATCGACTCGTAGCTTTTTGGCAGGAAACTGCTCTCGTTGCTCGTGGTCGGGAGGCCCGGTGACGTGGCGATCACCGCGACCGCAGCAATGATCCACAGTGCTATTACCCGCCACGGATGACGCACCACGGCACGTCCGAGCCCAGCGAATGGGCCTTGCTCAGCAGTCGCTGCCGTGCCTTCCCCGCCAACAGCGCGCCGGTCCCCGGTGCCCGCCGTATCCCCGTACCTTTTACTCACCATGTCCCCTTCTGCTCATGTCGCGGCCCGGCAAGATGGCCGCACGAGCGCTTCACCCCGACGACGGCAGATCGCAGAAGCGTTGCCATGGGCCATGGTAAGAGGATGGGGCGAACCGGGCTGAACCGGCAGTGCCGGGATCCACGACTTCGGCGTGACAAATGTCAGGGGGCCGGTTGCCTTGTCAGTGCGGGTGCCCGGGCCTGTCCGGCGGGTGTGTGCCCGGGATAATCAGCCCCGATTCGTAGGCAAGAACGACGGCCTGGACCCGGTCACGCAAGCCGAGCTTGGCGAGTATCCGGCCAACATGGATCTTCACTGTGCCCTCGGACAGGCTCAGGCTGGCTGCGATCTCGCTGTTGGACATTCCTTCGGCGATGCGGGAGAAGACTTCTTGCTCGCGGCTGGTGAGGACCTGCCTTATCTGGGCGGCGTGGTGGCCGCTAGGTGGTTCGGCCTGCTGTGTGGTGGCAAACTGGCGGATCAGGCGCTGTGTGGCGCCTGGGGCCAGGACCGCCTCACCAGTGGCGATGGTGCGGATCGCGGCGACCAGGTCGTCTGGCTGGGTGTCCTTGAGCAGGAAGCCGCTGGCACCCGCGCGCAGCCCAGCGTAGACGTAGTCGTCGAGGTCGAAGGTGGTCAGAATCAGCACCTTCGACGGCAGCCCGGCGGCCACGATGTCGCGGGTCGCCTCGATGCCGTCGCGGCCGGGCATCCGGACGTCCATGAGCACCACGTCTGGGTGCAGTGCGGAGCACATGGATACTGCGGTTGTCCCGTCGGCGGCCTCACCTGCCACTTCGATATCGGCTTCGGCGCTGAGGATCAGGCGGAAGCCCTTCCTGATGAGGGAGTGGTCGTCGGCCAGGAGCACGCTGATCATGATGTGGCCGCGGTGTCGGGGTGCAGCCGGGCGGTGACCCGCCAGCCCCGTGGTTGACGGGGTCCGCAATCCAGCTCGCCGCCGAACGCGCTGACCCGCTCGCGCATCCCGGTCAGTCCGCCGCCGGGAGCACCCGGTTCTCCGTGGCCGCCGGTGCCATCGTCCTCGATTTCCACGCACACCTCCTCGGAGGAGAGCCGCAGCCGGACCAGTGCGCTCGCGCCGGGACCAGCGTGCTTCATCGTGTTCGTCAGGGCTTCCTGGACAAGCCGGAAGGCGGCGAGCTGGATGCCTGGCGGCAGGTCCGCGGCGGTGCCGCTGCGTTCGTATCGCACGGGCAGGCCGGCGTCCCGGACCCGGGCGAGGAGATCGTCAAGATCGGCCAGGCTAGGCAGCGGCTGCCGGAGTTCCTGCCCCGAGTCGGCCCGCAGCACGCCGAACAGGCGCCGGGTCTCGGCCAGCGCCTCCCGGGCCGTGCTTGACACATCCCGGATCGCGTCGGATGCCTCATCGGGTGCGCGAGCGACGGCGGCCAGGGCGCCATCAGAAAGGGCCACGATGATGGTGAGGTGGTGGGCCACGCTGTCGTGCATCTCGCGGGCGATCCGCGCGCGTTCCACCGCCGCGGCCAGCGCGCTGTTCTGATCGCGTTCACGCTCAAGTCGCTGGGCGCGGTCGCGCAGCTCGGCGAGGTACGCCCGGCGCGTGCCGACATACAGGCCCACGAGCAGGACGGCAGCTGCGAATCCAACCGCGTCTGAGATCGCGAGCGCCCAGTGACGTGTGCCATCCTGGGCGATCACGCCGAGCAGGACGCCGGCGGTTAGCACCGCCGCGGCGAGCGCTTCCGCCCGTCTCATCGTGGCGGCGACGGTGTACAGAGCGATCGCCAGCGCGACCGGGAACAGCATGCCGTGAGCCGGCCACTGCGCCAGCACGGCAGAGACCAGGATCGTCCAGAGGAACACCGGACCGGGCCACACCCGGCGCAGCGGCAGCGCCAGGGCCGTGAGGGCCGCGACTATCAGGCGGGGCGCCAGCGGCAACACCGCGGAGTGCCCCGTCTGGCCGAATGAGAAATGCGCCAAGGACGCCGCGAAGGCGAAGATGGCGCAACCGATGTCGAAGGCCCAGGAACGCAATGGCCGCGTTCCCGGGTCCTCGATCGGTTTCCAGAAGGACACCTCTGCATCCTCGCAGTTCACGCGTCGCGGCGCCGCAGCTGCCAGGCGGCCAGGCCGGTCAGCACCACCGCGTACCCACACAGGACACCGAATCCGGCCCACGGGCCCAGCGGATGCGAGACCAGCGGCTGACCCCACAGCGCCCCGCCTGCGCTGGACGGCAGATAGGGCGCGATGCCCGCGATGCTGTGCGGCAGGTGCGCCGCGATGATCGGCGCGACCAAGAACACCGCAGCGAACGCCGACACGCCCGCGGCTGTCCTCCTGAGCAGGGCACCGAGGGCCAGGCCGATGACAGCGGCGAGCGTCAGGTACAACGATGCGCCGACCACGGTCCGCAGCACGCCCGGATCCGCCAGCGTGATCATCGAACCCCCACGGGCCGATTGGAGAGCCGTCGCCAGGAAGAATTCGGCCACCGCGGCCAGCAGGGTGACCGGCAGCACCAGCCCGGCCAGCACGATCACTTTCGCCCACAGCACTGGCAGGCGCGCTGGCACCACGGCCAGCGTCGCGCGGATCATCCCGGTTCCATATTCGCCGCTGAACACCAGCACGCCGATCACGCCGATCACCAGCTGGGCCAGCAGGATGCCATACAGGCTGACCGACACCGCCCCCACGGCCGGGTTCGCGGCCGAGACGTGGTACGGCTTTCCGCCCGCGATCACGGCGCCAACGCCGACAATCAGAACGACCGTGACCAGCGCGCAATACCAGGTCGAGCGCAGCGCACGCAACTTCGTCCACTCGGAGCGGACGACGCGCGCCTGGGTGACCGGCCCGGCCAGCACTGGAGCGGACGCGAGCGCGGCGCTCATCGCGTCGCTCCGGCGTGGTATTCAACGCTGTCCTGTGTCACTTGCATGAATGCCTCCTCTAGTGATGCCCGTGCGGGCATGAGTTCGAAAACCGGCAGGTGAGCCTGCCATGCTGCGGTCCCGACCTGATCGGCCGTCATACCCGCGACATGCAGGACGTCGGTGCCGTCGCCGGTCACGGTGACATCCGGGCCTGCGAGCACCTCGCTCAGGCGCACGGCTTCCGGTGTGCGAACGAGCACCGCGCCGGCCGCCGCATGGCCGATAAAGTCCTCGACGCTCGTCTCGGCGATGAGCTTGCCGCGTCCCACGATGACTAGCCGGGTGGCTGTCTGGGCCATCTCGCTCATCAGGTGCGAGGAGACGAAGACCGTCCGCCCTTCCTCGGCCAGCGACCTGAGCAGCAGCCGGATCCAGCGCACGCCGTCTGGGTCCAGGCCGTTGACCGGCTCGTCCAGGACCACAGTCTGCGGCTGGCCAAGGAGCGCGGCGGCCACGCCGAGGCGCTGTCCCATCCCGAGCGAGAAACCACCGGCACGCGCGCCCGCGGCATCCGCCAGCCCGGCGAGTTCGATCACCTCGTCCACCCGGCGGCGGCCGATGCCGGCCGTCCGCGCGAGCGCCAGCAGGTTATTGCGGGCTGAGAGTCCAGGGTGGATGGATCGCGCATCGAGCAGGATGCCAAGCTCCGACATCGGCGCGGCACAGCGGGGGTAGTGCTTGCCGTTGACCCGCACTGTCCCGCTCGTCGGCCGGTCCAGCCCTGCGATCACCCGCATAGTCGTCGACTTCCCGGCCCCGTTCGGGCCGAGGAATCCAGTGACTACCCCCGGCTCCACAACGAAACTCAGCCCGTCGACCGCGGTCTTGTCCCCGTACCGCTTGGTCAAGCCATCAATCTCAATCATCGTGCGTCCCTTCACCAGTTCCTGCTGATGACCGGAACGCTACGGACCCCTCAGCCAGCGGGGATCTGTCCCGAGGCCAGACTTTCCCAGGGACCTATGCATCCAGGCATAGGCATAAGAGCAGGCACTGGCACGGCCCGGGAATCGCCCACGCCAAAATCGCTGCTCAACCGCTGGGATGAAAGGCGTTAACGATCAACTGTCGACCATCTCGCTCTGCGGTGGCTACAGCGAGCGCAGTCAGGTCAGGAAACGGTGGACCGCGCCCCGAGTGACAGCTAGCGTTCTTGCTCGGTCGGGCGGATGAGGATCTCGTTGACCGCGACGTGGCGCGGGCGGGTGACGATGTAGCTGATCGCGTCGGCGATGTCGCTGGCTTCCATCCTCTGCCCGAACTGGTTCCGGATGGCCGCCAGTACCTCGGGCCGGTTGTGGGTGGCCAGCTCGGTCGCGGTGGCACCCGGCTCGACCAGGGAAACGCGAACGTACTGCCCGGCCAGTTCCTGGCGCAGCGACTCGCTGAACGCGCCTACGCCGAATTTGGTCAGCGCGTAGACCCCGTTGCCGTTACGGGCGAACCGGCCAGCCACGGAACTGAGGTTCACCATGTCCGCCACCTGGCGCGGCCCCTCCCCGGCGGCGCGCCGCAGATGCGGCAGCGCCGCGTGAGCGCAGTAGAGCAGGCCGAGCACGTTGAGTTCCACCATCTGCTGCCACTCGCTCAGCGGCGCCCCGGCGGCCGGGCCGAGCAGCATGACCCCGGCATTGTTGATCAGCGTATCCAGGCGGCCCAGCTCGGTGACCGTGCGCTGCACGGCGGCATCCGCCTGCGGCTGATCGGTGATGTCGCACTCCAGCACCAGCGCAGTGCCGCCCTGATCCCTGATTTCGGTGGCCAGCGTGTCCAGCCGGTCCCGCCGCCGCGCAGCCAGCGCCACCGCCGCGCCCTGAGTGGCCAGAGCGGCCGCCGTGGCCGCGCCGATGCCGCTCGAGGCGCCGGTCACCAGCGCCACCGTGCCCTCCAGTACCGGCTTCACCCGGCGCTCACCACCCTTTGCTCGCCCGTCCTCGCCTCATTCGATATCACACGTGCCAGCCGCTATGCCTGACCATCGCTGCCGGCGGTCACCCGGCCCGCCCCCGGGTGTCGTGCCGCCGATAACTGGGCAGGTGAATCCCGGCGAGCTAACCCCTGTCAGCGAAAGGCACCGCGACCCATGTATCACGTCAACGCCGGGAAACTGCCAGGCAATGACGTCTCCCGTACCTTCGAGGGCGGCGCGCACGGCCCAGCGTCGGTGTCGTTCTTCCTGGTGCACAACCATCAGGGCCAGGGACCGAAGCTGCACCACCATCCCTACGACGAGACGTTCATCATCCTGGAGGGCCGCGTCCTGGTCCAGGTGGGTGACGAGTCCATCGAAGGCGGGCCAGGCGACATCGTCATCGGGCCACCGGACGTCCCGCACGGCTTCACCAACCTCGGCCCGGGCCAGGCCCGGCTGGTTTGCATCCACGCTGCACCGGCCATGCAGACCGAGTTCGAGGACTGACCGGCCGTCCCCCAGCCTGACCACGCGCAGCGCGGCTGATCCGGCCTGATTCCAGCCTGGCCGCATGCTTAGGTGGGCTGGGCGTGACCTGAGCTGAAGGGGCGGCTATGGCGGGCATCGTGGCGGGCGGCGGAGTCGGGTCCGGGACCGGGGCGAAGAAGGTGGGGCAGCACCGGGCCGCTGGCATCTACGGGGCCATCGTCACCGCGGCCATCCTGGCCGCCGTCGGCGGCCACCTGCGCACCCCTGCGCTGGTGGTCTCCGTCGTGGTCACGCTGCTGGTGTACTGGCTGGCCGAGGAGTATGCCGAACTGCTGGGCGAGCAGATAGCGGGCGGTCGCTTGCCCAGCAAGGTGTACATCCGCGAAGCGCTGGCGACGACGTGGCCGATGGTGAGCGCGTCCTACCTGCCGCTGCTGGCGCTGGTGCTGGCCAGCGCGGCGGGGGCGGGCCCGGACGAGGCGGCCAATGTCGGGCTGGCCGCAGCGGTGCTGCTGCTGACGGTGCATGGCTGGTGGGCTGGCCGGTCAGCTCAGCTGCACGGCTGGCCACTGCTGCTGGCCACGTCGGTGGCGGCCTTGTTGGGCCTGGCCATGGTCGCGCTCAAAGACCTGGTCCTCGTCCACCTGCACTAATGGCACCCAGGCGCGGTATAACCCGGGTGCGGGAGGATCCCTGGCGTGGGGTTAGCTTCTGACGTGAAGATTATTTGATCACGTTAGAACGGGACGGTGAACCGGGCCATGGCTGTTCTGGAGCTGCTGCGATGACCGTCGTACTCCCGCTGGAAGCGCTGGTGGCACTGCGTGAGGCGGTGCACCGGGAGCTGCCGGCCGCGGCCCGGCTGCGCCGGGAACTGCACGCGCGGCCCAGCCTGTCCGGCCACGAGGAGCCCACCCTGGACCAGTTGCTGGACGCCCTGCCGGGCGGGGCCGGCGCCGAGCGGGTGGCGGCGGGCACCGGGGCCGTGTTGCGCATCGGCGGGCCGGGTCCGGCGGTGGGCGTCCGCGCCGAACTCGACGCGCTGCCCATCACCGAGGCCACCGGCGTGCCGTGGGCGGCCAGCAACGGCGCCATGCACGCCTGCGGCCATGATGTGCACATGGCCGCGCTCACCGCGCTGGCCCGCGCGCTGCACCAGGTCGGCCCGCCGGTCCCCATGCTGGCCGTGCTGCAGCCGCGTGAGGAGGGCAACCCGTCAGGTGCCCTGGACGTCGTCACCTCCGGCGTGCTGCAGGCCCACCGGGTGGCGGCCATGGCCGCCGCGCACGTGCAGCCGCTGCTCAACCCGGGCGAGGTGGCCTGCGCGCCCGGGGTGGTCAACGCCTCGGCCGACGAGTTCATCGTGACCATGATCGGCCGCCCGGGGCACGCCGCCTACCCGCACCTCACCCGCGATCCGGTGCTGGCCCTGGCCCAGTTCGTGGTGGCCGTGCAGCAACTGGTCAGCCGGAACACGGACCCGATGCAGCCAGCCGTGGTGACCGTGGGCACGCTGGCCGCGGGCAAGGCATCCAACGCCATCCCGGGCACGGCCACTGCGCGCGGCACCACGCGGTCGATGACGGAGGCGGACCGCGACCGGCTGCATGAGCGGCTCCGCGAGGTGGCCACCGGTATCGCGCTGGCCCATGGCTGCACCGCGGACGTGGTGATCGTCCGCGGCGAGCCGGTGCTGGACAACGACCCAGGTCTGGCCGCGTCGACCGGGGCGCTGCTCACCCGGCTCGGCGTCACGGTCACCGAGCCGCTGCGCACCTGCGGGGGGGATGACTTCTCGTTCTACGGCGACGTCGCCCCGGGACTGATGGTGTTCGTCGGCACCGAGGGCGAACCGGGCTCGGGCCTGCACACCGCGACGTTCCTGCCCGGCGACCGCGCCGTGGCCGACGTGGCCGACGCCCTGCTGGCCGCCTACCTGGCCGGCTGCGCCACGATCACCGGCTTATCACCGGTCGGTCACCGGCCCGGGGCAGACCTAGGGAAGATCGCAGCGGGCCCAGACGATTTTGCCGCCGGGGCTGCCTGGGCCGTCCGGCGCGTAGTAACCCCACTGGGCGCTCAGCGTCTCGACGAGCAGCAGCCCGCGTCCGCACTCGGCGTCCGGCCCCAGGTCCTGTGGGCAGGGCTGATGCCGGTCGGCGTCCCAGACCTGCATCAGCACGCTGTGCCGGTCCGAGGTCAGCCAGAACCGCATCGGCAGCTCACGGGCCCCGCACTGCTGCGCGATGTGGGCCGACGCGCGCACCGCGTTGGTGGCAATCTCGGAGACCAGCAGTTCAACCGTGTCGGCCAGGGCCGCTAGGCACCACTCGTTCAGCATGGCCAGGGCGTGCACCCGGGCGGTACGCACCGATGACGGCAGTGCCCGCAGTTCGAGATAACTGCGCAACGGCCAGTTCTCCATCCGCACGAGATCCCGGTCGGGGAGCAGCGCGGGCACGGCGGACAGGGTAGTCACTCGGCTGGAGATGGCAACGGATGACCCGCAGACCGTTTCAGTCCCTGGGACGGTCATTGCTGCACGCACGCCTCCGATCCGCTACAGGCGCGTGGCCACGGCGAGGGGAACCGCACCGGCCTAGCGGGAACGATAAGCGCACAATGCCAGCAAAAGCTCACGAAACACCGTCAAGGCGGCAGCTGCCGATCACCGATGGCTCACCGCGCCGGGTACGCTGCCGTCATGTCTGCGCTGCGACGGTAATCCGTTACCCACACAACCACACAGTGCAGAACGCCAGGAAGAGGTGCTGGGCGTGGACTTCGGGCTGCTCGGGCCGCTGGTAGTCCGGGACGGCACGCGAACGGTGGCCGTGTCGGCGCCGCAGCAGCGCGTGCTGCTCGCCACCCTGCTGCTGAACGCCGGCCGCGTGGTCAGCCTGGACGCCCTGGCCGAGGTGTTGTGGGACGGCGAGCCACCGGCCGGGGCACGGGGTGCGCTGCACAGCGCCGTGCAGCGGCTGCGCGCGACACTGGGCTCGTCCGGCGCCGACCTGATCGAGACCCAGCCGCCCGGTTACCTGATCACGGTCGAGGACGGCGAGCTGGACGTACGGGCGTTCAGCATGCTGGCTGCGCGAGGCCACGCCGCGGCCGAGGCTGGCCGCTGGACGGATGCGGCGGACCTGCTGCGCGAGGCGCTCGCGCTCTGGCGCGGCGAGCCACTGGCCGACGTGCCGTCGGTGCTGCTCCGGGACCGCGAGGTGCCGCCCGTCGAGGACCAGCGGATACAGGCGCTGGCCACCCGGATCGATGCGGATCTGCACCTGGGCCGGCATGGTGAGGTGGTGGCCGAACTGCGCCAGCTGGTCGCGGCGCACCCGTTGCAGGAGCAGTTCCACGCGCAGCTCATGCTGAGCTTGTACCGCAGCGGCCGGCAGGCCGACGCGCTGGCTGCCTTCCAGGACGTGCGGCGCGTGCTGGCCGACGAGCTTGGCATCGATCCCGGTCCCGAGCTGGCCCTGCTGCACCAGCGCATCCTGGCCGCGGACAGCGAGCTGCTGTCTTCCGCGGACGGGGAGCCGGCCAGCGCCGCGCCCCAGACGGACAGTGCGCCGGCCGCGACCCCGAGCCGGCGGGACTCGGCGGCCGCGCAGGATCAGGTGGTGCCCCGGCAGCTGCCCACGGCGACCCGGCACTTCGCCGGCCGGGCCGAGGCGCTCAAGGCGCTGGCCGGGCTGGCCGGCGAGGCCACCGGGGACAGCCCGGCGACGGTGATCACGGTCATCGACGGGACGGCCGGGATCGGCAAGACCACGCTGGCCCTGCACTTCGCGCACCAGGTGGCCGACCGCTTCCCGGATGGGCAGCTGTATGTGAACCTGCGCGGTTTCGACCCGGGCGGCCCGCCGATGCCGCCGTCCGAGGCGATCCGGCTGCTGCTGGACGCGCTGTCAGTGCCCTCGGCGCGGATCCCCACCGGGCTGGAGGCACAGGTCGGCTTGTACCGCAGCGTGCTGGCCAGCCGGCGGATCCTGGTGCTGCTGGACAACGCGCGGGACGTCGACCAGGTCCGCCCGCTGCTGCCGGCCAGCCCCGGCAGCCTGGTCATCGTGACCAGCCGCAGCCAGCTGACCAGCCTGGTCGCCGCCGAGGGCGCGTTCCCGCTCACCCTGGACGTGCTGGCCGAGGCCGACGCGCACGAGCTGCTGGCCCGCCGCCTAGGCGCGGAACGGGTGGCCGGCGACCTGCCCGCCGCGGCCGAGCTGATCCAGTTGTGCGCGGGGCTGCCGCTGGCGCTGAGCATCGCCGCCGCGCGCAGCGCGAGCCAGCCCGCGCTCTCCCTGGCCGCCCTGTCCGCCGAGCTGCGCGGCGCCGGCGGGCGCCTGGAGGCGCTGGATGCCGGCCACGTCGCGACCAACGTGCGGGCCGTGCTCTCCTGGTCATACCATCAGCTGAACGCCAGTGCCGGGCGGCTGTTCCGCCTCCTCGGACTGCACGCCGGGCCGGACATCAGTGCGGCGGCGGCGGCGCGGCTGGCTGACTTGGCGCCGGACGAAGCACGGCGGACCCTCGGCGAGCTGACCCGCGCACACCTGCTGTTCGAGTACGCGCCGGGCCGGTTCGGCTGTCACGACCTGCTGCGGGCCTACGCGGCCGAGCTGACCCAGTCGGTGGACAGCGCGGACGAGCGCCGGGCGGCCGTCGGCCGGCTGCTCGATCATTACCTGCACACCGCGGCGTCGGCCGTGCTGCTGCTGCACCCCACCCGCAGGCCGGTCACCCTGGTCTCGGCGGGCCCGGGGGCCATGCCGGAGCACATCGGCGACGTCGCGCAGGCGCTGGCCTGGTTCCAGGCCGAACGCCGGGTCCTGATGGCGGCCGCCGCGCGGGCCGCGGAGGCGGGCTTCGATGTGCACGCCTGGCAGATCCCGTGGGCCATATCCTGGTTTCTGGAAACTCAGGGTCGCTGGCACGAGTGGACGATCACCGAGCAGATCTCGCTGGCCGCCGCGCGGCGGCTGGGTGACCGGGCCGCCCAGGCGGGCGCGCTGCAGCGGTGCGGCTACGCCAATGCCCTGCTGGGCAACTATGACGACGCGTACGCACAACTCGGGCAGGCGCTGCGCATCCACACCGAGAACGGGGACCAGGCCGGGCAGGCTTATGCGCACAACGGGCTGGCCGGCATGCTGAACTTCCAGGGCCGCTACGAGGAGGCGCTGACCCACGCCGAGCAGGCGCTGGAATCGTACACCGTCATCGGCGACCAGTCCGGCCGGGCCCTCGCGCTCAACTCCTGTGGCTGGTTCCATACCATCCTCGGGGATCAGCCCCGGGCCATCAGCTACGCCAGCCAGGCACTCGACCTGTTCCGCAAGCTCGGCAACAAGGACGGGGCGGCCGGCGCACTGGACAGCCTGGGGTACGCCGAGCAGCAGGACGGGCGGTTCACCGAAGCCACTCGGTACTACCGGGAGGCGGTCGAGCTGAATCTGGAGATCGGCAACCGGTGGGGGTTGGCCGAGACACTCAACCACCTGGGCGATTCGCAGCATGCCGCGGGCAATCTGGCCGAGGCCCGGCTGGCGTGGGAAGAGGCGTGCGCGATCCTGGATGACCTGGGCCACCCCGACGCCGCCCCGATCCGCGGCAAGCTGCGGGAACTCGGCGCACGCCCGGGTAACTAGCGCGGTGTGCGCGGCCAAGTCCGCTCCGCATGCGGACGGCTGGAGTCCGTGAACTCCCTACTGGGTCTACTCAACTTCCTTGAGGATCCGCTGCATCTGGTCTAGCTGATCCTTTAGCGCGTCGACCCGGACGCTCAGGTCGGTAAGCCTGAGGTCGACATGCTCGCTCGAGGTGATCGCCATGTCGCTCAGCCGCCGGTACTCGTCGGCGAGGATGCGGTATTCCTTGCTCGCCGTCAGCGCCGACTTCGACGATCGTATTCTGGCGAAGAAGAAGTACCGGGCGGAAAGGACAACTGCCGCGGAGATGAACAAGACGATAAACGCCCAGGCGGCCGAGTTCATGACCGTACCCCCACGTCAACGTCGCTATCGACCCCGAGGGTCCGCACCGCGGACGCGATCGCCTCGGGCGTGAGCAGCACTGTGAAGGGCGCTACTTCGTAGTACTTCATTGCCTTCCCGTCTGGTGAGACTTCGATGGTGGCGGACACCAGCCCGGCCGTCTCCAGCTTCCGCAGGTGCACCTGGAGCAGGGCGCGGCTGATGTCCAGTTCGCGGGCTAGCTGGCTGACGTAGTTGCGTTCCCGCGCCAGCGCGGCGACGACCCTGAGCCGGTGCGGGTTCGCCAGGGTCCCGAGGATCCGCAGGAGGCCATCGCCGGTCATGCTCACCTATCCACATCATTCTTTTCGGCACGTGCAAAGATAAATTAGCATGTGCAATGGCGCCTGGTCAACGTGTGCTGAACGCCATGGGAACCCGGTGAGGTCGACATCACGGTGCAGATCGTGCCCACCGAGGTCGGTGCGCACGCCGGCCTGCTCGGTGCCTTCATCGTCGCGGGCTTCGACAACGAACCGAGTACCGTGTACATGGAGTCACCCGACCAAGGGCAGACGACTGAGCTGCCGTCCGTGGTCAGGAGGCTTTCGCTCACCTTCGACACGTTGAGAGCTGACGCGCTACCCCGTGGAGCCTCACGAGACCTGATCGGAAAGGTAGCTGAGGAGCGATGGGCCACCCCCTAGACAACGTCACCTGGCGCAAGAGCAGCTACAGCGGCAGCAACGGCGGCGCCTGCGTCGAAGTCGCCGTGCTGCCCGATCACAGTCTCGCCGTCCGCGACTCCAAGGACCCGGACGGCCCGAAGCTGACGTTTACCCGCGCCGAGTGGCGGACGTTCACCACCGCCCTAGGGACAGGCGCGCTCGACCTTCGCTGAGGCCGTAAGCCCGCTCGCATGGGAGAGGAATGGCGAAAACTTCGCGCCCGGACAGCACTCAGCAACAGGGCAAGCCAGCCGACCTCGTCGTCATCTCACCCCTCAAGGACTGGACCTGTGCTGGCTGCGGTGGCACCGGCGACTTCCTGATCATGGAGGATGCGGGGCCGCTGTGTTTGACCTGCACGGACATGGATCACCTGATCTTCCTCCCATCCGGTGACGCGGCACTGACCCGGCGCGCCAAGCAGGCCAGCCGCCTGTCCGCCGTCGTGGTGCGCTGGAGCCGATCACGGCGGCGCTATGAGCGGCAGGGCATCCTGGCCGAGGAAGCGGCCATTCAGCAGGCCGAAGAGCAGTGCCTGGCCGACGAGGATGCCCGGCTGCGCCGCCGGGAACGCGACCGGGAACGCCGCGCTATGGAAGACGTCGAGTTCCAGGCGCGCATGGCCGGCGAGATCAGGCGGCTGTTTCCCGGCTGTCCCAAGAAGCGGGCAACCGCGATCGCACAGCACGCTGCGCTGCGGGGCAGTGGCCGGGTCGGCCGGTCCGCGGCCGCCAGGGCACTGGACGAGCGGGCGATTACCGCCGCTGTGGTTGCCTCGGTGCGCCATGAGGACACCGGCTACGACCAACTGCTGATGTCCGGCACCGCCAGGGAGGACGCCCGCGACCAGGTCCGGCCGACCATTGACCGGGTGCTCGACAACTGGGCCAACTGAGTCAGCATCGACGCCTGGCCCTGCAGCCCTGGCCTGACCGAGATGCTGCTCCGCGACGTGGGCGCCGAGCAGCGCGGCTACGACTCGGCCACCCTCCCCTACCTGTCCTACGCACCCCCGATCAGCCCAGCCCAATGGCAGACCTACATCGGCGCCGCCGCCTCCTCCTACGCCCCACCCTGCGGATGACCGCGTTGATCACGGAAGCCGGGCCCGGTTCGGAGTCGTGACGCGGCTGGCGGCCCGGAAGGTTTGGCACTCAGGTCTATTGGTTCCGGTAGGCCTGCACCGCCAGGGGATGCTCGGGGCCGAGGACCAGCGGCTGGCCGGCCTGCGCGGCCACGTGCTTCTGCGCGGCCAATTGCGATCCGGGCGTGGCGTACAGCACGTGCACCCGGCCGTCGCCGCTGCCGCGCGGGGCCAACGGTGCCACCGCGGCTGGGTTCCCCTGCTGGTCGGTCACCCAGAGCTCGAAATCGTCGCGCTTGAACAGCTGGATGTCCGCGATCGGCGTGGGGTAGTGGTGCACCCCACCAGGCTCCGGGTCCGCGGCCGCGGCATTCTGCACGCCACCGGGGGGCAGCACGCCGGTGTGGAACGCAGGATGCAGCGGGACCCCCGCGTTGAAGATCGAGTCAGTCCACTTCGCGATCCCGGCGGCGTCCGTGATGGGAGTCTCCAGCAGGCCATCCGGATCCAGCTCCTGCTTGATCTCCGGCGCGAGCAGGTCATACAGCCGCTTCGCGTTCTGCCGCACGAGATCGACTTTGCTGGGCTCAGCGCACCACTGGGCTGACCACTCGATGCCGACCAAGTTGCGGACCATGAACCAGCCCTGGGCGTCTTTGAGCCACAGGGCGCCGCCGTGGTGGTCCTGGAACGGCCCGGGCCCGTAGATCAACCCGGGCGCCTGACCGGCGATCTCGTTCATCTTGCGCCGGGCCGCCACGTACTCCGGGGAGTCCGTCCGGCCGGGGTGGTCGGGGACGTCTATCGTCCACCCGTGCGTCTCGGTCTCGGTGTGATCGCCACCCGCGCTCTGCGCACTGGGCTCGCTGGGCTGGCTGTTCGGTGCATTAGTCACCATGGCTGACTCCATTCACGTCATGAGCAACAGGCATCTCGCTACTTGAGAACTTCGCCTGTCCGGGGCGGCTCGCGCAAGGGTTCGCGACCATGCGGCGCGGGACAGGGGCGGCGGCCCCGCGGCTCAGGCCGGCGTGCACGAAGCCAGACATGGAACGCTTCATGTGTTTAAATGAGGACTTTGGGCGGGGGATCCGGTCGGCTTGGGGGTGCGCTGACCGCTGGCCGGCCACCGGGCGCGCCGTAGACGCCAGGCCGGTGATGGCCCGGACCCGCTGCTCAGGCCTGGCCCAGGGGGAAGGTGGGGTACATGAGGTCTCTTAAAGTCGGCCTGATTACGGGCTCGCTGCTGACGCCGCTGCTGGTGGCGGGGGCAATGCTGGCCCAAGCCGGGCCGGCCGCGGCGAGCACGGCCGGCCATCATCACGGGGCTGTGTTCGTGGCCAAGAACGCGAGCCCGTCGGGCTCCGGCCAATCGTGCAACTCAGCCAAGTACTCGACCATCAAGGCCGGGCTCCAGGCGGCACCGGCCTGGTCGACCGTGGTGGTATGCCCGGGGACGTACCACGAGCAGGTGGTCATCAAGAAGCCGGTGTCACTGATCGGCTTGCATGCGGCCATCAACCAGCAGGGCGTCACGCCCAGCCTGGTGCTGAACGTGCCCCATGTCGGGAAGCTACCCATCTTCGCCGGTGTGGTGGTGCTCCGTTCACACGTCAGCATCCAGGGCTTCAAGGTCACCGACGCGCTGGGTGAGGGCATCCTGGCCGCCGGGATAAACGGTGACATCAGCCACGTCAGCATCAGGCACAACGCGGTGCTGCACAACGACCTCGGCGGTGGCGTGCCACCCGCGTCGACCTACTTCGAATGCCAGCCCATGGGCCCGATTCCCGGTGACTGCGGCGAAGGCGTGCACTTCATCGCGGTGGCGAACTCCACGGTGAACGGCAACTTCATCGCGCACAACTCGGGCGGGGTACTGCTCACCGACGAGACCGGCCCGACGCACAACAACCTGATCGCGAACAACATCGTCACCCGCAACGAGAGCGACTGCGGGATCACCGTGCCCGGGCACAATCCGGCCGCGCTGAACGCCCAGGGCCAGCCGCAGCCCAGCGTCGCGGGTGTCTACGACAACGTCATCGCGCACAACGTGGTCACCAACAACGGTCTCAAGGGCGAAGGCGCGGGTGTCCTGTTCGCCAACGCCTCGGCCGGCACAGCGTCGTACAACAACCTGGTCATCGGCAACTTCATCGCCGGGAACGGGCTGTCCGGCGTGACCATGCACGCGCACACACTCATGCCCGGCCAGTTCGAGCTGCTCAGCGGCAACAAGATCATCGGAAACCGGATCGGGACGAACAACATCGACGGCGACACGCTGGACGCGCCAGCCTCGCCCACGGACCTCAAGACCACGGGTGTGCTGGTGTTCTCCGGCGGCGCCCCGGTCACGGTGGTCATCGCGCACAACCACATCTTCAACAACCACTTCGGGATCTGGCTGAGCAAGCCGGTCACCGCGTTCGGCCTCGGCAGCAACACGTTCCACAACGTGTTCAAGCCGATTTCGGCCGGCCACTGAATTAGGGAACACGCGAGGCGGCCCCCCGGGGCCGCCTCGTCAGTCCTCGGCGCCGAGATAGCTCCAGGCCTGCGGGAAGCGTCCCACGCCGAGCGCCCGGCAGATCTTCTGCGCGGCCATGCTCACCCCCTCGGTGAAGGTGGGAAACGCCAACTGGAGCTCGGCGACCCGCTCGACGGTCATCCCGGCCGCCATGCATGCGGCCACGGTCTGCACGGTCTCGGCCGAATATTCACCGAGCACATGGGCGCCCAGGATGGTGTGGTCCCGGCGGTCGGCGATCAGCTTGCAGAAGCCATCTGACCGGCCGTCCGCGACTGGCCGCAGCAGATCGTCGTAAAGCGCGATGCCGACGACCACGTCGTGCTGCCGCGCGGCCTCCGCCTCGGTGAGCCCGACCCGTCCGTACTCCGGGTCGGTGAAGCTGCCGCTGGGCACCACGTCGTAGCTGGCCTGCCGGGACGGTCCGAGGATGGCGTTGGTGGCGGCCACCCGGCCTTCCATCCGGGCCGTCTGCACGAGCATCGACCGGCCGTTCACATCCCCGGCGGCGAAGATGTGCCCGACGTTGGTACGCAGGTAGTCGTCGACGGGTATCCAGCCGGGCTCGGCGGCCACCCCGGCCGCGTCAAGGTTCAGCCCGCCGAGGTTGGCGGGCCAGCCGACCGCGAAGAACACCGCGCCGACGGCGAGCTGGCCCGGCTCCCCGTCGCGCCGGTAATCCACCTGGATCGCGTCACCATGCGGGCGGAGTGCCTCGACCAGCGTGCCCGTGTGCACCTGCACGCCCTGAGCGCGGAAGGACCGGCTGAGCTCGGCGGAAACGCTGGAATCGGCGGTGGGGATGAGGACCGGTCCCGCTTCGAACAGGGCGACCGCGGCCCCGAGGTCCTGGAGGATCGAAGCGATCTGGCAGCCGGTGTCGGCCCCGCCGACCACGGCGACCCGTTCCGGCAGGACGGTCAGGGCGGGAATGTCCTCGTAGGTGAGCGCCAGGTCGGCCCCGGGAATGGGGAGCCGGCCCGCGTGCCCGCCCACGGCCAGGATGATCCGGTCCGCGGACCAGGTGCCCGCCCCGCCGTCGGCCATCGTGTGCGGGCCGGTGAAGCCGACCGGGCCAGCCTCCTCCACCAGGTCGATGCCGTGCCGGCGAAGATGGCCGGCGATGTCCTTCTTGTCATGGGCGTAGCGGGCCACCCGGTCGGTGTTGGCCACCATGACGGGCAGGTTGGGCACCGGCCGGGGGCCGTCCAGTCCGAACGCCGCCCAGGACGACCAGTCGCGCGCCAGCCGGGCCGCGCGGGCCAGCGTCCGCACCGGCGCCGGGCCACGGTTCAGGCTGGTGCCGCCGATCTGCCGCGCTTCGAGCAGGGTGACCTGCGCGCCCAGCTCGCTGCCCTGCAATGCGGCGGTGACCCCGGCCGGCCCGCCGCCGATGACCAGCAGGCTGCCCGCGCCGCTCATGCCCGAACGTGGACTCCCGGTCGGTCTTTCAGTCACCGGCTGCACCCCTGACTTCAGTCTGCCCCGCCGTCCCGAGCTCTGTCAGCAGCGGATATGCGCCGTGCAGTCTGTTGGTGAATCATTAACCTGAGCGATACGGATTTGTCCAGCGGGCTTCTTCCAGCGGACAACTTCTGCTGCCGCCAGCGATGATGTCCTGGCTTTAGCCGATGACGCTGGGGGCGGTGTCATGACCGAGCCAGGCGGGGGACTATGAAGGCCGTCGCGGTATTCCCCGGATCTCGGCAGGTCAAGGTGGTCGAGCGGGACGCCCCCCGGCTCGTCCAGCCAGACCAGGTGCTGCTGCGGATACTCGACATCGGGCTCTGCGGCACCGACAAGGAAATCTGTTCCTTCGAGTACGGCACCCCGCCGCGCGGGGACGACCACCTGATCATCGGGCACGAGTCTCTGGCCGAGGTGGTGCAGGCCGGCCCGGCCGTCGAGCACCTCCAGGCCGGGGATCTGGTGGTGCCGTCGGTCCGCCGCCCGTGCCCGCATCCGGGGTGCCTGGCCTGCCGTTCCGGGCACCAGGACTTCTGCTACACCGGGGACTTCAGCGAGCGCGGCATCAAGGAAGCCCACGGCTATATGGCTGAGTACGCCGTCGAGCAGGAGCGCTACCTGAACCCGGTGCCGCCCGATCTGCGGGACATCGCCGTCCTGGCCGAGCCGCTGACCATCGCCGAGAAGGCGCTGCTGCAGATCTTCTGGATGATGCAGCAGCGCCCGCCGTGGCTGCACCCGCAAACCCCGGTCGAGGAGCAGGGCCGCGGGCTCTCCGCGCTGGTGCTCGGTATTGGGCCGGTCGGGTTGCTGGGCGCGATGGTGCTGGTCAGCGCCGGCTTCACCACGTACGTCTACTCACGCGAACTGCCCCCCAGCCCGCGCATCGACCTGGCCGAGGCCATCGGCGCGAGCTACGTCTCATCGCAGACCACGACGTTCGGCGAACTGGCCGAGAAAATCGGCAACGTCGACCTGATCTACGAGGCGGTCGGGCACTCACATTTCGCCCTGCAGGCGGTGCGGGTGCTGGGCACCAACGGGATCTTCGTACTGACCGGGGTTCCCGGCCTGCAAGACCTCGTCCAGGCCGACCCGGCCCGCCTCATCCGGGACATGGTGTTGAAGAACCAGGTCCTGCTGGGCACGGTCAACGCCGGGCCGGACGCCTTCGCCGCCGCGCTCCGGGATCTGCAGCGTTTCCGCCGGCAGTGGCCGGAGGTGGTGCGCACCCTCATCGCCGGGCGCTACCCACCCGAGCAGGCGGCGGATCTGATCATGGCCAGGCCGGCCGGCATCAAGAGCGTCATCACCTTCGGCGCCGCCAGCGCCGGAAGACCATCCGGGCTGGAGCAGCCGGCCTGACGCTTGGCCGCCGTCAGCTGGCCGGGGCCGCGGCCGCGCCGGGCGCGAGCCGCCGGACCGGCCCGGTGGATTCGCGGATGACCAGGCGGCACGGCAGCCGCCGCAGACCGTGACTGGGCCGCCCCTCGATGGCGTCCAGCAGTTCCCGCGCGGCGACCCGGCCGAGTTCCTTGAGGCACATGTCCACGCTGGTCAGCGGCGGGCGTGAGGCGGCGGCGAACACGTCCCAGTTGTCGTAGCCGACCAGCGCGACGTCGTCCGGCACCCGGCGGCCCGTCTCGCGCAGCGAGTCGGCGACGCCCCGGGCGATCTGGTCGCTGCCGCAGAAGATCGCCTCGGTGTCCGGTGCGGCGTGCAGCACCGTGTGTGCCGCGTGCCGGCCCCATTCTTCGGTCCACTCGCCGTGCAGCACCTGCCCGGCGGCGAAGTCCAGCCCGGCCCCGGCCAGCACCTGCCGCGCTCCGGCGGCCCGCTGCCGCGCGGACAGGAACCGGTCCGGGCCGGTCACGTGCGCGATCCGGGTCCGGCCGCCGGTGAGCAGATGCCGGATGGCCAGCGCGCCGCCCTGCTCGTCATCGGGGATCAGGGACAGCTCGGCCGGGTCCCGCGACTGGGTCATCACGTAGACCACCGGAACCGGCAGGCCGGCCGCGATCGGTGGCCGCGGGTCGGTGCGCCGTCCGGTGACGATGATGCCGTCCACCTTGCGGGACAGCAGCGTGCGCACGTAGTGCTGTTCCCGGATCGGGTCGCCCCGGCCGTCGCAGAGCAGGGCGGACACCTGACCCTCGCCCAGGGCGTCCTCCGCGCCGAACATGACCGGGATGGTGAACCGGCCGAAGCTGTCCGTGGTGATCAGCCCCACCGTGTAGCTGCGCCCGGACAGCAGTCCCTGGGCCAGCGGGTTCGGCCGGAAACCGAGTTGCTCCGCCGCGGCCTGTACCCGCTCCCGGGTCTCGGCCCGCAACTGGCCGCGCCCGTTGAGCGCCTTGGACACGGTGCCGATCGACACCCCAGCCAGGGTGGCGACGTCAGCGATCGTCACCGAACGGGTCTCCCGCACCAGAAAGCCCTTTCCTAGACTCCGCTCCCCGGCCGACGGCGGAGGCCATTCGGCGGCGCGCGTCTGCGCTGCCGCAGCTGTTCCGCGACGGATGACTGTCCGTTCGGCCAAGGATACCGGTCTGTAATGGTTCCCAACAGGGGTTGACCCGGGCCGGCCCGGTTGTTAGCGTCCTCAGGCGGAAAAGGGTTTCCTTAGTTGCCGCGGGGCGGCACACTCGCGCCCGTCCCGCCGGTTTCCGCTGCCGCGAAGGACGAAGGATCCAGCCATGAGCACACGCAGGCGCCGGTTAACTGTCCTCCTCACCACCCTGGCGGCCACGGCCGCGCTGTCGGTCCCCGCCGTACCCGCGCTCGCCGCCACGACCGCCACCACGCCCAGCCAGCCCAACGCCGGCACCGCCAGCGGGCCGTCGGCCAGCCAGCCGGCGCCCGGCCAGCACAACGCCAGCGCTGCTAGCACGCCGTCAGCCGACCAGTCGGCGCCTAGCCAGCACAACGCCAGCGTCGCTGGCACGCCGTCAGCCAGCCAGCCGACCGCCAGCGCGCCAGGGGCCAGCACGGCACCGGCCAGCCCGGCGGCCACCAGTACGCCGACCGGCCCGGTCACCCCGACCCCCAGCCCCAGCACCTCGGGCTACCAGCCGCTGCCCAACCTGCCGGTGAACTCGTGCCAGGACTCGACGCTGCCGCAGAGCTACGGCACCAACTTCCCCACCCCGGTGGACCCGAACGGCTACGGCTTCTACAACCAGTCGGTCATCGGCTGGGAGGGCAACTACTACGCCCCGTTCGCCTACCTGTCCGGGGCCTACTTCGCCCGCGGCGTGCCGGAGCACTACACCCGGTCCGGCCAGACCTACTGCGGCGCGATGTACACGTTCGGCGCGTACAACTACGGGCTGGCCGCGGGTCAGGCGCCCGCGCCGGGTTCGGTCCGGTGGACCATGGCCGACGGCTACCTGCCCGCGCTGACCACCAGCTTCATCCGGAACAACGTGGCCATCTCGATCACTGACTTCGCCGACCAGCAGACCATCGGCGGCAACCCGGTGGAGCTGGTCTACACCCGGGTCAGCGTCAGCAACCACGGCTCGTCAGCCGTCACCGTGCCAGCCGGCCAGTCCGGCCCGAACCTGGTGCCGCTCGACCAGGCCCCGAACACCGTGCCGGCCGGCGGCACCGTGCACCACGACTTCGTCGCGGCCGTGGACACGTTCGGGTCCGGCAACCCGCTGCCCGCGGCGGCCACCCTCAGCCAGCCCCCGGGTCAGGGCGGAGCACAGCCGTACCAGCCGGCGTTCAGCCATATGGTCCGGTATTGGAACGGGCGGATGTCGGCTATCCCCCGCCTGTCGCTGCCGAACGTCACCCTGCCCAGCACCGGCGGCCTGGCGGATCCCGGCGCCGCGCTGGACAACGCCTACAAGGCGGCGTTCGTGTACACCAGGATCGTTCAGGTCGGCCAGGCGCCGTTCTCCGGCGCGAACAACTACGACTGGCTGCTCAACCACGACCTGCCCGGGATCCTGGCCAACCGGTTCCAGCTGGGCGACTTCACCGACGCGCAGAACCTGCTGCTCACCGGCCGGATCTCCGAGGATCCGAACTTCAACGAGCAGGGCGCGAACTGGTACTGGGACGGCCCGTGGCGCACCCCGCTGGCCTGGGCCGACTACCTGGAGACGACCAACGACTCGGCGTTCGTCAGCAAGTACTTCCATGACGACGCCAGTGGGCCGAGCCCGTGGGGGCCGAGCCTGTACACCCTGATGCACACCGACTTCCTGAAACAGCTCAGCGCCAGTACCGGCTATCTCAAGTACTCCTTCGACAATGACTCCGGCGGCGTGTGGCTGTTCGACGACGAGACCGCGCTGGCCGGGCTGGCCGCGTACAAGTACATCGCGACCCGGATTGGCGACACGGCCGAGGCGCAGTGGGCGGACAGCCAGTACACCAGCCTGCTCAACGCGACCAACGCCGGGCTGGCGGCCAACCAGAAGGCGAACGGCTTCGACTTCCTGCCCTGTGAGGTGAGTCAGCCAGTCACCGCCGACCGGTGCAATTCGGCCAACGACGCGAACTGGGCCTCGCAGGCGCTGTGGGGCGAGAACCCGTGGGACATCTTCCTGCAGGGCGGCCAGCTCAACGGGATCCTGGGCGACCCGAGCCAGCTCGACAACCTGTACCAGCTGGGCTTCAGCCGGCTGGCCGGCACCGGCGTGCCGTACCCGTCGTTTGGCGCGTACACCGGGTACAGCGTCGCGCTGAACACCGGGTACTCCGCGGCGGCGCTGTACGGCAACGCCTACCGTGATCTGCCGATCACCAGCTACGCCTGGCAGATCAACACCACCACCGGCGGGCCGAACGCCTGGTGGGAGGCCAACGGGTCGGCGCCCGACCCGAACAACCCGTGGCAGGGCAGCCACGCCGCGCCGCAGTTCGGCGCGGTCCCGTACGCGTGGCCGATGGCCGGGCAGACCCAGACCCTGCTCCAGTCGCTGGCCGCCTCGGGGCTGGTGTCGTCGGCCGGCCCGGGCGGGGCATTCCGCTACCACACGGCGCTGTACGTCGGCCGTGGCGTGCCGGACGCGTGGATCGTGCCCGGGCAGTCCATCTCGGTGGACAACCTGACCGCGTCGTATGACGAGCACACCGGCCGTCGGGCCACCTACGGGGTGCGGATCAGCACCGGCGGGGGTTCGGCTGGCCGGGTCGTCCAGGTCGCGCTGACCGGCGCCGCCCCCCTCGGGGACGTGCAGGTACAGCTGCCGGTGTTCGCCAGCGCCGGGGTGCGCGGCGTGCTCGGCGGGCGCTACGACGCCGCGGCGCATTCGGTGCTGATGAACCCGGGCAGCCGGACCGTGTCCGTGCTGCTCGGCAACTCGGCCAAGCCAGCCCTGGCCATCCAGGTGGCCAGCACGGTGCCGGGCACGCACAGCCAGCCCACGCTGACCTCGGGTGTGCCGACCACCGCGTCCGTGACGGTCAAGAACCCGGGGCAGACCACGATCAGCGACGTCAAGGTGGCGCTGCAGGCCCCGGCTGGCTGGACCACCCAGGCGAGCTCGCCGGCCAGCTTCAGCAGCATCGGGCCGGGCCAGTCGGAGACGGTCAGCTGGAACGTGACCCCGGCCGACGACGCCACCGGCGGCAACGGCCTGGTCGTCTCGGCCAGCTACACCGCACCGGACACCGCGTCCGGCACGGTGAGCGCGGAGCAGTGGGTGCACGCGCAGCGGCCGCTGCCGCTCCCGCCGGGCGGCACCGACCTGGCGCTGACCGCGACCCCGTCGGCGTCCTACACGTCGCCGTGGGAGCACGTGACCGCGATCAACGACGGCGTCTACCCGACCTCGTCCAACGACAGCCAGGACATCCGCTGGGGCTGCTGGCCGGAGACCGGGACGCAGTGGATCGAGCTGGACTGGAACCAGCCGATCACGACCAACGGCAGCTCGGTGTACTTCCTCGATGACGGCGGCGGGGTCCGGCTGCCCGCGTCCTGGACAGTGCAGTACTGGAACGGCAGCGCGTTCGTGGACGTGCCCAGTCCAGGCACGTACCCGATCGCGGACAACACGTTCAATCAGGTCACGTTCGGCTCGGTCACCACGACCAAGCTGCGGGTCGTGCTGCAGAGCGGGGCCGGCTCGGTCGGCGTCATCCAGTGGGTCGTCCCTAGCATCCCGGCCAGCGGCTAACCCCGCGGCCGGGAACGGCGGGCCTGCGCGGCCAGACCAGCGCCGCGCAGGTCCGCACGGGCCCGTTCGCCCGCGGTACGACGCGCCCCGCACCGCGGTGCGGCGGGCCGGTCAGCTGAGCAGCAGCGACCGCAGGTGCCGCACCGCGGGGGACCCGTGGGCCAGGATTTCGTCGTGCAGCCGCCGTTCGGCCCACTCCGGCCGCGCCGCGCGCAGCCGGGCCACCAGGTCGCTGACCTCGGTGTATCCCACGTAATAGGTGGACAGCTGGGTGGCGGTGAGCTGCGCCCGCCGCCACTTGCCCGCCGCCTCGCCCTCTTCCTGGAAACCGCGCCCGGTCATCAGCCCCATCGCGCCGGCTTCGTCCAGGTCGCGGCGGCTGTGCACGCGGACGTCCAGGATGGTGTTGATGATCATGCGCAGCCGCATCTTGAGCTGCTGCATCCGGACCGCGTCGGGATTTCCCTGGCCCGGGTACCGGTGCTGGGCCATCAGCTCCTCGGCGTATACCCCCCAGCCCTCGACGAACGACCCGGACCAGAACGCGGCGCGGGCCGGCGTGCCCGCGCTGAACCGGCGTGCGTGCCCCAGCTGGAGAAAGTGCCCCGGCATCGCTTCATGCACCATGAGGTTCTGCACCATGTGCCGGTTGTACTCACGGTAGAAGGACCGGACCCGGTCGGCGGCCCAGCCCCGCGGCGTCGGCGACACGGCCACGAACGTCGGCAGTTCGGCCGTCTCCAGCGGCCCGGGCGGATCGCAGTAAGCGACCGCAACGCCGCGGTCGATCTCCGGCATCTCGATGACGTCCACCGGATCTTCGGTGACGGTGACGAAACCGCCTTCTTTGACGAACGCCAGTTCCTGGCAGTATGCCCGTTCGACGAGTTCGAGGATCGTCGTGTCGTCGGGCGCGTCCGCGGCCAGTGTGCTGAGTACCCGGCGGACGAGTTCCGCGGGGTCGCCGCCCCCGGCTTCCAGCCGGGCCGCCGTCTCGGTGATCTGGCTGGTCGTCTCGTCCAGATCGGCCTGGGCGCGGGCCAGGAGTTCCTCCGGTGACGTGCCGGACTCCAGCGTGTGGTGCAGTTTGCGCGCGAACAGTTCCGGCCCGATCCGCGGATCACGGAACCTTTGGTCTTGGGCACCGTCCGCCAGCCGCTGTTCCAGCCAGCGGCGATGGTTGGCCAGTGCGTCCAGCGCCGCGGCCCGCGCGACCGCCAGCTCAGCGGTCAGCACGGCCGGCACCTGGCCGTCCGGCGCCGCGGCCAGCGTGCCATCCAGTTCTGGCCCGATCAGCCGCTCCGTTCCTTCGAACTGGCTGACGGCGGTCTCCAGGTGCACCTGGGGCATCCGGGCTTGGGCCACGGAACGCGTCGCCGCCAGCGTCTCGGGGACCGCGGCCAGTCGCATGGCCAGGCTGCTCAGCCGGCTCGGCAGCGGCGCGAAATCCCGGGCCAGCAGCAGGTAGATGGCCCGCCCCGGGTTGGCCAGCATCGGGTTCCACTCGTGCTCGCGCAGCTCAGTGGTGGCGAACAGGACCCGCTCCAGCTCCGCGAACAGGATCTGCGCGTCCACCCGGTACTCCGGAGAGAGCGGGCCCATATCGACGCCTTTGACCTCGGCGAGCCGGTCCGCGCACCACCGGGCCAGTTCGTCGTAGTACTCCGCCGTGCCGATGGTGAGCCGGCCGTCGTGGGCGTGCTCGCCGAGCAGGGTGGCCCGTTCCGGCCGGCGCTCCAGCAGACCGTCCACGGTGTTACCGGCCAGCGTGGCGAATGCGGCGTCAGCGGCCGGGTCAGTCATGAGCCCGACTATAGAGACTGGACGGTCTGACTCAGCCGAACAAGGTGTCCTGGCTCATCTCCTGCGGCAGCGGGCCGAGGTCCTTCTCGGGGACCACGCTGCCATCACCCCGGATGTGCAGTACGGGGATTCCGCGGGCGGTCAGCACCCGGGTGACCAGCAGCCGCCGGTGGCACCGCCGGGGATCCTCCTCGCTGCACAGCATCGCCACCCGCCGCCGGTCCGACTCGGCCAGCAGCTGCCCGAGCCCTGCATTGAACCGGTCGGTTCTGGCTAGCGCGTCGTAGCGGACGTGCCCGTCGCTGTCGTAGAACTCCAGCTCCGGCGGCCGCCCGCCGAGTTCCGCACCCAGGAAGAGGTAACTGAGCCCGGCCGCCTGCAATGCCGCGCCGAATCTCTCCCGGTTGAACTGCGGGTTGTAGCGGGAGAACGGCTGCGAGCGGATGTCCGCGACGACCTCGATGCCAGGCCCGCGCAGCACGCCGAGCAGCGCAGGCAGCTCATGCCTGGAGTGGCCAACGGTCCATATCGTCATCCCACACCCGAGGCTACGCCGCCCGCGTGAGCGCCTACTGTCGCCTCTGAGCGGTCCGCCGGCCAGCGGTGCGGTGGCTATTTAATCAGCACGTTGTTCGCGGTCGAGGAGATCGCGGTGGCCCCGGAGGCGATCATGACCGGAGTCATGGCGATGCTCAGGTACCCGTCGCCAAGCTGCCCTTCGTAGCTGACGCCCCACGCGTACACGTCTCCGGTGCTCGACACGGCATACGACGTGGCCGACCCGGTGGCCAGGCTCTGGTACGTCACCCCGGCCGGGGCGTGGAAGCGCACCGGCACCGGCGACCGGGTCCGGCTTCCGTCGCCCAGCTGACCGGCCCGGTCGTTCCCCCAGGACCACAGCGAACCGTCAGCCAGCCCGACCAGCGTCTGCCCGTTGTTCCAGATGGACCCGCCCTGGGCCACCTGGATGACGGCGTCCCGCAGATGAACCCGGACCGGGATGTCCGATGAGCGGCCGACCTGCCCATCGCCTAGCTGCCCGGCTCCGTCGTATCCCCAGTCGAAGTACTTACCGTCAGCCAGCAGCGCACCGGAGTTGGCGAACGAGGCCACCAGCTTGACCACGGACAACCCGCTGAACCTGGTCACCGCGACCGGCCGGGTGCTGTCGTGCCAGCTGCCGTCACCCAGGTCGCCGTCGATGTTCTGCCCGCAGGCGTAGACGGTGCCGGCCGCGTCATACAGCGCGTGCGTGCTCGCCCCAGCCAGGGCGGTCACCTGGGACAGCGGCAACTGCACCGGGCTGGCGTAGAGCTTCGTGTTGCCCAGGCAGAGTTCACCGCCGCCGTTGTTGCCCCAGCCCCAGACATGGCCGTTGGTGTCGACGGCCAGGCCGGTGTCGTAGGGCATCGCGTCGGCAGGTATCGACGCGATCTTCACGCCGGCCGGGAAGTGCACCTGCACCGGCGTGCTGAACGAGTTCTGCAGGCTGCCGTCGCCCAGCTCACCTTGCGTGCCCAGGCCCCAGGCGTACAGGCTGCCGTCAGTCAGCAGCGCGTACTCGGTCGAGTTCGAGGTGCCGATCTCGGCCACGGTACCGGGCAAGGTCACGGTGACCGGCGAGCTCAGCGTGTCCACGTTGCCGTTGGTGTTGCCGAAGAACGAGCCCCAGTGCTGCAGCGTCGTGCTGCTGGTCGGCGACGTGAGCGCGGGCGAGGCCAACGCCGACGGCGTGACCAGCGTGGTGGCTGACAGAGTGGGCACCGCGGCGGAGGACTGTACCGCGGTCACGCCGGAGGAACGGTGACCCGGCTCAGCCGACCGGAGGCCGGACACACCGCCCGGCGCGGCGGCCGGCCAGAAACTCGCCGAACAGCCGGCCGTGCAGACTACAGCCGCGAGGACCAGATAAAGCCGAGATCTAACGGACAGTAAATTGGCCGCGACATTCTGCGCCGACTTCTCCACCTGCTCAATATAGGAAATACCGGACCCCGCCGGAGGCCGATCAAGCTCGCTGGTCCACGTGCACATGAGGCATGTGGACGTGACCGGGACCCGGCGGGTCGTCGGGATGATCATGCGGCGTTTGCGGCCTGGAGTAGGCCACGCCCGCCGCCGCACCGTCAACCAGCGCCACCGGACCGGCCCGGCCTACCGGCTCGGTCATTACTTGACAGAATTATCCGTAGCGAGAAATCTCGTTTCTGGTTGTACCTTTTCTCCACTCGTACCTGGGGGTAGACGAGTTGGGTGAGCTGAGACCCGTGGCGTGCTGAGCAGACTCCGGGTGGCCACGCTCGTCGTGTCGCTGGCGGCCATGGCCGGGTGCAGCGTGCAGGATGCGCCGGCCCCCGGGCCGACCGGGCACACCGCCCCGGCCACCGCGACCGCCCCGGCCGGTAGCGCGGCGGCCCCGTCCAGCAGGCCAACCCGGTGTGACCCGGCCGCGGTGCTCAGCACCTGGAGCACGGCGCGGCGCGCGGCTCAGCTGGTGGTCGCGCCGGCCCAGGAGAACGATGTGCTGGCCGCCCGGCCAATGGTCGAGGCGGGCGTCGGCGGCCTGCTCCTGTTCGGCTCGGCGGCACCGGCGGACCTGCCCAGCCAGCTGGCCGCGCTGCACCGGCACGCCCTGGGCGGGCTGCCGCCGCTGGTCATGACGGATGAGGAGGGCGGCGAGATCCAGCGGATGGCCAACCTGGTCGGCAACCTGCCCTGGCCGCGGACGATGGCCGCCACGATGACGCCGGGACAGGTCCGGGCGCTGGCCGCGCAGGTGGGCCGCCGGATGCGGGCGGCCGGCATCACCATGGACCTGGCGCCGGTGCTTGACCTGTCGGACAGTCCCGGCCCGAACGCCACCTATCCGGACGGGCCGCGCTCGTTCAGCGTGCACCCGGCGGTGGCCACCGGCTACGGCCTCGCGTTCGCCCACGGCCTGCAAGACGGCGGCGTGATCCCGGTCGTGAAGCACTTTCCCGGGCTCGGTCAGGCCAGCGCCAACACGGATTTCGGCCGGGCCACCGATCCGCCGCTGGGCACGCTGAAAGCCGGTGCGCTGCTGCCCTTCGAGGCCGCGATCAAGCATGGCCTGCCCGCGGTGATGGTGGGTGAGGTGTCCGTTCCCGGCCTGACACACGGGCAGCCCGCCACCCTGTCCAGCGCCGCCATCACCGGCTTGCTGCGCGGTCAGCTCGGGTTCCATGGCCTGGTGCTGACCGACTCGCTGTCCGGGGCCGCCATCCAGCAGGCCGGTTACGACATCCCGCAGGCGGCGGTGCGCGCCATCGAGGCGGGCGCCGACATGGTGACGTTCGACACCTCGAACCCCCCGGCCACCACCAATGAGGTCATCAGCAGTCTCGTCTCGGCCGTGCACGCAGGTCAGCTGCCGGTGGCCCGGCTGGACAGTGCGGTGCAGCACGTGCTTCAGGTCAAGGGACGCCCCGTCTGCGGCTGATCGGGACCGGGCTTTGCCGCCTGCTGGTACCGTTGGTGCTGAAGGGGAGTAGTCCTTCGTCGGCTGGTCGACATACTGGCGCGCGGTGCGTGCCCGGCCACCGGGTCACGCAGCTGTGACGGACGAGACCTTCGGCTGTTGAGCGCATCCGGCCGGAGGATCCAGCACAGTATCCGGTTCGGGTGAAACCCGACCGAAGGAATCCGAATGCCCTATCTGGCCGCCGCGGGTGTCGCGTTCGTGCTCACCTTCCTCGGCGAACTGCCGGACAAATCACTGTTCGCCGCGCTGGTCCTCGGCACCCGGTACCGGCCCGCGTTTGTCTGGGCCGGGGCCGCCGCGGCGTTCACCGTGCACGTGGGCATCGCGGTGACCGCCGGGCGGCTGCTCGCGCTGCTGCCGCAGCACCTGGTGGACGGCGTGGTGGCCACGCTGTTCCTGGCCGGGGCGGTCTACCTGTGGCTGACCAGCTTCCGCCAGCAGCAGCCGGAGGACCTGGACGCGGCCCGGCAGGGCGGCCCGCCCGCGTCGTTCGCCCGGGTCGCGGGCACCAGTTTCGCCGTGGTGTTCCTGGCCGAGTGGGGTGACATCACTCAGCTCACCGCCGCGAACCTGGCCGCCCGCTATGACCCGCTGTCGGTGTTCGTCGGGGCCACCCTCGGGCTGTGGGCGGTGGCCGCCATCGCGGTCAACGTGGGAGCCAAGAGCCTCAGCGTCATCCCGATGGCCTGGGTCCGCCGGATCACCGCCGTCATCCTGCTCGCGCTGGGCAGCTACACCGCGTTCATCGCGCTCAGCGGCTGAACCGCATGCGGGCAACCTGCCCACCCGGGTGCCGCGGGTGGCTACCCTCTTCTTCTGATGCCCCGCGCCACCTGGATCGTCACCGCCGCCGCCATCGCGCTGACCGCGTGCAGCGTCGCGCCGGCCAGCCACCAGCTCAACGCCGCGGCCCGGACGCCAGCCGCTAGCAGGCCGGCGGTAGTGCCGCGACCCAGCCCCTCGCCGGCCACGGCCCAGGCCACTGCCCAGACACCCGCCGTCGCCACCACGGCCGCCACCGTGCCGCCGCGGCTGCCGCATTCCCCCGGCGGGGGCCCCGGCCGGGTCCCGGCCACCGCGTCGGGGGTGCTGGACGGCAAGGTCGTCCTGGTGGACCCGGGGCACAACGGCGGGAACTTCGCCGCGGCGCCGGTCATCAACCGGCTGATCTGGAACGGCCGGGAGAGCGAAACCTGCGACACCACCGGCGCCGAGACCGACAGCGGCTACACCGAGGCCCAGTTCAACTGGAAC
>DASXIN010000029.1:0-7896 GCA_036497945.1 Streptosporangiaceae bacterium | reverse complement strand
TGCGCGCGCCTGACCTGGTCGCCGGACTGATCATGGAGCAGGTGGGCTGACCGCGGCCCGCCTCGGACCCCGCTACAGCTTCTCGATCGGGGCGTAACGCAGCACCAGGTGCTTGATCCCGTAGTCGCCGCCAAAGTCGATCTTGGCCTCGGGATCGTCGCCCCGGCCCTCGACGGACAGCACGGTGCCCAGCCCGTACGCGTCGTGCGTCACCTTGTCGCCCGGGCTGAGCGCGGGCACCCGCCGGTTGCCCGGGGTGCGCACGCCCGGCCGCTGGGCCAGCCGCTCCCCGGCCGGTGCCACCGCGGCCCGCTCGTCGCGCCGCCATTCGACCAGCTGGCCGGGGATCTCATCGAGGAACCGGGACTGCTTGTGAAACTCCGGCCGGCCCCACCAGGCGCGGGCCACCGCCCGGGTCAGGTACAGCCGGCGCTCGGCCCGGGTGATCCCGACGTAGGCCAGGCGGCGCTCCTCTTCGAGTTCCTTGTCGTCGGTCATCGACCGCTGGTGCGGGAACACATGCTCTTCCATGCCGGTGAGGAACACCACCGGGAACTCCAGCCCCTTGGCGGTGTGCAGGGTCATCAGCGTGACCAGCCCGCCGTGCTCCGCGCCGTCCGGGATCTCGTCGGCGTCGGCGACCAGCGACACCTGCTCCAGGAAGTCGGTGAGCGTCCCGTCCGGGCGCTGCGCGTCGAATTCCCGGGCCACCGAGACCAGCTCGTTCAGGTTCTCGATCCGGCTGGCGTCCTGCAGGTCGGTGGACGCCTCGAGCTCGGCCAGGTACCCGGACCGGTCCAGGATCATCTCGGCCAGGTCGGCCACCGGCAGGCCGGCCTCGGCCTCGGCCCGCAGCCCGGTCATCAGCTCGTTGAACGAGGCGATCGCCTTGGCCGACCGGGCGGCCATGCCGGGCGCGTCATCGGGCCGGGCCAGCGCGGCCGCGAAGCTGATCCGGTCCCGCTGGGCCAGCGCGGCCACGCACGCCTCGGCCCGCTCGCCGATGCCGCGGCGGGGCACGTTGAGCACCCGGCGGAGCGACACCTCGTCTTCCGCGTTCGCCGTCAGCCGCAGGTAGGCGAGCAGGTCGCGGACCTCGCGGCGCTCGTAGAAGCGGACGCCGCCGACCACCTTGTAGGGCAGCCCGGCGCGGATGAAGACTTCCTCGAAGGCACGGGACTGTGCGTTGGTCCGGTAGAACACGGCCACTTCGCCGGGGGTCGACTCCCCCTCGTCGGTGAGCCGGTCCACCTCCTCGGCCACGAACGCGGCCTCGTCGTGCTCGCTGTCCGCCACGTAGCCGACGATTGGCGGCCCATCCCCGGCGTCGGACCACAGGTTCTTGGGCACCCGGCCGGTGTTCCGCGAGACCACCGCATTGGCCGCGGCCAGGATGTTCTGGGAGGACCGGTAGTTCTGCTCCAGCATGATCACGGTCGCATCGGCGAAGTCCCGGGTGAACTCCTCGATGTTCCGGATGGTGGCGCCGCGGAACGCGTAGATGGACTGATCGGCGTCACCGACCACGCACAGCTCGGCGGGCGGCAGCGGGCCCGCGTGATCGCTGCCCGCCTGCCAGGCCGGTGCCGAGACGAGCTCCCTGACCAGCATGTACTGCGCATGGTTGGTGTCCTGGTACTCATCCACCAGGACGTGCCGGAAGCGCTGCCGGTACGTCTCCGCCACCTCGGGGAAGGCCTGCAGCAGGTTGACCGTGACCATGATCAGGTCGTCGAAGTCCATCGCGCCGGAGGCGACCAGACGGCGCTGGTACTCGGCGTACGCCTCGGCCAGCGCCTTCTCCCGGTATCCCTCGGCCCGGGCGGCGAACGACTCGTAGTCGATGAGCTCGTTCTTCAGGTTGGACACCTGGCCGAGCATGGCCTTCGGCGAGTGGTGCTTGGTGTCCAGGTCGAGCTCGCGGCAGACCAGCGCCATCAGCCGCTGCGAGTCAGCCTGGTCGTAGATGGAGAACGAGGACGGGTAGCCGAACCTGGGGGCCTCCCGGCGCAGGATGCGCACGCAGGCGGAGTGGAACGTCATCACCCACATGGCCCGGGACCGCCAGCCGATGAGATCGGCCACCCGGGCGGCCATCTCGCCCGCCGCCTTGTTGGTGAACGTGATGGCCAGGATCTCCCCCGGGCTCACGTCGCGCTCGGCCAGCAGGTAGGCGATCCGGCGGGTCAGCACCCTGGTCTTGCCCGAGCCGGCCCCGGCCACGATGAGCAGCGGGCCGCCCTGGTGCACCACGGCCGCCCGTTGCTGCGGGTTCAGGCCATCCAGCAGGGAGTCAGCAGCTACGGCGGTCACCCATCAAGGGTAGGCGCTGCCGCCGACAGACGGCCCGCGGATCAGGCGCCCCGGGCTACTCGTCAGGCACCAGCGTGGGGGTGGCCCTGGTGAGCGTCTCCTTCTTGAAGAAGCTGGGGCTGATGAACCGCCAAACGACGAACAAGACCAGGCCGATGAGCGCAGATACCACGGCGATCACGAACGCGCCGCCGATCTGCCAGTGGATGAAGGGCACCGTCCACATCGTGTAGTCGTTCGCCGTGGCTACGTCGTAGTCCAGCCACAGGCTCCAGCCGCCGAGGAAGAACAGTATCAGGCCGCCGGTCACCGGCAGGATGCCCTGCATCCACAGATTCCGCGCGCTGCTGGTGAGGTTCCGCCGGTAATACCAGGCGCAGGCGAAGCCGGTCAGCCCGTAGTAGAACGCGATGTACAGGCCGATGGCGATCACCGCGTCGCCGATGATCCCGATGCCGTTGGACGAGTAGTTGAAACTGGCGTAGACCACGATCGAGATGGCGCCCATGATGACGGTGGACCAGGTGGGAGTCAGGTAGCGCGGGTGGATCCTCGAGAACGACTTGGGTATCGCCTTGTACACCGCCATCGACAGCGTGGTCCGCGCGGTCGGCAGGATCGTCGTCTGGGTCGAGGCGGCTGCCGACGAGAGCACCATCAGCAGCAGCAGGTGAGTCAGGAACGAACCCCACCCTGAGGTGCCGAACACGCTGCTGCCCTGGACCGACAGCACGTCACCGGCGTTGTTCAGGTTGCCCAGGCCGTTGCCGGTGGTCTTGATCCCGGCGTACGACTGCATGGAAAAGATCACCAGCGTGTAGGTGACCAGCAGGATGAAGGTGGACAGGATGGCCGCGCGGCCCGGGGTCTTGGTCTTGTCCTTGGTCTCCTCGTTGACCGCGACCGCCGTGTCCCAGCCCCAGTAGATGAAGACCATCAGGATGATCCCGCTGACGAAAGCGCTAAAGCTGGAGATGTGGAACGGGTTGAGCCAGGACCAGCTCGGGGTGAGGTGCCCGGGCGGGGCGTGCCCGGAGCCCACCTTGACCAGGGCGGTGACCGACAGCACGAGCAGCATCACCAGCTCGATGCTCAGCAGCACCTTCTGGAAATTGGCGGAGACCTCGATGCCGCGGTAGCAGATGTAAGTCATCACCACGATCCACAGCACGCCGACCAGCAGCACCCAGCCACTGGTCGGGTTGGAGCCGATGCCTTTGGCGTTGAAGAGCAGGAAGCCGTACTGGCCGGCTACCTGGGCCAGGCTGGCCATGACCAGGACGTCGGCGACGATAATCGCCCAGCCGCCGGCCCAGCCCGTCCTCGGTCCAAAGGCGCGCGTGGCCCAGGTGAACGTGGTGCCGCAGTCCGGGTCGGCCTTGTTCAGCTCGCTGTAGCCGATGGACGTCAGCAGCATGGGCACGAACGCGAGGATGGCCACGATGGGCGACTGCAGCGCGACGGCTCCCACCACGAATACCAGCGTGGCGGCGATGCTGTAGGCCGGGGCCACCGAGGCGGTCGCGATGATGGTGGTGGACACCAGCCCGAGCGCGCCCGACTTGAGGCCCTTGTCGACCTGCTGCTCCACCGAGGCCTGTTCGGTACTGGTCATGCGGCACCCCTCCTGGCAGCAACCCGGGCCGACCGGGTAAGGCTCTTAAGTACGCCGCTCGCGGACGGCGGCCGGCGATCAGCGGGTTTACTGCGCCCCAATGTAGTCACATACCCAACTGCGACGGTTCTAGCATGCATGGGCCTCATCGGCAACGATTTCAGTTGTAACGGGTACGTATCACGACTGGTCCCGTGGCCCAGTGGCACCTAGAAGGCTAGGATCGCCAGTATGCGCATCCTTCTTATCGGGGCCGGCGGGGTCGGCACGGCGTTTGCCCGCATCGCGGCCCGCCGTCCGTTCGCTGAGCTGATCGTGGCCGACTACGACCTGGCCCGGGCCGAGCACGCGGCGGCGGCCCGGGATGGTTACCGCGCCGTCCAGCTGGACGCCCGGGACGAGGCCGCCACCGCGGCGCTGCTCACCGAGTACAACTGCGACGTGCTGATGAACGCCACCGACCCGCGGTTCGTGATGCCGCTGTTCCGGGCGGCGCTCCGGGCTGGCGCGGGATACCTGGACATGGCCATGTCGCTGTCCCACCCGCACGCCGAGCAGCCGTACCAGCGCACTGGCATCAAGCTGGGCGACGACCAGTTCGCGCTGGACGGGGAGTGGCAGCAGGCCGGGCAGCTCGCCCTGGTGGGCATGGGCGTCGAGCCCGGCCTGTCGGACGTGTTCGCCCGGTACGCGGCGGACGAACTGTTCCGGGATATCGATCAGCTCGGCGTGCGGGATGGCGCCAACCTGGACGTGGCCGGCTACGACTTCGCGCCCACATTCTCCATCTGGACCACGATCGAGGAATGCCTGAATCCACCGGTCATCTGGGAAGCCGGCCGCGGCTGGTTCACCACGCCGCCGTTCAGCGAGCCGGAGCTGTTCGCCTTCCCGGCCGGCATCGGCCCGGTGGAGTGCGTGAACGTGGAGCACGAGGAAGTGCTGCTGATGCCCCGCTGGCTGCAGGCCCAGCGGGTCACCTTCAAGTACGGCCTGGGGGCCGAGTTCATCGGCGTGCTGGACACCCTGCACAAGCTGGGGCTGGACCGCACCGACCCGGTTCAGGTGGCCGGGGCCAGCGTGTCGCCGCGCGATGTGCTGGCCGCCTGCCTGCCCGACCCGGCCCAGCTCGGGGACAAGATGACCGGGGTGACCTGTGCGGGTACCTGGGTGACCGGGACCGGCACCGATGGCGCCCCGCGCGAGGTCTACCTGCACCACGTGGTAGATAACGCCTGGTCAATGGCGGAGTATGGCTCCCAGGCGGTGGTCTGGCAAACCGCGGTCAACCCGGTCGTGGCGCTGGAGCTGATCGACTCGGGCGCCTGGTCAGGTGCCGGAGTGCTGGGTCCCGAGGCGCTGCCGGCCAGGCCGTTCCTCGAACTGCTCACCGACTACGGATCATCCTGGGGCTGCGAGGAGCGGACCCCGGAAAAGCCGCACAATCCCTGAAATTCTCGAACGGAGGCTCGTGGTGGAAGAACTGCGCAACTTCATCGGTGGCCGGTGGACGGATACGAGTTACGACCGCCGGGCGGAGCTGATCGACCCAAGCACCGGTGAGGTCTTCGCCACCGCGCCGATTTCCAGCGAGACCGAGGTGGATGCCGCATTCGCGTCAGCCGCCGAGGCGTTCCCCGGCTGGCGGGACAGCACGCCCGCGGAGCGGAGCCTGGCCCTGCTGCGGATCGCCGATGCGCTGGAGCGCCGTGCCGATGAGTTCGTCAAGGCGGAGAGCCAGAACACCGGCAAGCCGATTGCGCTGACCCTGTCGGAGGAGATTCCCCCGATGGTGGACCAGATCCGGTTCTTCGCCGGGGCGGCACGGATGCTGGAAGGGCGCTCGGCGGGCGAGTACATGTCCGGTTTCACGTCGATGATCCGGCGTGAGCCGATCGGGGTGTGCGCCGCGGTGACCCCGTGGAACTACCCGATGATGATGGCGGTGTGGAAGTTCGCGCCCGCGCTGGCGGCCGGGAACACCATGGTGCTGAAGCCCTCGGACACCACGCCGGTATCCACCCTGCTGCTGGCCGAGCTGATGAGCGAGTTCCTGCCGCCGGGCGTGTTGAACGTGATCTGCGGTGACCGGGACACTGGCCGGGCGCTGGTCTCGCACAAGACGCCGCAGATGGTCTCGATCACCGGCAGCGTGCGGGCCGGCCGTGAGGTGGCCACCACGGCGGCCGCCGACCTCAAGCGGGTGCACCTGGAACTCGGCGGCAAGGCGCCGGTGATCGTGTTCGACGACGCCGACCCGGCCAAGACGGCTCAGGCGGTGGCGATCGCCGGTTACTTCAACGCCGGCCAGGACTGCACGGCCGCGACCCGGGTGCTGGCCGGCCCGCGGATCGCGGCCGACCTGGCCGACGCGCTGGTCGAGATGGCCCGCGGCCAGACGGTGGCCGGCCCGGATGTGCCGGACGCCGACTTCGGCCCGCTGAACAACGCCAACCAGCTGCAGCGGGTCAGCGGGTTCATCGAGCGGCTGCCGGCGCACGCCGAGGTGCGCACCGGAGGCAACCGGATCGGGGGCAACGGCTACTTCTTCGAGCCCAGCGTGGTCACCGGGCTGCGCCAGGACGACGAGATCATCCAGCAGGAGGTGTTCGGCCCGGTCATCACCATGCAGGAGTTCAGCGACGAGGCCGAGGCACTGGCCTGGGCGAACGGTACCGAGTACGGACTCGCGTCATCGGTCTGGACGAGCGACCACGGGCGGGCGATGCGGATGGCCCGCGCGCTCGACTTCGGCTGTGTGTGGATCAACACGCACATCCCGCTGGTGGCCGAGATGCCGCACGGCGGGTTCAAGCACTCCGGCTACGGCAAGGACCTGTCCATGTACGGGTTCGAGGACTACACCCGGATCAAGCACGTGATGTCCGCGCTGGACTGACTGGCGCTCGCGTGGTGGCGGGGCCCCGGCCGGGCTGTTCCTCAGCTCGCCCGGGGCCGGGGCACCGGCCTGGGCTCCCTAGGATCGGATCATGCTGAGTGACTCCGAGGTCCAGCGCGCCCTGCTCATCGCCGCGCATCCAGACGACATCGACTTCAGCGCCGCGGGCACGGTGGCAGTCTGGACGGACGCCGGCATCGAGGTGATCTACTGCGTGGCCACCGACGGTGACGCGGGCGGCTTCGACGACTCGGTGCCGCGGGCCGAGATCGGGCCGCTGCGCCGCAAAGAGCAGACCGCGGCCGCGGCCTGCGTCGGCGTGCACGACCTCAGGTTTCTCGGCTACCCGGACGGGCGGGTGGAACCGACCCTGGCGCTGCGCAAGGACCTGGCCCGGGTGATTCGGCAGGTCCGGCCGGACCGGGTGGTCTGCCCCTCCCCGGAACGCAACTACCAGCGGATCGGCATCGGCCACCCGGATCACCGTGCGGTGGGCTCGGCCGCGCTGGACGCGGTCTACCCGGACGCGCGCAATCCGTATGCGTTCCCCGAACTGCGCCTGGAAGAGGGTCTCGAGCCCTGGGCGGTGCGCGAGGTGTGGATCTCTGCGGGCCCAACCCCCGATCACGCCAATCACTTCGTGGATATCACGGACACGTTCAGCCGGAAGGTCGCCGCCCTGCGGGCGCACGAGAGCCAGACCGGGCAGCGGGAAGGCCTGGAAGACTTCCTGCGCGCCCGGCTGGCCGGGACCGCCCGGCAGGCCGGACTCCCCGCGGGCCGCCTGGCCGAGGCGTTCCAGGTCCTCGACACCGCCTGAGCCTGCCAGCCGGGGCCACCAGCCCGGCCCACCAGCCCGGCTCAGTCACTGGGCCAAGTAGGCCGTCCGGTCCGGCGGCGGGCTGCCCCCGGGATCCACCCAGTACTCGGTGCCGCTGGCCAGCCGCCCATCCCGCACCCCCCAGAACGCGGCCATGCGGAACACGTCGCCGCCCGGCGCCCGGATCTCCACCTCGGCCGCGGCCGAAGACGCGTCGCCCAGCGCGCGGAGCACCACCAACTCACCCCA
>DASXIN010000028.1:0-1926 GCA_036497945.1 Streptosporangiaceae bacterium | reverse complement strand
GTGCGTTGACCCGTGCGGTCCAGATGGACTTGCCTGCCGCCAGCGGGATGGACGCTTCGTCCTGCTCGGCGTCCGCGGCTAGGTCGGCGGTGTCCTTGTGCTCCACCGGCGGGGCGTCGACGACGAAGATCACGTGGATTTCGGTGCCCAGTTCCTCGATGACATTGACGTCGATCGGCATCCGTGCCCACGATGGATCGGCTAGCTGTGCGTCCTCGAAGTCGGATGGCCGGATGCCGAGGATGACGTCCTGGCCGGCGTACTGGTCCAGGCCCGGGTGGGTGGTCAGCACGGATGCGGGCATGGTCAGCCGGTGGCCGCCGAATGAGACCGCCGCCTGGCCGCCGTCGGCGCTCAGCCGGGCGGTGACGATGTTCATCGCGGGCGAGCCGATGAACCCGGCCACGAACAGGTTGACCGGGTGGTCGAACAGGTTTTTCGGCGTCTCGACCTGCTGCAGCAGGCCGTCCCGGAGCACGCAGACCCGGTCGCCGAGCGTCATCGCCTCGATCTGGTCATGGGTGACGTAGACGGTGGTGACCTTCAGCCGTTCGTGCAGCTGAGCCAGGGACGCTCTCATGCCGACCCGGAGCTTGGCGTCCAGGTTCGACAGCGGCTCGTCCATCAGGAACGCCTGCGGCTCCCGGACGATCGCCCGGCCCATCGCCACTCGCTGCCGCTGGCCGCCGGACAGCGCGGCCGGCTTGCGGTCGAGGTACTGCTCCAGGCCCAGGGTCTTCGCGGCCTCGGCCACCCGGCGGCGCACTTCGTCCTTCGGCAACTTGCGCATGGTCAGCCCGAAACCCAGGTTCTCCCCGACCGTCATGTGCGGGTACAGGGCGTAGTTCTGGAACACCATCGCGATGTCCCGGTCCTTCGGCGGCAGCCCGTTCACCACCTTCTCGCCGATCCGGATGGAGCCGGAGCTGATCTCCTCCAGCCCGGCGATCATCCGCAGCGCGGTCGACTTGCCGCAGCCCGACGGCCCCACCAGGACCATGAACTCGCCGTCCTTGATGTGCAGGTTCAGGCCGTTGACCGCCTTCACCCCGCCCGCATAGGTCTTGTCCACCTGATCCAGCAGGATCTGCGCCATCACATCACTCCTTTTCCGTGAGCCCTGTCCGGCCGGACCGGGCTTCCTGAACCCGACGCTGCGTGACTTCGAGGCCCGACCCAGGGCGCAGGCGCCTGACCTTGCCGCCGCGGACCGGGGCGCAGAGCCGGCGCCGGGGCCGGGCAGCGCGGCGGTCCGGTGATGCCTTTCAACGGGCGCTCCCTCCCGGTTCAGGGAGTCTGCCCGGTGGTGAGGGCCCTCCTCCGGGCAGGAGCCAGGCCGTGGTATCGGGAGCCAGCTGGCCGCCGTCGAGCGGGGCGCTGGCCAGGATGACCGTTCCCGGCGGCAGTGGCACGGGCCCGGGGCCGAAGTTGGTCACCGACCGCCAGCCCCCTGGCCGGCCGAAATGCAGCACCTGCCCGCTGGTGCCAGGCATCCATTCGAGGCTTTCCGCGGCCTGCAACTTGCGGCGCCAGCGGAGCGCGTGCCGGTAGAGAACCAGGGTCGAGGTCGAGTCGTGCTCGTGCGCTTCGACGCTGAGCGGGCCGAACCAGGCCGGCTGCGGCAAGTGGGCGGCGCCGGCGCCGAACCCGAACGACGGGCCGTCAGTCGTCCAGGGCAGCGGGACCCGGCACCCGTCGCGGCCTCTTTCCGCGCCGCGGGACCGCAGGAACGCGGGATCCTGGACGAGCTCGGCGGGAATGTCCGCGACCTCGTGCAGGCCGAGCTCCTCCCCCTGGTACAGGTAGGCTGACCCGGGCAACGCCAGCATCAGCAGGGTGGCAGCACGGGCCCTGCGGATGCCGGAGCCGCGATCCAGGGCCGGTGAGGTGCCGTTGCTGAGCAGCCACGCCTTGGCGTTCTTGGTA
>DASXIN010000027.1:0-37353 GCA_036497945.1 Streptosporangiaceae bacterium | reverse complement strand
CACCCGCGGGGCATAAGTCACCGCGTTGTATTGGTTACTGGCCCGTAGCGTCGGGGCGGGCCGCCGGGTGCCGGGCAGGCCCGGCTGAGCTTGGCAAACTTACCCGCGGGTCAACTGGCCAGTAACAGCCGCCAGCGGCCGGACAGCCGGCACCGGGCACATGCCAAGAGGTCCGGAAATTTCCCTATAAACGTGGCAAAGCACATATAACACGCCCGTAATTAGTTCATTCTCCCGGACCGTGACTTGGGTCACTGCTACGCTGCGTTGCTCCGGAGGGGGTATCCGAAGCTCCTTCGTAGCTGAGCGATCACATTCCGTACTAGCTGCTGAGGCCTGAGCCATGGGGTTGCGTCTCCGGTCCATTCGCCAGAAGATCGTGCTGCTCGTTCTCGTCCCGGTGCTGTCGCTGATCGGGCTGTACGTCTTCGCGTTGAGCCTGACAGCCAAGAATGCCATCAACCTGTCCCGGACGAACACGCTGAAGAACGCCACCGCGCTGCCGGCCGGGAACTTCGTCAGCGCGCTGGAAGCGGAACGGGTCCTGGCGCTGGTCTACCTGTCCCGGCCTACCGGGGCGAACCTGGCCGCGCTGGAGAACGCCGAGAACAAGACCGGCGACACCGCGACGGCCATGCGCATCGCCCTCACCTCGGACGCCACCACCGGCAACGCGTCCGCCGGGGAGAAGCAGGCCATCGGCGTGCTGCTCGGCGACGCGAGCCGGCTGCCCTCGCTGCACAGCCAGATCCGCGCGCAGATCGTCACCCGCAGCCGGGCGTTTGCCGAGTACAACGGCCTCATCTCGGACAGCTTCACGCTGCTGCAGCAGGTCGTGCTGCAGGAAAACAACATGACGGTGGGCACCCAGTCGCTGGCCGTGCTGCGGGTCGGCCGCTCCGAGGAGCTGCTCGGCCAGGAACAGGCCCTGGTGCTGGCCGACCTGGCCGCCGGCAAGTGGCCGGCCGCCGACCGGCGGCAGTTCACCGAACTGGCCGGCGCCCGCCGGGTCAGCTACGGCCAGAACCTGGCTGACCTGTCCGCGCAGTACCACGCGCTGTTCACCCGCTACGTCAGCCCGCAGGCGCTGGCCGGGCTGACCGCGCTGGAGAACACCCTGATCGGTGACCCGGCCACGAACCGGCCGCCCGCAGTCAGCCCGACCGCCTGGGAGCAGGCGGCCGGCGGGGTGACGGTGGGCATCACCAAGGCCACCACGCAGGCCTCGAACGAGATCACCGCGCAGGCCCAGCACGATTCCCGGAACACCTATCTAACCCTGCTCCTGGCGGGCGGCATCGGCCTGCTGGCCGTGGTGCTGTCCCTCATCGTCTCGATCTGGGTGGGCCGCAGCCTGGTCCGGGAACTGGCCGCGCTGCGCGACTCGGCGCGGGAGCTGGCCACCAAGCGGCTGCCCGATGTGGTCCGCCGGCTGGCCGCCGGCCAGCACGTGGACGTGCCCACCGACGCGCCGGAGCTGCCGTCCAGCTCGACCGAGATCGGCCAGGTGCAGGAGGCCTTCTCCGCGGTGCAGCGGACCGCGGTGGAAGCGGCCGTCGGCCAGGCCCGGCTGCGCCAGGGCATCAGCGACATCTTCCGCAACCTGGCCCGGCGCAGCCAGTCGCTGCTGCACCGCCAGCTCACCCTGCTGGACGGGATGGAACGCCGGGCCAGCGACCCGGACGAGCTCGAGGACCTGTTCCGCATCGACCACCTGACCACCAGGATGCGGCGGCACGCGGAGAGCCTGATCATCCTGTCCGGCGACGCCCCGGCCCGCGGCTGGCGCCGCCCGGTGCCGTTCGTGGACGTGCTCCGCGCCGCGGTGGCCGAGGTGGAGGACTACACCCGGATCAAGGTCACCGCGGACACCGGCGCCGCGCTCAGCGGCCCGGCCGTGGCCGACGTCATCCACATGATCGCGGAACTGGCCGAGAACGCGGTCACGTTCTCCCCGCCGAACACGCCGGTGCGGCTCACCGGCGACGTGGTCGGCCGGGGTTTCGCGGTCGAGATCGAGGACCGCGGGCTCGGGCTGAGCGACGAGCGGCGGGCCGAGCTGAACGAGCTGCTGGACCACCCGCCCGCCTTCGACCTGTCCGGCAGCGACCAGCTCGGCCTGTTCGTGGCCAGCCAGCTGGCCAGGAAGCACGACATCAAGATCTCGCTGCGCACCTCCCCGTACGGCGGCACCACCGCGATCGTGCTCATCCCGCTCAGCCTGGTGGTGCCCGAGGAGAGCTTCCGGCAGCTCGGCGGCGAGCCCACGGCCGAGCAGCAGGCGCAGCTCACCGGCCGCCACGCGGCCCGGGAGGACGCCGGCAGCTTCACCAGCTGGCCGCAGGCACCGGCCGGCGCCGCGGCCGGCGCGTCCGCCCGGCAGTGGGCCGGCGACACCGGCGCGGACGTGTGGACCGCCTCCCCTAACACCCCACCGAACGGATTCCCGCCGGTGGGCGGCAGCGAACCCTGGCCGCCCGCGGAACGGTTGCCTGCCGATACCCGGCAGCTGGAGGAGGTGCTGTACGCCGAAGCCCGGCACATGGAAGCCGGGCGCGCTGACGGGCCGGCCGTGGCCCGGCCGGGCAACGGCTCAGCCGCCCATGACGACGGCGCCGCAGAAGCCGACCCGGACGAGCTCAGCCTGCTGCCGCGCCGGCTCCGCCAGGCCAGCCTGGCCCCGCAACTGAAGGAGACCGGGTACGCCGCGATGCCCGGGGCGGACAGCAGCGCCGGGTCGGCCGCCGAGGAGATCGAGGAGCGGTCCCCGGACCAGGCCCGCAGCACGATCACCGCGATGCAGCAAGGCTGGCAGCGCGGCCGGTCGCTGTTCGACGCCTCGGGCAAGAGCTCGAACACGCTGACCGGCACCGGTCCGCTGGGCCCGCTGACCGAGCCGTCCCCCGCCACCCCCGCCACGCCCGCCACGCCTGCCGCGGCCGCGGCGGAGGACGCGGTACCGGAAGCCGCCGCCGCCAGCAACGGCGGCACTGATCCCAGCGACGCGGAGCCTAGCGACGCCGACCAGCCAGGTGAGGATGGCACCGGTCCCGGTGCCGAGTGACACCAGCCGATGAGCACGACAGGCAGGAGAGCGCCGTGACCACGAGTTCCGCCAACGACCTGGACTGGCTGCTGGATGATCTGGTGGTCCGGGTACCGGACGTGGACAAGGCGGTGATCCTGTCCCGGGATGGTCTGGCCATCGCCGCGTCGAGCGCGCTGACCCGGGAAGATTCCGAGCACCTGGCCGCGGTGGCGTCCGGCTTCCAGAGCCTGGCCCGGGGCGCGGGACGGCACTTCGGTGGCGGTCACGTCCGGCAGACCATCGTGGAGATGGACACCGCGTTCCTGTTCGTGACCTCGGCCGGCGAAGGCAGCTGCCTGGCGGTGCTCAGCCCGGCCAGCGCCGACGCCGGCCTAGTCGCCTACGAGATGGCCGTCCTGGTGAAACGGGTCGGCCAACACTTGTCGGTGAACCCCCGGCCGACCCTGGCCGGGGAGGGCGCGGACTGATCCGGTATGCCGTCGCCTGATGATCACTGGCTGGACGAGGAGGCCGGCCCGGTAGTCCGGCCGTACGCGCTCACCCGCGGCCGGACCCGGCCGGCTGGGGAAGCCCTCGACCTGATCGCGATCATCACGGCGGTCCGCGGTGTCCGGCCGGACCCGTCCAGCGTGGGTCCCGAGCACCGCGCGGTACTGCGGATGTGCCGGCTGCCGACCTCGGTGGCCGACATCGCGGCCGATCTCGACCTGCCGCTGGGCGTGGTCCGGATCCTGCTCGGCGACCTGGCCGAGCTGTCCCTCATCTCGATCCATCACCCCATCCCGCCCGCGCGGCTGCCGGACGCGGACATCCTTAAGGAGGTAGTCGATGGCCTACGCCGGCTCTGACCGAGCCGGTGGCACCGGGCGCATGCCAGTCACCATCAAGATCCTCATTGCCGGTGGCTTCGGGGTGGGCAAGACGACACTCGTCGGGTCACTGACCGAGATCCGGCCGCTGCGCACCGAGGAGCCACTGAGCGAGCCGGGCGCCGGGGTGGACCGCCTCGATGGCGTCGAGCGCAAGCGGACGACCACCGTGGCGCTGGATTTCGGCCGGATCACGATCCGCGAGAACCTGGTCATCTACCTGTTCGGTACGCCGGGCCAGCAGCGGTTCTGGTTCATGTGGGACGAGTTGTCCCGCGGCGCGCTGGGCGCGATCGTGCTGGCCGACACCAGGCGGCTGAGCGACTGCTTCGCCTCGGTGGACTACTTCGAGCAGCGCGGCATCCCGTTCGTGGTCGGGGTGAACTGCTTCGACGGCGCCCGGCGGTACCGCGGCGAGTCGGTCCGGGCCGCGCTCGACCTGGATCCGCGGATCCCGGTGGTGATGTGCGACGCGCGGCAGCGCACGTCCTGCCGGGACGCGCTGATCGCGCTGGTCGAGCACGCGCTGCTGGTGTTGCGCAGCCGCGCCGAACGAGCCGCCGACGGTGACCCCGCGCTGACTTCGTAGCCGCGGCGGCTCGCCGCCGCTCAGCGCGGAGCGGCGATCGGGGGGTCCGGGGGGTCGCTCCCCCGGGCTAGCTCAAGTCCGCCAGATCATCACCAGGGCGCAGTCGTCGGAGCCGGCGCCGCCGCCTGCCTTGACCACCCGGACCAGTTCCCCGGCCGCGTCCTGGAAGCTCGACGCGGCCAGCCGGGTGGCCTCGCCGAGCAGCCGGTCAGTGCCTACGTCGATATCCCGGCCGGGCGCCTCGACCAGGCCATCGGTGTACAGCATCAGCGCGTCCCCGGGCCGGAGCGAGCCGTGGGCCGGCACGCAGCGCAGGTCGGGCACGACACCCAGGACGATCCCGCGGGCCTCAGTCACCTTCCAGGTCCCGCTGCCCGCGTCGAACTGGGCGGGCGGCGGGTGCCCGGCCGAGGTCAGCACGTAATCGCCGGTGGTCAGGTCCAAGGACAGGTGCACGGCGGTGACGAAGCCCTCGGTGACCGGGCCGCGGCGCAGGTAGGCGTTGCACGCGCCGAGAAACTCGCCCTGCGGCACCGAGCTGAGCAGCCCGCCGAACGCCCCGGACAGCAGTAGCGCCCGGGTGCCCGCGTCCACGCCCTTGCCGGACACGTCGACCAGCGCCACCTCCAGGGTCTTCCCGTCGCACGCCGAGACCAGGAAGTCGCCGCCGAACGACGCGCCGCCGGCCGGCCGGAGCACCGCGGCGGACCGCCAGCCGGTGGGCAGCGGCGGCATCCGGCCCTGGGCCCGGAGCCGGTCCCGCAACTCGATCAGCATCCGGTCGCCGCGCAGCCCCTGCACGCCGAGCTTCCACCGGGTCCGGGCCAGCACATCGGCGAACACGCCGGTGATCACGACAGTGGCGATGATCCCCGCGCCGGCCTGGTGGTGCAGCGCAGCGTAGCCGAGCGTGAGGGCGACCACAGCGAACAGGATGCGCAGTGCCCGCGGCCAGAGCAGCAGGCCGCCCGCCAGCACCGGCAGGATCAGCATCCCGGGCGAGAACCACCACTCGGACAGGTGCACGGTGGCCACGCCGATGCCCACCGTGGCCACCGTGAGCACCGCGGCTATCCGGCGGTTCCGGGTGATGAACTGACGCCGGATCTGGCCTCTTGCCCAGGTGGCCGCGGCACGCGCTCGGCGTACGAGAGGGGTCAGCGGCCGGGAAACCATGATGGCGGCACTGTATCCGCCCCTCAGCGGTCAGGCACGGCCGAAACTAATTCGCGCTGGCCAGGCCGGTGGAGGTAGGAATGCTCATATGGCAGAGCGCTACCCTATCCGGCCGATTGTGGTGGACGAGTTCGACGCCTTCCACGCCGTCACCGAGCAGGCCTTTCACGAGGGGCCGCCGTCTGAACGGGCCCGCACCGGGATGCTGCGGCGGCTGGAACTGGACCGCAGCCTGGCCGCGTTCGACGGGTCCACCCCGGTCAGCAGCGCGGGCATCTACAGCTTCCAGATGTGCGTGCCGGGCGCGCTGGCCGCGGTGGCCGGGGTGACATTCATCGCGGTGCACCCGGCGTACCGCAGGCGCGGCATCCTGACCGGCATGATGCGCCGCCAGCTCGATGACATCCACGACCGGGGCGAGACGCTGGCCGCGCTGTGGGCGTCGGAAGCTGCGATCTACGGCCGGTACGGCTACGGCCAGGCCTCCCGGCAGGGCAAGTTCAGCATCCGGCGTGGCGAGGGCACCTTCATCCGCGATGCCCCGGCCGACCCACGGCTGCGGCTGCGGGTGGCCGAGCCGGACGTGGCGCTGGCCGAGCTGGCCAAGGTCTACGACACGCTGCTGCCTACCCAGCCCGGGGTGTTCAGCCGGAACGAGTCCTGGTGGAAGCGGGTGCTCAGCGACCCGGAGGAGGAGCGGCACGGGGCCAGCCCGCTGCGCTGCCTGCTGGCCGAGGATGAGGCCGGCCCGCGCGGCTACGCGCTCTACCACGGGCACGGGCGCTGGGACGACGAGACGTTCCTGTCCGACTCCCGGCTCGACATCCGGGAGCTCGCCGCGACCGACCCGGCGGCCAATGCGGCGCTCTGGGCCGACCTGCTGAGCCGGGACCTGATCAGCGAGCTGACCGCGCGGCTGCGCCCGCAGGACGACCCGCTGCTGCACCTGCTGGCCGACCCGCGGCGCGCCCGCCCCGTGATGGCGGACGGGCTGTGGGTCCGGGTGGTGGACGTGCCCGGGGCGCTGCGCCTGCGCCGCTACCCGTGCCCGGTCGATGTGGTCATCGAGGTCATCGACGACTGGTGCCCGTGGAACCAGGGCCGGTGGCGGCTGACGGTGGATTCGGCGGGCGGCCCGGCCAGCTGCACGCGGACGTCGGAACCGGCCGACCTCATCCTGCCGGTGACCGCGCTGGGCGCGGCCTACCTGGGCGGTACCCGGCTCGGCGTGCTGGCCGCGGCCGGGCTGGTCACCGAGCAGCGGGACGGCGCGCTGAACGCGCTGTCCGCCGCACTGACCTGGGATCCCGCGCCGTGGTGCCCGGTGCTCTTCTAAGGCCCGGAGCGTTATTCAAGACCGACCAGCGAGCGCAGGCCCGAAGGACCTGCGCGAGTGGTCGGTGCAGGTCGCCGCGATGCCTGCCATGCACGATCATTGAATAACGCGACTTCTAGGAAGTGTGCCAGATGGCCGGCATGAAGATCACGCTCAGCTCGGCGATGCGGGCCCGGGACGTATCCCGGCCGCAGCCGCAGCACGACGCGGCCGCGCAGGCGGCCGACGCTCCCGACCCGGCCACGTCGGCTGGCCCCCGGGCCGCGCCGGGGCCAGGTCAGCGCGGCCCGGCCGCCGGGCCGCCGCCGAAGACCAGCCCAGCGGCGGCGAGCCCGGTTCCGGGCACCGCCGCGCCCGGCGGCCGGACGGCGGCGGCCGATCCAGCCCGGGGTACTGGCGTTCAGCCGGAGGGTGCTCGTGCGGAGCCCGCTACGGGCGGGCAGCGGAGCCGCCGGCACCGGTCCCGGCGCCGGTCCGGCCGGTGAGTGGTCAGCGGTCGCTGGGGTCGGCCGGCAGCTCGCCGGTCTTCTCGTAGCCGGCGATCATCGCGAGCCGCCGGGCGTGCCGCTCCTCGCCGGAGAACGCGGTGTGCACGAACACCTGGGCGAAGCCGACGGCGTCCGGCACGGAGTACATCCGGGCACCCAGGCTGAGCACGTTGGCGTCGTTGTGCAGCCGGGCCAGCCGGGCCGTCTCGGTGCTCCAGGCGATGGCGGCCCGGATGCCGCGGATCTTGTTGGCCGCGATCGCCTCCCCGTTCCCCGACCCGCCGATCACGATGCCGAGGCTGCCCGGGTCCGCGGCGACCGAACTGGCCGCGCGCATCACGTACACCGGGTAGTCGTCCTGCGCCTGGTAGGTGGCCGGACCGCAGTCCACCGCCTGATGGCCAGCTGACTCCAGCCACTCCACCAGGGCCGCCTTCAGCTCGAACCCAGCGTGGTCAGATCCCAGATAGACGCGCACGGATGCCAGTGTGTCAGACCGCGGTCCGGGCCGCCCGCACCGGGCTTTTAGTCGAAGATCGGGTCGCGGGTGCGGCTCCGCTTCAGCTCGAAGAAGCCGTCGGTCTGGGTGACCAGGTTCACCCCGTCCCAGAGCTTGGCCGCCGCCTCACCGCGCGGGATCGGCGTGATCACCGGCCCGAAGATGGACGTGCCGTTCATTGAGAGGATCGGCGTGCCTACCTCGTAGCCGACCCGCTCAATACCGTCGGCGTGCGAAGCCCGCAGCGCCTCGTCGTACTCGGTGGACTCCATCGCATCGGCCAGATCCGTGGGCAGCCCGGCCTCGGCCAGCGCTGCTTCGACCGTGGCCCGGTCCCGGGGCAGCTTCTCCTGATGGAAACGGGTGCCGAGCGCGGTGTAGAGCGGGCCGATCACCTCTGGCCCGAACCTCTGCTCGGCCGCGACGACCACCCGCACCGGGCCCCAGGCCTGCTTCATGAGCTCCGCATAGCGCTCGGGCAGGTCGGTTTTGCCCTCGTTCAGAACGGCCAGGCTCATTACGTGCCAGCGCACCTGCACCGGCCGGACCTGCTGGACCTCGAGCATCCAGCGGGAAGTGATCCAGGCCCAGGGGCACAGCGGATCAAACCAGAAATCGACCGGGGTAAGCTCCTGCTCGGTCATGAGGCTCCTTCATGTACTCGGGGGCTGATTCACCTCACGCTGGGAGCGTGGCGCGCGGGGGTGCGCCGGACTCCCCTGCTGACAACTGGTTCGCGGCCGGCCGCATTCCGTCCTGGAAGCGCGGCCGGGCCCCGGGCCGCCTCAACCGGCCGAACCCGGTGCGGCGAAACTGTGCAACACCCCAACATGGAAGGTGCCAGGCAGGTGGCGAACAATCTCACCCGTGACGAGGCCAGGGACCGGCGGCAACTGCTGGAAGTCCTCTCTTACCAGGTGGAGCTCGATCTCACCCGGGGCGAGGAGACGTTCGGCTCGGCCGTCGTGGTGCGGTTCCGCTGCGCCAGTCCCGGTGCGGCCAGCTTCATCGAGCTGACCGCGCCCGCGGTCCGGGAGATCGTTCTCAACGGCACGCCGGTGCCGCCCACCGCGTTCGACGGCAACCGGATCACCCTGGCCGGGCTGCGCGTGGACAACGAACTGCGGGTCGTGGCCGACTGTGCCTATTCGCGCAGCGGCGAGGGGCTGCACCGGTTCACCGACCCGGCCGACGGCAGCAGCTACCTGTACTCGGATCTGGAGACGTTCGACGCGCACCGGATCTACGCCTGCTTCGATCAGCCTGATCTGAAGGCCACATTCGAGTTTTCCGTGCTCGCCCCGGCCGACTGGCTGGTGCTGTCTAACATGGCGGCCGACGTGCCGGCCGAGCCGGCCGGGGACACGAGGCGCTGGCACTTCCCGCCGTCGCCGCTCATGTCCACGTACATCACGGCGATCGTGGCCGGGCCGTATCACGAGGTCAGGAGCGAGCACGACGGCATCCCGCTGGGCCTGTACTGCCGCCAGTCGCTGGCCGGGTACCTGGACCCGGCCGAGATCTTCGAGGTGACCAGGCAGGGCTTCGACTTCTACCACGGCGCGTTCGGGGTGCGGTACGCGTTCGGCAAGTACGACCAGGTGTTCGTGCCGGAGTTCAAGGCCGGTGCGATGGAGAACGCGGGCTGCGTGACGTTCCTGGAGGACTACGTGTTCCGCTCCCGGGTGACCGACTTCGCCCGGGAGATGCGGGCCGAGACCATCCTGCACGAGATGGCGCACATGTGGTTCGGCGACCTGGTCACCATGCGCTGGTGGGATGACCTGTGGCTGAACGAGTCGTTCGCCACCTGGGCGTCGGTGCTGGCCGAGTCCGAGGCCACCCGGTGGGTCAACGCCTGGACGACGTTCTGCCAGCTGCAGAAGGCCTGGGCCTACCAGCAGGACCAGCTGCCGTCCACGCACCCGATCGCGGCTGACATCCCGGACATCGCGGCGGTCGAGGTCAACTTCGACGGCATCACCTACGCCAAGGGCGCGTCGGTGCTCAAGCAGCTGGTCGCCTACGTCGGCCGGGAGCAGTTCCTGGCCGGGGTGCGGCTGTACTTCGGCCAGCACGCCTGGGGCAACGCGACGCTGACCGACCTGCTCGCCGCGCTGGAGCAGACCTCCGGCCGGGAGCTGGCCGGCTGGTCCAAGGAGTGGCTGGAGACCGCCGGGGTGAACACGCTGCGGCCGGACTTCGTACTGGACAGCGACGGGCGGATGACCGAGTTCGCGGTGGTGCAGACCGCACCGCCGGAGCACCCGGTGCTCCGCTCGCACCGGATCGCGGTCGGCCTGTACGACCGGACCGGGGCCGGGCTGATCCGGCGGCGGCGGGTCGAGGTTGACATCGCCGGTGACCGCACCGTGCTGGCCGAACTGGCCGGGGAACGCCAGCCCGACCTGGTGCTGGTCAACGACGACGACCTGAGCTACGCCAAGATCCGGCTGGACGCGCACTCACTGGGCACGCTGATCACCTCGATCGGCGAGTTCACCGAGCCGCTGCCCGCCGCGCTGGGCTGGGCCGCGGCCTGGGACATGTGCCGGGACGCCGAACTGGCCGGCCGGCGCTACATCAGCATGGTCATCGACCACGCCCACACGATCAGCGGGATCGGCGTGCTGCAGACCACGATCCGGCAGGCCTCTGCGGCGGCGCGCCGGTTCACCGACCCGGCCTGGCGGCCGGCCGGGATCGGCGGCTTCATGGCCGCCGGGCTGCGCCGCCTGGCCGAGCAGGCCGAGCCGGGGTCCGACCGGCAGCTGATCTACCTGCAGGCATTCGCGGGCGTGGCCACCCGGCCGGAAGATCTGGCTCTGCTGTCCGGCCTGCTGAACGGGTCGGCCCACCTGGATGGCCTGGGGGTGGACACCGAGCTGCGCTGGCGGCTGCTGCAGCGGCTGGCCAGCCAGGGCGCCGCGGGCCCGGCCGAGATCGACGCGGAGCTGGAGCGGGACGCAACCGACGCGGGCGAACGGCGGGCCGCCACCTGCCGGGCCGCCATCCCGGAGCCCGCGGCCAAGGAGGCCGCCTGGCAGGCCATCGTCAGCGGCACGCTGTCGGGCGCCACGTTCCGGGCCACCGTCAACGGGTTCCAGGACCCGGACCACGCGGCGCTGCTCGAGCCGTACGCCACCAGGTTCTTCGACGTGGTGGGCGACGTGTGGGCCAACTGGGGCAGCGACATGGGGCAGTATTTCGCCAGCAACGCGTATCCGCTGACCCAGATCAGCGAGCGGACCGTGCAGCTGACCGACGAGTACATCGCGCGGGCCGACCCGCCGGCCGCGCTGCGCCGCCTGCTCACCGAGGGGCAGGACAGCGTGCGCCGGGCGCTGCGCTGCCAGCAGGTGGACCGGCAGGAGGGCTGACCGCACGGCTGGCCGGCGGGCCCGGCCGGCGGACGGCTGGGCTCAGCGCCGGCTGCCCACCGCCCGGGCCATCGCGCGCACGTCCCGGGAGTCGGCCAGGTCGTCCAGGGAAACCGCCCGGCCCTCTCCATCACACAGCGGGATGCGCCAGTTCGGGTACTCGGTGGTGGTCCCGGGCAGGTTCTGCGGGCGCCGGTCGCCCACCGCATCGGCCAGTGACACGCCGAGCAGCAGGGCCGGGGTGCGGGCCAGGAACGCGTAGCAGGCCCCGGTGAACTCGGCCGGGCTGGGCCGGGCTCCGGCGGCCAGCAGGCCCTCGGCGGCCAGGGCGTCCTGCCAGGCGGCCACGGCCCGCTCCGCCTCGGCCCGCTCGACCTGGTAGGACCGGGTGAGCAGGCCGAGCCGGGAGCGCAGCTCGACCTGCTCTCCGGTGACGAACGCGGCCACCGGGGGCAGGTCGTGCGTGCCCACCATGGCCAGGCAGTTCCGCCGCCACTTGCCGGGCGGCAGCGGGGTGCCGTCCGGGCCGCGCTCGAACCACAGCATCGAGGTGCCCAGCACTCCCTGGCCGGCCAGGTAGTCGCGGATCCACGGGTCCACCGTGCCCAGGTCCTCACCGATGGCCAGCGCGCCGGCCGCGGCCGCCTGGCCGGTCAGCACGCCGACCATGGCCGCATGGTCGTAGCGCACGTAGGTGCCCTGATCCGGGCGCATCCCGGCGGGCACCCACCACAGCCGGAGCAGGCCCATCACGTGGTCCACCCGCAGCCCGCCGGCGTGCCGCAGACCCGCGCCGATCAGCCCGGCCAGCGGCGCGTAGCCCTGGCCGGCCAGCCGCTGCGGGTGCCAGGGCGGCTGGTTCCAGTCCTGGCCGCGCTGGTTGAACTCGTCCGGCGGCGCGCCCACGCTCATCCCCGGGACCAGCACGTCCTGCCAGGCCCAGGCGTCCGCGCCACCTGGGTGGCTGCCGACCGCGAGATCCCGGATGATCCCGGTGCGCATGCCCGCCGCACGGGCCGCCTGCTGGGCGGCGGCCAGCTGGGCGTCGGCCAGCCACTGCAGCCAGGCGTGAAACCGGGCCTGGCCGGCCAGCCGGGCCCGCGCCGCGGCCACCTCGGCCGACTGGGGGATACGCAGCCGCGGCGGCCAGGCCCGCCAGTCCGGTCCGTGCTGCTCGGCCAGCGCGCACCACAGCGCCCAGTCGGCCAGCGGCTGCCCGGCACTGGCCTGGTACGCATCGAACTGGGCCTGCCGGGAGGCGGTCAGCGGCTGCCGGTAAATGATCTCCAGGGCGGCCCGCTTGGCCCGCCACACCTCGTCCCGGTCGAGCAGTTCGCTGGAACTGTTGCGGGTGCGCAGCGGGGCGGCCAGCGAGTCGATGCGCACCCGGTCGCCCGCGGTCAGCGTGCCGTACTCCGGGACGTCTTCGACCCGCAGGTACAGCGGGCTGGTGAAACGCCGGGTCATCGGCAGGTACGGGGACGCGCTCAGCGGGGGCAGCGGCTCGACCGCGTGCAGCGGGTTGATCAGCACGAAGTCGGCGCCCAGGTCGGTAGCGCTCCAGGTGGCCAGGTCGGCCAGGTCGCCCAGGTCGCCGTGGCCCCAGGACTGCCGGGACCGCACCGAGTACAGCTGGACGGCGAAGCCCCACGCACGAGTATCAGGGGTGGGGGCCAGCGCTGGTTCTGGACGACCCTCCTGGACGCGATGTGCCGGGCTGGGGCCAGCTGAATCCAGCGCGTGCAGGATGGCATCGAGCGTCTCGTCGGTGACCTGGACCGGCCGGCCGTGCCAGTCCCGGTAGCTGGTGGCGACGCCACGGGCCGCCGCCCGGCGCCGGGTCTGCTCGCTCGTCACCCCTCCATGATCGGGCCAACCGGGACCGGGTCGGACAAACCTTGACCCACGCTAGAAGTCAACCAGGGGCTAGGCCGGGCGCGGCAGCCGGGGGAACAGGGCGCGGCCCAGCCACAGGCCGGCCAGCGCCTGGAGCACCGCGACCAGCAGGGTGGCGGCGATGCCGACCGAGGAATGCGCGGGCAGCCCGGTCAGCGCGGCTAGCACCCGCGCGGTGGCCCGGACCGCGCCGGCGTGCCAGGCCTGCCAGCCGAGCGGCACCGCCCAGCCCAGGGCGGCCACCAGCACGGTGGCCAGCAGTGTGCTGCGCAGCCGCCACCGGCCCAGGTGGCTGGCGATGCCGCCGGCCAGGCCGGCCAGGAACGGCATGAACCACCAGCCGATCGCGGCCGCCGCGGCGATCACCGCCACCGCGGCCAGGCAGCCGAGCAGCCACAGCGTCACCGACCCACGGTGGCCGGGTACCCAGGACGGATAGTGCGGGCTGGGTGGCCGGCCTGGGGCGGTCGGCGGGCTGCCCAGCACGCCCAGCCGGTAGGCCCCGCGTTTGCCCAGCTTGCGCAGGTCAGCCATCCGGCACCAGCTTCCACCGGATCACCCCGGGCGTGGTTGCGGCGGCCGACGGCATCGGCAGGTAGCGCAGGTTCCACCAGTCAGCCACTTGATCTTCGTACCACGGTGAGGCCGGGTTCTCACTTTGCCCACCCGGGTAAATCGCCTCGGCGCTGTACCGGCCCCGCCCGGTCCACTGAACGATCATCCGCCAGCTCGGCCCGGACCTGGACACCGGGTAGCCGTACGCGGCGTTCACCGTCCACGAGTCGCCGCCAGACGCCCGCGGGCCGTAGCCCAGCGCATCGGCCTGGGTCAGCGACGGGAACTCCCGGCTGTGCAGCCGCCCCCAGGCCCAGCTGGCCGGGGCGCCACCGAGCTTGCTGGCCAGGTGGGCGACCGCGGTGCCGAACGCGGTCCGCATCACCTGCGGGGCGGTACGCCGGTGCCCACCGGGGGCGGTGAACGCGCGGTTGTGCGGGTCGGCCAGCGTCCACTGCTCCAGCACTTCGTCCAGGCTGAACTGGCCTTCCGGGGACACGTGCAGACCGGGCCAGTCCTTGTGCACCGGCACCGCGGCCCGGTTCCACCACGGCTGGAACACCGCCCCCAGGTAGTCGGTCCAGAACGTCCACCACACGGCGGCCGCGGCTGAGCCGGCCGTCATCGACCCGGACCAGGCGTTAAGCAAATGGGCGGCTTGCTGCTCCGGGACGGTCAGCTTGGCCCCGTGGTTAGCGGGACTGCGCAGCGCGGCCAGCAGTTTGGGCACCACGCGCAGCGCCAGCGGGTCGGTGACGTTGCCCTGCACGGCGGCGAAGCTGGCCGGTGACATGCCGCGCCGGCCGAGCAGGGTGGCGTAGATCTGGCCGGCCCGGTAGCCGGGGTCGAAGAAGTTCGCCGTGGTGCCGATGTAGTACGGGTAGGAATCGCCGACCGGGCGCTGGTTGGCGGTGGCCACCACGTGCCCGGGCGGGTCGTAGACCTGCGGTACCGCCGAATAGGGGATCACCCCCGCCACGTCGTCGGCCCCGGTGCCGGGCATCGGCAGCCACGGGTCGCCGTGGCGCACCTGGGGGAAGTAGCCGGCCGAGATGGCGCCGATATTGCCCCGGTCGTCGGCGTAGACGAAGTTCTGCGCCGGGGCGTGCCAGTTGGCCAGCGCGGCGTGGAACTGGGCCCAGTCGCTGGCCCGGTTGACGGCCAGCATCACGGCCAGGTCGGGGGACGGGATGCTGCCCATCCAGTCCACCGCGGTGGTCTGCCCGGCCCGGGTCATGATCGGCCCATGCACGGTGATGTCCACGGTGAGCGGGATGGTGCCGCCGCCACGGACCGGGATCGTGTAGTGCACCTGGCGCATCCGGCGCCAGGCGCCGTCCCAGAAGTACTGGCCGGGCCGGCTCTGGCTGGTCCGCTCGGTATAGAACAGCACGGCCTGGTTCTGCGTGTCCGTCAGCGACCAGGCGATGTGCTGGTTGTGCCCGAGCAGCACGCTGGGCAGGCCGGGCACGCTGACCCCGCTGACGTCCAGGCCGGGGGCGGCCAGCGCTACCTGGTACCAGATCGACGGGATGGTCTGCGGCATGTGCGGGTCGCCGGCCAGCATGGCGCGGTGGCCGACCACCAGGGGGCCGTTGGCCGCCCACGCGTTGCTGTCCGGGCCGCCGTGCACCTGGCCGGCGGGCAGCGCCGCCACCTGGGCCAGCAGCGCGGCCGCCGCGGCCGCCTCGGCCTGCGGGACGCGCCGGGGGGTGGCGGTGGCGGTTTGGTGGGTCGCGGTGAGCGCGGGCTGGCCGGGAAGCGGGGCCAGGCCGGCCGTGCGGTACGGGCCGGGATCGTAGGGGTGCTGCTGGTTCGGCGGCAGGATGGGGAACCAGGACATGGTCCGGGCCGTGCCCAGCGTCCGGTCCAGCAGCGCGTAGTCCAGCGGTGTGGCGGTGAAGTCCAGTTCCTGGGTGAGATCGCCCTGGATGATCAGGCTGTCCACCGGCGTCCAATTGGCCGGGTACACGCCGGCCAGCGAGAACAGGGCCGGCCACTGGCCATCCTGGCGGGTCTGCGCCAGGTAATCGTTCACCCCGCGCGCGTAGCCGACCAGGGCCTGCGCGGCTGGGCTGGACTTCGGCAGCTGCGCCCATTCCTGCTGCGCGGTGCGCAGCAGGCCGAGCCGCAGCTCGAACTTGTCCGAGCCGACCGCGGACGGGCCCGCGAGCTGGGCCAGCCGCCCCTCCCCGAGCCGGCGTTCCAGGTCCATCTCGGCCAGCCGGAACTTGGCGTGCAGATAGCCGAGGGCCAGGAACAGGTCGCGGGAGTCGGCGGCGCGGACCGAGGGCACGCCGTGGCCGCTGAACGACACCTGGACCGGGTGGGCGAGGCCGGGCAGGGTCAGCGTGCCCGACGTGGGCAGCGCGGCGCCGGACGCCGACGTCCACACGCCGCGGCCCGGGTCGAGGGCCGGCCCGAGCGGCGGGACCGGGCCGTAGCCGACGGCGAGCACGCCGAGCAGCGCCGCAGAGACGAGCAGCGGGACCAGCACCCGGATTACCCGCCAGGCCAGCCTGGACCGCCCCTGCCCCAGCGTCATGTCACCATTGTGGCTGGCTACCACAGTGGAGGGTGACGGTCCCTCCACGGCCGGGCCGACTCGAGCTGAGCGGACAGCGAGATCAGCGTGCCCTCCTCGCCCATCCGGCCGGCCAGCATGACGCCGATCGGCAGCCCGGCGGAGTTCCAGTACAGCGGCACGTTCACGGCCGGCTGCCCGGACACGTTGAACGACGCCGGGAACGGGGCGAACCGCTTCTGCCGCTCGAAGTTCTCAGCCGGCGGGACCTCCTCGAAGTAGCCGACCGGGACCGGCGGCGCGGCCAGGGTCGGGGTGAGCACAGCGTCGTAGCCGTTCAGCACGGCCAGCGCGCCGCGCACCATGAACTGCAGGTAGGCCTGGGCCTGGATGAGCTGTTCCGCTGTCACCTGGCGGCCCCGCTCGCGCATGTACCGGGTGAACGGCCGCAGTTGGTCCTCCTGGGCCGGGTCCACCGGGGCCAGTGTGGCGTGCGCGTACCACAGCGCCTCGAACGGCGGCACCAGTTCCGGGCCGAACGGCGAGTCCAGATCCACGATCTCGTGCCCCAGGCTGGCCAGCAGTTCGCTGGCGTCCTGGTAGGCCGCGGCGCAGTCCGGGTGCACCGCGCCGTCACCGATGGGGTGGCGCAGCGTCCGGCCGATGCGCAGCCGCCCGGGCGGCCGCGACGCGTAGCCCAGGAAGGTCTCCCCGGCGGGCAGGGGCGGCTGGGTGTACATGTCGCCGGGCTGGTTCCCGGTCATCACGTCGAGCAGCAGCGCCGCGTCGGCCACGGTGCGCGCGATCGGCCCGTCGGTGCTCAGCCCGAACAGGTCCGGCACCAGCGGGGCGCCGGAGATCCGGCCGCGCGTCGGCTTGATCCCGAACAGGCCGCACACGCTGGACGGGATCCGGATCGAGCCGCCGCCGTCGCTGCCCTGGGCGGCCGGGGCCAGGCCGGCCGCGACCGCGGCGGCCGCGCCGCCGCTCGACCCGCCTGCCGACCGGGTCAGGTCCCACGGGGTCCGGGCGGGCGGCCCGACCGCGGTCTCGGTGTAGCAGGGCAGGCCGAACTCGGGGGTGGCGGTCTTGCCGGTGAGCACCGCGCCGGCCGCCCGGAGCGCCGCCGAGACGTGGTCGTCCACGTCCGGGACGTTGTCGGCGAACACGGCCGAGCCCAGCGTCTGCCGCACCCCGGCCACCATGTTCAGGTCCTTGACCGGGATGGGCACGCCGGTCAGCGGGGGCAGCGCGGCCGGGTCTTCCGCCTGGGCCACCGCCTTCTCGGCCGCGGCGGCCTGCTCGGTGGCCAGTTCTGCGGTGACGGTGAAGAACGCGCCGACGGCGGTGTTCAGCTGTTCCATCCGGTCCAGGTAATGCGCGGTGATCTGCACGGGTGACAGCTCACGCCGGCGGATCGCGACAGCCAGTTCGGCCACGGAGAGATCGTGAATCTTCGTCACGATCCGCACCGTAGCCGGGTTGGCCGCAGCGGTCCAGAAACCGGCCGTGGCACCCGCTACCCGCGTGTCACACCTTGTTCCCGGGCAGCTACGTATTGTTTCAGTTACGCTCGGTACCGTGGATGAGCCGTCCCCGCCCGGCCCGGGTGAGTCGCTGGGCGTCGCCGGTCCTAATGCGCCGGGCGCGGCGGGCGACCGGCCGGCTGCCGACCACGTGCCCAGCCCCCGGACCGCGCTGGCCAGCCTGATGGCCGACCCACGGATGCCGATCTGGATCCGCCGCGTGGTGCTGGCCGCCGCCGTGGGCACCGTGGCCGGCGTGCTGGTCGACTGGCGGGTCGGGCTGACCGCGGCGGTGGTGCTGGCCATCCTGGACACCGTGTACCGGTCCCGGATCACCGCGGTGATCCCGGCCGCGGTCCGGGTCACCTCGGCCCAGCGGCGCACCCGGCGGCGGCTGCGCCGGCTGTCCCGGGCGGGCTACCGGACGCTGCACACCAGGGCGGTGCCCGGCAGCAACAGCATCATCGACCACCTGGTGATCGGCCCGGCCGGGGTGTTCGCGGTCGACTCCGAACGCTGGGACCGGCGGCTGCCGGTCCGGGCCACCCAGAGCGGCCAGCTGTTCCACGGCCCGTACAGCCAGACCGGGCGGCTCAAGCACGCACAACTGGAAGCGGGCCAGGCGGCCCGGCTGATCAGCGCGGCGCTCGACCGGACCGTGCGGGTGCAGCCGGCCATGGTGATCTACGGGCCGACCGTGCCGTGGACGGTGGCCCAGGTCAGCGGGGTGGACGTGTTCAACGGCCGGCGGCTGCGCCGCTACCTGCGCGCCCAGGCCCGGGCCAACCGGGACGAGCGGCTGGACCGGCCGGACGTGGACCGAATCCACGCCGCCGCCGAGCGCGCCCTCCCCCGCCGCTAGCCCGGTAACCCGCAACGGGTGGCCGGCGGCCGGCGGGCAGATACCGAGATGATCACCTTCGCCACCGCGGCGGGCCGCGGCGCCGGTACGCTGAAGGGTCTAACAGTCTTGAGGGGAGCAGGTCATGCCACCGCTTCGGTCCCGGACGGTCACCCACGGCAGGAACATGGCAGGGGCGCGGGCCCTGCTGCGGGCGACCGGGGTAGCCCGGGAGGACATCGGCAAGCCGATTGTGGCCGTGGCCAACAGCTTCACCGAGTTCGTCCCGGGCCACGTGCACCTGCGCGAGGTCGGCCAGGTGGTGGCGGACGCGGTGCACGCGGCCGGCGCGGTGCCGCGCGAGTTCAACACGATCGCGGTGGATGACGGCATCGCGATGGGCCACGGCGGCATGCTCTACTCGCTGCCCAGCCGCGAGCTGATCGCCGACTCGGTCGAGTACATGGTCAATGCGCACTGCGCCGACGCGCTGGTCTGCGTGTCCAACTGCGACAAGATCACGCCGGGCATGCTGATGGCCGCGCTGCGGCTGAACATCCCCACCGTCTTCGTGTCCGGCGGCCCGATGGAGGCCGGCCGGATCCGCCCGGGTGAGGTGACCGAGTCCGGCGACCCGGAGAAGCTGGACTTGATCAACCCGATGATCGCGGCGGCCGACCCGAGCGTGTCCGACGAGCAGCTCGCGCTGATGGAGGAGAACGCGTGCCCCACCTGCGGGTCCTGCTCCGGGATGTTCACCGCGAACTCGATGAACTGCCTGACCGAGGCGATGGGGCTGGCGCTGCCCGGCAACGGCACCACGCTGGCCACGCACGCTGCGCGCCGTGGGCTATTCGAGCGGGCCGGCGCGCAGGCCGTCGAGCTGGCCCGGCGGTACTACGCGAACGGCGACGAGTCGGTGCTGCCGCGGTCCATCGCCACCCGGGAGGCATTCGAGAACGCGATGGCGCTGGACGTGGCCATGGGCGGGTCCACCAACACGATCCTGCACCTGCTGGCCGCGGCGCACGAGGCGCGGGTCGGCTTCGGGCTCAAGGAGATCGACGAGCTGTCCCGGCGGGTGCCCTGCCTGTGCAAGGTCGCGCCGAGCAGCGACCGCTACCACGTCGAAGACGTGCACCGGGCCGGCGGCATCCCGGCCATCCTCGGCGAGCTGGACCGGGCCGGCCTGCTCAACCCGCAGGTGCACTCGGTGCACAGCGGCTCGCTGCGCGAGTTCCTGGACGCCTGGGACCTGCGCTCGCCGACCGCCAGCGACGAGGCGGCCGAGCTGTTCCACGCCGCCCCGGGCGGGGTGCGCACCACCCGGCCGTTCTCCCAGGCCGCCCGGTGGACCAGCCTGGACCTGGACCGGACGGCCGGCTGCATCCGGGACCTGCCGCACGCCTACACCCAGGACGGCGGGCTGGCCGTGCTGTACGGCAACCTCGCCCCGGAGGGGGCCATCGTCAAGACGGCCGGCGTGCCCGAGGAGCTGTGGCGGTTCTCCGGGCCGGCCAAGGTCTTCGAGAGCCAGGAGGCCGCCGTCGAGGGCATCCTGGGCGGCCAGGTCGAAGCGGGCGACGTGGTGGTCATCAGGTACGAGGGGCCGAGCGGCGGGCCGGGCATGCAGGAGATGCTGTACCCGACCAGCTTCCTCAAGGGCAAGGGCCTGGGCCGGGCCTGCGCGCTGATCACCGACGGCCGGTTCTCCGGCGGCACGTCCGGGCTGTCCATCTGCCACGTCGCCCCGGAGGCCGCGGCCGGCGGGGCGATCGCGCTGGCCCGGGACGGCGACCAGGTCGACATCGACATCCCGGCCCGGTCCCTGGAGCTGGCCGTCCCGGACGCCGAGCTGCGCGGCCGCCGGGAGCAGATCCTGGCCGCGCTGGGCAGCTACCGGGCCGCCGACCGGGACCGCCCGGTGAGCGAGGCGCTGCGGGTGTATGCGGCGCTGGCCACGTCGGCGTCCACCGGCGCGGTCCGGGACATCAGCAAGCTCGGCTCGGCCGGCGAGCCACGCCGGTGACCGCGGCGCTGGATACCCCCTAGTGGCAGCGGTACGCGACTGGGTCGGTGGTGCGCGCCCGCGCACCCTGCCCGCGGCGGTGGTGCCCGTCGCGGTGGGCTCGGGAGTCGCCTTCGGCTACGGGCATTTCTCGCTCTGGCGCGGTGTGCTGGCGCTGGTCGTCGCGCTGGCCCTGCAGATCGGGGTGAACTACGCGAACGACTACAGCGACGGCGTGCGCGGCACGGACGAGCGGCGGGTCGGCCCGGTCCGGCTGGTCGCCGCCGGGATAGCGCCGCCGCGCCAGGTCCGCTCGGCCGCGCTGGCCTGCTTCGCGGTGGCCTGCCTGGCCGGTTTCGTGCTGGCCGCGGTGACCTCCTGGTGGCTGATCCTGCTCGGCGCCGCGGCGGTCGCCGCGGCCTGGACCTACACCGGCGGCCGGCACCCGTACGGGTACCACGGCTTCGGCGAGATCGCGGTGTTCGTGTTCTTCGGGCTGGCCGCGGTGACCGGCACTACCTATGTCGAGATGGGCTCGCTGCCCTGGCTCGGGCTGGTGGCGGCGCTGCCGGTCGGCCTGCTGGCCTGCGCACTGCTGGTGATCAACAACCTGCGGGACATCCCGTCGGACACCGTGGCGGGCAAGCGCACCCTGGCCGTGCTGCTCGGCGACTCGCACACCCGCGCGCTGTACGCCGGGTGCGCGCTGGTCCCGTTCGCCATCGCCGCGGCCATGGTGGCGGCCCGGCCGCTGGCCCTGCTCACGCTGGCCACGCTGCCGCTCGCGGTGGCCCCGGTCCGCGCGGTCCGCTCCGGCGCAGCCGGACCCGCGCTGATCGGCGCGCTGGGCCAGACCGGCCGGCTGCAACTGGCGTTCGGCATGCTGTTCACGGTCGGGCTGGCGGTCAGATTCTGAGCCGAGCTCAGCCGGCTGGCTGAGCGGAGGCCGGCGCGGTGGGCGCGATCACGTCGGCCAGGTCACGCGAGTTTGCCTGCTGGTCATCTACGCATTAGCTGCCCGCCATTTAAGCACCCTCTACCCGTCACTTTTGCTTCGTATTTGTGACTGGAATGCCGGATATATTGCCGGGTACGTGGCGGCGGGCCCGGCCCCGCCGTGGCACAGGGAACCGGGGGCGGGGGCGGTGGCTGTGGCAGGCCAGCGGGGCAGCGCGGCATTCGGGTGCGGCAGGCTGCTGCTGACCGCGGCCGTGCTGCCCGTCACGCTGGCCGTTGCGCTGGCCGCCTGCACGGCGGCGCCGGCCGCCATTCCAGCCGGGGCGCCGGCCGCCGCGCCCAGCGCCACCGGCCAGGCCATTCCGCAGCCGCCCGCCGCGCAGCACGTGGCGCTGTCCGAAACCGGCAGCACGTTACTTTTCCCGCTGCTGCACGCGTGGGCCGGCGCCTACCAGCAGCAGTTCCCGCAGGTCAGCATCAGCACCCACCCGACTGGATCCGGCACCGGGATCAACGCCGCGTCGGCCGGCACGGTGGACATCGGCAGCTCCGACGCGTTCCTGTCTAGCGGTGACCTGGTCAAGAACCCGGCCCTGCTGAACATCCCGCTGGCCGTGGCCGCCCAGCAGGTGAACTACAACCTGCCCGGCGTCAAGCCCGGTGTGCACCTCCGGCTGACTGGCAGCGTGCTCGCGCAGATGTACCAGGGCACGATCCGGACCTGGAACAACCCGGCCATCGCCGCGCTCAACCCGGGGGTGCCCCTGCCCGGCACCCGGATCGTGCCGCTGCACCGGTCGGACTCCTCCGGCGACACGTTCCTGTTCACCAGCTACCTGTCCACGCACGCCCCGTCCTGGAACCGGTTGATCGGCTACGGCACCACGGTGGCCTGGCCGCCGGTGCCCGGCAGCCAGGGCCAGCACGGGAACAGCGGCATGGTCACCGGCTGCCAGGCCACCCCCGGCTGCATCGCCTACGTGGGCATCAGCTACCTGTCCACGGCGCTGGCCGACGGGCTGGGCGAGGCGCAGCTGGCCAACGAGCTCGGCCAGTACGAGCTGCCCACGCCGGCCAGCATCAGCGCCGGGGTGGCCGCGTTCGTCTCGGCCACCCCGGCCAACGAGACCATCTCGATGGTCAACGGCCCGGCGTCCGGCGGCTACCCGATCGTGAACTACGAGTACGCCATCGTGCGCAGCCAGCAGCCGGACCGCACCCGGGCCCGGGACATCCGGGCCTTCCTGCACTGGGCGGTCACTACCGGGAACGCCGCCCAGTATCTGCGCCAGGGCCGCTTCCAGCCGCTGCCCAGCGCCGTGGTCACCCTCTCCGACCAGCAGATCGCGAAGATCAGGTAGACCGCCCGATGAGCGCAACAATCAGCCCAACGCCAGTACCCGCCACCGGGCCTGGCCAGCCCCCGGCCGGCGGTGCACCGGGTGATCCGGCGGGCGGCACGCCAGCCCCGGCCGCGCCCGGCCGGCGCCGGGCCCCGCGCAGCGTGCCGGGTACCCTGCGGCTGCTGCTGGCCGGCCTGGCCGGCGCCGCGCTGGCCTGGGGGGCGCTGACCGCCTGGACGGTGAGCACGCACGCCGCGGCGGCCGGGGACGTTGTCTCGGCCAGCGAGCCGCTCAGCCTGGACGCGCAGCGGATGTACCAGGCGCTGTCCGACGCCGACGTCACCGCGACGACCGCGTTCCTGGCCGGCCCGAATGAACCGCTGGCCACCCGGCAGCGGTTCCAGGCCGACATCACCCAGGCCGCCACCGAGCTGACCGCGCTGAAGACCGCCGCCGCGGCGGGCGGCGGCAGCCGGCCGCTCACCACTGGGCTGGCCGCGATATCCGCCGGGCTGCCCAGTTACACCGGCTACGTGGCCCAGGCGCAGAGCTACTCGGCGCTCGGCTTCCCGCTCACCGGCGGCTCGTTCATGCAGGTCGCGTCCGAAGAGATGCACCTGACCCTGCTGCCCGCCGCGCGCACCGCCTACGCGCAGGAAAATGCCCGGCTGACCGCGGACAGCGCGGCCGCCACCGGCCTGCCCTGGGTCGTCGTCACGGTGCTGCTGGCCGTGCTCATCGCCGTGGTGCTGTACCGCACCCAGCGCTGGCTGGCCGGGCGCACCCACCGGATGGCCAACTACGGGCTGCTGGCCGCCTCGCTGCTGCTCGCGGTGGGCGCGATCTGGCTGGCCGCCGCGTTCCTGGTGGCCCGGTCCGACCTGCAGCGCAGCGTGGCGCACGGCTCCGCGCCGACGGCAACCCTGGCCCAGGCAGGCATCGCCGTGCAGCAGGCCCGCGGCGACGAGATCCTTAACCTGATCTCACGCAGCGGCGACGCCACGTTCGTGCAGAACTTCCAGGCGGTGCGCCGCGAACTGGGCCCCGGCCCGGGCACCCTGCTCAGCACGGCGGCGGCCGCGTCACAGGGCGGCCCCGGGGCCGGGCCGGCCGCGGCCGCGGCGCGTGACGCCGGCCCGTGGTACGCGGCCAACGAGCAGGTCTACCGGCTGGACGTGGCGGCCCATTACCAGGCAGAGACCCAGCTGGTTATCGGCACCGGGCCGGGCAGTTCGGCGGCTGGCTTCCAGCGGCTGGAGCACGACCTCAGCCGGGCCGTCGCGGCGGACCAGGTCACCTTCCGGTCGGCGGCCACCGCCGGGGCGGGCGCGTTCGGCGGTCTGGAGGCTGGCATCATCGTGGCGTCCCTGCTGATGGCGGCGGGCTGCGCCTGGGGGCTCAGCCGCCGGCTCGCGGAGTACCGGTGACCGGCCCGGCCGTGACCGCGCTGACCCGTGAGCAGGCCGAGTCGGCCGTCGCCGCGGCGGCCGCGCAGCGCGACACGATCCAGGCCAACCTGCTCGACCTGGACGCCAGCTTCGGCAAACGGCTGCTCGCCGGGGCCAGCCTGACCGGCGAAACCCAGCAGCGCTGGGCCGCGGCGGTGGCCACGCTGACCCGGCTGTGGGAGACGTTCACCGCCTACTCCGCCGTGCTGGACCAGGCGGCCGCACTGCTGCCCCGGGCGCGGAAGTCGGCCGCCGCGCTGGCCGACCTGGCCGCCCTGCTCACCGGCGCCTCGGTGCGGCTGCCTGCGGCCACGTCCGCACTGGCCAGCCGGGACCTGACCCGGACCGGGACGGCCGCGGTCACCCTGACCGCCGCGGTGGGCGAGATGCGGCGGGCCTACGCCGGCCTGGCCGACCTGGTCACCACCGTGGAACGGGTGTGGAACGAGCTGGCCGACCCGGTCCAGCGCCTGGCCGACCAGCTGGCCACCGCCCGGCAGCAGGCCAGCGGCCTGGCCGACGCCGCGCTGGACGAGGCGGCCGGGGCGGCTGAGGCAAGCCTCGGCGAGCTGCGCGGCCTGCTCAACAGCGACCCGCTGGCCCTGGTGGCCGCGCCGGCCAGGTCAGCTGATGGGGCCGCTGGCCCAGTGGATACGGCGCAGCTCGGCCGGCTGCGGCAGCAGGTGTCCACGGCCGCTAGCCGGGCCGCCGAGCTGGCCCGGCTGCGCGCCGACGCGGACACCCGGATCGCCGCGGCCGGGGCCGCGGTGGCCGCTGCCCGGGCCGCCTGGCAGGACGCCATGGCCGCCCGGGCCAAGGCCGAAGTCAAGATCGTGGCCGAACTGCCGCCGCTGCCCGGGGTCGGCGGCCTGGCCGACCAGGTGGCCGCCCTGGACGGGCTGCGGGCCGCCGGGCGGTGGGCCCGGCTGGCCACCGAGCTGGACACTCTGGACCAGCAGGCCGCCGACCTGATCGCGCGGTGCCAGGCGGCGGAACGCGATGCGCTGGCCCTGCTCGACCGGCGGGACGAGCTGCGCGGCCTGCTCGAGGCCTACCGGGCCCGCGCGGCCCGGCTCGGCGCCGTGGAGGACAGCGACCTGGAGGCGCGCTACAGCCAGGCTCAGGAGCTGCTCTGGAAGGCACCGTGCGACCTGCCCTCGGCCACCGCCGCGGTGACCGGATACCAGCAGGCCGTCCGCGCGCTCGGCGGGCCGGGAGGCGACGATGAGCGCGCTGGCTGACCGGCGCTGGGGGCAGACCATGCAGCCGCTGGGACCCGGGGATCCCCGGCAGGTGGGGCCGTACCGGATCCGGGCCCGGCTCGGCGCGGGCGGCATGGGCCAGGTGTTCCTCGGCTACTCCCGGGGCGGCCGCGCGGTGGCGGTCAAGGTGATCCACCGGGAACTGGCCCGCGACCCGGCGTTCCGCACCCGGTTCCGCCGCGAGGTGGCCGCGGCCAGCGCGGTCAGCGGGGCCTACACCGCACCGGTCACCGCGGCTGGCCCGGACGACGACCCGCCCTGGCTGGCCACCGTGTTCGTGCCCGGGCCGTCGCTGGCCGCGGCGGTCGCCGAAGCCGGCCCGCTGCCCGCCGCGGCGGTGTGGAAGCTGGCCGCCGGCCTGGTCGAGGCGCTGCAGGCGGTGCACTCCTGCGGGCTGGTGCACCGGGACCTCAAGCCGGGCAACGTGCTGCTGGCCATCGACGGGCCGCGGCTGATCGACTTCGGCATCGCCCGCGCCCTGGAGCGCACCGCGGTGACCTCGACCGGGCAGATCGTCGGCACGCCCTCGTTCATGTCCCCGGAGCAGGTCGAGGGTGGCCGGGCTGGCCCGGCCAGCGACGTGTTCTCGCTGGGCTGCGTCATCGTGTTCGCCGCCACCGGCACCGGGGCGTTCGGCGACGGGCCCCCCGCGTCCATGCTGTACCGGGTGGTGCATGCCGCGCCGACGCTGGCTGAGCTGCCCGGCGGGCTGCGCGAACTGGCCGCCGCGTGCCTGGCCAAGAAGCCCGAAGACCGGCTGGCCCTGGCTGGGTTGGTCGAGGTGATCGCCGCTGGCCAGGCGTCTGGGCCAGGCACCGGCCCGGCCTCGTTCTGGCCGGTGCCGGTGACCGGGCTGATCCAGTCCTACCAGGCCCGGCTGACCGCCGACATGCCGGACACCCCGGCCACCGCGGACGCCCCGTACCAGCCGACGGTGCTAGTCCGGGGGGACGACCCCCCGGAACCCCCCGATCGCCGCTCCGCGCCGAGCGGCGGCCAGCCGCCGCGGCAAAGGGGAGACGACCCCCCGGAACCCCCCGATCGCCGCTCCGCGCCGAGCGGCGGCCAGCCGCCGCGGCTAAGGGGGGACGAGCCAGCACAGCCGCCGCGGCAAAGGGGTGATGCCCCCACCGTGCTGCCTAGGCATACCCAGGGTGATGAGACGCCGACCGATGACAGCCCGGCAGACGAGCCAGCGACGCCGCCCAGCATGGCTTCGGCCGCTGGCCAGCCGCCCAGGGCCGCGCCCAGCGGGCTGGACCAGCTGCGCGCCGAGCCGGCGGCGCGGATCGCCGCCGCGGCCGGCGCGGTGTCCGCGGCCCGCGGCGCCTGGCAGGACGCGATGACCGCGCGGGACCGGGCCGCGGTCCGGATCGCCGCCACGCTGCCGCCGGTGCCGGACCTGCCCGGACTGGGCGACCGGGTGGCCGCGCTGGACGGGCTGCGCCAAGCCGAACGCTGGACCCAGCTCGCCGCCGAACTGGACGCGATCGAGCAGCAGGCCGCGGCGGCGTCCGAGCGAAGCCGGGACACGGAACGCACCGCGGTGGCCCTGGTAGACCGGCGCGATGAGCTGCGCGGGCTGCTGGACGCCTACCGGGCCCGGGCGGCCCGGCTGGGCGCCATCGAGGACACCGACCTGGAAGCCCGCTACGCCACGGCCCGCGAGCTGCTCTACTCACGCCCCTGCGACCTGGCGGCGTCGGCCGATGCGGTGACCGGCTACCAGCAGGCGGTCCTCGCGCTGAGCAGACGGAGGCGGCGGTCATGACGGTGTCCGCGGCCGCGTGCACCCGGCCCGCGTGCACCGGCAGCATCGACGGCGGGTACTGCACAGTGTGCGGGCTGGCCCCGCCCGCGGCCGGATCGGCCACGCGGGGACCAGCGGTCCCGGCGCAAGGGGCGGCGCCGCCTGGGTCCGGGCCGGCGTCGGCTGGCTCGCCGGCTTCCGGCCCCAGCGCGGCGGGTTCGCTGGGCTCGGGCAGCACGGGCACCTGGTCCGGTTCGGTGCCCTCCGGCACCCGGCGGTCCCGGCGCGGCAGCAGCCGGTCCTCGCGCGGGCGGCTGGGCGCCGGGCTGGTGGACATCCCGCCCGTGCCGGCCCGGGATCCGGCCGCCGCGATCCTGGCCAACCCGCAGGTACCGGCGAGCAAGCGGTTCTGCGGCACGTGTGAGCGCCCGGTCGGCCGGGACCGGGACGGGCAGCCCGGGCTGGCCGAAGGGTACTGCCCGCACTGCGGGACGCCGTTCTCCTTCGTGCCCAAGCTGGCGCCCGGAGAGCTGGTCGGCGGCCAGTACGAGGTGCTCGGCTGCCTGGCGCACGGCGGCCTCGGCTGGATCTACCTGGGCATGGACCGGCACCTCGGGAACCGCTGGGTGGTCCTCAAAGGCCTGCTGAACAGCGGCGACACGGCGGCCCAGGAAGCCGCCCTGGCCGAACGCCGGTTCCTGGCCGAGGTGGAACATCCCAACATCGTCGGCGTGTACAACTTCGTCGAGCACGCCGACCGGCGCACCGGCGAGGTGGCCGGCTACATCGTCATGGAGTACGTGGGCGGCAAGTCGCTCAAGCAGATCCTGCTGGAACGGCGCCAGCTCGGCCAGTCGCTGCCGCTGCCGGTTGCGCTGGCCTACGCCATCGAGGTGCTGCCCGCGCTCGGCTACCTGCACAGCCGAGGCCTGGTCTACTGCGACTTCAAGCCGGACAACGTGATCCAGACCGAGGAGCAGCTCAAGCTCATCGACATGGGCGGAGTGCGCCGGACCGACGACGTGGACAGCGCCATCTACGGCACCGTGGGCTACCAGGCGCCGGAGATCGCCGACCGGGGGCCCTCGCCGTCCTCCGACCTGTACACGGTGGGCCGCGCGCTGGCCGTGCTCAGCTTCGAGTTCACCGGCTACCAGGGCCGGTACGCGAACAGCCTGCCGGACCCGGCCACGGTGCCGGTGCTGGCCGCCAGCGAGTCCTTCCTCCGCGCGCTGCTCCGCGCCACCGACCCGGACCCCGACCGCCGCTTCGCCTCAGCCAGTGAGATGGCCGAACAGCTCACCGGGGTGCTGCGCGAGGTACTGGCCGTGGCCGACCAGCAGCAGCGGCCGTCCTTCTCCACGCTGTTCAGCCCGGAGGTGCAGACGGCCGGCGTGCCGGCCAGCCAGCCGGACGGCCAGCTGAACGGTCAGCAGCAGCGGGGTCAGCAGCACAGCGCGACCGTCTTTCCCGCGCCAGAACCCAGCCTGGTGGTGGCCGGGCTGCCCGTTCCCCAGGTGGACAGCAGCGACCCAGCCGCGGGCTATCTGGCCACGCTGAGCACCCTGGACCCGGACCAGCGCACCGCGGCGCTGATCGCGGCGGTACGCGCCGAGCAGAACACCCCGGCCGCGGTGGCCGAGTCACCGGAAACGCAGCTCGCGCTGGCCCGCTCGCTCATCGTCGGGGGCGATCTGGAGCACGCCGCCGCGGTGCTGAGCTTCCTGGCGGGGACGGCCGACGCGGACTGGCGCACGGTGTGGTACCAGGGGCTGCGCGAGCTCGCGGCGAGGCAGGCCGGCCCGGCCCAGGCCGCGTTCGACACGGTCTGCGCCACGCTGCCCGGGGAACTGGCCGCCAAGCTGGCTCTCGCCTTCGCGGCCGAGGCGGCCGGGGACCTGGCCGCCGCCACCTGGTACTTCCAGCTGGTCTGGGCGGTGGACCAGTCCTATGTGAGCGCCGCGTTCGGGGTGGCCCGGACCCGGCTGGCGGCTGGTGACCGGGCCGGGGCGATCGCCGCGCTGGCCGCTGTGCCGGCCACCTCCAGCCACCACCAGGCGGCGCAGATCGCCGCGGTCCGGCTGCACGTGACCCCGGATCCCGGCCAGTCCCTGGTCAGCGCGGACGACGTGCAGGCCGCGGGCAGCCGGCTGAGCCGCCTCACCCTGGACGAGGCCCGGCAACTGCACCTCACCGGGGAGGTGCTCAAGGCCGCGCTGGACTGCGCGGCGGCCGGGCAGTCGCTGGGTTCGGGCTCCCTGCTCGGCTGCCCGCTGGACGAGCGCGCGCTGCGCTTCGCACTGGAGCAGTGCTACCGCGATCAGGCCCGGCTGGCGCCGGACCGGCGGCACCGGGTGGAACTGATCGACCTGGCCAATGTGGTCCGGCCCAGGACCTGGTCATGACGGCCAGCGGAGAAGGCATAGCCTGCCCATCCTGCGGCCGGGTAGCCGGGCCAGACGACAACTTCTGCGAAGCGTGCCGAGCCGCACTGGCCCCGTCGGTGGCCAGCGACGGGGCGAGCGGGCCAGCCGACCGCTGCCCGTACTGCGCAGGCCGGATCGGCGTCGACGGCTATTGCGAGTCGTGCGGCCGCAAGGAGCCGGCCGGCCGCGATCACATCGAACTCGACCTGGGCCTGGTCGCCGGGGTCACCGACCGGGGCCTGCGGCACCGGCGGAATGAGGACGCGATGGTGCTGGCCACCGCCCAGCTGGCGAGCGGCCCGGTGCTGGTGGCGGTGGTGTGCGACGGGGTGTCCAGTGCCGATCGCCCGGACGAGGCGTCGCTGGCCGCGGCCCAGGCGGGCGGGGACGTGCTGCTGGCCGCGGCGCGCGCCGGGGCGGATCTGGCCGCCGCGTCGGCCGAGGCGGTGCGGGCCGCGCAGCTGGCGCTGGCCCGGCTGGCCGGCCTGGTGGACGACCGGCCGACCGAAGACCTGCCCGTCGCTGTCCCGCTCGGCGACGCGCCGACCCAGGACCTGCCCACGCTGGCCCCGCCGACCCGAGATCTGCCCGCCGTGGGCCCGCCGACCGAGGTCCTGCCGGCCGTGGGCCCGCCGACCGAGGACCTCCCCGCCGTGGACCCGACTGGGGACGGCTCCAGGGCAGCGGCTGGGGACGGCTCGCACATTGCGGCGGCGGATGGTGCGGACGCGCCTGCGGCGACGTTCGTGTCCGCGGTGCTGACCGGCGACGCCGCGACGATCTGCTGGCTGGGTGACAGCCGCGCCTACTGGCTCGGCGCCGACGGGTCCGGCGCGCGGCAGTTGACCCGGGACGACTCCCTGGCCGAGGAACTGGTCGCCGCCGGCCTGCTCGACGCGGCCGATGCGCTGGCGTCGCCGCAGGCCCACGTGGTGACCCGGTGGATCGGCGCCGATCTGGCCACCGAGCCCGCGCATGTGGTGCGGTTCGAGCCGCCAGGCACCGGCGTTCTGCTGCTGTGTTCTGACGGGCTGTGGAATTACGCGCCGGACGCGGCGGACCTGGCCGCGCGGGCGCTGCCGGTGGCGCTGACCGATCCGCTGGCCGCGGCGGCTGGCCTGGTCGCGTTCGCCCTGGGCGCGGGCGGTCACGACAACGTGACGGCCGTGCTGGCCCCGTTCCCGCCTCTTCGGCCGGGCACGGGGGTTCCGGGGGGTCGTCCCCCCGGGCCAACACTGAGCGCACCGCGACGGCTCCCGCATGATGGCAATCCCGAGGAGACCTCACCGATGAGTCAGCCCGACTTCACCGTGGACATCTACCAGAACGAGTTCCTGCCCGAGGGCGGTCAGGACGTCAGCGCCGTCATCACGGTCACTTCCGGGGAGAGCGTGCCGGAGGCGGCCGAGGAGGTGGCCGGCGCGGAGATCATCATCATCGACTGTTCCGGGTCGATGGGCAGCCCGCGGACCAAGATCGCCGAGGCGCGGGCGGCCACCGCGGCGGCGGTGGATGTGATCCGCGATGGTGTCGCGTTCGCGGTGATCGCGGGTAACACTGGCGCCCGGCCGGTGTTCCCTGCCGACGGCTCGCTGGTCATCGCCAGCCCGTCGACCAGGCATGCGGCGCAGCAGGCGGTGGCCGGGCTGCGGCCGGGCGGGGGGACGGCGATTGGGCAATGGCTGCGGCTGGCGCAGCAGATGTTCCGTGCTCATCCGGCTACGCTGCGGCATGCCATTCTGCTGACCGACGGGAAGAACCAGCACGAGAACCCGGCTCAGCTGGATGAGGGGATCAGGCTGTGCGAGGGCGAGTTCGCCTGTGACTGCCGTGGCGTGGGCACCGACTGGGAAGTGGGCGAGATCCGCCGGATCTCCTCGGCGCTGCTGGGCACGGTGGACATCGTGCCCGACCCGGCCGGGCTGGCCGCTGATTTTGCGGCCATGATGGAGACCGCCATGGGCAAGCAGGTGGCCGACGTGGCGCTGCGGGTGTGGACGCCGCAGCACGCCTCGGTCCGGTTCATGAAGCAGGTCGCGCCGGCCGTCGAAGACCTGACCGGCCGGCGGACTCAGTCCGGGCCGCAGGCCGGTGACTACCCGACCGGCGCGTGGGCGCCGGGTGAGAGCCGCGACTACCACCTGGGTGTGCGGGTCAGCGCGGCCGGGGTCGGCCAGGAGATGCTGGCCGCCCGGGTCAGCCTGGTCGCCGGCGACCCGGCAGCGCCGGAAGTGCTCGGGCAGGGCCTGGTCCGGGCGGTGTGGACCGATGATGAGGCGCTGTCCACCCGGATCAACGCGCACATCGCGCACTACACCGGGCAGGCCGAACTGGCCCAGGTCATTCAGGACGGCCTGGAAGCCCGCAAGCAGGGCGATGAGGACACCGCCACGGCCAAGCTCGGCCGGGCCGTGGCGCTGGCCGAGGAATCCGGCAACGAGGACACGGCCAAGCTGCTAGCCAAGGTGGTCGAAGTGGTGGACGCAGCCACCGGGACGGTGCGGCTGAAGAAGCAGGTGGAGGACGCCGACGAGATGGCCCTCGACACCCGGTCCACCAAGACCGTGCGAACCCGGAAGTAGGCGCGCGATGCCAGCCTGCCCGGCCGGTCACGAAAGTTCGGCCAGCGATTTCTGTGATGTGTGCGGGATGCGCATCGGCGCGTCGTCCGCGGCCGCCGCACCGGCGGGCAGCGGGGCGGCCGGTGCGGGTTCCGGGCCGGCCTCCAGCGGGCCAGCCTCTAGTGCGCCGGGCGCCGGATCCGGTCCTGATCCTGCGGTGCCCACCGAGGCGTGCCCGCGGTGCAGCGGCACCCGGGCGGGCCGGTTCTGCGAGGCGTGCGGGTTCGACTTCGCGACCGGGATCGCCCCGTCGCGGTCAGTCGGCCTGCCTCCCGCGACCACCGTGGCCCCCGGCACCGCCGGTGGGCCAGCCACCGCGGGCTGGCCGCCCGCCACCACCGGGCCAGCCGCGGGCGCAATCCCGGATACCACGGGCACCGGTTCGGCGGCCAACCTGGGCGCGGCCACGGGGGCTGCCCCGGCCAACGGCCCGGCGTGGACGGCCGTGGTGACCGCGGACCGGGCCTATTACGACCGCGTATTGGCCGCGGACGGCCCGGATGTGGCCACGCTCGACTTCCCGACCTATTGCCCAGAACGCCGGTTCCAGCTCACCGGGACCGAGATGCGGATCGGCCGCCGCAGCGTATCCCGCGGCCTGGAGCCGGAAATCGACCTGTCCGGGCCGCCCGCCGACCCGGGCGTCTCACACCTGCATGCCGTCCTGATCGCCGAGCCGGACGGCAGCTGGGCCGTTCTCGACCCGGGGTCGTCCAACGGCACTCAAGTGAATGGCGGCGACATCCCCGGCGGGGTAAAAGTTCCGCTGCACAGCGGCGACCGGGTGCACGTCGGCGCCTGGACCCTGCTCACCATCGTCGCGGGCTGATTCGTTCAGCTATGGCCGCGATCGTCCAGCGCGCGCAGGGCCTCAGCGAACGGCCGCTCCAGCCAGGCGAGGTGGTCGGCCTCGCCGTGATAGTGCGTGGTGAACTGGTCGGCCCTGCGGACCGCGGTGTGCCGTACGTATTCGCGGGCACCCTCGACCAGCGTCCGGATGTAGCGGAGGCCTTCGGGGTCGGTCATCGTCCAGTCGCCGCCGCAGGCGACATAGACCGGCGAGGTGTGCGCGAAAACCCGGCGGCCCCACTCGTCGAGGTGATAATCGACGCCGAACGTTCGGCAGGCTATCCACGAGTTCCCGTCGATTCGCAATTCCTCGCTGATTTCGGCCTGCCGTCCGCCGTTGGCTTCTGCCCTCGCAACGACCTCGCCGTTACGCACGACTTCGAGTGAACGGAGCGGGAAAATGCTGCGCACCGCGGCATGGACACTGACCGTTCCCGGCCCGGAAAGCTCGACGGTACCGCCCGGCTCGAGCCCGTCGGCCGAGAACGTCACCAGCGGCCCGCCGGAAAGGAACGTGCGGCCCGACCGTACTGCTTGGCACCAGGCCGCATAGCTGAACTCCTCGTCCAGCCGCGCGTACGTGCGGTAGAGACCGACCGGCACAGCGCTCGACATCTTGTCCGTGCCACCGACGAGCGGCAGCCGGTAGCCGCTGTTCAGGTACCGGTAATATTCGAGCATCGCGTCGTCGGAATGGGCCAGCATCTCGACGGCGTCGGCCCGGCCGGTCGCGACGAGAACGGCCGGCTCGCCGTTCGGATTCGGGAAATGCGCGGCGACGACGGTGCCGCCCTGGGCGTGCGTCCGGTCGGCCCAGTCGCTCAGCGTGGCGTCCAGCGCGCCGCCGAGCTCGGCCTCGTCTGGACCGTCGCTGCACCACGGCATGACCGGTTCTTTCAGGCCCCACAGGACCGTGTGTCCGAGCGCGTGCTGCCGGTTTTCCTGGCCGACATACGTCACGTAGCCGCCGCCGTCGACGACACTGGGCCGGCCGGAGAAATCCTCGGTGTTGGTGAACAGCGCGCCCCACTGCGTCTGCAGCAAATTGACGACACGCAGATCCTCGCCCCTTTGTTCGAGCTGAGCGCCCGGGGTGGAGAGGAAGTGCACGTGCGAGTCGCCCGACCACCATCCTTCCGAGGCCATGTCAGCGACGCGCCCGATCCGCAGCGTCAGGTCTCGCTGACCCGGCTCGATCCGCACGGTCTGCCGGAGCGGCTCGTATTCGAACCCGCGCGCGACGTCCACGATGACGTCGCCTCGGGGCAGCCATCCCTGGCAGGTGCCGTCGATATATGCGTAGCTGCGCTGGCCGAGCCGGGTGTCACCGCCAACGTCGTAATGCCAGCTGTCGAGATTTTGCGTGACGTGATTGTGGTGGCCATGCGGCTGGTAGGGAATCCCTTCGGCCGAACGGAAGTGGACCCGGCATGGCACCGGCCGCCCTGTCGCGTCGTCGACGACGCTGACATGCACCCAGTTGCGGCCGCCTTCCACCAGCTCGAGCGAGACCTGGCCGGCGTCCGCCCGCCCGTCACGTTCCACGTCGCCCCAGAGCACCCGGCCGAGTTCGTCGTCGCCCTGCCGGACCGCGACGGTGGCTGACGGCAGCGCGGCGATCGATGCATACGCGGACGTTCCTTCGGTCGCTCCCCAGCCGGCCCGGTCGTCCTCGCCGGGCAGTGGCTGCGGATAGGTCGCCACGCCTCGGTCCACGTCGATATCCAGGACGCCGTTCCGCCCGTTCTTCGCCACCAGCCGCACCGGACGTGCCGGTGTGCGGACGAACGGGTGCTCATCAACGTCGCTGGTGGTGATGCCGGCGACGATAAATCGGGTGCCGCGCGGGATGAACTCGATCCGTTCGACCGGTCGTTCCGGATGAGGATTTTCCCAGCACCACAGGTAGTAGCCGGCGGGCTCTCCCCTGGCGTGCTCCACCAGGCGAATCCCGGCCTCGCCCCAGCTGCCCTCGAAACGCGGCAGGTTGTGGTCGCTGGTGTCGGTGACGGCGAGGAACGGCTGACGGCCCCATACCGGCGGCACCACCTGGATCTCGAACCGCTCCCGGATGAGCGCGGTGACGACCTCGCCGCCGGCCAGGTGAAAAATATACTCCGCGACGGTCTGGCCGACGGCGTGACCAGCTGGCGCGCCCGGCTCGAGCAGCCGATGCGCGACGATCACCCGCCGCGCCAGCCGGCCGATACCGGCCGACGCCGGGGCGCCGGGCAGCAGGAAGCACCGCTCCGCAGACGGCGGCTCCGACCCGATCAGGAACGGTAGGCCGCGCAGGTCCACCCGCCCGAGCGGAACATCACCCGGCTCATCGCCGAGAACCTCCACACACGCGTTGCACGCAGCGGACAGGTCTACTGGCGCATAACTCGGCATGCGCCCGATGGTAGGACGAGTGGCCGAGCTGATCCCAGTCGATTTCGGCGCTGCCGTTGCGGCGGCGACGCGCATCTGCCCAGCGCGGTCGGCGTAGTAGTGGCTGCCCCGCTCCGGCCCGGGAATAACCACGTGCGATCGGCACCCTCTACTGGCACCCTCGCGTATCAAACTGTTGCGTATTCACCCCGGCGCAGCTCGGCTATCAGGCTGGGCTGGCCGCGGGCGAGGTCGACGCGGCCGCAGAGGCGGAGCGGGTCGTCACCCGGTCATTCAAGGGCCCAAGCTCGCCCGTCAGAGGGTCGGTGATCACCCAGCCGGATGGCACTACTGGCGGGTTGGGACCAAGCATCGACCAACCCCTGGGCCGCCTGCACCACGCGCCGGTACCGAGTATCAGCACCATGCTGGTCACGACAGTCCCAGCGCCGGGGCCAGCGCGCGGTACCCGGGCAGCGGGTCGGTGCCCGCTTCGGTGATGAGATGCAGGCAGACGTGGTCGGCTCCCGCGTCGAGGTGGCGGGTGAGCTGCGCGGCGATCTCGGCCGGGCTGCCCTGGGCGACCAGCGCGTCGATCAGCGCGTCGCTGCCGCTCCCGCTGAGATCATCGTCGGTCCAGCCCAGCCGGCGCAGGTTGCTGGTGTAGTTGACCATGCCGAGATGCGGGTGCACCATGGTCCGGCCGAGCGCGCGGGCCCGGTCCGGGTCGGTGTCCAGCACCACCTTGTGCTCGGGCGCGAGCAGCGGTCCTGGGCCTAGCACGGCCCGCGCCTGGCGGGTGTGCTCGGGCGGGACGAGATAAGGGATGGCGCCGGCGGCGCCGTCCCTGGCGAGGCCGAGCACCTTCGGGCCCAGGGCGGCCAGCACCAGGCTGTCGCGGGGGACGCCCCCGGCCTGGAGCACGTCCACGTAGCGGGCGAGCACCTCGTACGGCCTGGCGTACTGCTGGGTCGCCTCCCGGTGGCCCGCGCCCACCCCCAGCAGGAACCGGCCGGGGTGGCGCCGCTGCACGCGCGCGAACGAGCGCGCCACGTCCTCCGGGCTGGTCCTGCCACATGTTCACGATGCTGGTGGCGAGCATCAGCGTGGTGGTCGCGTCGAGGAGCTCCTCGGCCTGGGCCAGGTCCCCGGCCGGCGACGAGCCCAGCCACAGCGCGCCGAAGCCGAGCCGCTCGATGCCGACGGCAAGCTCTGGTGTCACCAGGCTCGCGCTGCGCCAGATGCCGAACCGCCCCAGTCGCCTGGCTTCCGTCATGCAGTCACTCTAGTGACGGTGCGGGTGGTGGTAGTGATGGTGGTGGTGCGGCGGGGTCACCGAGCCCGCACCGTAAAGGTGCCGGCCTTGCACGGGTCGAGTAGCCAATACCCCATCCATGACGAGTTGTCGCGCCCGATGCACTGGTCACGGTTCGCTGATTAGCGTCAACTTTCGTGATCTATCAGGATCCGCGTGCTTTTCTGCTCGGCCTCGAAGGCATCGCGCTGCTGGATGCCTGGGCCGGGGACCACGACCGCGAATTCGTCGATACCCGGCTGGCCGAGATCCGGCGGCTGCTGGATGACGAGA
>DASXIN010000026.1:0-1766 GCA_036497945.1 Streptosporangiaceae bacterium | reverse complement strand
CCGCACCCACCAGGCCGGCCAGGCCGCCTCCACCGGCCTCGGCCTGGCCATCGTCGACGCCGTCACCACCGCCCACGGCGGCACCGTCCACCTCGACAGCCAACCCGGCACCACCCGCTTCACCATCACCCTCCCCCAGCTGCGGGATTAGCGTCCTGGCGACTAGCCGGCCGCTCAGCGGGAATTCAGAGGATGCGTAGAAATTCTCCGTAGCCTCAGCTCAGATACTGGATAAATGACTAGTGACACGCAGGCGGCGCAGCCGGGCGGGTCAGCGCAGGCCGCGCCGATCAAGCGGCTGGACGGCAGCCCGATCCGGGTGCTGGTGGTCGACGACGAGCCCAGCCTGGCCGAGCTGCTGGCCAGCGTCTTGCGCTACGAGGGCTGGGACATCCAGACGGCGGGCGATGGCGCGTCCGCGGTGCGTGCGGCCCGGGCGTTCCGGCCCGACGCGATCGTCCTGGACATCATGCTGCCCGACTTCGACGGGCTGGAAGTGCTCCGCCGGGTCCGGCAGGACGCACCCAACGTGTGCGTGCTGTTCCTCACGGCTAGGGACGCGGTCGATGACCGGGTGGCCGGGATCACCGCAGGTGGCGACGACTACGTGACCAAGCCGTTCAGCCTGGAAGAGGTGCTGGCCCGGTTGCGCGGCCTGCTCCGCCGGGCCGGGCTGGCCCGGTCCCGCGGCGAGACCCAGCTGGTCGTCGGCGACCTGTCCATGGACGAGGACGCCCACGAGGTGCGCCGCGGCGACGAGCTGATCGACCTGACCGCGACCGAGTTCGAGCTGCTCCGCTTCCTGATGCGCAACCCGCGCCTGGTGCTGTCCAAGGCGCAGATCCTGGACCGGGTGTGGAACTACGACTTCGGCGGCCAGGCGCACGTGGTCGAGCTGTACATCAGCTACCTGCGGAAGAAGATCGACGCCGGCCGGGAGCCGCTGATTCACACCGTCCGCGGCGTCGGTTACGTCCTCAAACCCGCGAGTTAAGGCCCACCCTATGAGCAGCCCCGACGCCGCACCCCCGCGGCGCGGGAGCACGCCGCGGAGGTCTACCGCCCACCGGGAGCCTGGCACGCCGCTGCGGCCCGGCGCGATGCGCCGCTGGCTGGCCGGGCGGACCCTGCGCGGCCGGCTCATCGCCGGGCTGCTCGCCCTCCTCGCCGTGGCCTGCGCCGCCGTGGGCCTGGTGACCTACCTGGTGCTCAGCCACACCCTGATCAATCAGATCGACCTCCAGCTGCACGCGGCCGGCGGGAGCTACCCCTCGTGCATGGAAGAGCAGGAGGACCACGCACGGCCGCCACCAGGGACACCCCCCGGCAACTGCAACAGAACCCCCGGCCTGGGCGCTGGCACGTTCGGTGCCCGGGTCAAGCACGGCGAGGTCACCAATCAGGGCATCATCAACGGGTCCTCGCACTTGTCTGCCGCAGACCAGGCCAAGCTGGTCAAGCTGCCGCCGGACGGCCACTTCTACACGCTGGAGCTGCCCTCGATCGGCGGCGACTACCGGCTCACCGCGGTGCCTGGCCGCGATCACGACGTGCTGATCACTGGTCTCCCGCTGAGCGACATGGAGGCCACTCTGCGCCGGGTGGAAATCGCTGAGCTGGCCGCATTCTCGGCGGCGTTGGTGTTGACGGGGTTGCTGGGGACGGGGTTTGTCCGGTTGTCGTTGCGGCCGTTGCGGCGGGTGGCGGCGACGGCGACGCGGGTGACTGAGCTGCCGCTGGCCAGTGGCCAGGTCACGCTGCCCGAC
>DASXIN010000025.1:0-33264 GCA_036497945.1 Streptosporangiaceae bacterium | reverse complement strand
GCCGGGCACCAACACCCCGCACACCGAGTTCGAGGGCCAGGTCTACATCCTGTCCAAGGATGAGGGCGGACGGCACACCCCGTTCTTCAACAACTACCGTCCGCAGTTCTACTTCCGGACCACGGACGTGACGGGCGTCGTCCACCTGCCCGAGGGCACCGAGATGGTCATGCCCGGCGACAACACCGAGATGCGGATCGAGCTGATCCAGCCCATCGCCATGGAGGAGGGGCTGAAGTTCGCGATCCGCGAGGGCGGCCGCACCGTTGGCGCCGGCCGGGTCACGAAGATTATCAAGTAGTGAATCCGCCGCCCCCGGCCACCGGCCGGGGGCGGCGAGCACTGTGCGCAGAACGCAGAACTGGCCTACGGAACGAAGGAATCGAAGGCACATGGCGGGACAAAAGATCCGCATCCGACTCAAGGCCTATGACCATGAGGTCATCGACAGCTCGGCGCGGAAGATCGTCGACACGGTGACGCGCACAGGCGCGCGGGTTGCCGGGCCTGTCCCGCTGCCCACGGAGAAGAACGTCTACTGCGTCATCCGCTCCCCGCACAAGTACAAGGACTCGCGGGAGCACTTCGAGATGCGCACACACAAGCGCCTGATCGACATCCTCGACCCCACGCCGAAGACCGTCGACTCGCTGATGCGGCTGGACCTGCCCGCTGGCGTCGACATCGAGATCAAGCTCTGAGGACTGCACCGACATGACCAAGCACATCAAGGGCGTGCTCGGCACGAAGCTCGGCATGAGCCAGATCTTCGACGCCGAGGGACGCATGGTTCCCGTCACGGTTGTCGAGGCGGGTCCCTGCGTGGTGACCGCGGTGCGCACTCCGGACGCCCACGGGTATTCCGCGGTACAGCTGGGCTACGGCGAGATCGACCCGCGCCGGGTCAACAAGCCGGTAGCCGGCCACTTCGCCAAGGCCGCGGTGACGCCGCGCCGGTACCTGGCCGAGCTCAGGACCGATGACGCCACCGACTACACCCTCGGCCAGGAAGTCACCGCCGAGACGTTCGCCGCGGGCGACCTGGTCGACGTGACCGGGCGGAGCAAGGGCAAGGGCACCGCGGGCGTGATGAAGCGGCACGGATTCAAAGGCCTGAGCGCCTCGCACGGCACCCAGCGCAAGCACCGCTCGCCGGGCTCGATCGGTGGCTGCGCCACCCCGGGCCGGGTGTTCAAGGGTGTGCGGATGGCCGGCCGGATGGGCGGCGCCCGCACCACCACGCCGAACCTGACCGTGCACTCGGTGGATGCCGAGCGCGGCCTGCTGCTGATCCGCGGCGCGGTGCCCGGTCCCCGGGGCGGGCTGATCCTGGTCCGCAGCGCGATCCGGGCCGCCCAGTCCACCACGAAGGAGGCCCGGTGAGCACCACCGTCAGCGTTGTCTCCGCGTCCGGCCCCCAGGGCATGGACGTGGAGCTGCCCGACGAGATCTTCAGCGCGCCGATCAACCTGCCGCTGATGCACCAGGTAGTGGTGGCTCAGGAGGCCGCAGCCCGGCAAGGCACGCACGCCACCAAGACGCGCGGCGTGGTCCGCGGTGGCGGCAAGAAGCCGTACCGGCAGAAGGGCACCGGCCGGGCCCGGCAGGGCTCCGTCCGGGCGCCGCAGTACGCCGGCGGCGGCGTCGTACACGGCCCCCAGCCCCGGTCCTACCAGCAGCGGACCCCGAAGAAGATGAAGGCCGCCGCGCTCCGCGGTGCGCTGACCGACCGGGCCAGCAACGGCCGGGTCGCGGTGGTCAGCAGCTTCGTGTCCGGGGACGCGCCTAAGACCAGCGAGGCGCTGGACCTGCTGCGCACCGCCATCGGGCTGACCGAGGGCGTGCTCCGCGGCACCGTGCTGGTCGTGACGGAGTCCGAGGACGAGCTGACCTGGAAGAGCCTGCGCAACGTGCCAGCCGTCCGGCTGCTGGCGGCCGGGCAGCTGAACACCTACGACGTCCTGGTCAGTGAGCACGTGGTGTTCACCCAGGCGGCGCTGGCCGAGTTCACCGGCCGCGGCGCAGCGGCGACGGCCAAGAAAGAGGATGAGCAGTGAGCGCCACCCGGGTCTACAATCCCCGCGACATCCTGCTGCGGCCGATCATCTCGGAGAAGACATACCGGCTCGCGGACGATGGCAAGTACACCTTCCTGGTTTCGCAGGACGCCAACCGGACCCAGGTCCGGCAGGCGGTCGAGGCCATCTTCGGGGTCACGGTCACTGGGGTGAACACGCTCAACCGGCCGGGCAAGCGGCGCCGCACCCGGTACGGCTGGGGCCAGCGGCCGTCCACCAAGCGGGCCATCGTCAGCCTGGCCGAGGGTGAGCGGATCGACGTCTTCGGCGGACCGGTCGGCTAGCGCGGCCAGATAGAGGAGCTTGAGCACACATGGCTATCCGCAAGTACAAGCCGACCACCCCGGGACGACGGGGCGCGAGCGGCGCGGACTTCTCCGAACTCACCCGCGGTGAGCCGGAGAAGTCGCTGGTCCGCCCGCTGTCCTCGAAGGGCGGCCGGAACGTGCACGGCCGGATCACCGCGCGGCACCAGGGCGGCGGGCACAAGCGCGCCTTCCGGCTGATCGACTTCCGGCGTAACGACAAGGACGGCATCCCGGCCAAGGTCGCACACATCGAGTACGACCCCAACCGGACCTCCCGGATCGCGCTACTGCACTACGTCGACGGCGAGAAGCGGTACATCCTCTGCCCGCAGGGGCTGGCCCAGGGTGACGTGGTGGAGAACGGCCCGGGCTCGGACATCCGCCCGGGCAACTGCCTGCCGCTGCGGAACATCCCGACCGGCACCGTGGTGCACGCCATCGAGCTGCGGCCGGGCGGCGGGGCCAAGATCGCCCGGTCGGCCGGCTCCGGCGTCCAGCTGCTGGCCAAGGACGGCGGGTTCGCCCAGCTGCGGATGCCGTCCGGTGAGATCCGCCGGGTCGACGCGGCCTGCCGGGCCACCGTCGGCGAGGTTGGCAACGCCGAGCAGGGCAACATCAAGCTCGGCAAGGCGGGCCGCAACCGGTGGAAGGGACACCGGCCCACGGTGCGCGGTGTCGCGATGAACCCGGTTGACCACCCGCTCGGCGGTGGCGAGGGCAAGAGCTCCGGCGGCCGGCACCCGGTCAGCCCGTGGGGCAAGCCCGAGGGCCGGACCCGGCAAGAAAACAAGCCCAGCGACCGGCTGATCGTCCGCAGGCGCAGCAAGAAGAAGCGGTAGGAGCACTGACTGATGCCTCGTAGTCTTAAGAAGGGCCCGTTCGTCGACGACCACCTGATCAAGAAGGTGGACGCGCAGAACGACGCCGGAACGCGGAACCTGATCAAGACGTGGTCACGGCGTTCCATGATCGTTCCTGCCATGCTCGGCCACACCATCGCGGTGCACGACGGCCGCAAGCATGTGCCGGTGTTCATCACCGAGGCCATGGTCGGCCACAAGCTCGGTGAGTTCGCGCCGACCCGCACGTTCCGCAGCCACGTCAGGGATGACCGCCGCAGCCGCCGCTAGGCCGCTCCTGCGCAGACCATAGAGAGCGAGTAAGAGAGATGGAAGCAAGGGCGAAGGCGCGGTACGTCCGCGTCACGCCGCGGAAGGCCCGCCGTGTGGTGGACCTCATCCGTGGCATGCCTGCCACCGACGCCCAGGCGGTGCTCCAGTTCGCACCGCAGTCGGCCAGCGACCCGGTCGGCAAGGTGCTGGCCAGCGCCATCGCCAACGCGGAGCACGGCCAGCAACTGGACGCCGACTCGCTCGTGGTCAGCCGCGCGTGGGTAGACGAGGGCCCGACGCTGAAGCGGTTCCGGCCGCGCGCCCAGGGCCGCGGCTACCGGATCAACAAGCGCACCAGCCACATCACGGTAATCGTCTCCGACGAACCCAAGGGGAGGTCCCGCTAGTGGGCCAGAAGGTGAACCCGCACGGGTTCCGGCTGGGCATCACCACCGACTTCAAGAGCCGCTGGTATGCCGACAAACTGTACAAGGACTATGTCGCGGAAGATGTGGCCATCCGGCGGATGCTGCAGCGCGGCATGGAGCGGGCCGGCATCTCCAAGGTGGAGATCGAGCGCACCAGGGACCGGGTCCGGGTAGACATCCACACCGCGCGGCCGGGCATCGTCATCGGCCGCCGTGGCGCCGAGGCCGACCGGATCCGCAGTGACCTGGAGAAGCTGACCAGCAAGCAGATCCAGCTGAACATCCTCGAGGTGAAGAACCCAGAGATCGACGCGCAGCTCGTCGCGCAGGGCGTGGCCGAGCAGCTGTCCAGCCGGGTGTCCTTCCGCCGGGCGATGCGCAAGGCCATGCAGACCACGATGAAGAGCCCGGGCGCCAAGGGCATCCGGGTGCAGTGCTCGGGCCGCCTCGGCGGCGCTGAGATGTCCCGGTCGGAGTTCTACCGCGAGGGCCGGGTGCCGCTGCACACGCTGCGCGCGGACATCGACTACGGCTTCTACGAGGCCCGGACCACGTTCGGCCGGATCGGCGTGAAGGTCTGGATCTACCGTGGCGAGGCGCCGCAGACCCGGGCCGAGCGCGAGGCGGCCGCGGCCGCGCTGCGGGCCGGCCAGCGCCGGGACCGGCCGACCGGGCCGCAGCGGCGGCGGCGCCCGGAGGGCGCCGACCGCGGCGACCGGGCGCCGGGCGGCGACCGCCCCGACCGGGGCGGGCCGGAGCAGGCACCGGCCGTCCCGGCCAGCGTGGCCGCACCGGCCGAGGCGGCGCCCGCAGCGACCAGCGGTGAGGAGGGCTGAGTCATGCTTATCCCGCGCAGGGTCAAGCACCGCAAGCAGCACCGGCCGGACCGGCACGGGCAGGCTAAGGGTGGCACCCGGGTGGCTTTCGGTGAGTACGGCATCCAGGCGCTGGAGCGCGCGTACGTGACCAACCGGCAGATCGAGTCCGCCCGTATCGCCATGACCCGGCACATCCGCCGTGGCGGCAAGGTGTGGATCACCATCTACCCGGACCGCCCGCTGACCAAGAAGCCGGCCGAGACCCGGATGGGCTCCGGTAAGGGCTCACCGGAATGGTGGGTGGCCAACGTCAAGCCGGGCCTGGTGATGTTCGAGCTGTCCGGTGTGGCCGAGCCGGTGGCCCGGGAGGCACTCCGCCGGGCCATGCACAAGCTGCCAATGAAATGCAAGTTCGTGAAGCGTGAAGTGGGTGACGCGTGATGGCTGGACTGGCCGCCGCTGACCTCCGGAACTCCAGCGAGGAAGAACTCGACAGCAAGCTGGCCGAGGCGAAGACGGAGCTGTTCAACCTCCGGTTCCAGGCCGCGACCGGCCAGCTGGAGAGCCACGGGCGGCTGCGCGCCGTCAAGAAGGAAATCGCCCGCATCTACACCGTGAAGCGGGAACGCGAGCTCGGCATCGTGACCCTGGTGCAGGAGGCGGAAGAGAGTGAGTGACGTGCAGCAGGACGCGGTCCAGGTCCGCGGCTACCGCAAGGTCCGCGAGGGCTACGTGGTCAGCGACAAGATGGACAAGACCGTGGTGGTCGAGGTCGAGGACCGGGTGAAGCACCCGAAGTACGGCAAGATCATCCGGCGTACCAAGAAGTACATCGCGCACGACAGTGAGAACGTGTGCGGCGTCGGCGACCGGGTCCGGCTGATGGAAACCAGGCCGCTGTCCGCGACGAAGCGCTGGCGCGTCGCGGAGATCCTGGAAAAGGCCAAGTAATAACCACCCGCGGGGCGCGGGCCCCGCGAGACCCCGGCGTCAGGAAGCAGGAGTTGACGTGATCCAGCAGGAGTCGCGGCTTAAGGTCGCCGACAACACCGGAGCCAAGGAGATCTTGTGTATCCGCGTGCTCGGCGGCTCTGGCCGGCGATACGCGGGCATCGGTGATGTCATTGTGGCGACAGTGAAGGATGCCCTTCCCGGTGCCGGGGTGAAGAAGGGCGATGTCGTCAAGGCGGTCGTGGTACGCACCCGCAAGGAGCGCCGCCGCGGTGACGGCTCGTACATCCGGTTCGACGAGAACGCCGCCGTGCTCATCCGGGACGGCGGGGACCCTCGCGGCACCAGCATCTTCGGCCAGGTCGGCCGCGAGCTGCGTGAGAAGCGGTTCATGCGGATCATCTCGCTCGCGCCGGAGGTGCTGTGATGACCCCGAGGAAGGCCGCGATGAAGAACAAGAGCACTGCGAAGCCTGCCCGCATGAAGATCAAGAAGGGTGACCACGTGATGGTCATCGCGGGCAAGGACGTGGGCCGCGAGGGCACGGTCATCCTGGCCGACCCGGAGCGGCAGCGGGTCCTGGTCCAGGGCGTCAACATGGTCCGCAAGAACAAGAAGGTGGATTACCAGGGAGCTCGTGGGGCCAAGGAAGGCGGCATCACGAACACCGAGGCGCCGATCCACGTGAGCAACGTCCAGCTGATCGACCCGGACAACAAGAAGCCGGCCCGCGCCGGGTTCCGCTACGAAGAAGACGGCACCAAGGTCCGGATCTCCCGCCCGGGCGGTAAGGACTTCTGATGACGACCACGACTGAGCAGGCACCAGCCCGGCAGCAGTACCCCAAGCCGCGGCTCAAGGAGCGCTACCGGCAGGAGATCGCGCCGGCCATGCGCGAGGAGTTCGGCTACGCCAACGTGATGAAGATCCCCACGGTGACCAAGATCGTGGTGAACATGGGCGTCGGCGAGGCAGCCCGGGACGCCAAGCTGATCGAGGGCGCGCTCCGCGACCTCACGGTGATCACCGGGCAGAAGCCCGCGGTGGCCCGGGCCCGGAAGTCGATCGCCCAGTTCAAGCTGCGCGAGGGCATGCCGATCGGGGCGCACGTGACGCTGCGCGGTGACCGGATGTGGGAGTTCCTGGACCGGCTGCTGTCGCTGGCCCTGCCCCGGATCCGCGACTTCCGCGGGCTGTCCGACCGGCAGTTCGACGGCCGGGGCAACTACACATTCGGGCTGAACGAGCAGCTGATGTTCCATGAGATCGACGCCGACCAGGTGGACCGGCAGCGCGGCATGGATGTGACCGTGGTGACCACCGCGACGACCGACGAAGAGGGCCGCGCACTGTTGCGGCGGCTCGGATTCCCGTTCAAGGAGAACTGAGTAGTGGCGAAGAAGGCGCTTGTCGTCAAGGCGAAGCGGACGCCCAAGTTTAAGGTGCGCGGGTACACCCGGTGCTCGCGCTGCGGGCGGCCGCGCGCCGTGTACCGCAGGTTCGGCCTGTGCCGGATCTGCTTCCGCTCGATGGCCCACCGCGGTGAGCTGCCGGGCATCACGAAATCCAGCTGGTAGCCGAACGCCGGCTCCCGGTAACAGACCAACCTGGGTGCGGGGCAGACCGCACCCACTGACCACGCCGCAGGTCCCGTACGGGAAACCATGGCGAGGAGGGCCACCAGGCCATGACGATGACCGACCCGATCGCAGACATGCTTGCCCGTCTGCGCAATGCCAACTCGGCGTACCACGACACGGTGGGCATGCCCAGCTCCACGATCAAGGTCCGGATCGCGGAGATCCTCAAGCAGGAGGGCTACATAGCCGGCTTCACGGTGGAAGACGCCGAGGTGGGCAAGAACCTCGTGGTGTCGCTCAAGTATGGGCCGACCCGGGAGCGTTCCATCGCGGGCATCAAGCGGGTGTCCAAGCCGGGTCTGCGGGTGTACGCGAAGAAGGACAACCTGCCCCGGGTGCTCGGCGGCCTCGGCGTCGCCATCATCTCCACCTCGGGTGGTCTGATGACCGACAAGCAGGCGAACAAGCGTGGCGTGGGCGGGGAAGTCCTCGCCTACGTCTGGTAGGGGAGACCGCGATGTCACGAATCGGACGGCTCCCGGTGGAGATCCCCGGGGGCGTCGACGTCAGCATTGACGGCCGGGCGGTCAGCGTCAAAGGCCCCAAGGGCAGCCTGGCGCTGGAGCTGACCCCGCCGATCGAGATCTCCCGGGAAGACAGCACGCTGAAGGTGACCCGGCCCAACGACGAGGGCAAGGTGCGGGCGCTGCACGGGCTGTCCCGCACCCTGGTGCAGAACATGGTCACCGGGGTCACCCAGGGCTACAGCAAGACGCTGGAGATCGTCGGGGTCGGCTACCGGGTCCAGGCGCGGGGCTCGAACCTGGAGTTCTCGCTGGGCTTCAGCCACCCGGTCCCGGTGACCCCGCCGGACGGCATCACGTTCCGCGTCGAGACGCCGACCAGGCTGGTCGTCGAGGGCATCGACAAGCAGCTGGTGGGCGAAGTCGCGGCCAACATACGCAAGCTGCGTAAGCCCGACCCGTACAAGGGCAAGGGCATCCGGTATCAGGGCGAGCAGGTCCGCCGCAAGGTCGGGAAGGCTGGGAAGTAACCGATGACTGGCACGAAGACCAGGGCCCACGGCCGCACCGCCGCGCGCAACCGGCGGCACCTGCGGGTGCGCAAGAAGGTGCTGGGCAGCGCCGAGCGGCCGCGGCTGATCGTCAACCGGTCGGCCCGGCACACGGTGGTCCAGCTGATCGACGACGGCTCGGGCCGGACACTCGCATCCGCATCTACCCTGGAAGAGGCGCTCCGCGGGGCCGACGGGGACAAGACGGCCAAGGCGCGCCAGGTAGGCACGCTGCTCGCGGAGCGGGCCACCGCGGCCGGCATCAATGCGGCCGTGTTCGACCGGGCGGGCTGGGCCTACCACGGGCGGATCGCCGCCCTGGCCGACGCCGCCCGCGAAGGTGGCTTGTCCCTGTGAACGGGTGCGGCACGGTGCGCGTTGAGACATACGAGAGAAGGAACATCTGATGGCAGGAGGACCGCGGCGTGGCGGCGGCGGTGAGCGGCGTGACCGCCGTGACGACCGCCGCGGCGGTGCCGCCGATAAGGGCACGGCCTACCTGGAGCGGGTAGTTACCATCAACCGGGTGGCCAAGGTGGTCCAGGGTGGCCGGCGGTTCAGCTTTACCGCCCTGGTCATCGTGGGCGACGGCAACGGCATGGTAGGCGTGGGCTACGGCAAGGCCAAGGAGGTGCCCGCGGCCATCGCCAAGGGCGTCGAGGCGGCCAAGAAGTCGTTCTTCCGGGTGCCCCGGATCGCTGGCACGATCCCGCACACCGTGCAGGGCGAGGAGTCCGCGGGTGTGGTGCTGCTGAAACCGGCCAGCCCCGGTACCGGCGTCATCGCCGGCGGCCCGGTGCGGGCGGTGCTGGAGTGCGCGGGCGTGCACGACGTGCTGTCCCGGTCGCTCGGCTCGTCCAACCCGATCAACGTCGTGCACGCGACCGTGGCCGCGCTGAAGAGCCTGAAGCGCCCCGAGGAGATCGCCGCCCGGCGCGGGCTTCCGATCGAGGACGTGGCCCCGGCGGCCATGCTGCGCGCCCGCGCGGCAGCGGCTGCCCTCGGCGCCACGTCCGGCAACAGCTGAGCGGAGGCCGATGATGGCACAGCTGAAGGTAACCCAGACCCGGTCGGAGATCGGGGGGACCAAGTCCCAGCGGGCGTCCCTGCGCTCGCTCGGGCTGAAGCGGATCGGGCACGTGATCGTCAAGGACGACCGGCCCGAGTTCCGCGGCATGATCTACGCGGTGCGGCACCTCGTCACCGTCGAGGAGGTCGACTGACATGCTGAGGATCCATCACCTCCGCCCGGCCTCGGGTTCGCGCACCGAGCGCACCCGGGTCGGCCGCGGTCAGGGGTCCAAGGGCAAGACCGCGGGCCGCGGCACCAAGGGGACCAAGGCCCGTGGCCAGGTGCACCTGGGGTTCGAGGGTGGCCAGATGCCGCTGCAGCGCCGGGTGCCGAAGCTCAAGGGCTTCTCCAACGCCCGGTTCAAGACCACCTACCAGGTGGTCAACATCGGCCGGCTCACCGAGCTGTACCCGCAGGGTGGCGAAGTGACCCCGGAAGACCTGGCGGCCAAGGGCGCGGTACGGCCCGGCCAGCTGGTCAAGGTGCTGGGCGAGGGCGACGCGGGAGCGGCGCTGCGGGTGACCGCGCACGCCTTCTCCGGCTCCGCCCGGGAGAAGATCACCGCGGCCGGAGGGACGGTCACTGAGCTGTGATGCGCGGGCCGGCCGGGCGACCATCCCGGCCGGCCGTCGCGGTGCACGCTGCGCAGCGTCGATGGTCCGCCAGCGCACAGTCATCGTCACTGAGCGCAGGGGGCTGTTACAGTGCTGCGGACGCGTTACACTGCGGCGCACCGGCGGCCGGCGCCACCCCCGGGCAGGCACGGCCGGACCCCGTTGACCGATCTAGTTGAGGACGGCGCATGCTGACCGCGTTCCTCCGGGCCTTCCGGACGCCTGACCTGCGCAAAAAGCTGCTGTTCACGCTCGGGATCCTGGCCGTGTTCCGGCTGGGCGCCGCGATACCGACCCCGGGTATCTCCGAGAAGGCGGTGCAGTTCTGCACCGGCCTGGAGAAGACCAGCAGTGCGGCCGGCGTGTATCAGCTGGTCAACTTGTTCAGCGGTGGCGCGCTGCTCCGGCTGTCCATCTTCGCCCTCGGCATCATGCCGTACATCACGGCCAGCATCATCTTGCAGCTACTCGCGGTGGTCATCCCGCGGCTGGAGACGCTGCGCAAGGAGGGCCAGGCCGGCCAGGCGAAGATCACCCAGTACACCCGGTATCTGACCGTCGGGCTGGCCATCCTGCAATCCACCGGCATCGTCGCCTACACCCGGTCCGGTAACCTGTTCCCCAACTGCAGCCAGGCGCTGATCCCGAACCCGTCGGTGTTCACCATCACCTCCATGGTCATCACCATGACGGCGGGCACCGCGGTCATCATGTGGCTGGGCGAGCTGATCACCGACCGTGGCGTCGGCAACGGCATGTCGGTGCTCATCTTCACCACCGTCATCTCGCAGATGGCGGGCTACATGGTGGATGTGTACAACACCAAGCACATCGTGGTGCTGCTCTTCGTGGCGCTTGTCGCGGTGGCCATCGTCGCCTTCGTGGTGTTCATGGAGCAGGCCCAGCGCCGCATCCCGGTGCAGTACGCCAAGCGCATGGTGGGCCGCAAGATGTACGGCGGGACGTCCACGTATATCCCACTCAAGGTGAACCAGGCCGGTGTCATCCCGGTCATCTTCGCCTCGTCGCTGCTGTACATCCCGATCCTGGCGGCCGGGCTGTTCGGCAACAAAAACCATCCCTCGGGCTGGGTCAACTGGATCAACAACAATATCGGCAACGGGGTGACCGGGAACTCCGCCCTGTACATGTTCCTGTTCTTCGTACTGATCGTCTTCTTCACCTACTTCTACGTATCCATCACCTTCAACCCGACGGAGGTGGCGGACAACATGAAGAAGTACGGCGGGTTCATCCCCGGTATCCGCCCTGGGCGGCCCACCGCCCAGTACCTGAACTACGTGCTTACCCGGCTTACTGCCCCCGGGTCCCTCTACCTGGGCCTGATCGCGCTCATCCCGATGATCGCCTTCTCACTGCTCGGGGTGGGCACTCAGTTCCCGTTCGGCGGGACCAGCATCCTGATCGCAGTGGGGGTGGGTCTGGACACGGTGAAGCAGATCGAGAGCCAACTGCAGCAGCGTAACTATGAGGGCTTCCTTCGATAGTGCGCGTCGTCCTCGTCGGGCCCCCCGGTGCGGGCAAGGGGACACAGGCCCAGTTCATAGCGTCGCACCTGTCTATCCCGAAGATCTCGACAGGTGACATCTTCCGCGGCAACGTCAGCCAGGGCACCGCGCTCGGCCGCCGCGCGCAGGCCTTCATGGAGCGTGGCGACCTGGTTCCGGACGAGGTGACCATCGCCATGGTGACCGACCGGCTGCAGGAGGACGACGCGCAGTCCGGGTTCCTGCTGGACGGCTTCCCACGTAACGTGCCGCAGGCCGAGACGCTCAAGAAGATGCTCTCCGCCTGGGACTCCCGGCTGGACGTGGTGCTGGAACTGGTGGTGGACGACGATGAGGTGGTCCGGCGGCTGTCCGGCCGCCGGACCTGCCGCCGCTGCGGGCGGATCTGGCATGTGCTGTTCGACCCGCCATCGCGCCGGCAGATCTGTGACGACTGCGGTGGCGAGCTGTTCCAGCGGGACGACGACCGGGAGGAGACGATCCGGCACCGGCTCGAGGTCTACCAGGAACAGACCGCCCCGCTGATCGCGTTCTACGCGGATGAGGGCATCCTGCTCGGCATCGACGCCACCGGCCCGGTGGACGAGATCACCGAGCGTGCGCTCAGTGCGCTGCGCCGGTTCATCCGCTGACCGCGCCCCGCGGGTACCGTTGAAGCAGCGCCAGCAGTAAGGAGAGAACGCGGATGCCTAGCAACCCGAAGATCCGCGCCTCCGACGCGGACCGTGAGCGGACGGTGGCGCTGCTGCGCGAGCACCTGGCCGCGGGCCGGCTGACCGCCGAGGAGTTCCATGAGCGGCTGGACGCGGCCTACGCGGCCAAGACCCTGGGCCAGCTGGACGAACTGCTGGCCGACCTGCCCGCGATCGACCTCTACGAGCTGCCCGACGCCACGCTGCGCCGCGACCAGCCCGGCTACGGGCAGCTGCCGTGGAGCCGCCGGTCCAGCTGACGGCGGCCACCACGAGCCGGCGTTGAGCTGAATGGAATTTTTCTGGCCTGTCCTCGGTTCGCAATGTCAGGCAGGGTCGCGTAGACTCTGCTCCGGCTCGTGAGTTGCGCTGTGCTGTTTTAGCCATGCCTCACGGGTACGAGATCCACGACCACGAAGTAGACAACACCTGCCTGCACGCGTCAGCACTGGCGAGCGCAGCGGGTCTGATAGCAAAGCGCGGAGGACATGCCCAAGAAGGACGGCGCCATCGAGATCGAGGGCAGGATCGTCGAATCACTTCCCAATGCCTTCTTCAGGGTGGAGCTAGACAATGGGCACAAGGTTCTCGCCCACATCAGCGGGAAGATGCGGATGCACTACATCCGCATCCTGCCCGATGACCGGGTTGTCGTTGAGCTGAGCCCTTACGACCTGAGCCGCGGCCGGATTGTCTACCGGTACAAGTAACGAGCCGGGAGGACTGCGATGAAGGTCAAGCCGAGCGTGAAGAAGATTTGCAGCAAGTGCCGAGTGATCCGGCGGCACGGCCGGGTCATGGTCATCTGCTCTGACCCGCGGCACAAGCAGCGTCAGGGCTGACGCCCTGAGCTAGGCGCACCCGCAGCCTGGGGCCGGCCTGAGGGCCGGCCCGGGCCACCCCCGGTGGAGGCCGGGGCCCTACCCGGGCAGGGGCAGGGGAGCGGGCGCGGACGAACCTCCTACAGAGAAGGAGAACTGCCCGCCCATGGCACGCCTCGTTGGCGTCGACCTCCCCCGCGAAAAGCGGCTCGAGGTCGCTCTTACCTACATCTACGGCATGGGGCACACCCGCGCGCTGGAAACGATCGCCGCTACCGGCGTCAGCGCGGACACCCGGGTGCACCAGCTCAGCGACGACGACCTGGTCCGGCTCAGGGACTGGATCGAAGCCACCTACAAGGTCGAAGGTGACCTGCGCCGCGAGGTGCAGGCCGACATCCGCCGCAAGATCGAGATTGGCTGCTACCAGGGCATCCGGCACCGCCGGGGGCTTCCGGTGCACGGCCAGCGCACGCAGACCAACGCGCGCACCCGCAAGGGTCGCAAGAAGACAGTGGCCGGCAAGAAGAAGGCCGGGAAGAAGTAGTCCGCGCGTCCACGGCCAGCTGATCGCAGCGCGGACCGACGACCTCACCGAATAGGAAGCTAATGCCGCCAAGGAGCCGCACGGCCACCGCCAAGAAGGTGCGCCGCAAAGAACGGAAGAACGTCGCTCACGGGCACGCCCACATCAGGAGCACGTTCAACAACACCATCGTCTCGATCACCGACCCGGTGGGCAACGTCATCTCGTGGGCGTCGTCCGGCCAGGTCGGCTTCAAGGGGTCCCGTAAATCCACCCCGTTCGCCGCGCAGATGGCCGCCGAGGCGGCGGCCCGCCGGGCCATGGAGCACGGCATGCGCAAGGTCGACGTGTTCGTCAAGGGTCCGGGCTCCGGGCGGGAGACCGCTATCCGCTCCCTGCAGGCGACCGGCCTGGAAGTTGGGTCGATCCAGGACGTCACCCCGGTTCCGCACAATGGCTGCCGCCCGCCCAAGCGGCGCCGGGTCTGAGGGAGTTAACTAGAAGATGGCGCGATACACAGGTGCGGACTGCAAGCTGTGCCGCCGCGAGAAGATGAAGCTCTTCCTGAAGGGCGCGAAGTGCGATTCGCCCAAGTGCCCGATCGAGATCCGGCCTTACCCGCCGGGTGAGCACGGCCGCAACCGGCCCAAGGAGAGCGAGTACCTGCTGCAGATCCGGGAGAAGCAGAAGGCCCGGCGGGTCTACGGCATCCTGGAGCGGCAGTTCCGCGGCTACTACCAGGAAGCCTCGCGCAAGCGCGGGATGACCGGCGAGAACCTGCTGCAGATCCTGGAGAGCCGGCTGGACAACGTGGTTTACCGGGCCGGCTTCGCGAAGAGCCGGGACATGGCCCGCCAGCTGGTGCGGCACGGCCATTTCCTGGTCAACGGCAAGAAGGTGGACATTCCGTCTTACCGGGTGACCGAGAACGACATCATCGAGGTGCGGCCGAAGTCGGCCGAGCTGACCCCGATGGTGGTGGCCCGCGCCGAGGCCGGTGAGCGGCCCTCGCCGGCCTGGATGGAAGTCATCCCGGACAAGATGCGCGTCCTGATCCACCAGCTCCCGGCCCGGGCCCAGATCGACACCCAGGTCCAGGAGCAGCTCATCGTCGAGTACTACTCGAAGTAATACGCTCGTCCCAGGCCGCCTGCCGGTTGGCGGCGGCCTGGTGCGGGAGACGGCCCCTGTCGGTACAGGGGACGTCAGCAGGAGATCGCGGCGTCAAATAGCGGGCGTCGCGGAAAGGGGTACCAAATGCTCATCGCCCAGCGTCCGACCCTGACTGAAGAGCAGGCCGGCGACTTCCGGTCCCGGTTCGTCATCGAGCCGCTGGAGCCAGGCTTCGGCTACACGATCGGCAACTCGGTCCGCCGCACGTTGCTGTCCTCGATTCCCGGCGCCGCGGTAACCAGCATCCGGATCGAGGGTGTGCTGCACGAGTTCAGCACGGTCCCGGGAGTCCAGGAGGATGTCACCGACATCATCCTGAACCTGAAGGAACTGGTCGTCTCCTCGGAGCAGGACGAGCCGGTCGTGATGTACCTGCGCAAGCAGGGCCCCGGTGAGGTCACCGCGGCCGACATCGCGCCGCCGGCCGGTGTCGAGGTGCACAACCCGGCGCTGCACATCGCCACGCTGAACGCCAAGGGCAAGCTGGAGATGGAGCTGACGGTCGAGCGTGGCCGCGGCTACGTGTCCGCCGCGCAGAACAAGCAGCCGGGCCAGGAGATCGGCCGGATCCCGATCGACTCGATCTACTCGCCGGTGATGCGGGTCACCTACAAGGTCGAGGCCACCCGTGTCGAGCAGCGGACCGACTTCGACAAGCTGATCCTGGACGTGGAGACCAAGCCGTCCATGCGGCCCCGGGACGCGGTGGCCAGCGCGGGCAAGACCCTGGTCGAGTTGTTCGGCCTGGCCCGCGAGCTGAACGTGGAGGCCGAGGGCATCGACATCGGGCCGTCGCCGACGGACGCGGCGTTGGCCGCGGACCTGGCGCTGCCCATCGAGGAGCTCAACCTCACCGTCCGGTCGTACAACTGCCTGAAGCGGGAGGGCATCCACACCGTCGGCGAGCTGGTCGCCCGCAGCGAGCAGGACCTGCTGGACATCCGCAACTTCGGCGCCAAGTCGATCGAGGAAGTCAAGCAGAAGCTGACCGACATGGGTCTCGCGCTCAAGGACTCGCCGCCCGGATTCGACCCGGGCACCGCGGCGGACAGCTATGGCGCGGACGACGACGACAGCTACGTCGAGACCGAGCAGTACTGATCTGATGTAGTACTGGCCGGGCCGCTCCGGCCCGGCCAGCTAACCGAGGAGAACGTTCCGATGCCCACGCCCACCAAGGGCCGGCGGCTGGGTGGCAGCGCTGCCCACCAGCGGCACCTGCTGGCGAACCTGGCGACTGCCTTGTTCGAGCACGGCAAGATCACCACGACCGAGGCCAAGGCACGGCGGCTGCGGCCGTACGCAGAGCGGCTGATCACCTTCGCCAAGCGGGGTGACCTGGCTGCGCGTCGCCAGGTGCTCACCGTGGTGGCGGACAAGGGCGTGGTGCACACGCTGTTCACCGAGATCGGGCCGCAGTTCGCGACCCGGGACGGTGGCTACACCCGGATCACCAAGATCGGTCCGCGGAAGGGCGACAATGCCCCGCTCGCGGTCATCGAGCTGATCCAGGAAGAGGCCGAGGCCAAGCCGTCGCGCCGGTCCCGCCGGTCCCGCCGGTCGCAGCCCGCGGCCCGCCCAGCGGCTGAGGTCGAGGCTGCGGCTGAGGACACCGCCGAAGCGGCTGAGGACGCGGCTGAGGCGGCTGAGGACGCCGCTGAGGCGGCCGAAGTGGCCGACGCGGCGGATGACGAAGCCGACGCCGAGGCGGCGGACGAGGACGAGGACGACGCGGACGCTGAGGATGAGGCCGACGCCGAAGACTCAGCCGAGGCCGAAGACTCAGCCGACGCTGAGGCCGCTGACGATAAACCAGCCAAGAAGTAGCGCTTACCCGCCAGAGGATGACGCCGCGGCCAGCCGGATCCGGCTCGATCTCGGCTACGACGGCGGGGAGTTTTCCGGCTGGGCGCGCCAGCCTGGCCGTCGTACCGTTCAGCAGGTGGTCGAGGAAGCCCTCGGCCACCTGTTGCGGCTTCCGGAGCCGGTCTCGCTGACCGTGGCGGGCCGGACCGACGCGGGTGTGCATGCCCGCGGTCAGGTAGCCCACGCCGACGTGCCCGACGCAGCCTGGGCAGCGGTCGCGCCGGTCGCGCTGCGCAGGCTGCGCGGTCTGCTGCCGCCTGACGTCCGGGTGAGCCAGGTCGAGCTGGCCCCGCCCGGGTTCGATGCCCGGTTCTCCGCGCTGTGCCGCCGGTACTCCTACCGGGTCTGTGACCAGCCGGCCGGGCCGGATCCGCTGCGCCGGCACGACACGCTGGCCTATCGCCGCCCGCTCGACGCGGCGACCATGAACGAGGCCGCCGCGCGGCTGCTCGGCGAGCACGACTTCGCCGCGTTCTGCCGCCGCCGGGAGGGCGCCAGCACCATCCGGGAGCTGATTGAGCTGTCCTGGGTCCGGGCCGGGCCGGGCGTGCTGGCGGGCCGGGTGGTGGCCGACGCGTTCTGCCACTCGATGGTCCGCACGCTGACCGGGGCGCTGCTCAAGGTGGGCGACAGAACCCGGCCGCCGGGCTGGCCGGCCGAGGTGCTCCGGGCTGGGGTGCGCGATCCGTCGGTGCCGGTCGTCCCGGCACACGGGTTGTGCCTGGAAGAGGTGCGCTATCCGGAAGCCGGGGAGCTGGCCGAGCGGGCCCGGGCGACCCGGCGGCTGCGCAGCTAGGCCCTAGGGCGTCGCGGGCTTGCCGAGCAGCATCCGGCTGGTCAGGCTGACGTTCGCGGTGCTGCCGACCAGCGCGCGGGAGAACGCGTCCAGTTGCGCCCGCTGCTTCGGGCCCTTGGGCGCTTTGAGGTTGGTGAACTCGGCCCAGGTCAGGATCAGGTAATGGCCCTTGATCTCCGCTTCCTCCAGGCCGGTGCCCTTCATCAGGTTGCGGGTCGGCCCTTTCGCGCCGGGCAGCTGCTTGATGAACGCGGTGGCGCCGGTCGCCTTGCCTGAGCGCTCCGAGTCGGTCACGTTGGCCAGGTTGAGCACGCCGATGGTGGCCATGATCTTCTGCCCGGTGGACAGGTAGCTGGCCCGCATCACCTGGGTGCAGCCACCCTTGCGCAGCGCGGCCTGCAGCTTGCCGCCGAGCACCATCTTGGTGCAGTTGGCGCCGGAGGCCCGCTGCACGGTCCGGACCGCGCTGGTGGCGCCCGCCGTGAACCGGGCCGGGAACAGCTCGGCCAGGGCCAGCGTGGCCGGGTCGTCCTGCCGGGTAGTGATGTGCTTCCACGGCCCGGGTGGCGCCGAACTGGCCGCCGCGGTGGGGTGGTGGGTGGCCGAGGCGGCGCTGCTGGTTTTCGGATGGCCCATCCCGAACTGCAGGTAGACCACGGTGATCAGGGCACCGACCAGGATCAGCATGCCGGCTGGCATGAGCCACATCCGGGCCCGGCTGACCGGCTTGCGCGGCTTGCGTGGCGGGTGCCCGCGGGCGGCGGACCGGGATCCCCGCGGCGGCCCGGCTGAGCTGGCATCGCGGTCGGCCCAGCGGTCGGCTTCGGCCGGTGCGCCGAAGCCGCCGGTGTCGAAGCCCCCGGTACCCAACCCGCCAGTGTCGAACCCGCCAGTGTCGAACCCGCCAGTGTCGAACCCGCCAGTGTCGAAGCCGCCAGTGTCGAAGCTGCCCGTATCGAAGCCGCCAGTGTCGCCGCCGGTCCGGGGGGTCAGGGTCGTGTCCGGAGCCATGTCCTGGGCCGCCTCGCGGCTGCGCCGGGCGGCCACCCGCCCGCCGGGCCGGGGTGAGCCTGGCGGCCCGGGCTGATCCAGTGGGGCCTGGTCCGGCCGGGCTTGATCCCGCCGGGCTGGGTCTGGGCGGGCTGGGTCTGGGCGGGCTGGGTCCGGGCGCTGGCCGGGGAAGTCCGGGCGCTGGCCGGGGAACGCGGCCGGGCCGGTGAGCCCGGCGGGTTCCGCGGCGCCCGGCTGGCCGGTATACCAGGCCGGGCTGGCTGCCGCCGGGTCCGCGGCGTCGAACGGGCCGCGTGCTCCGGCGTCCGCCGGGCTGGGCGCTTTGGCCGCCGGGGTGGTCCATTCGCCGCCCAGCTGGGCCTCGTCCAGCACAGCCCAGGTCTGGGTGGCCGTGGCATCGGCCGCCGGGTCGCTGACCGCGAGCTGGGAATAGCCGGGTTCACCTAGATCCGGGCCCAGCCCCGCGCTGTGGTTGGCGCGCCCGGCCGCGGTGCGCAGCTCCGGCGAGTTCCACGGCGAGAACTGGCCCGGGGGGTACACCGGGTCAGGGGCCCCCGGGGCGGGCGGGAAACCGCGGACCGGGCCACGGCCGCTCGGCCCGGCCGTCCGGAAGGCACCCGAACTCCACAGCGATCCGCCGGTCCGCGGGCGGGTGCCGGCCGGGCCGGGCGGCCGGGTGCCGCCCTGGATCTCGTCGCCGGACCGCTGCGGCGGCGGCCGGCGCCAGGCGTTCTCCCGGGACGCGGCCGCCTCACGGCCGGCCGGGGGTGGCGCCGCGGGCCGTCCCGCGGGACGGGTCGCGGCCCGCCCTCGGTTGTCCCGGCCAGGTAGCAGATCCGCTCCGCCGGGCGGGCGCGAGTCGGCCGTGGGGGCGGGTGCCGAGCCTGGTCCGGGCGCACGCCGGTGCGTCGCGCGGCCCCGCTCGGGGGAACCCGCCGGGCCAGCAGCGCCCGGCTGCGGCGGCCGTGTCGGCTGCCCGGCACCGGCGTTCGGATAATGGGGGCTGGTGGGTTGACGGGCTGGGTATCCGGCGGGCGGTGGGCCGCCGGGGGCCTGGCCGGACGCCGCAGCAGGCCCCCAGGCATCTTCCGAGGGGGCCGAGTACTTCGGAGGCTCGTCGAAGGTGGCGGCGTCTCCAGGCCGCCCTGAGGCCTGCGGGGGCCACTCCTGGTCGGTGTCCGGGGCCCAGAGCGCGGTGCGGCGTGCTGATCCGGCCCGGGTGTCCGGCGGGCGGCCGCCCTCATCACCCGGATAGCCCATGCGGCGAGCGTATTGGTTCTGTGCCGGGAAGCTGGGCCGGACCGGTATTTTCGGCTGCTGCGGGCGGTGCGCGCTGCTCACTTTGACCGTCCTACTACGGGCCGGTATCCTTCGTTGACGTCCATGTGCATCCGCATGCCCGCGGTGCTCGCTGAGCGCAGTTGGTTGTGCGGTTAGCGGATGCGTCGGACTCCCCACACCCGGTCAGCCAGCCCAGCAGGTTGCCCCGGGTGCGGAGGTCAAGGATCGGGTCCCACCACACGAAGGCTTACCACCGTGCGCACATTCAGCCCCAAGGCCGGCGACATCCAGCATCAGTGGCACGTTATTGATGCGTCCGATGTTGTTCTCGGCCGCCTGGCCAGTCACGCGGCGATCCTGCTGCGCGGCAAGCACAAGCCGATCTTTGCGCCGCACGTGGACACCGGCGACTTCGTCATCGTGGTGAACGCCGAGAAGGTCGCGCTGACTGGCCGCAAGCTGGAGCAGAAGCTTGCCTACCGGCACTCCGGGTATCCGGGCGGGCTGCGTTCGGTGGCTTACGGCGACCTGCTGGAGAAGCACCCGGAGCGGCTGATCGAGAAGGCGGTCCGGGGCATGCTGCCGAAGAATTCGCTGGGCCGCAGCATGCTGCGCAAGCTCAAGGTCTATGCCGGCCCGGAGCACCCGCACCAGGCGCAGCAGCCGGTGCCGTACGAGATTACGCAGGTCGCCCAGACCGACCCCGCGGCTGCGGGCAGCCGCTAACCAGCGGTAGCCCCGCCGGGAACCGATAGAGGAAGTACGAGGAAGGAACCGTGGCCGAGTCCACAGGCACGCAGACGCTGGAAGACGGCGCCGGCGTGGAAACGGCGGAAGACGCCGGGGAGCACGTGTCGGAGTACACCACCGAGACTGCCGCGGATGCCGGCGAGCGGCAGACCGGGCGCAAGCCGGTGGTCACCGGCACCGCGCTCGGCACCGGGCGCCGCAAGGAAGCAATCGCCCGGGTGCGGATCGCGCCCGGCAGCGGGCAGTGGCGGATCAACGACCGCCCGCTCGAGGAGTTCTTCCCGAACAAGGTGCACCAGCAGTTGATCAGCGAGCCGTTCGTCAACCTGGGCGCGGAGAACCAGTTCGACGTCATCGCCCGGATCACCGGCGGCGGCGTCACCGGTCAGGCCGGCGCGCTGCGGCTGGGCATCGCCCGGGCGCTGATCCTGGTCGACCCGGAGAATAGGCCGGCCCTGAAGCGGGCCGGCTTCCTCACCCGGGACCCACGGGTCAAGGAACGCAAGAAGTACGGGCTGAAGAAGGCGCGGAAGGCACCTCAGTACTCCAAGCGCTGATGTCCCAGCCTGCTGTTTCCGGTTAACCCCCCGCGACGCCGGTTTGGCATGCCCATGTTGACTAGCTGAGTTGACGAGTTGATTGAGGGGGATCGGCCTAGCAATGGCCCGGCTGTTCGGAACTGACGGTGTTCGTGGCGTGGCTGGGCAGGACCTGACCAGCCAGCTGGCCCTGGATGTGTCCCGCGCGGCGGCCACCGTGCTGCACGACTCGGGGGCCTTCGCGGCCAAGGAGGCAGCCGGGCGGCGGCCGCTGGCCGTGGTGGGCCGCGATCCGCGCGCGTCCGGTGAGTTCCTGGAGGCCGCCGTGGTGGCCGGCCTGGCTGGGTCCGGGGTGGATGTGCTCCGGCTGGGCGTGATCCCCACGCCCGCGGTGGCCTTCCTGACCCGGGACCTCGGCGCCGAATTGGGCGTGATGCTGTCGGCCAGCCACAACCCGGCGCCGGACAACGGGATCAAGCTGTTCGGCGCGGGCGGCTTCAAGCTGCCCGACGCGGTCGAGGACGAGATCGAGGCGCACATCGGCATGCCGCCCCGCCGGGTGGACCAGCTTCCGGCGGGCTTCGGCCGGGTCAGCGACGCGGAGCGGGAACGGGACCGGTACACCCAGCATCTGCTGTCCTCGCTGCCCGCGACGACTGGCGCGGACGGCCAGCCGGGTGCGCCACTGGCCGGGCTGACCGTCGTGGTGGACTGCGCGCACGGCGCCGCCTCGGACTTCGCGCCGCGGATGCTCCAGCAGGCCGGCGCCAAGGTGATCGCGATCGGGGCCGAGCCGGACGGGCTGAACATCAACGACGGCTGCGGATCCACCCACCTGGACGTGCTGCGCGCCGAGGTGGCCAGGCATGGCGCGGATGCCGGTATCGCGCACGACGGTGACGCCGACCGCTGCCTGGCGGTCAGCGCGGACGGCGCGGTGATCGACGGCGACCAGATCCTCGCCGTGCTGGCCCTCGCCCTGGCGGGCCAGGGCCGGCTGGCCGGCAACACCGTGGTCACCACCGTCATGTCCAACCTCGGCTTCCGCAACGCCATGCAGGATGCCGGCATCACCGTGGTGGAGACCGCGGTTGGCGACCGGTACGTGCTAGAGGCGATGCGGGCCGGCCAGTTCCGGCTCGGCGGGGAGCAGTCCGGGCACATCATCATGCTCGACCACGCCACCACCGGCGACGGCCTGCTGACGGCGCTGCACCTGCTGGCCACCGCGGCCCGGCAGGCACTGCCACTGGCCGACGTGGCCGCGGTGATGACCCGGTACCCGCAGGTCCTGGTGAACGTCCCGGGAGTGGACAAGTCCCGGGTGGCCGCCTCGCCCGAACTGGCCGCCGCGGTGGCCGCCGCCGAGCAGGAACTCGGCACCTCCGGCCGGGTGCTGGTCCGGCCCAGCGGCACCGAGCCGGCGGTCCGCGTCATGGTGGAAGCCGTCGAATCCGACCAAGCCCACCTGATGGCCGACCGGCTAGCCGCCGCCGTCCGCGCCGCCGGCTAACCCGGCCGCCGACCCCATACCGCGCGGCACCCCTGCGGGGCAAGGTCAATCGCTTAGCGGTGTACATCGCTGCCCTCATAGGGGCATGGATGTACACCGCTAATTGCGTGGGTCGGGAGTTTTGCACAGGCGGGGATTCTGGGGTGACGGGGTTGTCGGGGGGACGTCACGGTTGGGGCATGAGCAGCGAGATTCCAGTTGCGGCCCGGGAACTGATCGGCGACCAGGATGGCGTGCTCACCTTGGCGCAGGCACACGCGTGCGGGCTGACCGACAAGTACGTCGTGGCCGCGTTACGCACTGGCCGGTGGCAGCGGCTGCACGCCGGCGTGTACGGGGTGTTCAGCGGGCCGCCACCGCGGCCGACACAATTGTGGGCCGCCGTACTGCGGGTCGGGCCTGAGGCGGTACTCAGCCACCACTCTGCGGCCGAGCTGTACGGCCTGCTGCCCGACCCAGCCCCCGCGATCCATGTCATGGTTTCCCGTGGGCACCGGGTCGCACCGATTGCTGGGCTCATCGTGCATCACAGCAGGCGGCTAGCTGAGGCGCGGCACCCCGTTCTCACCCCGCCGAGGACCAGGTTCGAGGAGACCATCCTTGACCTGGCGGGGGCGGCGCGCAGCCTGGACGATGCACTGGGGTGGGTGTTACGCGCCTGCGGCAGCCGGCGGACTACGCCGGACCGGTTGGCCGCCGCGATGGCGCTGCGGACCCGGATGCGGTGGCGGACCGAGCTGGCGGCTGCGCTCGGGCTGGCGGCCGAGGGAGTGCACTCGCTGCTGGAGTTCCGGTACGTGCGCCGGGTGGAGCGGCCGCACGGGCTGCCGGTGGGGGCCCGGCAGCACCGGGTCGTCCGGGTGGGCCAGCGGCAGTACCAGGACATCACGTACCAGGGGTACGGGCTGGTGGTCGAACTGGACGGGGTGGTGGCGCATCCGGCTGAATCCCGCTGGCATGACGTGCGCCGCGATAACGCGAACACGGTCGTGAGGCAGTCCACGCTTAGGTATGGCTGGGCCGACGTGACCGACCGGCCGTGTTTCGTCGCGGGTCAGGTGGCGGCGGCGCTGGCCGCGCGGGGCTGGACCGGAGTGTTGCGTCGCTGCGGCGGCAGCTGTGGGCTGCCCGGGACTGCGCCGTCCCGGACATGACAGGCTGGGCGGGTGATCGTCGGCATCGGGGTGGACATGGTGGAAACCGGCCGGTTGTGGACGGCGCTGGAGCGAACCCCGGCGCTGGCCGCGCGGCTGTTCGCGGAGAGCGAACGCGGCGCCCGGGTGGAGTCGCTGGCCGCCAGTTTCGCGGCCAAGGAGGCGGTGGCCAAGGCACTCGGCGCCCCGGCCGGGCTGCGCTGGACCGACGTGATCGTGGAACGGAACGCCGAGGGCCGGCCGATGTTGCTGGTCGGCGGCACGGTAGCCGCGGCGGCCCGGCAGCGCGGGGTGCGCTGCTGGCACCTGTCGCTGAGCCATGATTCCGGGATGAGCATCGCGATGGTGGTGGCCGAAGGATGAGAGTTGCGCACGAGGTGACCAAGGTCCGGGCGGCCGAGCAGAGCCTGATGGCGCAGTTGCCGCCGGGCACGCTGATGCAGCGGGCCGCAGCCGGGCTGGCGTCGGTGTGCGTGGGGCTGACCGGCGGCCGGGTGCCGGGGTCCCGGGTGGTGGTGCTGACGGGCAGCGGCGACAACGGCGGTGACGCGCTGTACGCCGGAGCCCGGCTGGCGGGCCGGGGGATGGCGGTGCTCGCGGTCAAGGCCGCGGCGAAGATCCATGAGGAGGGTGCCGCGGCGCTCCGGGCGGCGGGCGGCCGGCTGGCCGCGGCGGACGACCCGGCTGTGCCCACCGCGATCGGCGCGGCCGACCTGATCCTGGATGGCCTGCTGGGCATCGGTGGCCGAGGCGGGCTGCGCGAGCCGCAGGCGTCCCTGGCCGGGCTGGCCGCCCGGTCGTCGGCCACGGTGGTCGCGGTGGACCTGCCCAGCGGGGTGGACGCGGACACCGGGGTCGTCGCCGGGGCGGCCATCCAGGCCGACGTGACGGTGGCGTTCGGCACGGTCAAACCCGGGCTGCTGGTGGACCCTGGGGCGACGCACGCCGGGGTGGTGGAGCTCATCGACATCGGCCTGGCGCCGTTCCTCGGCCCGCCGGATCTCACCGCGTTGCAGGCCGCGGACGTCGGCGCGCTGCTGGGCCGGCCGTCGGCCGAATCGGACAAGTACCGCCGCGGCGTGATCGGCCTGGTGGCCGGCAGTCAGCGATACACCGGGGCGGCCGCGCTCGCCGTGGGCGGTGCGCTGCGCGGCGGCGCGGGGATGGTCCGGCTGGTCTCGGCCGAGCACGCGGTAGCCGTGGTGCGGGTGCTCTGGCCGGAGGCGGTGATCACGGTGACCGGGCCAGACCGGCCGGCCAGCGAGGACATTTCCACCGCCGGGCGGGTTCAGGCCTGGGTGGCCGGGCCGGGCATGGGCACCGACCAGGACGCCCGGGAGCGGCTGGCCGCGGTGCTGGCCAGCGACGTGCCGGTGCTGGTGGACGCGGATGGGCTGACTCTGCTCGCGGCCGACCGCGGGCTGCTGGACCGGGCCGCGCCGACGCTGCTCACCCCGCACGCCGGGGAACTGGGCCGGCTGCTCGGGGTGGACCCGGCCGACATCGAGGCGCGCCGGCTGGAGCATGCCCGGCGGGCCGCGGCCGAACTGGGCGCCACGGTGCTGCTCAAGGGGTCCACCACGGTGATCGCGGCGCCCGGCGGGGGCCCGGTGTGGGCCAACCTCACCGGGACGTCGTGGCTCGCCACCGCGGGGACCGGGGATGTGCTGTCCGGGCTGTCCGGTGCCCTGCTGGCGCAAGGCCTGCCAGTTGACCAGGCCGCGGCGGCCGCCGCCTACCTGCACGGCCTGGCCGCCCGGCTGGCCGCGGCCGGCCCCGCTGGTGGTGCGGAGGCGCCAATCGCGGCGGGGGATGTGATCGGCGCGCTGCCGGACGCGATCCGCTCGGTCCGGGAGCAGGCCGCCTGACCTGCCCCGGCGACGGCACCGGCACCTGCGTCGACACCGGCCCCGGCACTGGCCCCGGCACCGGCCGCGGGCTGGCAAACTGGGGCGTCATGGACGGTCCCGCGGAAGCAGTCGTTGACCTGGCCGCTATCTCCGGCAACGTGGCGGCGCTGCGCAGCCGGATCAGCGGGCCGCAGCTGATGGCCGTGGTCAAGGCCGACGGGTACGGGCACGGCATGCTGCCCGCGGCCCGGGCCGCGCTGGCCGGCGGTGCCCAGTGGCTGGGTGTGGTGCACGTGGCCGAGGCTCTGGCGCTGCGCCAGGACCGCATCACCAGCCGGGTGCTGGCGCTGACCGGCGTGCCGGGCGCGGCCCACGAAGCCGCGGTCCGGGCCGGCATCGACCTGGCCGCGGATTCGGTGCCGCTGCTGACCGAGATCGCGGCGGCCGCCGCGGCGGCGGGGCGGCCCGCCCGGGTGCACCTCAAAGCCGACACCGGGATGGCCCGGGGCGGCGCGACACCGGCCGACTGGCCCGCGCTGGTGGCCGCCGCGTTGGCCGCACAGGCCGCCGGGACGGTCACCATCGCTGGGATATGGTCCCATCTGGCCTGCGCCGACATCCCGGGTCACCCGTCCATCGCGGCTCAGCTGGCCCGGTTCACCGAGGCCGTCGAGCTGGCCGAGGCGGCGGGCGCCCAGCCTGAGGTGCGGCACCTGGCCAACACGGCGGCCGCGCTGAACCTGCCGGAAACCTGGTTCGACCTGGTCCGGCCGGGCGGGGCGGTGTACGGGCTGGCCACCTTGCCCGGCGGCGCCCCGGGCTGGCTCCGGCCGGCCATGACGGTGCGCACCCGGCTGGTGCTGGCTAAGCAGGTCCCGGCGGGCACCCCGGTGTCCTACGGCCACCGCTACACCACCCAGGGCGACAGCACGCTGGGGCTGATCCCCATCGGCTACGCGGAGGGGATCCCACGGCACGCGTCCGGGGTGGTCGAGGTGCAGGCGCGCGGCCGGCGCTGGCGCATCGCGGGCACCGTGTGCATGGACCTGTCGGTGCTCGACTTCGCGGCGGAACCGGCTGCGGCCGGGGACGAGGTGGTGCTGTTCGGGCCGGGCGACGCGGGTGAGCCCACCGCCCAGGAGTGGGCGGACGCGCTCGGCACGGTGTCCTACGAGGTCGTGACCAACTTCGCCGGCCTGCTGCCCCGAACCTACTCTGAAGTAGCATATGGCCAGGACCAGCAGCGTACGGCGGTGACCGGGCCGCGAGCCTGACGTCGCCCGAGGCGGCGACGGCGGGAGACCGGGCCCGGGCGCGCGGCAGGAGGTGCGATGGCGACCTGGCGGCGGATCACCGGGGTGGCCGGGCTGGCCGCCGGGGCGGTAGCCGCGGGGGCCGGGGCAGTAGTGGCGGCCGAGCGGATCGCCATCGGCCGGGCCCAGTTGCTGCGGGACAACTCGGCAGCGGAGAACTTCGGCGGCCTGCGCGGCCGGGCGCTGACCGTGCTGGCCGACGACGGCGTCCCGCTGCACGTGGAGATCGACGACCCGGCCCCCGACGCAGCGGGCGGCAGCGCAGCCAGCGAGCTGGGCGCGGCGTCCCCGCCGGTCACCATCGTGTTCTGCCACGGCTACACGCTGAACCAGGACTGCTGGCATTTCCAGCGTCGTGACCTGCGCGGCCGCCACCGGCTGGTGTTCTGGGATCAGCGGGACCACGGCCGGTCCGGCCGGTCCCCGGGAGGCAGTACGGCCAGCGTCGACCAGCTGGGCGCCGACCTCGGCCGGGTGATCGCCGCGGTGGCGCCCGGGGACATGCCGGTGATCCTGGTCGGCCACTCGATGGGCGGGATGACCATCATGGCGCTGGCCGGCCGGCAGCCAGAGCTGTTCGGCACCAAGGTCATCGGGGCCGCGCTCATCTCCACCACGGCCAGCGGCCTGGACCGGGGCAGTCCCTGGATGCCCGGGCTGGCCCGGCCGGTGCTGCGCCGCGCGCTGCCGGTGGTACTGCGCGGCGCGGCCACCGGGTACCGGGCCGTACTGGTCGAGCAGGGCCGCCGGCTGGCCAGCGACGTGTCGTTCCTGAGCACCCGGTTCATCGGCTTCGGCAACCCGCGGGTGAACCCGGCCACGGTCGACTTCCTGGAGCAGATGATCAGGGAAACGCCGATCGAGGTGATCGCGGCGTTCAGCCAGGCCCTGTACGCGTGCGACCTGCGCGGCACGCTGCCCACGCTGGGCGCCGTGCCGGTGGTCGTGCTGGCCGGCGACAAGGACCGGCTGATCTCCCCGTCGCTGGGCGTGCAACTGGCGGCCGAGATCCCGGGGGCCGAACTCGTCCTGGTGCCGGGGGCCGGGCACGCCCTTATCCTGGAGGATCCCGAGGCGGTCACCGAGGCGATCACCAGGCTGATCGCGCGGGCCGAGGACGGCCGCGTCGCGCGGGAGCGGTCCGCCTGACCGGCCCGGCGCGGGGGATCCCGAGCAGAGAAGGCAGGTGCTGATCCGTGGCGGCGACGCACGGGCCGGTGGCGGGGGGCGACACGGCTGCCCCCGGCGAGACGGCCGTCCCCCGGCAGGGTGACCGCATCGAGGTGCCCACCGCGGCGGACATGCACGAGCTGGGCAGGCGGCTGGCCGGGGTGCTCCGGGCCGGTGACCTGGTGGTGCTCAGCGGCCCGCTGGGCGCCGGGAAGACCACCCTGGTCCAGGGCATCGGGGACGGCCTGGGCGTGCGCGGGCCGGTCACCTCACCGACGTTCGTGATCGCCCGGGTGCACCCGGCGCGGGCCGGCGGGCCGGGCCTGGTGCATGTCGACGCCTACCGGCTGGCCAGCGTGGCCGAAGTGGATGACCTGGACCTGGATGCCTCGCTGGACGACTGCGTGACCGTGGTCGAGTGGGGCGAGGGCCTCGTCGAGGGGCTGGCCGCGGACCGGCTCGAGGTCAGCATCGAGCTGAGCCCGGTGGGCGCGGACCGCGATTCACGAACGGTCGGTATGACCGGGATTGGGCCACGCTGGGAGTCCACTGCGGAATCCGTGTGTTGTGGCCTACCCGTAACTCCCAAGGCCATATAGTTTCGCTCGTCCCTGCATTGCTGAGGCCGGCTCGCCCGTCCCGGGCCGCTGTCCGGCAATGCGTTCCGCGTCGTTCTTGAACGGTCTGATCCCTTTTCCCGGAGGCGCGCCGTGGCTCAGCAGGGGCCGCAACCCCCGCGCTCCAGCAGGCTGTCCGCACCACGCAACAGCCCGCGCTGGAATGAAGCCGACTACCCGGACGACAACGAGGAACCGCCGCCCTGGGCGGGCCTCGCGATCGACCCACGGTGGGCCGATGGCCGGGGCCGGCGTGCCCGGCCAGCCCCGCCGGAAGCCACCGAAGCGCCGGCCTACGACAGCCCACCCCCGGTGGACGAGCCTGACCAGCCGCGGGTCCAGCCGCGCGGCCGCCGTCAGGCGGCGGCCCGGGCCCGCCGGACGCGCCGCTCGATGTACCTGTGGGGCAGTGTGCTCGTGCTGGCCGCGGTCGTCGGCGGTGGGCTGTACCTGCTGCTCAGCGGCGGCGGCCAGCCGGTCAAGCAACCCGACGCGATGGTGACGACGTTCCTGCCCGGCGAGTTCCAGGCCACGCCGAACGCCTGCAGCGCGGTCAGCGCGGCCACGCTGAACCAGTACCTGCCGGGCAAGCGGATGGTCGCCTCGCCGGCGTCGCTGGATGGCGGCGCGGCCAGCCTGTGCACCTGGACCCTGGATGCCCGGCCGGTCTACCGGCTGCTCAACGTCCAGGCCCAGGCGTACTCACCCAACGGGCTGGCCAGCGGGGACGGCAGCGCGACCAACGCGGCCAGCGACGGGTACGCGCAGGCGCTGCAGCAGAAGACCAACCCGCCGAAGAAGACCCAGCTGCCCAAGGCCATCATCACGCCGATCGCCGGGCTGGGCAGCAAGGCGTTCTCCGCGTTCCAGAAGATCAGGGCGGGCGGCATCACCACCGACCAGCTCACCGTGGTGGTCCGGGACCGCAACGTCTTGGTCACCGTGGTCTTCGAAGGGGACTCCGGCCGCGGCGGGTACAAATCGGTCCCGGTCAACCAGTTGACGGCCGGGGCGGTGGCCGCGGCCCGGGACGTTTTGACCCAGCTGAAGAAGTGAGCCGGGCAGACCGCCCGGTCACATCTGCCCGCCAGGGTCATTAGGCTGTGCATCCGTGCTGCTGCTTGCGTTCGACACCGCGACGCCAGCCGTGACGGTGGCCCTGCATGACGGGACGCACGCGCTGGCCGAAGTCACCACCATCGATGCCCGCCGCCATGGCGAACTGCTGGCATCCTCCATCGACCAGGTGCTGACCCGGGCCGGGGTGAGCAGGCTGGACATCACCGCCGTCGCGGCCGGCACCGGGCCTGGCCCGTACACCGGGCTGCGCGCCGGGCTGGTCACCGCCCGGGTGCTGGGCAGCGCGCTGGGTGTCCCGGTACACGGCATCTGCACCCTCGACGTGATCGCGGCGGACGCGCTGGCCGCGGCGGATGGCCGGGACTTCGTGGTGGCCACCGACGCGCGGCGCCGTGAGGTCTACTGGGCGCGCTATGACGGCACCGGAGCCCGGCTGACCGGGCCCTCGGTCGGCACCCCGGCCGCGGTGGCCGCGGAGATCCCGGCCGGCACCCCGGTGGCCGGGGCCGGCGCGCTGCTCTACCCGGACCTGCTCGGCGGGCCTGGTGAGCCGGGCTACCCGGCCGCGGCCACGCTGGCCCGGCTGGCCGCGCATCGGATCACGGCCGGCCTGCCCGGGGTGGGCGCCGACCCGGTGTACCTGCGCCGCCCGGACGCGCGGGTGCCTGGCCCGCCCAAGCGGGTGACCGTGCCGTGACCGAGGGCGTCACGCTGCGCGAAATGACCCACGCCGACCTGCCCGCCGTGCTGGAGCTAGAGCATGCCCTGTTCGGCGACGAGGCGTGGACCGAGGGGATGCTGGCCAGCGAGCTGGCCGGGGTGGCCAGTGGCCGGTACTACCTGGTGGCCGAGCAGGCCGGGGCGCTGGTCGGCTACGCCGGCCTGCTGACCCCGGGCGGCGGCCAGGCCGACGTGCTCACGCTGGCCGTGGCCGAGCAGCACTGGGGCCAGGGCCTCGGTGCGGCGCTGCTGGACGCGCTGCTCGCCGAGGCGAGCCGGCGGGGCTGCAGTGAGGTGTTTCTCGAAGTGCGGGTGGACAACCACCGGGCGCAGCGGCTCTATCAGCGGCGTGGCTTCGTGGAGATCGGCATCCGGCGCGGCTACTACCAGCCGTCCGGCACCGACGCCCTGGTCATGCGGCTGAGCTTGGAGCGGTCTGGCGGCCAGGGCAGGCCCGGCCGGAGCGAGCCGGTGCCGGTCACCGGCCGGCCCGCGGGGCGGGGCGCGCGGTGACCGGCCCACTGGTGCTAGGCATCGAGACGTCGTGCGACGAGACCGGCGCTGGGCTGGTCCGCGGGCACGAGCTGCTGGCCGACTCGGTGGCGTCCAGCGTCGCGGAGCACGCCCGGTTCGGCGGCGTGGTGCCCGAGGTGGCCAGCCGGGCGCACCTGGAGGCCATGGTCCCGGCGGTGGACCGGGCGCTGGCCACGGCCGGGGTCAGGCTGGCCGACGTGGACGCGATCGCGGTGACCGCCGGGCCGGGGCTGACCGGCGCGCTGCTGGTCGGCGTGTGCGCGGCCAAGGCGTACGCACTGGCCCTGGGCAAGCCGCTGTACGCGGTGAACCACCTGGCCGCGCACATCGCGGTGGATCAGCTGGAGCACGGGCCGCTGCCGGTACCCGCGATCGCACTGCTGGTCTCGGGCGGGCACTCCTCGCTGCTGCTGACCAAGGATGTGACGGGCGACGTGCAGCCGCTGGGCGCGACCATCGACGACGCGGCGGGCGAGGCGTACGACAAGGTGGCCCGGGTGCTCGGGCTGCCGTTCCCGGGCGGACCGCCGATTGACATCCAGGCGCGGTCCGGGGATCCGGCCGCGATCGCTTTCCCGCGGGCCAAGTACCGGGACCAGACCTACGACTTCTCCTTCTCCGGGCTGAAGACCGCGGTGGCCCGCTGGGTGGAAGAGCGGCGCGCGGCCGGGCTCAGCGTGCCGGTGGCCGACGTGGCCGCCTCGTTCCAGGAGGCGGTGGCGGACGTGCTCACCCGCAAGGCGGTGCAGGCTTGCCAGCAGCACGGTGTGGAGCACCTGATCATCGGCGGGGGAGTGGCCGCGAACTCCCGGCTGCGCGCGCTGGCCGCGGAGCGGTGCGCGGCGGCCGGGCTGCGGCTGCGGGTGCCCCGGCCCGGGCTCTGCACGGACAACGGGGCCATGGTGGCCGCACTGGGCGCGGAACTGGCCGCCCGCGGCGCCGCGCCGTCCACGCTGGACGTGGCGGCCAACTCCGCGCTGCCGGTGACCAGCGTGCTAGCCTGACCGGCCGCGCCACCCGGCCGCACGGCCGCGCCACCTGGCCACCCGGCCGCGCCTGTCCCGCGGCGCGGGAGCCCCGCCAGGTTGACTGCCGGGCGCACCCCGGCTACTGTTCGGGACTGGCACTCTCTAGGGTAGAGTGCTAATACGACGTGGCTGGTCTGGCACCCGCGACGACAGCTAGCCGAGGTCGTTCTCCTATAGCCGTTTCCCCATCCTTTTCGGAGGAGGAGGTCAGATCGTGGCGACCGCTACCAAGGTTGTTCTCAAGCCACTCGAAGACCGGATCGTGGTTCGCACGCTGGAAGCCGAGCAGACCACGGCTTCTGGGCTGGTCATCCCGGACACCGCCAAGGAGAAGCCCCAGGAGGGCGAAGTCCTTGCGGTCGGCCCGGGCCGGTTCGACGACGCTGGCAGCAAGCGCGTCCCGATGGACGTGAAGGTGGGTGACGTCGTGCTGTACAGCAAGTACGGCGGCACCGAGGTGAAGTACCACGGCGAGGAGTACCTGGTGCTCTCCGCCCGCGACGTGCTCGCCATCATCGAGAAGTAACGAGCAGTTTGCGCGCGGGCCTGGCCCGCGCCGGGCTGGCTTCTGCCCGCCTGGCACCGCCCCGGCTCGGCTCGCAGCTCGCGGAGTTAAGCTCTCGCGATCCGCGGCCCGGTCCGGGGCGGTGGCGTGAAAGCCGCTCGCGCGCAGTCCGCAACGGCGTCCAGCGCGCCGAACCGCACAGACCACTTATCGAAAGACCCTGGGGTACCAGATGGCCAAGAGCCTGGAATTCGACGAGGACGCCCGGCGCGCCCTCGAGCGCGGCGTCAACCGCCTCGCGGACACCGTGAAGGTGACGCTCGGCCCGAAGGGCCGCAACGTCGTAATCGACAAGAAGTGGGGCGCGCCCACGATTACCAATGACGGCGTGACCGTCGCGCGCGAGATCGAGCTAGAGGACCCGACCGAGAACCTTGGCGCGCAACTAGCCAAGGAGGTCGCTACCAAGACCAATGACGTGGCCGGTGACGGCACTACGACCGCCACTGTGCTCGCCCAGGCGATGGTCGCCGAGGGCCTGCGCAGCGTGGCCGCGGGTGCTAACCCGATAGCGCTCAAGCGCGGTGTCGACGCCGCGTCGGCTGCGGTGGCCGAGGCGCTGATCAAGTCGGCCCGTGACGTTGAAGAGCGCAGCGAGGTCGCCAACGTGGCGACGATCTCAGCGCAGGACGCCAAGATCGGCGAGGTCATCGCCGAGGCCTTCGACAAGGTCGGCAAGGACGGCGTCATCACCGTCGAG
>DASXIN010000024.1:0-17141 GCA_036497945.1 Streptosporangiaceae bacterium | reverse complement strand
GGGCATGGCCGTGCTGGGCACGGCCGTCGCGGTGCCGGTCGTCTTCCTCGTCTGCCGCGCGACGCTGTCTGGCATCGACTCCGCGCTGGAGAACTCCGCCCGCAGCGTTGGCGCCTCGCCGCTCAGGGTGCTGGGCCGGGTGACCGTGCCGATGCTGCGGCCCGCGCTACTCAGCTCGGGCCTGCTGGTCTTCACGCTCTCCATAGAGTCACTGGGAATTCCCCTCGTGCTCGGCTCTCCGCAGGGGCACGACCTCATCTCCAGCTATCTCTACAACACCTGGTCGAGCGCGTTCACGCCGGACCCGCCCGTCGTCAGCGCCGGAGCGACCGTTCTGCTCGCCTGCGCGTGCGCGCTCCTGCTGCTGCGCAGCAAGCTGCTCGGGGACCAGGCCCGCTTCGTCTCGATCGGCGGGCGGGCCGCAGCGGCCGGGCAAGTGCAGCTGGGGACCTTCCTGAGATTCATACTCGGCGGCGTCCTCGGGCTGTACCTGGTGGCAACCACCATCGCTCCGATCGCGGCACTGGCTCTGTCCTCGGTTGTCTCCGAGCTGACTCCGCTGATCGCCCCGTGGCATCTGTTCACGCTGGCCAACTGGCGGACGATCGGTCAGGGCCAGTTTGCGCACACAATCCAGAACACCGTCGAGATCGCCCTCGTGGGTGGAATCGCCACGGCCATGGTGGCCGCGCTGGCCACAGCCATCGCACACCGGTCGGGATTCAGGATGCGACGCTCGCTGCCATTCCTGCTGCTATTCCCCAGAGCCATCCCGGGGATCGTCATCGGGATCGGCTTCTTCTGGACTTTCCTGCTCGTCAACCCCCCGGGGAGCTCGCTTCGAAACAGCATATGGGGTATTGCACTCGCTCTCAGTATCCGCTCTCTCACGCTTGCGTATTTCGTGATGTCGGCTGCCTTCGCGACAGTCGGCCAGCCGCTGGACAATGCGGCCCGCTCCGCCGGCGCGAACTGGTGGACGGCGATGACGCGGGTAATCTTCCCGATCCTCAGGCCGGCGCTGTTCGCGTCGTTCATTCTCCTGTTCATCTCGATCCTCAACGACTACGATCCCGCCCTGTTCCTGGTCACCCCGGGCCACGAGATCATGGGCGTCACCATGCTGGACGCCGCGCAGCAGGGAACGAACGGGCCAGTCGCGGCACTGGCCATGGTGCAGGTCGCGATCACGATTGTCGCCATCGCAGCCTGCGCCCGGCTGTTCGCGTCCAGGATCAGCGGGCATCAGCATGCCTGACATCACGGTCCGGAGCGTGAGTAAGACGTTCGGCCACGAACGGGCACTGAACGACATCAGCTTCAGCGTCCGCGACAAAGAGTTCCTGACCCTGCTGGGACCCAGTGGCTGCGGGAAGACGACGACGCTGATGTCGATCGCCGGCTTTCAGCGACCCGACCAGGGCATGATCTCCTGCGGGGACAGGACGTTCTTCGATCGAGCCGGGAAGGTCTATCTGGCGGCCGAAGACCGGAACCTCGGGATGGTCTTTCAGTCGTACGCGATCTGGCCGCACCTGACGGTGTTCGGCAATGTCGCGTTCCCGCTCCGGATCCGGCGGATGAAAAAGGGCGCCATGCGCCGCCGGGTCCTCGAAACCCTCGAACTCGTCGAGATGGCCGGCTACGCAGAGCGGTATCCCCACGAACTGTCCGGCGGCCAGCAGCAGCGGGTCGCGCTGGCCAGGGCGCTGGTGTACGCGCCGGCCGTGCTCCTGCTCGACGAGCCTTTCTCCAACCTCGACGCCAAGCTGCGGGAGCGGGCCAGGACGTGGCTGAAACACCTGCAGACCGAGCTGGGCCTGACGACGCTCTTCGTCACGCACGACCAGGATGAGGCGCTCAGCCTCAGCGACCGGATCGTGGTCATGGACTCTGGATCAGTTCTCCAGGTCGGCACCCCGGAAGACATCTACCACCGGCCGGCCACCCGATTTGTCGCCGAGTTCCTGGGCCGCTGCAACATCCTGGCCGCCCGGGCCGTCACCGTCGCCACCGAGGGCGCCACCGAGCTTGTCTTGCACGCGAACGGTAAACCCATCACCCTGTCGGGTGTGTGCTTGGCAGCCGGCGAGGAGCTACAGCTGGCGGTGCGGCCCGAAGCGGTCGAGCTCACCAGTCATGAGTCCGCCATTGGGGACAACACCTTCCACGCCGAGGTGCGCAGCATCTCCTTCCTGGGTGACCACTACCTCTACGAACTGGACATCGACGGCCTGGCGCTGACGGTGACCGACGCCCGGTCACATGCGGGCCCGGTGGTGACGGTGCGGATACCTCCCTCAGCCTGCCGGGTCCTTCCATCGTGACGGCCGGCAACCCTGCGGGAGGTACCGCCATGTCCGCCCAGCCCAGTTGTGAGCAAGGCGTCGGCATCATCTTTCCCAGCGGGATGCTGGGCGCGGGCTTCACCGCCGAGTCGGTCAAGCGTGGCGTGGCGATGGGGGCCACCGCCATTGCCGTGGACGGCGGGTCGACGGACTCAGGGCCGTATTATCTGGGCGCCGGCGTCGCCAAGACGGCCGCCTCGGCGGTGGAACGCGACCTGCGAATCCTGCTCGCCGCGGCCTGGGAGAACCGGATCCCGCTCATCGTCGGCAGCTGCGGGACCGCGGGCACGGACTCCGGCGTCGACTGGATAGCTGACATCGCCGTTCGCATCGCGGCGGAGGATCGCCTGTCGTTCCGGATGGCGCGCATCTACAGCGAACTGGAGGCCGAGACGGTGCTGGCCGCCATCGAGGACGGCCGGGTCCGGAGCCTGCCTCCGTCCGCCGAACTCACCCCGGACACAGTGCGGGCATGCTCGCATATCGTCGCCCTGATGGGCCACGATCCCATCGTGTCCGCGCTCCAGGCCGGCGCTGAGGTCGTCCTGGCGGGCCGGGCAACCGATACGTCGATGGTCGCCGCCGTTGCCCTCATGCACGGCATGCCCGCCGGGCCGGTTTGGCATGCCGCCAAGACCGTCGAGTGCGGCGGCCAGTGCACGACCAACCCGGTAGCGGGCGGCGTCTTCGTGCGCATCGACAACGAAGGTTTCGCGGTCACTCCGCTCGCCGCCGACGCGGCCTGCACTCCTGCCTCGGTCGCCGCCCACATGCTGTACGAGAATGCCGACCCGTTCCGCCTCATCGAGCCCACCGGCACTCTGGATACCTCCGCAGCCACCTACACGGCGCTCAGCGATCGCGTGGTCCGCGTCGAAGGATCGCGCTTCGAGCCATCCGCGCATCCCACTGCGAAGCTGGAGGGAGCACGGCTCGCCGGGTACGAGACGATGTCCATCGTCGGGATCCGTGATCCGCTCATCCTCGCCAGCCTGGACGCCTGGCTCCGGTCTTTGCGCAGTGTCCTGGCAGACCGAGTCCGCTCCATACCCGACCTGGATTCCCAGGACTACGATGTTGCCCTCCGGTGTTACGGGGCCGACGCCGTCCTCGGACCGCTTGAGGACAGCGCGGAGCCCCCGCGGGAGATCGGACTGCTGTTCAAGGTGCGCGCTGCTACCCAGGAGGCGGCCACCGCTATCGCCAAGACGGCCAACCCACTGCTGCTGCACCTGCCGCTCCCTGGCATGGACCACCTGCCAAGCTTCGCTTTCGCCACCTCACCGGCCGAGATCGAGCGGGGCCCGTCTTATGAGTTCGTCCTGAACCACACCCTCGAGATGGAACGGCCAGCCGACCTGTTCCGGGTGAGCCTGAGCGAGGTGGCGAATGCCGGGTAGTAATCTCACCCTCGGTGACGTAGCTGACCAGGTGCGTTCGAAGAACGCGGGGCCCTTCTGGATCACCCTCGACATCTTCTTCAAGGACGAGCTTGCCTATCGATTCGTCACGAGTTCCGCCATCCTGTCGCCGCAGGCAATCGGGCGCCTTTACCGTGTCGACCCGGCGACTGTGAAGTACTTCGAACTCCCGGGCATCCTGGCCGTCAAGATCTCCTTTCCCCGGCCGGTCTCGGCGGGCAGTTTCGCAGACCGGGACCTGCACGCCGGCCAGCAGCATGTCCCGCTGGCCGGCCTGCGTCTCCCGGCCGGGACCTTCGCGGCAGGCACAGCCTCCGGGGTAACCCCGTGATCTCGTGGTTAGCTACCCGGTGTGATCAGGCGTGATCTCAAGACGTGCCCGGCGGGTCGTTTGGTCATGTGCGGTCCGACCGCGCTGTCGATCAGGGAATGGAGGAAACGCACCGGGGCGCTGACCGCGCTGATGTTCGCGCTGATCCGCGGCAACGCGCTGGGCTGGGCGAGCCCGGCGATCGTGGCCCTGTTCGCGACCGCAGCTGTGGCCTTTGCCGGGTTCGTGCTATACGAGCTACGCATCGCCGCCGCGCCCATGGCCGACCTGCGCCTGTTCCGGCGGCGCAGCTTCGCCGCGACCGGGTTCGTGGCGTTCGCGATCTCGGCGACGGTCATCGGGGTGATCACCTACCTGTCGCTGTATGTGCAGAACACCCTCGGCTACTCCCCGGCCCAGGCCGGGCTGCGGTTCCTGCCGCTGTCGCTGGTCTCCTTCGCGGTCGCCCCGCTCACCGGCCGGCTGATCGGCAAGGTGGCGATGCTGGTGCTGCTGGGTGTGGCCATGGTCGCGGCCGCAGCCGGGCTGGCCTCGATGGCCCACCTGACCGCCACCTCCACCTGGCTGGTGCTGCTGCCCGGCTTCATCCTGGCCGGGATCGGCCTGGGCATCACCTCCACCGGCCTGGCCTCGGCAGCGCTGTCGGCGGTGGAGCCGGCCCACGCCGGAATGGCCGCCGGCCTGGTGAACACGCTGCGCCAGGTCGGCACCGCCACCGGCGTGGCCGTGCTCGGCGCCCTCTACGCCTCCCGCGTTACCACCGCCACCCGGCACGCCCTGGCCGGCCTGCCCGCCCCGCCCGGCGCCGCCCACCGGCTGGCCGCCGCAGTCGCCTCCGGCGCCGGCGCCCGGGTAGCCGCCGTGGTCCCGCCCGCCGCCCGCGCCGCGGTCAGCCACGCCGCCCACGCCGGCACCGCCAGCGGGCTCAACGACGTCTTGGTCGCCGCGGCCGCGTTCGCCGCGCTGGGCGCGATAGCTGGCTTCGCCTACGGACGCGACCCAGCCAGGCCGCCACCGCCCAGCCCCGCCCCCGGCGGCAACGGCGAACTATCCGCCCAGCCGACCACCGCCCAGCACCAGGCCCAGCGACCGGCCGGGCCCGAAACAACGCCGCCATAGCCCCGCCGGACGGTCATTTCTTGGCTGGCATGATGTTCACGGCGAGGTAGACGAGGACAACCGATAGCCCGCCCGCTCCTCTTGGTCGCCAGTGCGCACAGTTCCTCCATCACGCCACAGGTCACCTTGGCGGCAAGGTAATCTCACCCGACGATCAGGTTGATGCCGTTGGCGATAAGCCAGAGACCGAGGATCAAGCTTCCCCAGATGATCGCCTGATCGGTGTGAGCGTCTATCCAGGATCTGAAGCGGGCCAGGAACACCTGGCTCTTACCAGGCCTGAAGGCGGCGTAGATCTCCATGGCAAGGTAGGACGCCGAAGCCAGCACGCAGAACAGGCACAACGCGAGGTAGCTCTGAGCACTGGACAGTTTGGCTTCCATGACAGTGGCCGCGCCCGCGCCGATCAGGCCCCATGGCTGCAGAACGGGCGCCAGGCCCACGGCAAACCACGGGGACATGCTGTCCACATGTGCCTGCCACTTCGGTGGCTTCTTCGGCTTTTTCGGCCGCCCCCTCCTGCGGCGCTGCCGGATCGCAATCGCGACCAAGATGACCCCGATGGCGGTCTTCACCGCCAGCCCCGCGAGCGAGGGCGCCGTGTCCGGCTTGGGGGGATTGTTGCCCGTGGCGAGCACCGTAACGATGACCACGATCGCCAGAGACGCCAGCCATCCGAACGTGAAGGCCGCACCTTTTGTGACGCCGCGCTTTGAGGGCAGCACCACGAGGAACGCGGACAGCGGCAACGGGTCAAGCGCTACCGCCACGCCGATCAGGACAAGGTCAAGCACGGTACACACCGCATGGCTGCGATAACGGCTGGGGCGATCATCAGCACGCCGGGCATGCTGCCACGCTCGCGTACCGGACGACTATGCACATCACCCGACGGGGGGTGAGCATGTGGCGAGCAGGGCCAGCGTCCCGGGTCACCCTCCGGAGGGTGGTGACGGAGATCCGGCGGTCAGGCACTCTGGTACGAGGAATGAACAGTACGCGAACAGGAGATTGCTAAGGGGTAACCGTAGTGAGACCACAGACATACGAGATCACGTTCACGGGCCAGGCGGACAGCATGCTGTGCGCGGAATTCGATGACTGCGAAGTCACTATAGGTCGCGGTACCACGATTCTCCGCGCCAAGCTGCCCGATCGGGGAGCCCTCACTGGGCTGCTGCAGCGGATCACCGGCTTCGGGCTTGAAGTGATCGATATGCACATCGTGACCCCGCCAAGCACCTAACGGGCCCGGGCTTATTTATGCCTAACGCCAGTACCGACTCGGTGCCGCACCCTCGGCTATCAGCGTCATATTCTGCCATGCCATATCCCATCGGTATCGGGGCCAGTAATGATCCGCGACCGTCACGAATAGCGAATACCCCTGGTGCTCTATGCTGGAGCGGCCAGGAAGGGGGCCGACATGGCGGGACTGCCGTGCGTTCCCCGGGGGCGCATCGATTGGGCGGTCATCTTCGTCATCGCCTTCCTCGTGCTTGTCAACGTGATCGACATCCGGGTCGCACATGCGTCGCTGGTGCTGGGCCCGGCCGGCGCCGCGGGACTGCTGGCGCTGGCCCGGTGGGCCGGGCTGAGCTGGGCCGAGCTCGGACTGGGCCGGGGAACGTGGTGGCGTGGGCTGCGCTGGGCGCTCGCCGCGATCGCCGCTGTCGCGGTGGTGTTCGCGGTGGGCGCGGCCGTCCCGCTGACCCGGAGCGCGTTCCGCGATTCCAGCTATCACTTCGGCTGGGGACACGCCGCGCTGACCGCTTTCGTGCTGATCCCGGTGGGCACCGTGCTGTTCGAGGAAGTGGCTTTCCGCGGCGTGCTGTGGGGCCTGCTCCGGCGGCGGCATGGCACGTGGGTGGCCACCACCGTTTCGTCCGCGCTGTTCGGTTTGTGGCATGTGCTGCCGTCGCTCGGCCTGGCCGCGAATGACCAGGCCATCGGCAGCACGGTCGGCAGTGGATCGTCCGGCCAGGCCGTGTCGGTGCTGGGCACGGTGCTGTTCACCGGCCTAGCCGGAGTGGTGTTCTGTGAGCTGCGGCGGCGCAGTGGCAGCCTGCTCGCGCCGGCCGGCCTGCACTGGGCCACGAACGGGCTCGGCGTGCTGGCCGCCACGGCCATCTGGATGTGGGCTACCTAGCCGGTCAACCGTCAGCCGCGATGATCTTCCGCAGGCTGGCCAGTTGCTGGGCGGTCAGGCCGGCCCGCATGACGGTGTTCCACCCATTGACGTATTCGGCGGTGTACTTGTGGCCATGCCCGGCCGGTACCCCGGTGGCGAACGGCAGGTCGGCGGTGACCTCCCAGAACGTGACGAACGGTACCCAGAACATGGTCTTGAGCACGTCCTGGCCAGGCGGCTCGCTGATCCAGTCCGGCTGGCTGAAGATCAGGTGCGGGCTCCACCAGACGATCGGGTCGGATGGGTGCATCAGGTACAGGATCCGGCTGCCGTTCCACGGCTGGCCGGCCGGCGGGATACCCTGGCCCGGGTCGTTGCTGAACCGGACGATCCGGCCGCCGGCGTAAATGGGCTGGACCTCCGGACTGCCCGGCTCACGGTGGTCACTGAACTCACGGAACAAGGTATTGAAATTGGGCGGCCCGACGAACAGCGCGCCGTTGGTGCGGTTGGCCAGATCGTTTTCGCCGGTAAACGCGGCCTCGCCGCCGAACGAGCCCAGGCTCTCCCCGGCCACGTATAGCTTCGGGCGGTCGCCCGCCGGGAGCTTGACCCACGCGCCATAGACCGCGTCGAACAGCGCCCGGCCGGCCGCCAGCGCCTTCGACTGATCGACCAGATAGGAGATCCAGGACGGCAGGTAGGAGTACTGGATGGCCACCGTGGCGCAGTCGCCGTTACTCAGGTACTCGACCGAGTCCACCAGCGCTGGATCGACCCAGCCACTGCCGGTCGTCGTGACCACCACCAGGTTCTTCCGCTGGAAACCGCCCGCCCGCTGCAGATCGCGGACGGCCAGCGCGGCTTGCGCGTCCGGGCCGTTCGCTGAGGCCAGCCCGGCGTAGATGCGGATCGGCGCCATGGCCGGATGACCGCTGAACTTCGCGAGATCGCTCGCCGACGGGCCCTTACCGATGAAGTTGCGGCCTTGCCAGCCCAGCGAATCCCACCGTATGTACGATCCTGGCCCGCCGGAGCGCAGGCTGGTGGTGGGCTGGTGGATCCCCTCCGCCGTCTTCGTGTCGCGCAGCGAATAAGCGTTGTTCATCAGGTTGACGAAGCCCTGCAGCAGCAAGCCGCTGACCACCAGATAGGTCAGCCCGACGACCAGTACCCAGCCGATGCCGTGCGCCGCGCGCCGCCCGATCCAGCGGGTGAGCAGCTTGGCCAGCCACCGGTACAGGCCGCGCAGGCCGCGCCCGATCAGCAGGAACAGGCAGAAAACCAGCGCCGCGACGAACGGCGCGGCCACCACCAGCGGAATGCTGTAATCCGTCACTCCCATCAGCTGGCGGATCTCGTACTGCCAGTACTGCCCGAGGCCAAAGGCGGCCAGGAACAGGACCGGCCCGGCGATGAAGAAGACGGTCCACGCCCAGCGCCGCGGCCGCCGCGGTTCCCGATCGGGGAAAGCACGCCAGATGGACGCGGCGAGTACCCCGAGCCCGTAACCGATGGCGGCGGTAATGCCGCAGATGATGCCCTGAATCAGACCGCCACGCGGCAGCAACGATGGGGTGAACGACAGACACGCGAAAATGAGCCCGCCCCAGCAGCCCGGAAGCGTGACATAAAGCAGCTTCCGGGACTTGCTGGGGGCCGGCGATGTCTGGGCCTCTTCGGCCGCTGCCGCCGGGAGCTGTGTCATGGCCGCCGCCCCGAGGCGCTGTGCAGGCGGTGGCGGCTAGGCGGTCACGTTCGACCGGCTGCCGTACAGGCACAGCGCCCACAGCGCGACCATGTCCACGGCGATGATGGTCAGCGACCAGAACGGGTAGGCCGGAATGAAGAAGAACTGTGCGAACGCGTTGAGCCCGACCACCGCTACGCCGAACCAGCGGGCGAACTGGTTACCCGTCAGCACCCCCACGCCGGCCAGCACCTGCAGCGCGCCCAAGATGAGCGTGACCCAGCCCCAGGCGCGCAAGTCGCCCACCACGTAGTGCGCGTTGGCGATGAACACGTGCGACCTGGCCACCGCGGCGATGCCGTCGAGCAGGTTGAACAAGCCGAGCACCATCAGCAGGATCGAGGCGAAGATAAGCAGGCCGTGCCCTTCGACGCGATCCCCGGTGCCGCGGGACGGCCTCATAGTTGCGGATGTCACTGTGCCTCCTATTTACAGGGCTTCTGCGAGAATCCTGGGCCGCCCGGCCCGGTGCGTCCTCACCCTTCGGAGGGTGATATCAGCGGCGTGGCGGTTTCGGCCTGGAATGCGCGCACGGCGGCGCCAACTGTCGGGAAGAAGTGCCCGGGGTCAATGGTGCGGGTTAGCCCGTAGCGCTCGATTTTCGCCCGGACTGGATCCTTCAGCTCGGCGAACACCAGGCTGATGCCCCTCCTGTTCAGCTCCTCGTCCAGGTCGGTCAGCACGTCCGCGGCGGTGGTGTCCACGTCGGTCACCGGCTCGGCGGCGATCACGATCCACCGGGGGGGCGGGTCGCCAGCGGCCAGCCGCCGGATCTGGTCCCGGAAGGTCTTGACGTTGGCGAAGAACAGCGTCGCGTCGAACCGGTAGATCACCAGGCCCGGCAACTGCTCAGCGTCCGGGTGAGTGTGCACGTCGTGGTAGCCGGCCAGGCCTTCGACCCGGCCCAGTTCGGTGTCGTAAGGCCACCAGGAGCGGCGGAACACGTTGAGGATGGACAGCCCAACCGCGATCGCGATGCCGGGCAGCACGCCGAGCAGCGCGACGCCCAGGAACGCGGCCACCGACAGCAGGAACTCCGCTTTGCGCTGCCGCCACAGCCGCGCCGTGCCCGGGATGTCGGCCAGCGACAGTGACGCGGTGATCACCACGGCGGCCAGCGCGGGTTGCGGCAGGTTCCGGAACAGGCCGGGCACCAGCACGATCATCAGGATGATCAGGGCCGCCCCGACCACCCCGGTGAGCTGCGTCTTCGCCCCGGCCCGTTCCGCCACCGCGGTGCGCGACCCGCTGGTGCTGACCGGGAACCCCTGGAACAGGCCGGCCGCCAGATTGGCCGCGCCGATGCCGATCATCTCCTGGTTGCCGTGGATCTCCTGCCCGGTGCGGGCGGCGAACGCCGAGGCGGTGGAAATGGTGTCGGCCAGCGAAACCAGCGCGATACCCAACGCCCCTGCGAACAGCGGGCCCAGGTCGGACGCGCGGACGTGCGGGATGGTCAACGGCGGGAATCCCTTGGGCAGCACCCCGACCAGGCTGACGCCGTGATCGGCCAGGTGGAACACTGACGTGGCCGCGATAGCCAGCACCACCATGATCAATACCGCCGGGACCTTGGGCAGCCAGCGCTGCAGCACCAGGATCAGCACGATTCCGGCTATCCCGACCGTGGCCGCGGCGGGCACCGCCTTGCCGTCGGCCAGACCCGAGACGAAGGCGGCTGTCTCTTGGATCAGCCCCTCGGCGTCGATCTTGAACCCGAACAGCTTGGGCAGCTGGCCGACCAGGATGGTCAGCGCGAGGCCGTTCAGGTAGCCGATCATCGTCGGCTTGGAGATCAGGTCGGCGATGAAGCCCAGCTTGGCCACGGCGCCCAGGATCAGGATCGCCGCGACCATGATGGCGAGCAGCGAGGCCAGCGCGACCGCCCGCTTGGCATCCCCGTTGGCCGCGACGAGCGGCAGGATGGTGGCCGCGATCATCGGGCCGAGCGAGGAGTCCGGTCCCAGCACCAGGATCCGGGACGGGCCGAACACCGCATACCCGAGCAGGCACAGGATCGAGGTGTACAGGCCAGTGATCGGGGGCAGCCCGGCCAGTTCGGCATACGCCATGCCCTGGGGCACCAGCAGCGTGGTGAGCACGACCCCGGCGACCACGTCCTTGGCCAGCCAGGCACGCCGGTAGGAGGTGGCTGCCTGCAACCCCGGCAGCACGCGGAACAAGGACAGCCCACTCCGGCCGTGGTCGGACGCCACGGCGGCAGTGTCCCGCTCCCCTGCTAGGCGGCGCATCACCCGCGCAGGGGTGAAACCGGGTGCCGGGACCCGGCGGTGCTGAGTGAGATCGTTACGCCGTGGGCGGCGGTGCCACGAGGTGCATGTCGATCACGTCGAGGCGGAGCCCGTTGATCCGCTCCACCAGGCCCCAGAGGGCGGCCTGATCGGGTACCTCGGCCCGCAGAGTTGTCGTGCCTGACCCTACGGAGACCTCGCAATCGTCGAATTCCGCGCGCAGCGCGGCACCTGCCTGGCCCACGAAGGTGATCTCATAGGTTCGTGGTCGCACAGAGTTAGATCTCACTGTCGCTGGATGCATTGTCCCTGTCATCGTGCCTGGTGACCGACCCAGCGTCATCACCCACCCAGGGGTGACCGTGCGCTCACCTTACTTCTTCTTTACTTTTTATTTCGCTCGGCATGGGTGATGTGGGATCGCGACGTTTGCCGCACCCTGGCCATAACACATCCACCGAGCCCGGCGGCAAACCGCCCGGACCTGCGGCAAACCGCACGGGAAGCGAGGAAGAGCACGGGACAAATGCCTCGGCAGAGGGTCTCAAGCAAGAGCGCGGCACCTCACCGAACGTGTGGTTTCGCGCTAACCAAGTTCCGGCGGACAACGCTGCCCAGCACGCTGGTCACCAGATCCGTGCTGCACGACCGGCTCACCGCGGGGGCCGGCAAGCGCCTCACTGTGGTGGTCGGCTCGGCTGGATCCGGCAAAAGCGTGCTGTTGTCCAACTGGGTGGCGACCAGGCCGCCCGGTGTCACCTCCTGGCTCTCCTGCGACAAGGCCGACGCGGACCCGGTCCGGTTCTGGTCCGGCTTCATCGAGGCCGCCCGGGCGGTGGCCCCCGAGTTCGGCGCCGATGCCGCCGACCTGCTGGCCCTGGACAGCACCATGTCGGCCGACGTGACTGCGCTGCTGGCCAACGACGCGATGAAGCTGCCCGCGGGCACGGCGATCATCGTGGACGACTTCCAGACCGCCGCCACGGCAGTGGCCGGCGACATGACCGACCTGGTCGAGCGCTGGCCGGCCGAGCACGCCCAGCTGGTGCTGGCCAGCCGGAACGACCCGCCGGTCCGGCTGCACCGGCTGCGGCTGGGCGGCGAGCTGTGCGAGCTGCGCGATGACGATCTCTCCCTGTCGCTGGCCGAGACGGGTGACCTGCTGGCCAACTTCGGCGTCGAGATGGGTGCGGCCGAGCTGACCCTGCTGCACGAGCGCAGCGAGGGCTGGGCGGCCGCGGTGCAGATGGCGGCGCTGTCCCTGCGGGCCGCCGATGACCCAGCCCGGGTGGCCCGGGCGCTGGACGTGCGCAGCTACCTGATCTCGGAATACTTCATCGCCGAGGTGCTCAACCAGCAGCCGCCCGAACTGGCCCGGTTCCTGCTGGACACGTCCGTCCTGGGCGAGCTGACCGGGGGCTCGTGCGTGGCGGTCAGCGGGCGGCCGGACGCCGCCGCGCTGCTGCGCGACATCGACGCGGCCAACCTGTTCCTGGTGCCGCTCGATGATGACCGGACGATCTTCCGGTACCACCATCTGGTGCGTCAGGTGCTCCGGGCCGAGCTGCGGGCCCGGGGGTCGGCCCGGGAGCGGGCCCTGCAGCAACGGGCGGGCGAATGGTTCGAAGCGGTCGGTGACACCCGGCGGGCCACCCGGCATTTCCTGGCCGCGCGACAGGCCGACCGGGCGCTGGCCTTGCTTCAGGACCGGGTGGTGCCCGAATTCCTGCGCGACCCCATCGCGCCGAGCCCGCTGGATATGAGCATGGTCGACCCGGGGCTGCTGGCCGATGCCCCGGAGCGGATGTTCGGGCTGGCCGCCGACCTGCTGCTGTCCGGTGACCTGGCCCGCGGCGGCGGCTACCTCGACGCGATCGAGCGCGCCCAGCCACCGATCCCGCCGGGGTCTCGGCTGGCCGCCCGGTTCGCGATGATGCGGGCGTTCCAGTACGGGCAGCTGGGCCGGCTGACCGAGGCGGTGACCGCGGCCCAGAGCGCCCGGGACATCCAGCAGCAGGCCCAGCTCAGCGACGAGTGGCACGCGGCGATCCCGTTGATCCTGCTCCGGATCTACCCATGCCTGGACGATTTCGCCGCGGTGGAACGGGAGGCAGCCGCCGCGCTGGCCCAGCCCGAGCTGCCCGAACCGGCCCGGCTGATCCTGGTACCCAGCGCCCGGGCGCTGGCCTGGTTCCTGGCCGGCCGCCTGACCGATGCCGCTGAGGCGGCCACGACCGCGGAATGGGAAGCTCGGCGGCTGGGCTTCGACCGGCACTTCTTCGCCGTGGATCATCTGCGCGTACAGGCCGGCCTGGCGCTGGAGCGGCGGGACCTGAATGCCGCGGAGCGGCTGGCCGAGCGGGCGGTCGCGATAACCGAGGCTGGGCGGCCCGTCTTCGAGTTCCTCACGCTGCTCGACCGGGCCCGGATCTGGGCCGCCCGCGGGAAGATCCGCGAGGCTCTGACCACGGTGGCGGCGGCGCGGCGGGTGCTGGCCGAGCCCAGCGCGGCGCTGCGGGCCCAGGCCGATGAGCTCGAGGCCCAGATACGCCTGGCGCTCGGTGACGCCAGGGCGGCCGCCGAACTAGCGGCCGGGGCACCCGCTGCCCGCCGCGACCTGCTGCTGGCCCGGATCGCGCTGGCCACGGGCAACCATCAGGCCGCGCAACAGCACCTCCAGCTACCCGCGCTGGGCAGCCTGACGACCCGGGACCGGCTGGTCCGGCAGATCCTGCTGGCCGCGGCGGCCATCGAGCGCGGCGATCCCACCGCCGACGGCATCGTGGGCGGCGCGGTGCAGCGGGCCCGCCAGGAGGGGTTCATCAACACACTGGTCAGCACCGCACCCCAGGTGACCGGCTACCTGGTCGAGCACGCGACCCGGATGCGGTCCGATCCGTACCTGGAACAGGTGATCAGCGCGGCCCTCGACGTGCGGGCCGCCCAGCCGGACCGCGCCGAGTACCGCCAGCTGATCGCCGAACCGCTGACCGCGGCCGAGCTGCGCATCCTGAAGCTGCTGCCGACCAGCACGTATTTGCAGATCGCGGCCACCCTGTACATATCACGGAATACGGTGAAGACGCAGCTCCGGTCCATTTACCAGAAGCTCGGCGTGGGCTCGCGTTCGGAGGCCATTGAGCGGGCGGTCGACCTGCGCCTCCTCTGAGCCATTCCGGCGCACATCACCCCCGGAAGGGTGTCGACGCCGGAATAGCAGCCCAGCAGCCTGGCCTGCATGACGGGTCAGGTTGACATTTCCGGAAAAGCCCCCGGCCCGGCCGGCCCGGGGGACGGGACGAACGGCGGACCGTGTTCAGCCTGGACACGTTCGCCGACCGAACGTTCGTCATCTGGACCGGGGTGTCCATCCTCACGCTCATTCTGGCCACGGTCCTCGGGCCGCTCCAGACATTCCTCAAGACCACCAGCTTGGACGGCCGGCAATGGCTGATCTGCACGACATGCGCGCTGACCATCGTCGCGGTAGCGGAAATCCGGAAAGCGGTGGTGCGACGGAATCACCCCCGGATGGGTGACGACAGCCGGGGGTAGCCGGCCGAATCTGGACAGACCCGAGGAGGCAGTACATGCGGATTGTCATCGCCCTGGGCGGGAACGCGCTGCTGCGGCGATCGGATCCGATGACCACCGCGGTCCAGCGGCGGAACATCCGGACCGCGGCCGAGGCGATCGCTCCGCTGGCCGCGGAGCACAGCGTCATCGTGGTGCACGGCAACGGGCCACAGGTCGGGCTGCTTTCGCTGCAAGCCAGCGCCTACTCCGGCGCCGAGCCGTACCCGCTGGACGTGCTGGACGCCGGCACCCAGGGCATGATCGGCTACCTGATCCAGCAGGAACTACGCGGCCTGCTGCCGCCGGACCACCAGGTGGCCACGCTGCTCACCATGATCGTGGTGGACCCGGACGACCCGGCGTTCGGCCGGCCGACGAAGTTCATCGGGCCGGGTTACACCAAGGACGACGCGGACGCGCTGGCCGCCGAGAAGGGCTGGGCCTTCCGGCCGGACGGCGACCGGATGCGGCGGGTGGTGCCATCTCCCGAGCCGCAGCGGATCCTGGAGATCCAGCCGGTCAGCTGGCTGCTCGACCAGGGTGCCGTCGTCATCTGCGCCGGCGGCGGGGGCATCCCCACCATGTTCCCGGCCACCGAGGCGGGCGGCCTGGTGGGCGTCGAGGCGGTCATCGACAAGGACCTGGCCAGCGAACTGCTGGCCGAGGACGTCTCGGCCGACCTGTTCCTGATGGCCACCGACGTGGACGGGGTCTACCTCGGCTGGGGCACGCCGGAGCAGCGGCGGCTGGGCCAAGTGACACCGGAGGAGCTGGCCAGCCATCAGTTCCCGGCCGGATCTATGGGGCCCAAGGTGGAGGCCGCCGCGCGTTTCACGGCCAAGACCGGCCGGCGGGCGGCGATCGGCTCGCTCGATGACATCGCCGGGATCGTCGCGGGCACGGCCGGCACGAATGTGGTGCGAAGTCCAGATGAGCCAGACTAAGGCCGAGCCGGCCACCCCGGACAAACGCCTGTCCATCCAGCAGGCCGCATTCATCGGGGTCGGCGGCATGGTCGGCGCGGGAATCTTCGCCTTGCTCGGCGCGGCCGGGACGGTGGCCGGGGCGGCGGTCTGGGTGTCCTTCCTGCTCGCCGGGGCCATCGCGTTCTTGCAGGGCTATTCGTTCGCGAAACTCGGCGCCCGCTACCCGTCGGCCGGCGGCCTGCTCGAATACGTGGCCAAGGGGTTCGGCGACGGCCATTTCACCGGGATCACCGCGTGGCTGACCTACTCAGCCAACGCCATCGTGACCGCGATGGTGGCGGTCTCCTTCGGCAGCTACGCCAGCGCCGCGGTCGCGGGCGAGAACGCCGCCTGGACCAAGGTCTTCGCCGCGCTCATCATCGTCGCGATGACCGCGGTCAACATTGTCGGTTCCAAGCTCGTCGCGAATGCGCAGACCGTGATCGTCTATGTCGTGCTGAGCATCCTGGTCATCTTCGCGGTGGTCACGCTCGTGAACATGAACCCCTCGCTGCTGGCGCCGTCCGGCTACCCGCCGCTGCGCGACATCGTGTCCAGCGTGGCGCTGACGTTCTTCGCCTTCCTCGGCTTCGGCATCATCACGTTCACGGCCAAGGACCTGGCCGAGCCGCGCCGCCAGCTGCCCCGGGCCATGTTCCTCGCGCTGGGCATCGCCACCATCATCTACGTGGCCATCGCGCTCGGCGTGTTCGGCACGCTCACCGTGGAGAAGGTGATCTCCTCCGGGGGGACCGCGCTGGCCGTGGCGGCCGAGCCCGCGCTGGGCCGGGCCGGCTACTGGCTGATGAGCGTCACCGCGCTGTTCGCCACCGCCGGGGCGACCAACGCGGGGCTGTACCCGGCGGCCGGGCTGTCCGACCGGCTGGCCGAGACCGGGCAGTTCCCACCGCTGATGGCGCGGAAGGTCGGCGGGCGGGCCTCGGCCGGGCTGCTCATCCAGGCTGTGGCCTGCCTGATCCTGGCCGTGGTGTTCAAGCTGGACGCCATCGCCTCGATCGGCAGCGCCGTCGCCCTGCTGATCTTCACCCTGATCACCGCGGCGCACTTCCGGGTCCGCCGCGAGACCGGGGCCAGCGTGCTGGTCCTGGGCCTGGCGATCGCCGCGTCCGCGGTGGTCCTGCTGACGTTCGTGTTCACCACGCTGATCCACGAGCCCGCCTCGATCGTCACGCTGGTGGCCATCGTGCTGCTCGGCATCGGCCTCGACTTTGGCTGGAAGCGGACCCG